>JBAXDL010000004.1:0-118395 GCA_037140955.1 bacterium | reverse complement strand
ATTCGAACCCCCGACCATCGGCTTAAAAGGCCGCTGCTCTACCAACTGAGCTATGTGCCCGAACAATCAATTTTCAAGTCAACGCTATTAATTATATCTGATATAAAAATTAAGTCAACAATATGGCTGCCTATGTCCTATTTTTCCCTTTTTTTGACAAATATCAAAAAAGCCAAAGGAACAACCATCCAGGCAAACGCCCACCAAGGATCAACAAAATATCCCAAAGAATTCTTGGATATATACTTGGAAACTTCTTTGACCGGTAAAAATGAAACAAAAATACTGAGCAAAAGCACGACTTCAAAGAAACTCATCAAGAAAATCTGCCAAATTGCCATGCCAGAGCCAGATTGATGAATGTCAAACAAATATTTGTTCATCAAGGTGAGTAATACAAGCAAGATCAAGAAAACCAAAATTGATGAATTTGGAGAAAAAGACATCACATCTTTTGGCACAGTTTTGAGAAGAGCAAAAGAAATATAGATATTAATCAAAAAATTGTGCAAACGAAATCTTCCGATCAAAAGCCAAAAAATCGTAGAAAAAACCAGCAAAACTAGCAGCAATGTGACCAATTCTGCAGCGCTGCTTGCAAGTCCAAATTTCAAAAAAAGTTTATCCAGTTGCATATAATTCTACGAATTACAATTCAATACGATCGCATGAATCAGCTTCGTTTTAAATTAAGAGATAAGCGACAAGGGTTATATAAATATTTTACCCGCATTATCATTTAACAGCAAGCTAAACGAATGGACAAATCAAACAACCAGGGTTATAATATTGAATATTATGGATCAGACAGTGAAAATTCAAAATGAATTAATACTACTCAAAAAATTCATTTCTGCCCCTAAAATAAGCTTTTTTTCAATAAGATAAAATACGATTGGCCAAAAGGCCATTTGAATTTCTACTACCCGATGGAAAATTCACAAACACCAAAAGCAATATTTTTCTGGACACTTGTTGTCCTTTTTTGGCTTACTGCAGCCACAATAATCGGATATGCTTTCGGCTATCGCTTCAACTTTAAAAGTGGGATATTTGTTTATGCTGGCTCAATAACCCTAAAAACAACCCCTCAGCAGGTTGATGTATATATAGATGGAATACTTATGCCGTCAAAATCTTTCAATAGATTGAACAATTCTTATCATATAGGAGGAATTAATCCTGGAAACTATTTTCTTGAGGTAAAAGCACCCGGATATCAAGGTTGGTCAAAAAAAATCTCTGTGCACAGTGGAATCTCAACTGAATTCTGGAATATTGTGCTTGCGCAAGATTCATATGCTCGTGAAGACTATGAATCTGCTGGGATTGGCAAATTCTTCATTTCACCGCGCAAAAACCTAGCCGCCTTTTCGCAGCAATTGAACAATGAATTTTTGATCAAAATTTTCAACCCAGGCACACTGGAAATGATTCAGGTTTTCAATGCTAATGATTATGTTTTCACAAATGATGAAAAAGAAAACATTGAGTGGTCGCCTCAAGCTCATCGCATCATTATTCCAGCCATTAAGGACAATGAAAAGAACTATTTTATTGTGACACTAGATACAAAAGAAACGGTTAACCTCAAAGAGCTAACCGGCGATGTCAACCTTTCTCATGTCAGATGGGATCCTAAAAGCAAGGATGTGCTCTTCTATATGAGCAATGACAAACTCTATCGACTAGATCTTAATGATTTGGCAAACAAGCAGCTTGCAGCTCAAAATATTGCCAGCTACGACCTTTCACCCAAGGCACTCTTCTATTTTCAATTGCCAGAAGGAATAGTATACAAAACAAATTTTGATGCTACAGACACACCAGAACAGATAACCACTTCCGGACCAACAAACATGAATGATAATTCCTATCAAATAATTGTATACGATGAGGATCGTATTGTTTTCCTAAACAAGAGCAACGACCTATACATCTACAACAAAGGAGAGGTTGATACGTATTTTCATGAATTATCTAACAATGCTACTGGCAGCCAATTTTCTGATGATGGAAAGAAGATTTTATTCTGGAACGATCATGAAATTTCAGCTTATTTTGTGAGAAAATGGGAAGTTCAACCAAGCAGAGTTGAAGATGAAATAATGCCAATCACCAAACTTTCAGACCCAATTGGAAACGTGCAATGGACAAGAGACTATGAACACGCACTTTTCACCAATAGCAATAAGGTAAAGCTAATTGAACTAGACAAAAGAGATCATCGCAACATGATGGATGTTTTGTCATTGAATGACAACAGCTCAATCCTTGTCAATAACTTCACCGACAGCAAATTGTACTATACCGAAAAAAATGAGCAAGGACAAAACACTTTGCATGGAATCTACTTTCCAGAACGTACAACCTTCCTTCAAACTCTCTTCCCAGCAGGCACAGGAACAACGAACTAACAAGTTAGTATAAAGTATCTCGTATAAATTATCTTGTATAATGTATGATGTATAAAATACATACGAGATAAATAAAAACGCATTGAAAAATGCGTTTTTTAATAAATTCAATCAAATCATTTAACTTCTGCAAAACAAAAAACAGCCCGACGTTGAAATCAACGTTCGGACTGTACTGCTCATTTTAGTTAAACTTCTTTCAATATATCATCAATAATTCTCTTATCAACATAAACTGAAAGAACTTCTTGGCAATCATCTTGCCCCAAAAATTCAAATATGAGTTGCGCCATTGCAAGTTCACGCATAACCATTGGCATACCCCAATTTGAATCATGCATAATCCTTATTTTACCAGTAAAAATCATTTGACTTTCAGTAAAAGCAGGATCGATTGTGTGACCACGAAACACCATGGTCCCGAGTTGAATATTCAAATGTTTATATTCCTCTGTAAGTCCTCGGTATATAGCAAATGCGGGATCAGAAGAAAAATAAGCATCCGAAACAATATCAACAATTTTTCTTAACATGGCATACCTCCTTTTTGGTTGCGAGCCTGCCAGGCTCTGGTTAATAATGTGCTACACGCATCGTTACTATATTGTAACTTTACATTATACTATTTTTTCATAAAAATGTCAATGGTAGCTGCTATATATATGAATAATAGCCAAAATAAAGCATTATTGAAAGATAACCATTGATCACATTTTGTGAGCTTGTTTTCTATTGAGGCCATCCGCAGCGAGAGCGAGGACGAGCGAGCAGTCATAGTTCTCGACTGCAAAGCGTGCCTCAATAGGAAATAAGTGAGCAAAAAACCAACAAAATAAAACTTGATCACAATCTTAGCAGAAATGACAAATAATAAACAAAAAAAAGACACCTCTTTCGAAGTGTCTTTCATAATTGCAATAACTATCGCTTCGCCCACTGAAGGGATAACTTATTGCCTCAGACTGCCTGAGGCGCTAGTTTACGATATGAAAACTAAGAAGATTTTTAAACTACACATTCACTATACACCATCTAGCCTCTTTGTCAACCCATATTGATACTATAGCATAATGCCATTATTTGTCAAGTTTTGGGTTTCCTACCCAATCACTGGCAAATATGTGCATCGACAATAGCCCATTTCATGACCGCAACCCTTGCACGGCAGAGGTCGAATTTTAATCGCCTCTTCAACTGTATAAATTTTGCCATGTTGGCTCTTGCAGTGATCACACGAATTCGGACTGGCTAAAATTTCAACCTTCGAAACAACGCCTGATTGCTTATATTGCAAAAGACTGTTGATATTGGCAGTATTCAAATCATCTGATATTTTTTTGATTTCCTCCTCTTTCATAGCTTAATAATATAGACGCAAATTAGACGAATATTAGACGATTACCAATTTTAAGTCGGGATACACAACTTGAAATATTTTGACTATGTTTTTAGCATCATCAATACCCCTATGATGCTTGCCTTCCAATGGCAGATTTAATTTTCCCAAAGCTCGTGCCATTCCGCAAGTTCTTTCTTTTCTAATTCTGGCAAACTCATGCTTAAGACTAATATGCTTTTTTTCCAACAATTCAATAATATTGCCAGAGTAATTTTTCAAAGCGCTTTCTGCCAAGATCTGCTTTTTGTCATAATAACCCCAACTTAAAAGAAGCACATCCTTGCCTTCTTCCAAAATCCATCTTTCAAAATCGCTTACAGCATCTTTAAAATTTTTGGCACCATCCACATCTGCTTGAAAAATTGAGGTGAGAGATTTACAAAAATCTGACAAAACTGGATTGATTGTAGGTTTTACATATTGCGAGAAAATATCAACAACCTCCAAATTTTCATTCAGCTTAATCGCACCTATTTCTATTATTTCATTTATCTTGTCGCACTTATCCTCCCAGCAAGTAGCTTCAAGATCAAAAACTATGTAATTCATATATCATTTTTTGAATACAGGCTGTGATGGCTCAATAATGCCAATGTCTAGAGTTTTTAACATTTCCTCCATTTCCAAATCATCAACTTCCTCAGTATAATAAATTCTTTGTGCATCACTCGCCTTTTCCAATTTTGCATTTTCCCAATTTTTTAAAATTGATTGCTGACTAAGTTGTTTGCGAACTTCTTTTTGTTTTATGAGTCCTACAATTTCACTGAGATCCAATTTGTGATTTTTCATTATTTGAAAAAGATCATAAAAATCACGATATCTGACTCTTTCGCTAGAAGCCCTTATTTTCTCAGCGCAAATCTCTCTGATATCCATAACACTAACTTTTGTATCGACTTTCCAAACATTTTTGTATTCCAATTCCTTGGCTGGTAAAACAACATTTTGGATAAAATCAATTTCCAGCTTCAAAGAATTTGGTTGTCTCAATGGTCCGTTATATGTCAATCTCTCAAGTTTTATTGTTGCATTTGAGGTATATTCTTTTCTGACTTCCAAAAAATCATAAGGCTCAAATATCTTTTTTACTTCCTCAAGTGTTATATTTTTATCGAGTGAAGTAAAATCCAAATCTTCAGAAAATCTCATTTGATCCAAATAACAATGATGCAGTGCTGTACCACCTTTAAATAATAACTTATCTTTCAAAGCAGATTCATACACAATTTTTGACACCAAAGCCAATAAATAATCTTTTTCTGCAATAGCCAAGGGATAATTTAAATTCTGTCTATTGATCACTTCCAATTCCCTTCTCGTTAGAGATACTTGATTTGCCATAGTTATTTTTATTCAAAGATATTATGATAATAGAGTCTCCATTTTGCGTCATATAATTTCTTGCTATCAGCCGTCATATAACTGCTTCCTTTGCTGTCTTTTGTTTGCATGTATATCTTTTCAGAATCAATGCCAGCTCTATCCAACAAAAACCCCAAGATTCTTTTTAAGGTTAGAGTTTGTTTTTTGCTAAATTCAAAAAGTTTTTCAAAATCAAAATTGTCTTTATAGTCTTTCAATTTTTCTAAAACTAAATCCATAGAATATGCAGTTTTTCTTATGCCAATCATATCCAAAACAGCTTTTTCAAGAGTTGCAACTTTAACAGCCTTTCCTTCCATTTGAATCTCCTCCCAACCATAAAAATTAGCTTTGCTTATTTTAACAAACTCATATTTGGTTCCCTGCAATTCTCTTATCGAATGTTTGCTTAAGGACAATGAAGTTACAGTTGTTAAGAGCTGGTCAAAAATTCCATGATATTGCAAAGCTGTCTCAAAAGAAACATAAGCGTCATCTGCTAAAGATTGAGCAATCACATAAGCTGAAACATTTGCCACACCCCTAGATTCCAGGGTTGTTATATAATAAGTGCCCCTCTTTAGCCTAATAAGCCAACCCCTTTTTACCAGTCTGCCAACAGCATTTTTTATCTCTTGAGCCGTCATTTCAGCCTTTAATTGCTCATAAATTTGCCCAGAATCGACAAATAACCCATACTTAGCAATGAGTTTTTCGATCAAAACTGACTCTTTTTTTGATAATATTGTACTAATTTTGTCCATAAGGTAATCAATTACTGTTACTTTCTATCCAAATCTTAGACAATTTTAGGATTTTTGTCAAGTTTTTCAAAAAACACAGAAAAAGGTGATGTATGTCGTAAAAGTGCTATTTTTAGCATTTTTAGGATAAATATAAGGTTGCTTCTCCTATTAACATTTATTTTTATTATTCAGCTTCAGCTTTCTCTAATTTATTTGCTAAATCCACAATGGTGTTAACTTTTCCCTCTCTCACATACATTGTGTTGCCTTTTTCTACACAGAAATCCGCACCTGCTTCAATAAACTTTGAATCATTTTTAGTGTCAGAAGAATAGCCTACGATTTTACCACTAAAACCAGCCTCCCTTAGGGATTCAATTACTTCATCACCTGTTAACGCTGGATCATATGACAAAGTAAAATCCATAAGCAATACATCAGGATTTTTTCTTAAAATTTCCTCAACAATTTTTTCAATTGATTGAGCCTGATAATGTATCGGTTCAAAATTACCATTTGTAGCCACAGTCAAATATGGAACTTCGTAGCGAAGAACGGTCAAGCTATCGTCAACTAATACAATTTTTTTATCCCTCAAGAAGTCCGTGCCTTCAATTGTACGATCCTTAATGGAGTTATTTTCTGATTCGTTGTCTTTTTTTATTTTCAATGCTTCCCTAATACTACGTTCATCATTAGGATCACAAGATTCAGCCAATTCAAACAATATTGTTTTTATTTTATCAACCAATTCGCGTGATTGTTTTTCAATGTGAGCATCATCATATGCATCACTTTCAATCTCCACTTTTTGCTCTTCGCTTAATTCTGAAAATTTTTCCTGATCATTCGGCTTAGAAAAATCAAATTCAAATTTCTCACTCATAATTTTATGTAAAAAAATATTAAAAATTAGATTTTTCCTTTTCTTCACCACTAGTCTTTTTACATCTGGCAATAGTATAAGGCAACTGCCATGAATAAGGCTCGACAGTACTTGTTAATGCCCTTCCTAGTTCGGTAAGATGTTGCTGAATATAATTTTTAGCCAATTCTTTCTGTTCAGCTGGCGCCTTGACTCGATCTACAAAAAATTCATCAAATGTTTCATACAGAGTTGGTCCCTCGATCACTTCTTCTATTTCATCAAATACGCTCTTATGTAATTCCAAACCATCAATCTTGCCATGAAAACTAGTCTTCCTTTTAGCACAGCTGAATAAATTATTCATTGCTTTTGCTTGCTCCGTCGTATCAAATGAACAGAATTGACTAATCAATATTCCATTTGGTTTCAAATTTTTATAAAGACCCTGTAGCAATTTTTTTTGATCATCATAACCTACATACTGCAGAACACTTCTGAGAATTATTATGTCTGCCAATTCATCTTTTAATGGATTTTCTAATAAATTTCCAACTATTTTTTCAGCCTTCACTGGACTTAAATTCAATGCTGGTCCGTTTGTGTCAACCATTACCAATTGAGCTTCCAATCCATTCTCGACCGCCCTATTTCTTATGTAATCACCAAGCACTCCTTCGCTTGATCCAGCATCAACTATAGTAATTTGTCCATTCAAGCTATCTTTATTAAAAAAACCTTCAGGTACTAAGGTAGCAAATAGTTCACAATTTTTTTCACTACCAAAAAAACCGCCGTAAAGTGCTTCTAATTTCTTACCACCTTCAGTGGCTGCTCTTTGAGCGGTTTCAATGTCCTGCTTTATTGCTGATTGTTCCATGTTATCGCTTTCTATTTTTTCTTTTTCATCATTTTCCATGCTTTGTTTAAATGTTGATTCCATATTTTTTTAATTATTTATTGCTTAATACTTGATAAAAAAACTTGTTCTATTTTATTATTTCCAATAAGTTTTCTTGCACTGTCTTCCAATACAACTTTTCCCTGATTTAGAACATATGCCCGATCAGCAATTGCAAGAACCGAAGCAATACTATGTTCAACAATGACAACGGAAATTTTTTGTATCTTATTTATTTCTTTCACCTTATCAAAAACCTCCTTCACTACCTTAGGAGAAAGGCCGAGTGATGGCTCATCAAGAAGCAACACTCGCGGATTGCTAATGAGTGCGCGTGCTATGGTTAGCATTTGTTGTTGTCCTCCTGATAAATATTCAGCATTAATATTTAGCTTTGTCCTTAGTGCTGGAAAAAAATCAACAACTTTTTCAATATTCACAGCAATATCCCGTTTATTGTTAAAAGCGTAGCCACCGAGTTCAAGATTTTCAAGCACAGTTAAACCCTTGAATACTTGGCGACCCTGAGGAACATAGGCAATGCCCTTAACAACCATCTCATACGGTTTCGGATGTATTAGCTTGCCATCTAAGTGCAATTTTCCATAATACAAAGAAGCTAACCCAAACATGGCTTTCAGTATCGTTGATTTACCTGCACCATTTGGACCCATGAGTGCGACAATTTCACCATCATTGATCTGTATCGAAACATCATCAAGTGCTTTAACTCCACCATAATGGACAGAGATGTTCGTAAGTGATAGTACGTTTTTCTTTTTCATATTATTTTCCTAAATAGGCATCAACAACTCCAGTTTGTCCCAATACCTTATCTGGAGTTCCATGCGCAATAATTTTTCCACCATCTAGCACATAGCAATAATCAGCAAGACCACGAATTATATCCATATTATGTTCAACTAATACAATGGTTGCTCCTGAATTACGCAGGCCCAATAAAACTCGGGATACCGTTTTAATCATTTCTGGAAACAATCCAGCAAATGGTTCATCGAATAAGTATACATGTGACTCAGTTGCAATAGCACGAGCAATTTCTAATAATTTACGTTGTCCATAGGAAAGTTTTTCAGCATTCTCATTTCGCTTGCCCCATAATCCAACTTTTTCAAGTACTTTTCTAGCCTGCTCAATATTAGCATCATTTAAACCTTCAAAAAGACATGCTATTACATTTCTTCTTGTTAAAACTACTAATACATTATCTAAAACACTAACTTGACCTATAATTCTAACGCTTTGAAATGTTCGTGTAACGCCGTGTAAATGCACATCATATGCTTTAATATTATCAGCCAAAACAGAATCGCCAATATAAACTTTGCCACCATCAATAGATTGCATTCCAGTGAGAATATCTACGAGCGTACTCTTACCTGAACCATTTGGCCCAATAAGACCAGTAATTTTATGATCTTTAAAAATGACATCAACATGATCCAATGCCTTGACGCCCCCAAATGATTTAACTACGTTTTTTGTTTGTATATTCATTGCTAAAAAATTATAAACGAAACTTACCTAAAAATCCTTGCGGTCTATAAAGCATCAGCAAAACCAATATAAGACCATATGCCAACTGCCTAACGAAAGAAGCAGCATCCAACGATAGACCCACGAAACGCAACACCTCTGGTAAAATTATCAGAAATAATGCTCCAACTATCGCACCACGATGTGATGAAAGACCTCCCATAATAATTATAGCCAAAACAAAAATTGATTCGTTAAGCGTAAAATTCGAAGGATCTATAAAAGAAATATAACTAGCGAAGACTGCTCCAGCAACTGCAGCAAGCATTGCCGAAATAACAAAAATGACCAATTTATAATTCGTAGTTCTATAACCGAAAACTGACATTACATCTTCATCTTCCCTAATAGATCTCAATACCCTACCAAAAGATGATTTTGTTATGAACCAACAAACACAATAAACCAAAGCCAGCACTGCCAGTGCAAGAAATAAGAAGGAGAAACTATCCAAAAAATGGAATCCAAAAATCTCAGGTCTTGGAATGCCAGCCACACCTAGTTGACCATGTGTAACCTCTTGCCAATTTAAAAAAATACTTGAGATAATTATATTAAAACCAAATGATCCCAGTGTATAATAATCACCTTTAAGTCTTGATAATACAACACCTATTCCAAGAGCAACAAGGCCAGTTAATACAATACTGCAAATCGTTGCTAAAAATAAATTCATCCCAGCATCAACAGATAATATTGCAGTTGCATATGCACCAATACCATAAAAAGCAGCCTGAGTAACAGAAAGCAAGCCAGTCTCTCCAACAACAAGATTAAGCGATAAACCAAGTATCGAGAAAATAGAAACTAATATTATGATATGAATAAAATATTCCATTATTTTTTAGAAAAAAATCCACGTGGTCTAAAAAGAAGAAAAACAATTAAAACTAAAAAGGCAATAGTGTCTCTCCATTCGCTTGAAAATTGCCAAACCCCAATATTTTCAATTACAGCAAGAAAAAAAGCAGCCAACACTCCTCCATAAATACTGCCAACGCCACCAATCACAACTACAATAAAGCCTTTCAGGAGCAGTGCCATACTCATCATTGGTCTTATGCCAGACTCAAAACCGACCGCTATGCCAGCTACCCCAGCAACTAAAGATCCAATGAAAAAAACGAGACCCATAATCTTGTTACTGTTAATACCAACGATACTAGCAACCTCTGAATCATCCGCAACTGCGCGAATCGCTTTTCCAAATAATGTATATTTCAACACAACAGCCATAATAATCATTACAAGCAAGGTAACCGCAAGAATAGCCACCTGAATTTCAGTAATTGCACCCCCAAAAACATTGAAGGTATTATTGCTACTAAGACCATTCGTTAGCGATAAAAATCTGCTTGAAAATAAAATAGATATGACAGCTTGTATTGCAGTAAGTATTCCGAGTGATGCAACAAGAAGCACGGTATTTGAAGCTTTTCGTGCTCGCAGTTGTTTGTAGACCATTCTTTCAATCAAAAAGCCAACCAATCCAGCAACTAAAATACCAAGTGTTATTGATGTTAATACATTTAACCCAAGGATTCTATAAAAGTAATAGACCGCATAGCCACCAACCGCAATAACACCACCATATGCCAAATCAAAAAAACGTGCAGTGCTATAAATCAAGTTGAAACCAAGAGAAACCAGTGCATAGATAGCACCAGCAATCACCGAATTTAGAATAATTTGAATAAATATGTCCATTTGCACGCTATACTTAAGAGTATGATTTTTGATTTCTTAATTAATTTCCCAGGGGCATAAAACAGCCACTGGGAAATAATTAAGAACGAGATGGATAAAGAACTGTACTATTTTACAGCACTAACAAGACCATCTTGAATAATTTTCACTTTCACAGGAGATCTTAGATATCTATCATCTGAAGTTTCAACATAGTTATACGATCCCAAAACACCATTATAATTTTTGGTTGCTTTAATACTATTTATAATCGTATCGCTATTAGTAAGATCTGCGCCATTTAACATGTTTGCGACATCGAAACCATTACCTGCATATCCCAATTGACTCAAGTTGCCAAAACGAGCTTTATACTCAGCACTAAAACTGTCAGTAGTATTATAGTTTGCAAATACAGCTCCGTTAATATTCTTACCAGCAGTATCTATATCACTTTGGTTTTCAAAAAAATCAGTACCAAAGGTTGGAACAGTCAAGCCAAGTTCTCCAGCTTGTTTATAGAATTGACCAATTTGACCAGTTGCTAACAAAACGCCAACTGCATCATATTGCTTGGAAACATTTTTGATTTTCAAGATTGAAGTGCGAAAATCAGTTTCATCGGCAGTTTTATAATTATCAATAACAGTTATTGATTCATCAGCGTTTTTGTTTTTATCTAGAGCATCAAGAACACTCTTGAAATACAACATCTCTGTTTTTACGATAGCAATATTTTTTTGATTATGTGCGCGAAGATATGTCCACATTGATATTGCAAAATCGTCTGGAGTATCCATAATGCGAACAGTATATGGACTAGACTGAGTAACACGACCAAGCGTAGAACCAGCCAAAAATGGCATTTTCTGATCTTTCAAAAGAGGAGCAATAGCATCTGTCGGAACACCTCCCCAGTTTACAAGAACATCAATCTTGTCTATATTTTTTAATTTGTAATAGGCTGCTACAGCTTTTCCTGAATCATACTGACTATCTTCAAAAACATATTCCACATTCTTATTTCCAGATTTTTCCGTAGCGAGAGTAATACCATTTTTAAATGCCAGACCATACTCTGCTAATCCTCCTGTCAATGGAGCGATAACCCCAACTTTTGTAATCTTCTTAGTCTGCGCTGGACTATTCTTGCCCTTGTTTAAAACTGAATACCCAACACCTATTGCCAAAAGCAATACCACAACAGATGCCACAAGTACCTTCACTTTGTTGTTCATAGTTTTTTAGTTTAATGATAAATTATACAAATTACTTTTTACAATTATAACACATCTTTAATAATTCAAACAAGTACGCCTCTAGTACCCCATACCCCGTAAGGCTGATTCAAGAATGGTACTATTCTTTAAGCACCTCGTCTTTCTTTTTTCTAAAATTAATTAAACCATTCATAATTTCGTTATTTTTTATCTAATTTTTTACAAACAAAAACGGACACCCGACCTTGCATAACCACAATTGGCGTCCGTGAGGATCCCGTTTGCGATTGGTCGGAGTGCCCGATTCCAGTTCGCAAACAGATACATGTCTAAAAAGACAGTATTAACAAAAAACCTCACGAGTATTGAATTGTGGTTATGCACCACAAATATACCATTTTATTGATTTCTCTGCAAATATGCCAGCATGGCTAATATTAAGACTATTCAACCAAAAGCAATAGAGACAAAGAATCCTTCACTTTGTCATTCATCCCACCCAAACTCCACTGCCTGATTTGATCAAGTGGATACTGGCTTTTGTAATCATAGATCGTAAACAGCATATCCGCCTTGCCCTTAATTAGAAATGCCCACTCAACCCTGACTTTGCCATCACCCGATCGCCATCTGCCTTCCCCCGTGCAATCATGTGGTTCGCCGAAAAGATTCTTGAGCTCCTCAAAACTTGCATAAACGGTACCGATCCTGCTTGATGTCATAGTTGCCTTGCGAGTTGCAGGTTTTATTTTAAACTTTGCTAAAATCATATTTTTTAATTGAATATTTAGATCATCAATAACAATTTTGATAATTTCACTTTTTGTCCTATCTTTACCGACATAAAATTGATTGGCATATATTTCAGCATGCACATCTATATTTTCATCGATAATTTCCAATAGGCTCGTGCCGTTGCAAATATCATCCTTCAAGCTTCTCTTCTTCATTTCCTTTAAATTTAAATTTTAACCTTAAATAATTTGTGATTATTTTTTTGACTGTTTTTTGAGTTATTTTTCCCAGCTTGGCAACCATACAATAATCAAACATATTAGTTTTACCCGAAAGCCTGACTTTTTCAAATGCCTCAAATTGTTCCTTTGTGATGTTTTCCATATTGTTGGCGATGTTAGCGTAGTAAAAAATTAATGGCAAGTCCCAATTAAGCAACAGCTCCAAATACATGCTGATGACTGACTTTAGCCTGTTCAATATTGACTCCCACATAAGCCCGAAGTGTTGTTCTTTCGCTTCTGTGACGACAAAGCGTTTGCACCTCTTTGATATTTACGCCTCCCTGAATCAGTCAAGTGGCAAAAGTCTTTCTGAAAATATGATGTTTGATATGCTTCTTTATTCCAATATTATCCAAATGAGTCCGCATGTAATTTCTTGAAGTTACTGTCAGTAATCGGCCACGCCCCGAAACAAAAAGATGGGGCAACCCATCCTTTCTTTTTTCCATATATTTCTTGAGCCAAAAAAAGCTACGATCCGTAAAGTAGACCACTTCTATATCCTTGCTTTTAGCGTTGACGACTCGCACTTCTTTTTTATCCCAATCAATATCATTGATATCCAAAGAGCAAGCCTCGGATATTCTCATGCCAGTATCAAGCAGAACTTCGATCAATGCTCGAGTACGAAGATCAGGCAGATAATCAGAATTCAAAGTTTGTCTTATTTTTTCCAGTTCCTCAACAGTTAAATATTCAACGGGTTTGTGCGGAAGTTTTGGAACTTCCAAATCACGCCAATCAAATGGCAATTTATATCCTGATTCTTTCAAAAATTTAAGCAGTCTGCGATAAACACAAATTGATCTTTGGGCACCAGTTTTTCCATGTTTTGATCCAGCCTCAAGTACATAGGCCATGTCAGTTATTCTCAAATCATCAAGTTCCTTGTCCTGAATTGAATGCGAGAGCGATCCATACAAAAATCGTTCATGTTCCACAATTGTCTTTTTAGACATGCCCTTCAATGCCAAATAATTGACATAACTCTCATACGTGTCTCCTAACCTCATAAAATTGAGACCCACCGTGATGCAACTCAACGGTGGGTCTCTATATGCCTTATACGAAATAAGGCATGTGCGTGTTTCAACTTCGAAAAATTGAAACACCCACAGTATAGCATAGACCCCCATTGGTTGCATCATTTGCCTAAGCAAAGACCCTTTCGGGACAATGGGCGATTAAATTAATTACTTTGTTGGGTGATAACTTAGGATACTCGGCGAGTATTGTCAAATCGGGAACTTGTGGACATCTTTTCAGCAAAAAAAGCTCTAAAATGAGCTTTTTTTGCTTCAAGACAGCTTAGCAGATTATTGCAACTCCTTCAACCTTTTGTGGGCGTCATAATTGCCATAAATAGCAATTCCAAGCCCGATGATTTGAGAGGCCAAATCCAGCATTTGAGCAACCTGATCCTGCGTGACATATTTATACACGCCAGTGAATCCAAGCAAAGTGAGAATTAAACCGATCCATGTTTTGTAGCCTTGTAACATATTGTTAAAATTATTTGATTAATATTGTTGAACCGCTGACACTGGATGCCAGCGCAATTCTTTTTCTGCCTCCCCATGGGTCAGCCACCCAATAACCACTCGGAATTTTATTCAGTGCCAATACCCAATGACTCTTTTTTATTTCCAGCAAACAAACTTTTCTTGGATTTTTAATTGCTTCAATGCAGGCTAGCTCGTTATAGGAAAAATACCTGAATTCAAATTTGAAACACAAAACTTTTTCAATTGACTGCCAAATTATTTTTGCTCCGCCAAGTGGAGAATCATTGGTTGTAAATTGCAAATATTTTGCCATCCACCCAGGGTTCTGAAAACATTTGAAATAATCCGAAGCCATTGAAATGCAAGTGATCGTGCATCCCTTGTCTTTGATTAAAGTTTCCGTTTGTCCGATTGGTTTTGATCCCCAATGAGGATCGAGTTGTGATAAGATTTTCATTTTGTTTAAAATTAATGATTACTTTCAATATTTTGCAGTGTGGTTAATCCTTTTTGTGTTGCTCTGACATGCTCCTCAAGCAATGTAAGCAATCTTTCCTGTGTTATGTCCCTTTGATTATTTTTTTCTTTTTCCAAACCTTGCTCTTGCCTTATTTCTGAAATATCAGCCTCAATATGTTTAAGATGATTCTCCTTGATAAAAGTTATTTCATCTTGCGTTTTTATTTGATCTTCCCGCATCGAAACAAGATTCTTCTGCAATTCCGTGGTCGGGCTGTTGATGTAATTATAAAAACCAAAAGCGGTTGAAATAATCGCAACCAAGAACACGGCTTTATTACTTATGATTTTATCTATTTTTGATTCTGTATTTTCCATGTTTTTTGATCAAAGAATTATGTCGGAAAATTTGCGCATTTCATTCATTTGAACAACCTGCTTTAAATATTCCTTTAATTTTCTATCCACAAACTCCTCCCTAGTTTCAGGATTATCAATCATGACATTCGTCCCGCTGCCATCATCTATTTTTTCCTGATAATTTCCGACTTCCAAAATTGCACTGATAACTTTTTCATAATTTTCATCCGCAATTTCAATTTGTATTATTGCCATAACTTTATGTTTTAATGATAAAATTTATAACTAAATAAGGTTGTAAGTTATTATGTCCTGAATCCGTACCACTACTGCCAGAATTAAACACAGATATATCCGTAGTGTGATAATGCAAAGCATTTTGATTTCCGATCGAGGCATAGCCAAGTTCAGTTGTTCGATCAAGATATGTTTGTTGAGTCGCACTATTGAAAGAATTAGCGTCTCCGCCCGTGCCTGTATTTCTGCGCCAAATGCTGTGCCTATGTCCTGCATCCCCATGCTGATGCCATACGCTTTCAGTACCCGAATTTGTAGCTGGCGGATCAACAGTATGGTAATGACTCGGCAATTCCGCCACCAAAAGTTGATGAATCTTTTCTCCTCCGCTTTTCCCCAATGCGTTAAATTCAGTCTGCCCACTGTCCAATCCAGTCGGGACTCTACCTTTCAAATTTGGAACATTGAAATGTGTCCCGTCATCTGATCCATATTTTGTGCCGATTGTTGCAAACAAATCGGGATAATCAGCTCGCAAGTAACTCGCCCCATCACAAGTCAGCCAACCCGCAGGCGCAACATCTCCTCCATGCATCAGAATTTCGCCACTAAAACAGGCGACAGCAAAATTCTGATTTACCTTCACGCTTTCAATAATTGTTTTAGCTACGAATTGATTTGGTACGCCCATCTTATGTCTTGATAATAAAGTTAACCACCAAATAGGGTTGCAAATTATTATGCGCTCCGCCCCCACCATTACTCGCAACAGTGTGTGTATGCCTTGCACTCGCACCTCCAATATTCGACCATCCAGTGCTTACCCAACTTCTTCCACGACCTCCTTGTGTTTCGGTGTTCTGCCATAATGATGATCCTGAGTTTGACCATTTTTTTGAACCAGTCCAGTTCATCCATGTTTCCGGGTCAACATAATGATTATGTCCACTGTCATAATGAACATGATCTGGAGTGTCTGTTCCTGTCGATCCATTATGGCTATGCGCTGGCATTTCAGTGACTGCCAAAGTATGAGTTTTTGCTCCTCCAAAATTACCAATGCTTTGAAATGCCACATCAGCTGAATCCTTACCAACAGGCACATTGCCTTTGAGATTTGGAACATTAAAATGCGTAGCATCAACTGACCCAAATCTTGCGCCGATTATTGCAAATAGATCAACATAATCAGCTCGCAAATAACTAGCGCCGTCGCACAAGAGCCAACCCAGCGGTGCATTATCGCTTCCGTACATTCGAATCTCTCCGCTAAAACACGCAATAGAAAAATTCTGATTCACCTTTGCGCTTTCAATAATTGTTTTAGCTACGAATTGATTCGGTACTCCCATGTTTTTATAATTTTGTTGCTACATACGGAAACTTTCCATAAATTATTCTTTCGCCTGTTGAGAATAAAATTATTATTTTTCCAAATAATAATTTTATGTTAACCACGCTCACCTCCGTCTCGTTTCCTTCCTCATTTATTAACTTCTTTCCAACTTCCAAATATCCTTTTCCATCTGGACGATAGATTGTCACTGCTCTTATTTTCATTATTTTTTAAAATTAAAAATTAACTTTTCATAATATATGCGAGAGTAAAAAATGGCGGTCTGTTTTCCAAATTACTTGAATCGCTCGTCGTGCCATTGCTTGCTCCGCCAGTTTGCACAGCATATCCATAAGTCGAATTGAGCGTGTAACAATATCCGCCACGAGTTGCACCCCAAGTTTGAAACCAGTGATAATGATTATTGCCAGCCACCTCCCTATCGTTTGCTCCACTATCGTCAACTGTGTGAGTTTCTCCTGAAACTTCATTGGAATTTCCCTGATGAACATGATCGTCATAATGATAATGATCATATGAATGCGTATGAGCGAGAGTGTGCGAATGAGATGACGAAGCATTGCCACCAACCAAGCCCACCGCAAATCCTGATCCAGCCCCTTGAATAAATTTGCCGACAAGATTAGGCGTGCTATTGTTTCCATCGCACAAAAACCAGCCAGTAGGAATATTGGCAATTTCACCGCTCCAAAGAATAATCCCACCACTTGGCATACCCTTGTTTGCATTCGCAATAGAATCAAGAAAATTCTGATTGATCTCACTCGACTTTATAATCGTTGAGGGTGAAAATGTGTAAGTTATACTAGCCCAAGCCATCTTTTTATTTTTTAATAATTACTTCAGCGCATGCCTTCTTTTGCAAATCCAATTTTTCATTTTGCTCAAGAATTCTATCGGCTCTCTTTTTCATAAATTTATCCTCTGTGCTATTTGGATCAACAATAATAAAATCCTTAAATCCTTTTGGCGCATATTGATCGTTTTCCCAATAATCCTTATGATTTTTCAGGATATTGTCAGCCGTTTCTTTCACTTTTGCGCCAGCAACTAATAGTATTTTGCAATTCACGCAAACTCCCACCCTCATGAGCGTCCCGTTACTCAGCTCGACAATATGATCACGATAATTATCAAGCAGTCTTTTTCTGCCACGCAGTTCAAGATCCATTATCTGTGTTTTGCAATTTGAGCATTTTCCTAGCATATTATTGTGGTATTACTGGATTATCAGTGGTTAGACTTTCAACTAATCTTTTATTGATCTGCTCTATTCTTTGTGCCAAATCAGGCTGACGATTTGAAATTTCAAGCAAGACATAATCGGGAAAATAATCGATTTTTTGAATCTGCAAAAGCGTGGCCGTTTCATTTGTAATATCGTAATCCCAAGCATCGATGTCCCAACTGACCTCATCCCACATGTTGTAGCCCTTTTTGGTGGCATTAAATATTTTGCAAGTGTCGCCAACCTTGATGGATTCAATGTTATATCCCGATTCATTGACTGCATTATTGCTGTCCAAAACTTTCAGCGTAACTCGAATTTCAGGTGCGCTTAATTTGTTCAAAATATTGTTGGCTATTATTGTTGCCGTGGCTACATCTGGAACTTTGTCATCGACAATCTTCTGAACATACCTGCCATATGCGGAAACGGATCCAGTGTTGATGAATTTTTTATAAAAATTAGCACCAGTAAAATAGATATAATTGACAATATTCTCCAGTCTTTTTTCTTGCTTGTAATAGGTAACATTTTTACCGATTGTAAATTTGTGCATTGCGGTGCTGGCTTTTGGTTTCAAATAAATCAGATCATCTGCGCCGACTCGCAAATACCAATCTTGAGGGCAAAGATCCACAATCTTTTGCACAACTTCTTGGAATGTTGTTGTGTTAAATTCGTATTGCATCGATGTGCCAGTCAAATCAACTGTTCCTGTGGAATAATCGAGCTTCCCTCCTTGACCCGTGAATTTATCCAAAGCATCTTTTAAAATTGCACTTGGATCTTGCAGGCGATATTTCAATTGCGTTGCGCCGAGTCTTGAAAATGCAACTCCCTCCATCATGTCGAGTTCAGCAACCACCACTAAAGTCGAGCCAAAATTTGCGCTGATATTCAAGCGGTAATAACGATAGGTGTTATAATTTTCAAAATCATATACGCGCTTCTCAGCCTCTCCCCAATATGACTCATTGCTTCTCGTATCAAGAATTGTCCAGTTTGCGTTATCATTGGAACCCTCAAAAGTCCACGCCTTGGGACATTGATCCTTCCATTGCGTTCTGTCATTTGCCAATGCGACCATCACATAACGCTGAACCTGTTTTGCATTTCCTGCTCCAAAATCAACCTTGAGCCATCCCGTAGGGCTTCCACTGGCAGTCGCCCAAATATGATTGTTGACTCCATTGGGATCATGCGTAAGACTGGCATCAAAAACTTTCCATGCATTGTAGGCCGCCAATTCCGAAGATGCTGAAATTGTAATTGTCCCTGATGTGTAGCCTGCCATTATAGGCATCAAGCCATTTGAAAAACCATTCCCATAAATCAAGCTATCAATTCCTGTGCCCGTGCCTTCCAATAAATAACGATTGAGTTCCCACCACCAACTCACAATTGTGACTTCGATTGTTTCTTGCCTGCCATCAACAATAGGCTCGTAAGAATCAATAAAACCCGAATAAATACACACGCCATCTTGACCGCTCTCATTGTCAAAAACATACAGCCTCACCCAATTGCCATATTTGACATCCCCTCCCTCTCCATAATTATCAATTTCTCTTGCCAATTTTACTTTCAATTCTGAAAAGCCAAGATTGATCGTGGAAGTAAACTGCGCATCATTAACAACATCATTCCATGTGGTAAGATAAGCGCCATTTTTATCGTAAATTTTATAGATGAATCTTTTTGTCATAACCTATAGCCATTTTTTGTAATAATCTATTTCAATTTTCATGTTTCTTGCAGACGAGTTAACTGTGATTATGTAATTATTCAGACCAACATTAAATTTTGAAAATACGCCAGTATAATCCTTTTCTGATCCGTTCAATGTCACTTTTTTGTTTTGAATATCAAACACCACTACATCATTGGCCACCAAAGAATTCGTGAGTGTAATTTTGTCACCATTACATTGAAAACTGATATCAGTTCCTGCAGTAATTGAATTGATCGTTATTTTTATTTGTGGTGTAGGATAGGCACTGCCACCGATAGTAAACGACCCATTATAAGGGCTGGCCGTCACTCCATTTTGAATTAATACTGTTTGAGTGATATCCTCGCCAACTCCACTCGGAACAAGAAAGATGACTTTGAAAGGAACGAATGATAAATGAAAATATTTCCGATCGATATCGACTTCAATCGGAGTCGCAACATACCGCCTTGTTCCGCTCGCATAATCGAGATCAAGATTCTTGTTGAATCTTGCCATCAATTCCTTGAAAGAATCGACATTTGCTTCAAGCGCATTTTTATCATCCCCAACAATTCTGCCGGTAATGACAACCTCCTTGGGTTTGTAATTGTCACCTACAATAACTCCGCCACGCTCTCGGGCAAGATCATACATAAAAGTTTCACGAGGCGCTGTTTTCTCATGATCCAATTCCGCAAATTCATACGGGCTATTATTCAAGCTGACATTGTCAAAAGCTATGTTCATTTTTTTATCTTATGCCTAATTTATTAAGCTCCTGTTCTCTAGCGATAACCCTTTGAATTTCCTTGATAAGCGAGCTTCTGTCACCAATCATTGCCCCTGCAAAATTAAAATTGAAAGTGTTTGAAATGGATTTTGAAAGACCTCCATTTTTTTCAATCGATCCGCTTTGAGTTGGCCTGAAAATTTCAGCCCCATGCTCGCCAACCAAATACTCCTGACCAGCCATAACACTGCCACCGACTGCTCGCTGACTTTTTGAATTTTTATTATTCTCGCTATCAATACTTATGGTTGCCTTGATTTTTATCGTGTCCAATCCTTCTTTTTTCAATTCATCTTTCAATTCTTTCAGTTTCTTTTTATATTCTTTTTTTACCTCATCAAGATGATCCTTGAGTTCTGACATTTTCGTTTGATAATCAGCCAAGCGTTGCGCTTTTTCCTCAATATATTGCTCCTTTAAAAGTTCAATTGAATCAAGCGAAGCTTTGCGTTGCTCTTCAATAATTTGAGCCTGATATTGTTTCTCATCGCCTAAATGCTTATCCAAAAATGCTTGAATGTCGCTTATTTTTGTTTGCAAGGCTGCCTTATTATTTTCATCGGTTTCATTATTGAGTTGCTGTTCAAGGTCAGCTTTTTCTTTTTGTTTTTCAATAATAGCTTTGGCAATTTCAGTTCCCAGCTCTCCTTGTTTTTCAACTTCTGTTTTATTGAAATCAGAAGTCAATTTTTTCATTTCTTCTTTGGCTGATTTGGCGGCGTCAGAAAATTCTTTTTTCAGGTCTTTTATTTTTTTTGTAGCTTCCTGAATTTTGCTAGCCATACCTTGCGCAGTCTTTCCGACATAGTCCTGTGTTTGTGCGATGCCATTGCCAACGGATTTTATATTTTCTCCGTTCATCTTCCACGCTTTGTTCATTGAATCAATTGCGCCATTGGTGTCGGTAGAAAAAGAGCCGATATCGCTTTTCATGTTTTGCATATTTTCCTGAATCGTGGCGCTCGTAACTGCCACGCCATCCTTGGTCATAGCGACCATATCACTCCAAGCTCCTTGAAAATCCCCATGGATAGCCTTGTTTATAGCACCAAAAAATATCTCAAAATTACTGCCAAGATTTTGAATATTACGAATGATGTCAGCCCCAAATGCAATGACTGTGCTGACTATGCTGTAAATAAATTGATAAACCACTTTGCCGACATCAATAACCATTTGCCCAAACCATTTAAGCCCAACCACAAAAGCAGGAATCCACTTCATCAAAAAATCCCTGAAATTTGTAAGCGTTTCTTTGGCTTTTTCAGTTGATAGATCAGCCCCACTTAACGCAACAGTCAAAGAATTCACAATAGCTTTACCGATTCCTTCTTGCGCATCTTCGATTTGATTTTGAAGCCATTTCATCCTGCCCCCGAAAGTTTCAAGGGCTGCTCTGGCTTGACCGCCAAATTCTTTTTGCAGTTCTTGCAAAATAATTTTTTGACCTTCCATTGCTTTACCAGTTTCATATAAATGCTTGATTGTATTGACTTGCTCATCATTAAAACTCACCCCTGATTTTCGAAGCATCATAAGTCCTCGCTCCGGGTCTTGCATGGCTTTGGCAACCTGCATAGTTGCGCCTTGCAAATCACCGCCCATCATTTGCGCCAAATCCATGATGCTTTCTGTCACTTGCGGAATAACATCTTTGCCCATTTGATTGAAAGTCAAAATAAGATTTTCAGTATGCAAAATAGCCTCATCATCAAAAGTTGAAACATTCTGCAAGTCGCTTGAAAGTTTTGTCATCGATTCAGAAGTCATGCCAGAAACTCCGCCTGTCGACTTCAAAACAGCATTCATTTCGGCTATCACTTTTTCACTCTCACTAAACGCTTTGACGCTATCAATCACTCCTTTTTTCACGAAAGCATAAGCACCGCCAAGCATTGCCAAATTAGGTAGCAAACCACTGAATGATTTGTTTGAATTTTGCGCACTTTGCGACAAGCCCTGCACATCCTTATTGAGCTTGGACAATTCATTCATCGCCTTATTTTGCGCAGTGATGATAAGTTGTAGTTCAGTTTGATTCGCCATTATTTTGAATGTTTATTTTGCAATTCTTTATATTCCTCCTCTGAAACTTTCATCATCTTCATTCTTTCTATAAACCAAGCGGGCTGGCTCATATATTCCTCATAAGTCCAGCCCATGAATCTGCAAAAGTATGCAACATTTAATTCATCGCTTAATTCTGACTCTCCGATATTGATGAGTCGCCAGTAGTCTTCGGCGTCTCGCTCACAGTTTTTTTTTCGAGCTTGATTTCACGATTAATGAAATCAACCACTTCTCGAAATTCCTCTTTTCTCAAATCCTTTAATCTTTCGCAAATATTATTCGTGTCGCCATCCAAGGAATAAACATACGCCTCGGTTAAAACATCGTAATATTCCAAAATTGCAGACGGGCTATTCGTGATATCAATTTTCACATCCTCGTCCTTTATGTCTTCAGGTCTGATGTCTGATGATATTTTTGTCTGACTTGCCCAAAACCGCTGTATGGGACGATTTTCTCTTTCAGTTAGCCACGACTTCATGACAACACTGTGGCCATCAATTGATGTGATAAATTCTCTAGTTTCTCTGTTCATTTTTTTCAGCTTAAATTATTAATAATTTACTTGTGTGTTAGTGAGAACTGCCTCCAACATTTTTGCATCACTCAAACTATAATGAGCTTTGAACTTTATGGTTTGAGTAACAATGTCATTATTGCCACTTTTTCTTGACCAATCCTGCAATGAAACTGATGCCAAATCTATCTTGAGTTCAGAGTTTGAAGCCGTGCCTATAATTGCATCGCTTTTGATATCGATTCTTATAGCCTTCAAAATTCCTTCTTCAAAAACATTCTTGAAAGTATCCAGATCCTCAAAAACAGCTTCGATATTTCCATCAACCGAAAATTCCTTATTGGCATAATCGACTGGTTCCATTGAGCCGAGAACATCATGCTCCTCAATGTTTTTATTGATAGAAATTTCAATACTTTTGACATTAACAGCCTCTGCCAAATCCAATCCCACAAGATCTGATGCAATTTTCAAAGTTGCATGCTTGCTAATAAATTCATTTTCCGAGGTATAAACAACTCCATTGGTTGAAGCCGATCCTTTTTTTGCCTTAAAGGCACAAGCAAATTCAACAAATTTGCCGACAATTGCAGTAATCTTCAGAGATGAAACCACCCCAAGCGCATATTTAAGTTGCTCAAGTTCATTTTTTACCTCAAGCGTAAGCGATTGATGAGCATTCGTATTAGCGACTGAAAAAGTATGGTCATAAACCAGCGTTTCTGATTCGTGCAATGCCGAACTCACACTCCCGAATGATCCTAGCAAGAGCAAACCGAAAGATTTGTCTCTGACTTTTCCGGTAACTTCACCCTCCGACCATTCCTTCACAATCCTTGCGTCATTCGAATCATGAATAACTCCCATCGATGAATCGTTATTCACATATTGCTTTTTATTATCCACAGTCACATCTTCCTTTGGTAGCCAAAATGAAGGTGCAACCGCAATACCTCTGCTAGATTCCTTGCCAATACCGACTTGATATTTTCTTCCTCCAAACATATATTTTTTGTTAAATTAATTATTTATTCTTAAATTTTTCCTCAATAATTTTGTCCGCTTCCTCTTTTGAGTTAGCCTCGATAGTCACTTGATAATCTGGATAAAAGAATTTATCCTTTTTCACGATTGAATCATTCTCACTGCCGACCATTTTATTTTTTGATAATTTTTGCATATGATTGATTAAAATTAATTTGTTATATCAACACTTTTATCCGCCTCCAATTTCATCTCCGCATATAGAACCAAGCCTGCACCTTCTTCATAAACGCCCCACATGAGTGGCACAGCTTTGCTCATATCAGCAGATCCACCCAAAGTGTCGTCCTTGTCAAAGTCATCCATAAGCTGATCAAGCACATCGCACAAAATATCAATTGCCTTGCTTCGCCCTACCTTTTCAATTTCCTGATGAATCACTATGCGGAAAATGTGCTTGCGAAAGTTTTGTGTGCTCGTTTCGTAATCGCTCAATACTTCGCTTGGTTCAAATGTCGCAGATGGGTATCCGCTGAATCCTGTTTTGTGATAATCAAACACATCAACCAACGGCTGTCCTTCACCTTTTTTCGCTTCCAACTTTTCCTTTATTTTTGATCGTATATTTGCCAAGCCCATATCATTTAATCAATTCCTTTATTGTTTTATCGAGCGCCTTTTGAAATTCATCATCAGCGATTACTTGCCCTACCGATACAGCATTATCAAAAAATGGATTTGCCTTTGTGCCTTTTCTGGCTATCGACCTTGCTACCAAAAATGGCGGTATGCCTTTTCTATTTGCCCATTTGGTGATCGCTTTGATTGGTGGCCAGTGAGGCTTTGTACCCTTGGCCACAAAAATTGCATACTCTGTTGTATTGACCAATTCTCCTCTGAGCATTTGTACCGATAATCGCCAATTTGACCTCAGTCTTCCCGTATCAACTGGAGCGCCCATGATTGCATATCTTTCAACTGCAATGAGTGTTTTAGTGATTGCCTCATTGAAATTCATGGCACTCTGCATTGGATAACTCATGATGAGTTTTTGAATTTTATCCAAATTGTTGATTTTGATTTCCCACATTATGTCTTGCTTTTAACAAGTAACAATTCTTTGAATGAAAGCGACCCCATGTTTTCACTCTTTACGCCTCGTACCTCAAATTCATCCGCACCAATAATCACCCTATCCGTTACTGCAACATCCTGATTCAAATCAATAGTCAATTTGAAGCCCTCTCCATACTGAATATTATTCAAACTTGATGCACGATCATCCAACTGCCTCAAATGTCCCGATCCAACAACGCTAGTAGCAACATAATCGGATTTATTGCCATCTTGCGTCAGCCTTTTTGTCGAATATTCCACTGTTGCGAAACTTCTCATAATGGAAAATGAGCATAATTGTCCAAAATTATTTTTTGCTCTTTTGTTAATTCATTAATCCAATCAATTCTTGCTCCTCCTAAACTTTCCGATGACTTGCCTTGCGCCTTCCTTTTTTCAAATAATTTAGCAACCAATTCCGTTGCAACCATTGCAATATCCGCTGGCGCTTCGTCAAAACCACCATTATATGTGACTTTGATATTTTGCCTTAACCCAACTGGAAACTTTCCATAAAGATGCACAATCCCACCCTGCCAATAAATCACATACCTGCTAGGCTCAAGCTCAACCCACAAAGGATCATCTTGAGTCCGAGAATTATATTCAACCTTAAGCAATGTTCTGACTGGATAATTCCTAAGCATCAATTCCTCATTGGCATCACTGTCAAAATATTCCTCATAAAATGCTTGCTCTGCGTCAGGCTCGGTCGGCGCAGGAATGGTCAAAATATCTCTGTCGCAATATGTGACAATAAATTGACTGATTCCAGCACACAAATCATCAAAGAGATCATCATGTGACTCATCAGAAATTCCCAAATAGTTTTTTACTTTTGATTTTTCAGTCAACATAAATAAATTTCTTATTCCTGCCCGATAAAGATGCAACTCTTATCGGGCAGTTTAACCAATCTATTTCTCCTTCTTCTCTTCCTCCTCTTTTTCTTTTTCTTTCTTGGTTTTTTTCTCTTCAATTGGCTCGAGATATTCATCGCCGATCGCTTTGACTTCTTCTTTCGTCAAATCGTATTCTTCACCAGCAGAAAAATCTTTATAGCCAACCGAGATGTTTGCTTTGACTTTATATTTCGGCATAACTTTGCAATTAATTGATTAACTCCGCTGATGCTTAGGCGGCTGCAGTTTTCAGACACGCAAATGCCTGACCAAGCGCAACTTTGAATCCGATTCGTTCTGTGATTCTCACAGCAGACATGTTGCTCTCAAACAAATTGGTAGTTCCAATTGTTGCCTCTTCTGAAACAGCCATCGTCATTTGCTTTCTGTCGCCCAAATAAGCAAACTGCAGATTTCCGAACAAAATAAACTTCTTGCCAGCACCTGAAACGCTGTCCATTTTTTCAGGCAAATACACTGGATATCCCCACACATAACCAACAATCCCTGTGCCTTTTGAAGCATCTCCCGTAACAATCGGGTTCTGGAAAGTCGAAATGTGCTGTCCGTTTTCTGTCAGTTTCTGCACAATATTCCAAACGCCACGATGCATATAAAACCCAGCACCGCTAAGCGCCAACGGCTTGACCTTCGAAATGACATCCCTCAGATAATCAACTGTGATATCGGTAAAATCAGTTTTTCCTGACTCCATCGTCACAATGTTGATATCCGAATCATTAAGCACTCCTTCAAAAGGAGATCCGTCTCCTACAAGACCCTGCGCATCTTCTTCACCCGCAATTGCTTCAGCAAAGAGTTCTGCCAGCATGCTCACTGTGTCCACATCAGCATCCTCCAGCAATTCATTTGAAATCGGAGTCAAACCAACAAGAGTCTTAGCAAGCAATTGAACCTGCCCCAATACTGGCGCACTTACTGTTCCAGCATTGGTTTCCCCAGGCCAGTAAACTGAAACTGAAGTAGTTATTTTTGGAAGATTAAGCGTGTCCCTTTTCATCGGAATGACACGACATTGATTGCGCACGATTCCAAAAGATTCTGCAAGCCTCACAACTTCAGCTCTAAATTCTTCAGGCACCAAATATCCACCTTGACTATCAGTACCCTCAGTCATCGCCTTGCCACTGATTGCTCGTGCTGTTTCTTTGTCACGATTGAAAACAGCTTTGACAAAGCGAGCAATTTTTTCCTTGCCTTCAAGACCCTCAACTTCTTTAGCAAAACCAAAAATCTTTTTTTCAATTTTGTTATAGCCTTTCTCTTCAAATTTTTTCTCAATTGCCTCGCCTGTCTTTTCCAAGATTGCGGGCATAGTTTTTTCAAGTGCTTGAGCAAAGACCTCGCCCACCTGTTCTAAATCTTTTTGTTCCAACATAAATTTATTTGATAGTTTTTAATTTCTGATTGACTTGATTGACGATCGTATCAATCAACTGCGTTTTTTTCTGAACATCATCCAAGACCTCAGTTATTTTCGCAGATTTTATATCGTCATTTTGACTTTCGTTTTTGACGACTAATCCGTGAAGCTCGACCAACTTCTCAGTTAGATTTTCCTGTATACTCTTAATCTCATTTGCCATCAATTTGAATCCCTCTCTCATTGCCTCTTTCAATTTGTCCTGACTTTCTTTGATTGCCTGCATGTGTTTTTCAATAGCCTCCTCTTCTTTTTCCTCCGAAATAAATTCTTCCAATGGTTCACTCAATTTGATTCCTGACTTCTGCATTGATTTCAGTACCATTGCATATTCCTTCTGAAGCCCTCGCTCTTTAACTAAGCTTAAAACTGAAAGCGCCTCAGGATTGGCCGGAACTGGCACAAAAGAAAGCTCCAATAATTCGCTTTTTGTGATCTGATTGCCGTTATATTCCTTGGGTATAAACCCTATAGAAACAGCCTTCAAAATACCCTCCTCGTAGAGCTTTCTGACCTGCTGTGCCAATGGATTAGCCTCGGCACTCGCAAACACGCCCCTGACGACGGTTTTGCCAGCCTGTCGCACGATTTCGGTAGCCTTTCCTATTGGCAAAGACCAATAATCGTGGCCAAATAGAATAACTGGGTTATTCATGTAATTTTTGATATCAATGCCTTCCTGCATCACAATTTCACCCTGCCGATCCACGCTTTCGCTTGAAGCAATAACCTCAAATGTGCCGAAATCTCCTGCATCTTTAATGTTGGCCAAAAACTCCTTTTTTTCCTCAAGAGCTTTCATAACTTCACCTTTTATTTTTTCGCTGAATTTTTTTAGCATAGTTTTGAATAAATTATTTTATTTACTGCATGATTGGAAGCAATACACATCTGCAATTTGCATGAAGCGGTGGCTCGCCGATATCCCTAAAGTCAATTGCCATTCCCATGAATTCATCGCCTTCATAAAAATATGCTTCGTTTAATTCGGTAGTTTGTCCGTCCATTTCAGCGCACGCCTCGCATGTTCTTTCGTCCTGCGCCGTGTACCATTCTTTGCCCGAAACTATGCCTGACTGATTCCATGCGCTCACCATTCCTGCATTGCTTGTTCTGATCGTTTCAGTTCTTGCTATCCTTTCAGCTCTAACCTCATCTGCAAAATCAAAATACTCATTTACTTTTTCAGTTATCGCACTTATTCCAAGTCCTTCATCGCTTGCCTCACTAATCAGCTTGCTCAATTCTTCCTCTGTAGTTTTTGCCACGCTTTCAGCCAGCATCAGATCGTATTCATCCAAGCCATCGCTGACATCTTGTGAAAAATCAAAATCATTCTCCAAGCCAAGCCTAATCAATGCTAGTTTTCCTGACTTTTCCAACAACTCTCGTTGCATTGGCGTAAGCAAATCAATTATCATTCCAACTTCTTTGTCTTTTTCAAAAATTCCCTTTTTTTGAATTGATTTCTCGCTTATATTTTTTAATGTTCTCCCTCTTAATCCGTGAAAATATTTGCGAATTTCATTCTTATATTTTTCTTCAAATGGCGACTGCATTTTTATCATCACTTCCCATGCTTTCTCCCCTCGCATAATTCGTTCATCTTGATTTTGAGGTTTTTTTTTAACATTCAACTGTTGCGGTATCGGACTAATTGAAGCCCTCATCTCATCTCCACCATCCAATTCAGGCAATCCCTCTTCTCTTCTGATGTCATTAGTGGTGAGCCATTTATTCCAGCCTTGCGCATACTCACTAACAATTTCAGCCCTATCCTCTGGAACTGGATTGTCAAATTCCAAATAATAATCAGCTCCATATTCCGAAACCAATGATGCATTAAGTGCATCCTGAATTTTTTTCAATCGGGGCTTAACAGTAAATCTAGTGAAAGACCAAAGTGCCATCTTTGCATTGGCAAGATTCACATCCTCGCTCATCATCAAACCCTTTGGAATTCCAAACATCAGAAAAATATCATCACGATCCAACTTGCGCTGATCAATGAATGCCAACTCTCGCTGATTGAATTGCGTTTTGTTGTATTTAAGTCCGCCATGCAATATCGGTGTTTTGTTTGCGTTTTCAATTCCCTCCTGCTGTTTTTTCCAGTTTGATTCAATCCTGCGCTTTTGCTGTTCATTCAACTTGCCGTCAAACTCAAGCACACCTCCAACAAATGCTCCGTTTTCAAAAAACTTTTTATTCCACTCTCTAATAGTTTCATCTTCATCAATAAAGCTGATGCTTGCTTGCACTGTCCCGATTCCTTTGAATGGCCTAACTCTGTCAAAATATTTCGGGTTGTAATTGCGAATATGAATAACCTCCTCAGGCATCAAATCAACATTGATTTCACCATTGAAATAAATGAATTTTTCAATCAGCCTTTCTTTGTCATTACTTGGCGCAATCTTTACCCAATCAGCCCTAAGGGGCCACAATTCCTTTGTTTTATTTCCAGCCTTTGCCTTGAAAATGTAAGCGTTGCCGTCAATATCCAGCGAAGCTGAGATATGCTCGAAAATATCAGCTCTGGTCATTTCAGGATTTGGATTATTAAACAGCTTCAACAGCTCATGATCGACCTGCTCTTTGTCGTTATCACCGCTGACTTTTTTATAAAGCCTGAGATTTGCTGATCCAACTTCTTGAGCAATGAGATTAATGCATCGATAAACCCAGCTGTGATATTTATCCGCAAAATCATTATTCCTGCCCAAGACCTTGCCAAAAAAGAAGTTCTTGATTGCTGAAATTCCGGGTGTAAATTCTTTTTTTCGGAAAAGTTTTTCAAACATAAAATAAAAAAAGCCCAAATGGCATTTAATCTCGTAAGACTAAATATCATTTGGGCTCGTAAGCCTCACAGCCAACACCTCGTAAGATGCTATGCTGTTATCATTTTTAATTTTGCATTTTTATCGTATTCGCTTTTTTTCATTTTGTCAATACCTGAAAATCCATAATCATTATTTTTTTCATCCAATGTCTTGAATTTCAAATCATAAACGCACAAAACAGCCTTGCAATTAAAGCATTTTAATGTGAAGTCATCAAAGGCTCCCATATTTCTAATTTCCATTAATTTTGATCCGCATTTCGGACAGTGCGCAAGATGTTTCATACTGGTTTTTTCGTTAAATAAAATCAACCCCAGGCTCAATGAACTCATTAAATGTAAGCGAGCCTGCATCCGCAATATCAGGGCTTTTAACTCCTCGCTTAAACATTTCATCTTTCGGTTCAAGCTGTGTTCTTCCGCTTGAATTTCTTTTATATTTCACCTCAAGCAACTGTCTCCAATCCTGATGCCTTAAAATCTTACCGCCTTTATTGATCCAGCGCTTAAATTCAAAATAATTCTCAGCTTTTATGTTTGCAAAAATATCACTATTATTCGCACTTGATCCTTCCCTGATTCCAATCACATTATAGCCGATCTCATTTGCCCTATCAGTCACACCACCTCCAACGCCAACATCGTCAATAAATATTTCATCGCCTTTGATTCTTGCAAGTTCATCAACCTGCGTCATCAAATTTGAGCTTTGATTCTTAGACTCAAGCCACATGACATTATCGTACCTGATAACAAATGCCGAATAATTACTACCCCTTCCAACATCCACACCCAAACGCCTAGACCCCATAAAATCAACAGGAAGTTCATCAATGAATGCTTCTTCGAGTTCCTGCTCGCTTATCAAAAATCTATAACCCCTATCATCAATCTCATCCCGACTTGGAAACTTGCAACCATAAAGAATATCAAACATTGGATTCTCTTTTGCCTCTTCAATGAATTCCTCGGTGTATCTTCCCTCGCGGAGTGCCTGCTGATAATCAATAAATATCTTTTTATATCTGTCCTTGTGCCAAGTCTTATAAAAATGATTGAGATAAAAAGGATTGCCGATTTTGCAATAAAAAGCATCCGCACCTTTTCCAGCAATCATACGAAATGTTGTCGCTTCAATCTGATCAGGAATAAGACTTGCCTCATCAAGAATAACAATCCTAGCGCCAGCACCCATCGCACTCTCAACACCTTTGCGAGAATTGCCAGCTTGCACCGAAACAACAAAGATTCCTCCGCCACGCTTCAAAACAATGCGCTCTTTGTTTTCTTCTTGTCTTAATCTTTCAAGTTTTGTTTTTGCTTCCAACTGAGAATAAAACAAAACATTGTCGCCAATATGCTCAAGATAATAGCGCATGATTATTTTGGCCATTTCATTTTTTGGTGCAAGAATCGCAATCTTTTCATCTTGAAAACAGCTAACAACAATACACGCCAAAGCAACTATCAAGCTTTTACCATATTGTGTGCAAGTCAGAATCTGCAAACGATTATGCGGGCGAAAAACAATACTGTAAAAAATCATCAATTGTCCCTCGCTTACAGCCTGATCGCCACTCTTTCCATCAATCTTAAATAGACTCAATAGTTTCAAGCATATTTCTCTTTTTTCTTTTGGTATTTGTTGATCCAACATTGCCTATAAAATATATTTTCATTTCGTTATGGAATGCTTCAATGTGGTTTTTGAATATATCCGGGAGTTCGGCGCTTGCGCCAAATTCGTCCTTTTTCTTTCGCTCAAGATACCTGAAAGCGATGTCGGGATTGCTAAGATTCTTAACAACAGTCTCCCTAGCTTTCAAAATCGGTTTCTCCTTTAATTTGTTGCGTAATTCCTCAACATCAGGATGAGTATCCAAATAGCGACTGAGCGAAAATTTGCTTATATCAGCGTAATAACACGCTTCAGCATCAGATCCGCCCAGTCCCCAAACGACTTTCAATTTCGCAACAACATCACTCTCTGTTTTTCCGTCAAACCACTTCCTGCCAGCCTTATTTTTATTCAATTTTTTCGGCTTTTTTACCTGTGTAGTCTTCATAGCGTTTTATTATCACATCAACATATTTAGGATCCAATTCGATAAGTCTGGCTTTTCTGGCCATCTGTTCGCAAGCCATCAGCGTACTACCACTACCGCCAAAAGCATCCAGGACAATGTCGCCATTGAATGTGCTTCGGCGAAGTGCTATCTCGCAAAGCCTGAGTGGCTTTTGAGTGGGATGCACATATTCTGTCGTGTTATCCCGATTCACATACCAAACATCAACCATCTCGGCCAGCTCGTCTTTTTTGATATCCCAAATATCCTGAATGTTTGAAAATTCTTTATTCTTCTGATATTTGTTGTCCTTGATTCCAATCATGCAAGGTTCATAAGCTCGATGAAATAAACATCCCATTGAAAAAACAAATCTATCCTTAACCCAAATAACATCCTGCAAATATTTGAATCCTCCAGCAATTAATCCCTTCTTGAAAAACTCATGATTCTTTGATGCATACCACATATACAGCGATGCTTTTTCATCTGAAAACAAAAAACAATTTGCAGTCATGACACTTATAAATTCCATAAAATCGGAATCACTTTTGTTGTCGTTAAAAATCTTATTGCCATCTCCATATTTTCCCCCAGCATATGAATTGCCAGCTGATGATTGATAGTCGACATTATACGGCGGATCAGTAAAAATTAGTTGCGCCTTTTCTTTGCCCATCAGTTTTTCATAAACACTCACATCAGTTGAATCGCCACAAATAATTCTGTGGCCTCCGAGTTGATAAACATCGCCGACCTTTGTTTTTGGTTCAATGATTTTTTCATACTCCTCCTCCGCATTAAAATCATCTTCTTCAACTTCCAAATAACTCATATCAAAACCAGTGAGCTGTACCATTTCATCGCTTAATCCCTTAAGTTCATCAAACACCAAATCCATATCCCAATCAGACTCATTGAGCTTATTATCGGCCAGCCGATATGCTTTGACCTGATCCTCAGTCAGATTTTCTTTGCGCACAATCGGAACCTCCTTGAGTCCCATTTTTTTTGCGGCCAAATACCTGCCATGCCCAACGATTATCTCGTCATTTTGATCAATTACTATAGGCTGATTGAAACCAAATTCACTTATAGAATCAGCTATCTTTTTAATCTGATTCTCCGGGTGCTTCTTGGCATTTTTTTCGTACATTTTTATTTTCCCGATAGGGTAGTTTTTCATAGTTTTTCGTTTATTGAAATTATTATTTTATCGCTTGGCATGTTCCTTTTGGCACTGAGCGTAAGCGATTCAATGACATCCCCATTGTCGTCATAGAATAATCCGACTTTCACCATCGCATCCAAAAACGGCTTAACAAAAAGGTTGTCGGGATCTCGCCTATGATTATTTTTAAAGTGAGCTTCTATGCTCACCTGAATCGGCTTTTTGATCTGCGCTGTAATTCTTCTGAATGATCCCTTGAATTGTTTTGTAATCGCCTCATACACAAAATCCTGCAACTCTTGGCGTTTGGCCGCTCTGACCGCCCAGTGGACGCTTCGATTGAATTCATTCCAGCTGGGACACTTGCAATTTTCAATTGTAATTTTCATATGATTTCATCCCCCTAACTTTTTATTTATTCTTTGTATTTTCGCATTGCCACGATTTCTCATCTCGTAAATCTTCCCGTATATCTCACGCAAGACAACATCAATCTCCTCAATTTTAAAACCATTCATCAAGACTTTTGCTTGTGACATTTTGCCTTTTTTATAAACAGCCAAAACAAAGACTCCCTCTTTTATGGAATCTTTTTTGCCTCTGTTCTCCTCAATTATTTTTTCAACTGATTTATACAACTGCTGATTTTTTGGAGTTTTCATTTGGGTTGTTTCTTATATTTCCGCTTATCAAAAATTGAAACTGTCTTGAGCTTCGGATAAATACGCATCTCTGCATGCTTATCATAAAAAAATGCTTTGTCTTCAATCTCGCCATTTTCAATCAGCATACTGATCTGCTCCTGCGCCTTAAAATTTGCTCGCATTTCCATTTCCTGAAGTTTGAAGTGGCGCTTCAAAATTGCACCATGCTGACGCTCAAACTCTTTCAACTTCTGAAGCTTTGCCGAATAGGTATTAAATATTTTTCTTGCTCTTTCCATAAATTTGATTATTTCTTAATTCTCATTTTTTCCCTTAGCGCATCAATAGATTTCTGCACGCTCTTTTTTCTTTCAGGATCGACCTCTGCCTGATTAGTATAAATCTGTGTATTCTTCCTTAACTCAAGATCTCTTTTTTTAGCCAGCACTTCTTCATCAATCTTTGAATTCCCTAGCCAATTAGCGAAAGCCAATATTGGCTTTTTCCAACCCTTGCGAGGATATCCAAACCACCACTCTCTGCATTTAAGAGCCTGAAGCTCATAATCCCTGCTTGGATATTTCTCAATTAATTTTTTAATGGTTTGTACCTGACTGGTTTTGAGTTCTTCAATTTCCAAAGCGACCAAAGCCTTTGCGAAATTATCCTGATCAATCCCCTCTCCTAAAATTTTAATTTCGTCATCGCTGTAAATATATTTCTTTTCATTCTTTTCATTCTTGTTTGTTCTTATTTGATTCTTGTTTGTTTCCTGATTTGATTCCGATTTGTTTCCAACATCCTGATACTTATCCCAATTCTTTATCGTTATAATGCTGTATTTGTTCGTTTTTTTGATTCCAATCATTCCCTCCTTCTCAAGAAAATTCAGCCAATACCATATCGTTGATTTTGCAAGCCTTAATTTCTCCTCCGCCGTCAGACTTCCCATGATAAACTGACCCCTCTTGACTCTCACTTTTTGCCTCCCGATCAGCGACAAATTTTCACAATGATTTGTCTTGGCCAAACACCATATCCAAATCTTCAGGCATTTATCGCTCTGAAAGACCACACTGTCAATTATTTTTCTGTGCGTTTTAAACCATCCGCTATTCATATTTTTAATTACTTTCACCTGCCTCCCTAACCACTTAAAGAGGCATGTGAAAGGTGGTTATTTCGCCTAACAGGAAATGATGAGCAGTTGCATCGATTAAGCTCACCATTTCCAAGCGATGATGGGCAGTTGCATCAATAAGCCCACCATCGCTCGCTAATCTTTTAAAATGGCACATCTTCAATGTTTATTTCTTCATCCTCATATCCACCTCCCAGCGCCTTTGTTTCCTTTGGAGCTTCCAATTGCGGTGCGCTTCTGAATGACCCTAGGATGTCTTTGGCTTTTCCAAGATTTGCGACATAGTCAACTTTTTCGCCTTTGGAAAATGAAGCATAATAGGTATCGTTTTCAGGATCCTCCTTGATTTCGCAAATCGTTTCAAATCCCAAAAGACTACTATCAACATTTACCAAATTGCTATATTGAAACCATTCTGATTGCGACTTTCCCATCAGCTCAAGTTTCACAATATCCTCGCCAAGCGCAACATACAGCACACTTCGATAATTGAAATTATTGGTCGTTGTACCATCAGCCTCCTTGATTGAAAACATTGCTTTGAGGCTCTTGTAATTGCCAGTCCAAACAATGTTCTTTTTCTTGAAAACCTGAATGGTTTCGTTTTGATTTGAAGGATTGAATTCTGCCGAAATCCACCATTCGACATCCTTCTTGAATTTTGAGCTGACCTTGGCTCGAGTAAGAACAACTACGCCCTTAAGCACCTTGCTAAATTGTTCACGCACAAATGCACCTTGTTCATCTTTTGTTTTGCAAACAAACTCGCCCGTTTTATTTGTGCCTTTTTTGTCATCGCCATTGTCGACTCTGAGCGTTTTATAGGTTTTAAATTCTCCGCTTCTAAGTCCCAATGCGATCTCTAATTCTTTGTTAAGATCCATAAGTTTATAATTAATTTAGATTAAGCTTTTCTTCTGGTTACCCTATATTTTCTCTTTTTAACTTCTTTTTTCTCCTCTTCCTTTTTTGGAAGATCGAGTTTCAATTTGATTGGAAAATCTTTTTGCGATGGCTTTTGACCCGCAGTTTCGTTGATCCAAATTTTTTGAGCAGACAAGAATAAATCGAATTTATCCTCAAGCTCCGTAAATTTGTACTCATTTTTATTGCGTTTATAGCCAATCTGCAAAATAGCAATCTTGTACGGCTGACCAGTAAGATCCTCCATCGCTTTTTTGTAAGCTGAGAGTTGAAGTTCATACTCTGGCCAAATATACTGCGAAGTTTTAAAATCGATGATCCAATTTTCATTTCCAATTTTGCAAATGAAATCGATCGTACCAGCAAAATTATTTTTCTCGGAAAAAATAGTTGTTTCCGCTTTGATAATTTCTGGCTTTACCGATTCAAACCATTTCGTAAACGCCATCACGCAAGCATACTCATCTGCCGAAAGTTCTTCAGTTTTTCCTTCAAACCCGTCAAATTGAGCACCAAGCCTGACCTCTTCTCCATTAAGCAAATTCTCAATTGCTTTATGGACTCTTGATCCCTTGTCGCCTGCCGATTGTTTCAAGGATTCAGCCTCGTCCCAACCTTTGCCTGCGAGCCATTTGTAAAATGCAATTCCCTTAGGATAGTGACCAGCAACCCAAGTTACTGACGGAACAAATACCACTTTGGGTATTCCCTCGTCGTCCTTGATTGCCTTCACATACCACCTTTCATCAACGGTTGTAATTTGAACAATGCCGTCTTTGACTTCCCTAATTTCCTTCTTCATAAGTTTAAGGCTTTCACCGCCGTCCTCGCATCGCTCAACACGAGAAAAGACGGCTGTGAAAGGAGCGATTAGTCTTCATATTCTTTCAATAACATTAGCTCATCAACTTGGCGTTCAATTTCCATGTCGTGAGCATCTTGTTTTTGATCGATCCACTCAGTCAACAGACTAATGCCTGTGGCTTGGCAAATATAGATAATATTGCCTAATGTGTTTTTGAGCGATTGTGCCGACATAGTGGTTATATAATTAGTTGATTAAGACTGGCTACCATTTCTTATCGACCCTTTAAGATTGGCAACCTTTTTATTTTTGAGATTAGGGGAACAGCCGGAGAGGTACTCAAGATTTTGAACTTTTTCCCTCTCACAATTAGTCAATAAATTGACTGTGGTTGCTGTTCGAAAATGAAGCGTATGCCACAGGTAAGCCCACAACATCGACATCTGATTCCCAAAAATAAAAACACCCAGTTAATGGGTGCTCTTTGCAACTAAATATTGAATTGAAAAAAGCACCCACATATCGTAAGTGCTTTTCCCTTGTTTAAGCCTTTTTTTGAAGGTCGGCGGAAACGCCCGTCTAGCGCTTCGCCCACTGTGGAGCTTTTCTAGCTTTCTTAAGTCCAGCTTTCTTTCGCTCAACTTCCCTAGCATCACGAGTCATATATCCAAGGTCTTTAAGTACTTTTTTGAATTCAGGATTGAAAACCACCAAGGCGCGTGCAATTCCAAGACGAACTGCCTCAACTTGACCAGTCACTCCACCACCAGAAACCTTGACTGTCATAGAAAACTTTCCATACATACCAATAGCCTTAAGAGGTGCTAGCATATTGTTTTGCAAAGAAGCTGTTGGAAAATAATCCTTCAATTTCTTCTCATTGATGACAACATCACTGTCAGTAGCCTTTTCATCAACATAGAGCCTAACTTGTGCAACAGAAGTTTTTCGCCTTCCTACAGCATAAAAATAAACACCGCTAACCTTTTTGGTAGCTTTTTCTTTCACTGGAGCTGCAACAACTTCCTCTACTTTCTCAATCTTAGTAACTTTTTCAACTTTTGCAGCTTTAACAACCTTCCCAGCTTTTGGAGCTGCCTTTTTTACGGTCTTAACTGCTTTAGTTGCCTTTTCTACTTTTTTTACTGCCATATCTTCTTACAAAATTTTAAATCAAAAAATCTAAAATTTCAAATTATCGTATTAGTGTGTAATATTAATAGTTGTTTTGCATCCATGATCCTGACCAGCTACTGCTGTCAAACGAAGCATCATCTTGTCTCTAAGCTTGTTTTTTGGAAGCATTCCATATACTGCATTTTGGATGACTTTTCCAGCATCCTTGACTAGCAAATCCCTAAGTGAAATCGAAGAAATTCCTCCTGGATATCCACTGAATTTGTGATAAATCTTTCCTTCCAATTTATTACCAGTAACACGAATCTTATCCGCATTAATAACGATAACAAAATCTCCTCCATCGATGTGAGGAACGTAATCAACTTTATTTCGGCCACTTAATGTCTTTGCAATTTCAGTTGCCAAGCGTCCAAGCACTTTTCCCTGAGCATCAAAGAGATGATATTGTCTGTTCATATGCGTTATTATTCTCTAATTTATCCTAATTTATACAAATTCTATTACTGCCATTTGTGCTCCATCACTTTTTCGCTGTGCGATTTTCATGATACGAGTATATCCACTTGATCGCTGAGCAAATTTTACAGAAAATTCACCTGAAATCTTTTTCACTGCAACCAAAGGAAGTCCTTTGCGAAGGTCTCTCAAAATCGCAACCTTCTTTGCTTCATCAGCAGAAATCTTTTTTACCTTCGTGATAATCTTATCAACCATTGGCTTGATTTCTTTTGCTTTTGCTTCAGTTGTAGTAATTTTTTCCTTCATGATAAAACTACCCAACAATGTCTTCAAAAGAGCCACGCGTTGTTTCTTTACTCTGCTAAATTTTCTAGTTCTTCCAAGATGATTCATATATTTTACTAATCCTGTTTAAGTGTAATACCAAATTCTCCGATTGATTTTTTAATTTCCTTGATTCCTTTGCTTCCCATTCCTTCCAATGAAAGCAACTCTTCTTCATTGTGTTTAACAATATCCTTAATTTTAACAATCTTGCTAGCTTCAAGCACATTAAGGGTTCTTGTTGAAAGATTTTTAAGGTCAACAACTTTAATCTTAAGTGGGTCAGCAGCTTCTTGCTCAACCACTTTTTCTTCAACTATTTCAGCTTCTTTAGTTTCCACAGCTAAAGTTTCTTCAACTATTTCAATTCCACCAAGAACTGAAAATTGTGCTACCAAAATTGTTACAGCTTTAGTGAAGGCTTCTTCCGGAGTAATGCTTCCATCAGTCACAACCTCAAGTGTGATTTTGTTGTAATCTGTTCTCTTTCCAACACGCATGTTCTCAACTTCATAGTTCACACGACGAATTGGAGTATACACGGCGTCAATAGCAATTACACCAATTTCTTTTTCAGGTCTAAGTTGTTGATCAATTGGAACATATCCAAGACCTTTTGAAACTTCAAGTTCAAGTTCAAATTCAACTTTCTTGTCAGTTACAGTTGCAATGATCTGATCAGTGTTAACAACTTCAATATCAGAAGAACATTTGATCTCTTTTGCAGTTACCTTTCCTTCACCTTTGAATTTAAGAGTAACTTTAACTGGTTCCTCACTGTACATCTTAAAACGAATTTTTTTAAGATTCAAAATAATCTGCACTGCATCTTCCATAACTCCATCAAGAGTTGAGAATTCATGAGAAACACCTTTAATCTTTACTGAGGTAATTGCTGCACCTTCTAGAGATGCTAAAAGAACACGCCTAAGCGCATTACCAAGGGTCATACCATAACCCGGATAACATCCCATGATTTCGAATTTCCCACTCTTCTCATCAATTGGGGTGTATTTTGGCTTTTGAGGAAGTGACACTGTCTGCATATCCTCTTTCTAACGCAGAAATCATGGAAGTACCTCCACAAGAAAAGCGTTTTTGAGTTAAAAAAGTTAATATATCAAACCTTTATTGCCAAGCAAAGCCTGACAATATGAACAAAAAATTCTGTTAACGAGAATATGATTCAACAACCATTTGCGGATCAACATGAACTCCGACATCCTCTCGTGTTGGCAATGCAATAACTGTGCCTTCCAATTTTGATTGATTGAATTGAATCCAACGAGGAAAATCTTTCTTATTTGCAAGTGTCTGAATCTGATTCTTGAAGTATGCATTATCCTTCTTTGATTCCTTAACAGAAACAACATCTCCAACCTTAATCCAACAAGAAGGAATAGTAAGTTTTTTTCCGTTCACCAAAAATGCTCCGTGAGTCACCAACTGTCTTGCCTGAATAGGAGAAGAAGCTAGTCCCATCTTTCGAACAACATTGTCCAAACGAAGTTCAAGACGAGTCATCAACAAGTCACCAGTAACACCAGATTTGTTGCTGATTTCATCATAGTGCTTGCGGAATTGTCTTTCCAAAACACCATACATGCGTTTGATTCTTTGCTTCATTGCGAGTTGTTTTCCAAACTCAGAAAGTCCTCGTGAAATATTCTTTCCATGCACACCTGGCGCATATGGACGACGTGAAATAGCACACTTTGCGCTATTGCATCTGTCACCTTTCAAGAAAAGTTTTTCTTGAGCTCTGCGACATCTCTTACATTTTGATCCTAATAAATCTCTTGCCATAACTTCTTATATTATAAAAATTTGAAATTTGAAATTATTGTCTACACTCGTCTTGGTTTCTTTGCTCTGCATCCATTATGAGGAATTGGAGTCACATCTTTGATAGCAGTAAGCTCAAAACCCTTGTTTGCCAATGAGCGAATTGATGATTCTCTCCCAGAACCAACACCTTTCACAAAAACATCCAACTCATGCACACCATATTTTTTAACTTTCTCACTAACATCATGCACAACCTGAGTTGCAGCATAAGGAGTTGCCTTTTTTGCCCCCTTAAAGCCCAAAAGACCACTACTTGACCATCCAAGCAAACCACCATTGGCATCAGAAATCATCACCATAGTGTTGTTATATGTGCATTTGATGTGAGCTTGACCCTTAGTAACCTGTCTTTTAAGTTTCTTTTTCTTCTTTTTTATCTCAGCTTCTGTGGCCTCAACAGCAGGAACTGCAGGAGACAATTCAGCCATTATTTCTTCAGTTGTTTTAATTTCATCTGCCATATTATCAGGTTTTAGCTTCTTAGTTTTTAAACTCTCAAGCTTTTTATAAAATGTTTATAAGTTCTATGTGTATATTTTAGATAAATAAGCCAAGTAGCAACAATCTAAAACTTTATCTCTATGTCTTTGATTCGCTTCTTCTTCCACTGCCCATAGTCCTTCTAACATTTCCTCTAACGGTACGACTATTGGTCTTTGTGCGCTGACCATTTACTGGCAAGCCCTTTTGATGTCTGCTTCCACGATAACTTCCAATTTCCTTCAATCGCTTGATGTTCATCTTAACTTCGTGCTTCAACTCACCTTCAACCTTATATTTCTTTTCAATTTCATCACGAAGTCTGTTTGCATCTTGAGCAGACAAATCCTTGGTACGAGTGCTCATGTCAATCTCAAGAAGCTTCAAAAGTTTCTTACTAGTTGATGGACCAATCCCGAAAACATAAGTCAAAGCAACATCAATTCTTTTTTCATCAGGTAGATTTATTCCAGCGATACGTATCATAATACAAAAATAATTTTAAATTTTTTACCCCAAACTTTGGGAGAATTTAAAACTTTAATTAAATAAATTACTATTAACCTTGGCGTTGTTTATGTTTAGGGGTTGAGCAAATGACGTAAACTTTACCCCTTCTTCTAACAACCTTGCATTTTGCGCACATTTTCTTAACTGATGCTCGTACTTTCATAATTTTTTTTCTACCACCAACTACTTATAACTTTTTCTCCAGCAGCTCTGAGAGCAACTGTCATTAGTTGTGAGTCTTTAGTTATTAGTTATTACATTCTTTGTGTTACTCGTCCTTTTGTAAGGTCATATGGGCTCATTTCCATGAGAACTCTGTCGCCCGGAAGCAGTCTAATATAATTAACCCTCATCCTACCAGAAATATGAGCAAGCACCTCATGTCCATTGTCCAAACGCACTCGAAAAGTAGTACTAGGAAGTGTTTCAATAATAGTTCCTTCTAGCTTTATCAGCTCTTTTTCCTGTTTTGGGGCCATATTTTAAATTATATTACAACATAAAAATAGAGGTGCCAGTTACTTGCAGAAAACTATCTTCATTGACTAAATTCGAATAGTAATTTCCTCTACTCCAGACAAACTATTAAGTTTTTTCAAAAACGTATATAAATCTTAACAAAGTATCCTTTTCTTGTCAACCCCGACATATAAGCTCTTTCTATTAGTATAGCCCACAATTAAATCGATAGACAAAAAATGACCAAATTCAGCAAAAAATGGCTTACTACAAGCTATTTTTTGATCTCAACGGTAACTCTTTGACCATATTGAGGAATCCTTGAAATAAATGTTGGCCAAAACTCAATATTAACATTTTTAATCGTTGAATATTTCTTCAAAAATACACCCAATTGTTCGTCATTTTTACCAAGAATTTGACCCTTTATTTCATCAGTTTTAATGTTTGGAGTGTCAGTTATTTCAGCATGAACTTTTAAATCTAAGGTATTTTTTTCAAAATCAGCATCAGCCGTGCCATATTCGATTTTTGAAATATCCCGCTTATTGTCCTTATTTTGAGCATCAAGAGCAATTGAACCGTCAACGGCCTTGCGCACATCACCCTCGGAAAAAACCAAGGCGCGTGCAGAGGCAGTGACAACATAATTAAAAGTTCCAAGCGTGTCCCCAATTCTAGCAGTAGTAGTTGTCTTTGAGATTATGACCTGCTGGGCTTGAGACAAGGAAACCTCCTTGTCTTTCAAGTCAACATTTATGCTCTCTAATATTTTTTCTTTCATTGCCGTTTGTGCTTTTTGCTTTGCACTATCCAAGTCTTGTTGAGTCACAACTCCAGCAGCAGCACCGCCATCATCGCCACCACCAATCATTTTTTCCGTTGATTTTGCTGAGAATTTTGCAAATTTAGGACTGTCCTTAAAACCAGGAATAGAAAATGATGCAGCATCAATATTAAAAGAAGATCCAGCCTGATCAGCTGTAACCTCTGCAACAACTGACCCAGCTCTCACTTGACCATCCACAGTAGTTGAACCAGGAACTATTACATTTTTATTTAGACGGAAAATTTTTCCATCTGAAGATTCAAACCTTGTACTAGCAACTAAAGTTTGAGCAGATGAATCATATTCATTAAAAATTGCTAAGCTTCCATGGGCTTTTTTTCCACTTGTAGTTCCAACCCCCTTTGTTTCATAGGGAAAAGTTTGCGTCTCTTCTTTATCTATAATCCTCAGTGGAAGCTTGGATCCTTCAACCTTTGCAATCTCAGTGTTTGCAGTAAGACTTAGATCAGTTTTACTCTTTATTATGTTCGGCTCAACACTTATTTTTGCAGTTGGCAAATACAAATAAAGTCCAACACCTACAAAAGCAAAAAAACAGAGTACGGTAAAGATAATAAAAATACTTTTTACCTTTCCATCCATGGGAACAATTTCACTGCCAGTCTTTTTTTGTGGCTTATCGTGAGATGAATAGAGTTTTTCTAAGGCCTTTTCTTTTTCATTGTTCAATTTATTATCATATAACGCCATTGTTGATTTTTTCAAGCCACCTAGCATCGGCTTGGCAACTGGCTGCATGATATTAATCCTTGATGGCAATTTTTCTCTCTGCAAAGAATCAGCTCTTTTTAAACCAAGAAAATCACCGCTTGCTTTAATGCTTTTTTGCTGTGGGACAGGTGCTGGCGCAAAACCAACTTCTTGCTTTTTATTTTGCATTCCTGCATCATAAAAATTATTTGAACCAATTTCACTCAATCTTGTTTGTTTTTTTTGCTGCAAAGGTGGTTGATATTCTACCTCTGGCAGCTCCTCCTCAAATACTTGCACTTGCTCCACATTTTGCATTGCAACTGCCTCTTCCATGACGGAGCGAACCTCAATTTCACATCTTTTTGCCATTGAAGCACCAATTTCATCCTGAGTAACAATCACAATCCTCTTTCCAACTTTTTCAGCCTCACGCTTAAGCAATTTCAAATTTACAATACTCTGAAGAAAAATTGCACGTTTTGGCAAAACAAAGAAATTATCAGTTGAAATAGACTTATTAAGCCTATCCACCACTGATGATATTTCTTCCTCCAGATCAATGTAAAATGTTTGTGACATACTAGCTTAAAATCCAAATATCAAATAAAATTAAAAATTGCACTTAATTATTATTTAATTTAAAAATCAGGATTTAATTTGAAATTTATAATTTAAAATTATTTTATATTAATCTTGCATTGTCTGCAAAACTCTTCTCAGGATCCCAGCCATAACCTTCTCCTCGCCAGTCACATCAAGCACCAAATTTGCCAATCCCATAGGTGTGACATCTTGTGGATTATTCAGTTTCCCAGTTTGATCAACCATACGAACAACATCCCTTGGTTGCAAATAATTAACACTCGGCCTTTTTGAAAATGGCAAACCAGCTGACCACTCAGTATCAAGTAATATTTTCTTAATCCCAGGAAGACCACTACCTCCACCACAAAGCAAAATTTTTGAAGGCAAAACATCACTTCCTGCAAATTCAGCTAGTGAAAGCTCCACACCACTAAGCCAAATTGCCACATCATTTTGCAAAATCTGTTCAACTTTCATACTGATATTTTCATCCAATTTCCCTTCAGCATATTCTATTTTCAGTTCTTCAGCCTCTTCAAGTTCGATGCGCAGCTCTTGTGCTAATTTTTTTGTGAAAGCCCTGCCACCAAAAGCAAACATCTTTGTCCCTTCAAGACCGCCATTTCTAACAACAGCAATGTCAGTTGTACCACCACCGATATCAATAAAAATAGCACTAAAATCAATCGCATCATCATAGTCAATACTCCTGGCAACTGCATACGGCTCTGCCGCAATACTCAGCAAGTCAATATTTAATTCATCAGCAATAGTCTGCAGCGCGCCAAGATGAATCATCGGAGCATAGGCATTAAAGATTCCAACAGAAACGTCTCTCCCCTGAAAACCAACTGGATTTGTTACTTGATATCCATCGATTCTAACGTCAACAATAGCAGCATTGATCAATTTCACCTCAATATCTTGTCCTGTTTCCCAGGCTATTTGCTCCTGAATTCTTTCATATGCCTTAGTTTGAACTTTTGCAATAATATTTTTAAGTTCAGCAAAATCAATCCTACCGTCTGGATTTCCACGTTCATAATGAACTGTTGTGGTTGTTCCCTTCACGAGTTCTCCAGCAATGCCAACAATCGCTTTCTTTACCTTTTTTATTTTAGCATCCTCCAGTGCATTACTAATTGAAATTTTGCAAGTATCAATAACACCAGAAATATCAGACACTGCACCACTTTGCATGTTCCCTCTTTTTTGCCTTTCTTTTCCAACACCAACAATGTGGCCAGTTTTCGTTTCGGCATCAATTTGAAAAACAAGTGCCTTGGCAACTTCCGTCCCAATATCAAGCGCCAAATAATATTCGGAGCTATTTCTTGAAAATATTTTAGAAAAAATAGACATTTTTATGAAATTTTATTATCAAATCCAAATTTTAAATCATTTTTTTTGATCAAAGACTTCATCTGATTTTCATCCAAAAGACCATCCTGACCACCATATTTAGTGATAGAATTACTGCTATTTTCAATGCCCCATTTAAGAGCTATTTCCATATTCTCATGATTCAAATGCGCAGCAAAAAAACCACTCGTAAAAGCATCACCTGCGCCAGTTGTGTCAACTGCCTGTTGTTTTTTACCAGCAACATGTTTTATAGTGATTCCATCATAACCCCAAGCACCACGCACACCATCAGTCAAAACAACAATCTTTGCCCCAATTTCATGTAAACTCTCAAGCAAGTATTCTTCCTCATTTAACAGCTGGAGCAAAACGTCTTTTTTATATCCATGGACTATCTCAATTGCTTCATCCTTATTGACTGACAAAATTTCACAAACAGAAATTGTTTGTATTATTTTTGCAACATCGTCATGAATTGTTTTTTGCCTTGGATTAAAAACTATTGGTGTGTCATACTTCTTCGCAAAATCAACAATGGTGTCGATATTTTTTTGCCAAGCCCCGCTTAGGTCACCAATAAAAATCCAATCTGGATGACCCATTTTTTCTTTTTCAATGATCAATTTTTGATTGGCAATTTGATTGGAAAAAATAACGCGATCGGCAGTGACTGTGTCAATCAAAATTGAAGACAGGTCGCTTTGACAATCAGATTCAATAAAATCAGCAACAACCAAAACCCCAATACTCTTTAGCTGCTTGATGATCCATTTTCCAGTCTCATCATCACCTATTTTTGCATATATAGTTACGTGGTGACCAAGCTTAACAAGACCAACTGCAACATTAGCTGAAATTCCACCCAATGCTTCGTGACGCTCGTCTATGTGATATTTTGCCCCAAGCTCAAAAGATATTTTTCTTTGAGCATTGATATCATCAGGGGTTTCAACAATAATGCCTTCTCCTGTTGGAAAAAACATATCCTTGCAAACAGAACCGATTGTAAGAATTTTTGCCATTTTAAATTAAACCTTATTTTTTATTTTTGTTTGCTTTTTCCGAAACTATTTCAGCTCTTGTTCAATTTTCATCAAACGATTGTATTTGCAAAGCCTTTCTCCGCGAGATAGCGATCCAGACTTAATAAACTCCGAAGCTGTTCCAACTGCCAAATCAGCAATAAAATCATCAGTTGTCTCACCGCTTCGATGAGAAATCATAACCTTCATTTTGTTTTGCTTAGCCAAACGAATACATTCTAATGTCTCAGAAAGACTTCCAATCTGATTAACCTTAATAAGCACTGCATTGCAAGCCCTCTCCTTGATTGCACGTTCAACACGCTTTGGATTGGTAACCAGCAAATCATCGCCAACCAAAATATTCTCACTTAAAATATTTTTATCAATACCGCCAAGAATCTTTTTTTCAGTAATTTTTTGAGTCATAATGGCCCATCCAACCCAATCATCTTCAGCCAATCCATCCTCAATAGAAACAACGTGATATCTATCAATCCACTCCTTGTACATGCTAATCAAGCGTTCTCGTTCAAGAGAAACCCCCTCTGGCTTAACCAAATAATGGCCATCATCTTCGTCAAAAAAATTACTAGCAGCAGCATCAATTCCAAGATTTAGTTGTGTTCCGAGCTTGTAACCACTTTCCACACATGCCTGATTGATAAGTTCCAATGCCTTTGTATTGCTTTCTAATTTTGGAGAAAATCCACCTTCGTCGCCAACGCCACTACTGTGATTACTTGCTTCAATTATTTTCTTAAGCCTATGAAAAACTTCACTGCCGGCTCGTAGTTGCTCAGCAAATGTCTTGATACCAGTTGGAATAAGTTTAAACTCTTGAATACTAAGACCGCTATCACTATGCATTCCACCATTTAAAACATTAAACATTGGCACTGGAAGCTTTGGCTTAACCTTCAAACCAGCTATTTCATTAATGTATTCATACAAAGGGATTTTTTTTGCCTTAGCTGTAGCGCGACACACTGCCAATGAAACACCCAAAATTGCATTAGCTCCAAGATGTGATTTGTTCTCACTTCCATCAAGTTCGAGCATTATTTCATCGATAACCAACTGCTGCGAAGCATCTTTTCCAAGCAAAGCTTCTTTGATCAAGGTATTAACATTTTTGACAGCATTGAGTACCCCCAAACCACCATAGCGAGCATCATCCCCATCTCTAAGTTCAAGTGCTTCAAATTTCCCAGTTGAAGCACCAGACGGAACCGCAGCAACAGCACTTTGCCCACCACTCAAAAAAACTTCGACTTCAACTGTAGGATTTCCTCTTGAATCCAAAATCTCTCTTCCAATAATATCTATAATTTTTAACATATTTTTTTATTAAACACTTTTATTATAAAGCTGGATTAATTAATTCATATATCTTTCTTAGCGGATCAACAACAAGCATTAGGAGTAAAAACAATAAGTAGTAAATTGAAAGATAACCAAGACTGGTCATGTAGCTAGCCTTATTAGAGAGACTACCTTGCGATTCTTTTTTCCTTATTTTTTGCGCCTTTAGCATTGAAAAAACGTGTACCAAAGAAATAAACACAATAGAAACAAAGAGTAGCAATAGCGCAGAATGAACAAAGCTATTATACAAAAAATATGTTCCAAAGAAAAACAGAGGCAAAATCCAAAAAATTTCCTTGTCCCAAAAGTCACACTCTTTGCGAAAATTCGCAAAACTTGAGAAATATAAAAATGGAATAGAAATAAAATTAATACAAAGACCAATTGTAAAAATTGTCATCGTAACCCAATTAGCCTGCCCAAAATAATCTCCAGGCGAAATAACATTGAAATTATTAAGCAAAATCAATATCACACCAGTAGAAAGCAATGCCTCAGAAGTATATAAACCAACAACGGAAACAGGATTAATGGTAGTGAGTTCTTCTATTGTTACTTTATGATTAAAGATGGCTGTATTTCCAAGCTTAAATTGCGGACTATTCATATCACCTTTTAAAATTTTATTTTTTATTTTAAATTCTTTCAACTAATTTAGTATACCACGAATATCAATTTTTCAGAAACTATTTTTTTTCACGAAGAGCTTCAATTCCTGGCATCAAATTGCCACTCAAGTATTCCAGCATCGCCCCTCCACCAGTTGAAACAAATGAAACCTTATCCATAAGATTATTCTCCTCCAGAACCTGCACGGATTCTCCACCGCCAATCAAAGTAAAGGCGTCACTATCAATCACCACATCCAAAATTTCCCTTGTTCCCTTGTCATAAGGAGACTGCTCAAACTTACCCATAGGCCCATTCCAAACAATAACTCTTGATTGATTAATAATAGCCTTAAATCTTTCAATTGTTTTTGGACCAATATCCAAGCGATCCTCGGCAAAATCAATTGGCAAAATAACCTTTGGTGAAAATTCTATTTTTTGATCAATTGCCTCATTTGCAACTCTTCCTCCAACAAGAATATGAGTATATGCTTTTTCAAAACTTTGTATTAATGGCAATTTTGTTTCTATCTTTGCCCCACCAATAATAGCAGTCGATGGATATTCAGGCTCATGCATAACACGACTAAGATTTTTAATTTCTTCTTGCAGCCAAACACCAGCATAACTAGGCAAATATGCAGCCACGCCAGTTACAGAAGCTTGATTGCGATGACAAACACTAAAAGCATCATTAACAAAAACATCAAAATTTTCAACCAATTGTTTTCCAAACTCTGGATCATTTTTTTCATCACCTTCATGAAAACGAACATTTTCCAATAAAATAATTTCACCATCTTGCAAATCAGCCAATGCCTTTTCAACAACCGCGCCAAGACAATCATTCACAAAAACTATTTTTTTGCCCAAAATATTTTCGAGTTCGCCCTTGACTTGCTCCAATGAAAATTCAGCAAGAACTTTACCCTCCGGTCTTCCAAGATGAGAAATCAGGGCAATTTTTGCACCATCCTGACGAGACAAATGCTCAATAGTTTTCTTGCAAGCTTCCAACTTGAATCTTTCTTTTATTTTTCCATCAACAATTGCCACATTAAAATCAGCTCTAACCAAAACTTTCTTATTCAAAAAAACACCTTCTTGAATTTTTCTTATTTCCATATTTTTATATTTAAATTTAATTAGGAAACTCTTGACCACTTTACTTTTTGGTAAATAGCCGGCGACAGCGGCTTATTGAGCTTTTGAATGATGAGTACTTATTCAAAAGTGTAACAAAAAGAAAGGTGGTCAAGAATTTTAAGATACTTCTTGTGTGACAATATTAAAAATGATTACCCATTCCAAAAATAGCAATCATCACACCAATAAGTGCTGTCATCATCGTGAAAATCCAAGCGCGCATAACAATCTTGCATTCAGACCAACCCTTAGCTTCAAAATGATGATGCAAAGGAGCTGCCAAAAAAACCTTGCGATGAAAAAATTTCTTACTATTAAGCTGAACAACAACACTGCCTGACTCCAAAACATAAACAAAAACAATCAAAAACAAAACCAAGGCTGAATTTGTAAGCATAGCCACAACACCAAGAGTTGTTCCAAGTGAAATTGCTCCAGTGTCACCCATCATAAAGCGCGCCGGTGGAATATTGAACCACAAAAAAGCAGTAACAACACCAGCCATAGCACTGCAAAAAGCACTTAAATCAATTTTGTTTTGAAAAAATGCAATGATAGCAAAAGAAAAAAATGCCAAAAGCAAAACACCTCCATTGAGCCCATCTAATCCATCTGTCTCATTAGATGAAATTGCTGAAAACAGAATCACGAAAATAAAAAGCGGAATATACCAAAAACCAATAGTAATATCACCCACTGCTGGCACATGCAAAACATCCCAACCAAGCTTACTAAAAAACCACCAACTGCCAAAACCAGCAATCGCAAAAAGCCAGCCGAAGCGCATCGCAAAGCGCATTCCACCTCCTTTATTGCTTCCCCAACCACGCACACTCATCACATCATCAAAAAGCCCCAAAACTCCAGCCGAAGCAAGTGCAAAAAGAGGAAGCCAAACTTGCTTACGACTCAAAAAATCCAATCTTGCAATAAAATTTACACCAAAGTATTGCGCCAAAAATGGAAAAATAAAATGAGAAGAAAAAACTAAAATTAAAATACTGACCCACATAATCACACCACCCATGGTCGGAGTTCCTGATTTGTGCGCATGCAATTGACTAACAAACGTCAGTTTCTCACCATTGACATCATTTTTCTTTATTTTGATTCCAAATTTATATTTATACAACAAATGAGTCCACAGAGGAGTGATTGCAAAAGCAAGCACAAAAGCCAAAATTCCAGTAATAAGAACCTTCAAGACATTTGCTATTTCTGGAATGGTTTGAATTTGAGCAAATTGCATAAAAAATAATACTTAACTATTAATTCCAAATATGTGATTTGAATGTCCAATCGATGGCAGTTCTAATGTCAGTCCAGCGAGTTGAATCATCCAGCAAAACTGCTACTGCTCGATGCTTGGTTGTTGGGTCAGCGGCAACCAAAAGCAGAGAATATCCAGCCAAAGGAGTGAATCCAGTCTTAGAACCAATCATGTTTGGCATTTGATCGAGAAGCTGATCAGTGTTCAAAATAGTGTGTTGAATTTTTCCGTCTGCAGAGCTAATAATAGTATTATTCGGCTGACGCGCTATTTTCCATATTGTATCATAACGCAATGAGTATGCGCCAATTCTTGCAATGTCATATGCTGAAGAAAAACATTCTGACTCTCGACCATCAGGCTCGAGTCCAGACGGCGTGCAAAAATGAGTATCCACCAAGCCAAGATCCGTGGCTTTTTTGTTCATAACGTCAGCAAAGCCGTCCTGAGTTTTTGCCATATGCTTTCCAAGCGCAATAGCTGCATCATTGGCACTATTCATCAGCATGGCCTGCAGCAAGCTGCGCACGGTGATTTTCTCACCAATCTTAAGGCGCTGACTAATGCAATATCCACTTCTCGGACAACCAATCTTTGTTCCATCTGCATACACCGGCTCTTCATCGATAGTAACTTCTTCATCCAAGTTTTTAATATTTTCCATCACCAAAATCGCAGTCATCAATTTTGTCAGCGATGCGATCTGACGTTGAGTGCGCCCATTGTTGTAGTGCAAAATTGTTCCAGTGTCAGCATCAATAATCACGGAAGCATGCGCATTTGGAATTACCAAATCCTTTACCCCATCTTTGCGAACAGGCTGATATTGAGGAGAATCAACAGCTTGCGCCTTTGGCTTTGGCGCTTCAATTGGCTTCTTAACCTCGGTCTTCATTGCAATCGCTTGGATGCTTTCTTCTTTCACTGAAAAATCAGCCTTAACTTGAGTTTCATTTTTAATTCCTTGTTGAAAAACCAAAAGCGAATTAAAAGGAAAAACAACGATCATAAAAATTGTTGCAACTATTCCCATTATTCTTTTGAAATTATAGAATTAATCCTTTCATCTTTTGAAAGTATATCATATTCTGGCAAATTATTCACATTTTCAACTCCAAGTTTTTTCAAAAAATCAAACGAAATGGCATACACATATCCTCTTGAGTCACCTGGATTGTCATTTCTCTCAATCAATCCTCGCAAAAGTAAGCTACGCAAAGTGTATGCACAATTAACACCGCGTATTGCTTCTATTTCAGTTTTTGAGATTGGACCACGATATGCAATGATTGAAGCAACTTCCATAGCAGCCGGAGAAAGCGCATCTTGCATTTCATTTTTCAGCAAAATCTCAACAAACTCACCATTTTCAGGGCTTGAAACAAGCTGAATTTCCTCACCTTTTGAAAAAAGCGTAATGCCACTTTGTGCATTTTTATATTTTTCCATCAAAGCTTGCAAAGCCTCATCCAATTGCTCCATCTCTATTCCCAAGATGCCAAGCAACTTAGCCTTCTTGATTGGCTCTCCAGTAACAAACAACAAACTTTCCAAAACTGAAATTAAATTATCCTTTTCCATAAATTTATTTTACAAATTTTATACTTTTTTATCACTTATATGTTTTAAATTTATTTCTGAAAACAGTTCTCCTTGTTCAACATGAATAATTCTCTGCTTGACCAATTCTAGCATTGCCAAAAATGAAACCACGATCTCAACCTTGTCCTTTGCATTAGAAACCAACTCTGAAAAAGATGTTTCGACTTTGCGTCGCAAAGTTTTCTGCAGATGCAAAATCTTGTCTTCCAGTGTCAAAACGTTTTCAATCATTTCTTGTTCTAATTTTTCTTGCACTGGAATTTCACCAAGCATTTTTGAAAAAGATTTCAACAAATCTTCACTGGTAATATTTTTTGGAGGATAAAAAAGATTTGGCAAGCCAACAAAACCATCGCGCGAAAAAGAATGATCCAACGAATCAAAAAGTTCCGCCATTTTCACTGCCACATCTTTAAATTTTTTGTATTCAGCCAATTGATACTCCAAATCCTTTATTTCCTCCTCTTCCTCCTCGGTGAATTCCAGCATCGGCAAAAGAGCTTTTGATTTTATCAAAATAAGTCTCGAAGCAACTGTCAGAAAATCAGCCAAATGTGCCAGGGTGATATTTTTAGCTTGAGCAATGTATTCCAAATATTGATCTGTTATTTTTGCCAAACTCACTCTAGTAATATCAAGCTTTTCCTGCTGAGTAAGCTGCAAAAGCAGGTCCAATGGACCTTCAAATTGTTCCAATTTAATGTTATAATCCATAAAAATATTTTCTTTTTAGGCTTTTCTTTTGCATCTTTTTTCTCCTTCAATCTCTGCCTCGCATTTATTATCAACCAGATTAAAAGCAGGATACAAGGCTAACAAAATTATCACTGCCAAAAACACAAACAGAAATTTAATTGAAAATACCACCAAAATCATGGCTGAAATAGCCGTGGCTGCTATATAACCCACACTCTTAGATGTTCTAAAAAAGCTTATCAAATCCATGTCCTCCCCATCAATTCTCTTGTAAAAATATGAATCACGCAATGTTTCAGCCATAGCTGCTCCAACCCTGGTTAGCAAAAGCACAAAACTCCAAATAAAAACAGATGGAACCTTAATAAAAAAGATGCTAAAAGTTGAAAATGCCATCATAAATAAAGCAAAGATAAGCATCTCTTTTTCTCCTAATTTCTTGTCAGCAATCAAACCAACTGGATAATCCACCACCACAAATGGAACAAGCATGATAGTGAACACAATTCCAATTTGCGTCCAGCTCATTCCCAGATCCAACAAATATAACGGCGTATATACAGTCATGAGCGCATAAAAAAATTCCAACACAAAAGAAATCCAATAAATCCTCATCAAATTCTTGTTCACAAAAATCTTTTTTACCAAATCTCTTGTGGTAATATTACCATTAAACCTACTGTTTCCACCACGAAGACCAATCAGTCCAATAACAAAAATAATCATACTAATAGCCATTGATAACAGAAAAAGACCATGATAACTATACCGCTCCAAAATCCTAGTTGAAAGAATTGGACCAAGCATAAAGCCAGCACTTATAATCATTAGATGCATACCACGTATTCTGCCAGATTTTTTGTCTTCCGAATATGATTCCATGATGATGTCTAAAATAACATACATCAAATATGCCGTTATGATATTAATCATCAGCAGAATTATTCCCAAAATAGAAGGAACAACAACTGTCAAAACAGCCATGGCACAGATTTGCAAGAAGAAAAACAAGAAAAAAGAAGTTGATTTTCCTAATCTTCTAATGATCTTGTGCATGTTCAAGAGACCAATCAGTGCAACAACATAGGCCAAGAAATAAAAAATACTAACATTCTCACTGCCAAGTGAAAGCTTGAAATAAGATGATTCAATATAAACCAGCAAGGACTGTGAAAATCCAAGCAAGAAAGAAATGAAAGTTATCAATCTCAACTTTCCCTCATTAAGATTATCTTTGTGTTTTTTGTTTGCCATTTTTTTATTTTTGACTAATGAAAGTGTTTATTTTTCAGAGGCCAAGTCCACAAGATAAGGCTTGGCCACTTTTATACAAGAAACAAAAACTAACTATAAAACTTTTTTCTTTTTTACAACAATTTTGATTCCAGCTTCTTTGAGTTGCTTTTCATCAAGCACGCTTGGGGCTTCCATCATTGGATCTTCAGCCTCTCCTGTTTTTGCAAAAGCAATAACTTCCCTAATGTTTGGTTCGTTTTGAAGAATCATCACCAAACGATCAACACCAGGAGCAATCCCACCGTGTGGTGGAGCACCATATTTAAATGCTTCTAGCATATGACCATAGTCTCTTTGAACTTTTTCCTCATTGATTCCCATGATTTCCAAAACTTTTCGCAAAGCTTTTGGTTCATGATTCCTAATGCTTCCACCGCCAGCTTCAAAACCATTTAAAACAATGTCATATTGAGTTGTCAAAATTTCTCCAATATTTTCCTTGTTCATCAATTGATCCATGAATTCTGGTTTTGGACGTGAAAATGGGTTGTGTGTGAATGTCCAACCAGTTGAAGATTCCTCATCTTTCTCAAAAAATGGAAAATCAACCACCCAGCAGAAAGCCAACAAATTTGGATCATTTTTGTCTTCGCGTATATCTGGTTTGTCATTTCCATATTTCTCCATCGATTCAGCATATGAAAGTCTCGGAAATGGAATTGCTTGAATTTTCTTTTCTGGAAATTGAGTTTGAACAAGATCAATCAACATTTCCTCAACCAAATTCATCACATCTTCTTGTTCAACAAAACTCATCTCCATGTCCAATTGAGTGAATTCAGGTTGCCTATCACCACGAGTGTCCTCATCGCGAAAACATCTTGCAATTTGAAAATATTTTTCAATTCCAGCCACCATCAACAATTGCTTGTATTGTTGAGGAGATTGTGGCAAGGCATAAAATTTTCCCTTGTATATTCTTGAAGGAACAACATAATCTCTTGATCCTTCCGCTGTTGTTTTTCCAAGTATTGGTGTTTCAACTTCAATAAATCCCTTTTTATCAAGGAAATCTCTGAAAAATTTAATCACGCGATATCTGGTCAAAATATTTTCCTTCATGCGTTCACTGCGAAGGTCTAAGTATCTGTATTTTAATCTCAACTTCTCATCAACATCTATTGTTGACTTGGTCAATTCAAAAGGAGTTGTTTTTGCCTCATTGATGATTTTTATTGAAGCCACTTCCAATTCTACACCACCAGTTGGTGACTTTTCATTTTTCGCGCTCATTGGCCGCTCCTTCACAATCCCTTCCATTTCAATCACAAACTCACTGCGCAATCGCTTGGCGTTGTCATGAGCTTCAACATGATCAGGGATGATAACAGTTTGAATGATTCCACTTCGGTCACGCAAATCAACAAAGATCAATTTTCCATGATCACGACGAATATGCACCCAGCCTGACAATTTCACGCTCTGACCAATAAACTTCGGGGTATCAATAATATTTGTTCGCTGCATATATTTTAAAATTAAAGTTAATTCAACAATTCAGTAACTCGCCGGGCAAGATCGCTAGGAACCAAACGTGTTTTCTCATAAAAATCAGTGATTCCCAATTCTCGCACCGGCTGAATATCCTCCTCAATCAGTGATGCAGAAAGAACAATGATTGGAATATTTTTTGTTTTGTCGTCAAGTTTCAAGCGCCTAATAATTTCTTCTCCTCCCATGGCCGGCATCACCATGTCAGTAATGATCAAATCATATTCATTTTCAGTGGCCAATTTGCTGCCCCAAACACCATTTTTGGCATATTCCACTGCATACCCTTCCGCTTCTAATTTTTTGCCAAACATTTCCAGAAAAATTTCCTCATCCTCAATGAAAAGAATTCTCTTGCCTGCTCCTGAGAGTGGTGCTGGTGCAACTTCACCATTTAAGCGATTTTTGTTTTTCTTTTGTTCACCATATTCATTCAGTGTTCTCTGGATCTCTGCAGCAAGCTCGCTTGGATTGTATTGTGTTTTTCCAATAAAACCATTGGCGCCATTTATCTTTGCTTCTTTTTCATATTCAGTTTTGTTGAGATTACTAAGAACGATAATTTTCATGTCACTGTCATAGGCAGGATTGCTGCGCAGTTCTTTGAGCACATCAATGCCACTCATTTCAGGCAAAACCATGTCCAACAAGATCAAATCAAACTTTTGCTCCAAAGCATATTTCAAAACCTCTTTTCCGGTCACAGCATTAACAACCTCAAATCCAATTGATTCAAACTTTTTTTGATATATTTCTGCAATCATTGGATCATCCTCCACGAGCATTATTTTTGCCATATAAGTAGTATTTTTAATACATTTTTAATATCTAAAGTATAGCTAATATGCGCCAAAAAAGCAACACTCGGGTGCCAAAAGACGAGTTTGTGTCAAATTTAAAATCCAAATACTAAAAACTCTTGATGCTGTTCAAAACTTCCTCAATTATCCAGGATGAGGTCGAGGCTCCGGCTGTTACTGCAACTTTTTTGCAACCCAAAAACCAACTTTTTTCAAGTTCATCAGCGCGCTGAACAAAATATGACAAAGGATTTGCTCTTTGCGCAATCTCCCAAAGACGCTTAGAATTGGCACTTTCTTGACTTCCAATCACCACAACGACCTCATTTTTACTGGCTAATTCCTTTATTTCAGTTTGCCGATGATGAGTAGTAAGGCAAATCGAATCAATCACTTCAGCATGGGGATATTTTTTGGAAATTTCCATTGCCGCTCTGTCCACAAATTCTTGATCCTGTGTTGTTTGTGAAATAATAGCTATTTTCTTGCTAGCATCCACATCAAAACCACACAGATCCTCATCAGTTTCAATAAAAATGGCCTTTTTGTTGGCCCATTCATAAATCCCTTTCACTTCTTTGTGATTTTTCTCACCAATAATGACAATTTGCGTGTCTCTGTCGAAGAAAGCTTTGGCCAATCTTTGAACCTTGATTACTCGCGGACAAGTCGTGTCCACCAAATCAATCTTATATTCCCTGGCCAAGTCATAAATCTGAGGCCCAATTCCATGTGCAGTGATCACCAATGTGCCAACCTCGTCTTTGATTTTTTCAAAAAAATCTTTCAGTGGACCATCAACATGCACCTTTTTCACTCCCATTTTTTCAATTTTTTCCACCACATCATCATTGTGCACCAAGGAACCAAGCACAAAAATAGGCCTTTTAATTTTTGGGTCTTTTGTTATTTTTTCAACAATATCATACGCTCTTTGCACTCCTTCACAAAACCCGGCATATACACTTAATGTTATTTCCATTATTCTACAAATTACAAATAAATTACCAATATACAAAAAAATACGATGTCGTTTTATTATAGCTAGCAAAATAAGAAGATGCAATCAATTTTTAGCTGCTAGCGCTGGAATAATGTCCCAGAGAAAATTTCCAAAACCAACGCGAACCAAAAAAGAAAAACAAGGTCATTGCAAATGACAACACTGCAAATTTCCAATCAATGGCAATGTTCGTCAAAATTTTTGCAGGCACAGTCGCCACGAAAGCCAACGGAACAACAAAAGTGAAAATTCCACGCACAATTTTACTATAATAAATATCAACAGGAAACTGTGAACTGTTCACTACTCGCTCCATAAAAATCCACAACCCGCTTCCCTCTGTGATCCAAAAACTTATTGACCTTATCGCCAAATTGAAGCTATAAAAAATCAAAACTCCAAAGAAAAGAAGAAGTAAAAACAAACAAAAATGCAGCAAATCAAAACCAATTGTGTTTTTCATTGCAGTCAACAACAACGCCCCGCCAGTGATGATGCGTGCAAAATCTTCATAGTCACCGCGCCAAAATGAAACCAAAAATTGATTGTCCACGGGTTTAAGCAAAATTCCATCAAGCGTCCCCTCAATAATATGCCTATTGATTGGATTGAGCTGACTAAAAAATATCCACATCAAACCCTCTACAATCATATACGACCCAAGCACAGCCAAGACTTGATAAAAACTCCAGCCAGCCACCGAAGTGATATAACTAAAGTTCACTTTAATAAATAAGATGTTCAAAAACATGGTCAAAAAAACAGTTCCAAAGCCAACCAAAAAAGCCACGGGATATGCAGTCCTTCGCATGACGTTTATTTTTTGCAACTGCAAAAAAATTGCCAAATATTTTTTAAATTTATATACCATATCCTTCATATTTCTTTAGACCTTTTTTATACAACAAGTTTGCAATAAAATACAGTGCCACACACCATAAAACCGGAATTAAAACAAAGGTATAATCAAAAACCAATCGTCCAGTCACAATGCCCACCGGCACAAAAAACAGATACTTAAACGGCAAAAAATTCCCAACCATCAAAAACCATTTTGGCAAAAGATCCAATGGAAACAACCCACCCTGCATGAAATTGATCACCACAAAGGCTGCAAAGAAAAATCCATATGAATCTCCGGTCCAAAAAGAAATCAAACCAACAATATAAAACACCAAGAAATATAGCGCATAGCTCATGATTGCTCCGAGCGCAAAAAAGGCATACACCATCAAACTGCCTGGCGCAACCAAATAATCCCTGAGCAATAACAAAGCGCCAATAATTGGAAGAGAAAAAATCATCAAGCGAAAAAGCAAACTGCCAATTGATTGCGAAAACTTATATTCCAAATATTTTATTGGTCGCAAAATACTGCTGGTGATTTGACCACTCTTTATCTCATCGCCAATGCTCCAGGCTGTGCCATCACCCATCACAAGCAACTCAAAAATTGTCAGGAAAATATAATATGAAATAATTTCAGCCAAGGTGTATGTGCCGATTTTGTTTCCCTGTCCATAGATCGAACTCCAGAAATAAAAAAGAACCACAAAAGAAAAGAAGGTTGAAACAACCATGATGAAGGTGTTAGCCCTATAAACAAGACTTTTTTTGACACTATTTGAAACAACAGCCAAATATTTACTCATATTATTGCTTTTTTATTTCGTAAAAACATTACGAATAATACTTTCAACATCCTCCTCATCAATCTCAATATCGCTAATTGAAAAATCAGAAGAAAGGATTTCAGCAACTGCATCTTTCACATTTAACCTTGGAACATCAAAAGAAACTTTGTTGGACTCAAATTGGCAAATTTTGCCAAGCTTTTCAGCATCTTGACGAGTAATTTTCTGATCAAAAAAGATGGTAACTTTTTTGTTTGTTGCATATTTTGAAACCAAATCTTCAAGTTGCCCATCAAAAACAATTTTTCCAAGATCAATAATCACAATGCGCTTACACAATTGCGAAATATCTTCCATGTAATGCGAAGTCAAAATGATCGTCGTTTTTCTTTCCTTATTATATTTCTTAATGAAATCACGAATTTTTTTCTGCGCCACCACGTCCAAACCAATGGTTGGTTCGTCCAAAAACAAAACCTTTGGATTGTGCAAAAGCGCAGCAATAAGCTCGCATTTCATGCGCTCACCCAAGGAAAGTTGGCGAACTTGTTTGTTGACAATTTCCCCAACATCCAAAACCTCAATCATCTCATCCAAGTTTTTCTTGAAATCTTGATCGCTAACTTCATATATTTTTTTGTTGAGCAAGAAACTTTCCATTGGTGGCAAATCCCACCAAAGCTGAGATTTTTGACCCATAACAAAAGCAAATTGCATCTTGTATTCATTTTGTCTTTTGATTGGCTCATATCCCAAAACTTTCACTGTTCCACTTGTTGGAGTAAGAACTCCTGAAAGCATTTTCAATGTTGTTGTTTTGCCTGCACCATTTGGACCAAGAAAACCAATGAGCTCACCCTCCTCAATTTTCAAACTAATGTTTTTCACGGCCTCTTTTTGTTTTTTTTCGCTCGCAAAAAGATTCTTCAAAGAATATTTCATCCCTGGCTTTTTTTCGACATATTCATATGTCTTGCACAAATTTTTCACCTCAACAATTATTTTCTTTTTCATAAAATTTTCCAACAAAACTAACCGTGAGACTATTTTTACTTTTGACTAACAGTCGGCGAAAGCAACTCTTGAGCTTTTAGATATTGAGCATTTTTCCAAAAGCGTGCCAAAAGTGAAAATAGTCGAGCAAGGAACAACTCGAAAGCTTATAATTTATTTTTTCAAGATTTGCAACAATTCGTTGACAGTCATTATTTTGCTTTCACTTTCATTTCTCTTTTTCACTTCAATCCCGCCAGCTGCCAAAGATTTCTTGCTCACCACCACACGAGTTGGAATTCCAATCAAGTCAGAGTCGGCAAACTTTTCTCCAGCTTGCGAATCCCTATCATCAAACAAAACTTCAATTCCATTTGCACAAAGCTCAGTATAAATTTTTTCAGCCTCCTGGTCCTGACCAAGATTCAAAAGATGCGCGGAAAATGGCGCAATGTTTTCTGGCCAGATCAAACCTTTGTCATCAGCAAAAAGTTCAGCAATCACGCCTATCAAGCGACTAACCCCAATACCATAGCATCCCATGATGATTGATTGTTTTTCACCTTTTTCGTCGTTGTAATACAAGTCCAAAGCATCAGTATATTTTGATTCCAAATGAAAAGTGTTTCCAACTTCAACACCTTTTTTCTGCACCAATTCTTCTTTTTTCAATCCAAGCTTGGCAAGATTTTCATCATTGAAAATCTCTTCATTGATGGCAATTTTCTTTTTCTCGTCAACATAAATCGTGTCTTCGCCAACCTCAGTCAAAGTTTGAAATTCATCACTAAACTGAGGAGTGAAAATTCCACCATCAGCATAGGTGCGAAATGTTACCTCTCCCAAACCAAGTCTTTCATACACTCTAAAATATGCAGCTACAATTTTTTCATATTCAGCCTTGTGCTGCTCTTGATCGCGAGAAAAGGTGTACATGTCTTTCATGACAAATTCACGACCACGCAACAGCCCACTTTTGGCTCTTTTTTCATTTCTAAATTTGTTTTGAATTTGATACACCGCAAAAGGCATGTCCTTGTATGAGCTAAGATAATTTCCAACAGCATCAACAATTGGTTCCTCATGCGTAAGACCAACTCCAAGCTCCGTGCCGTTTGCCAATTTTGTTTTGAACCAATTGTCCACCTTGGCATCATCCCAACGATCAGTTTTCTCCCAGATCTCCTTTGGCTGCAAAGTTGTCATCATAAGCTCCTGACCACCAACAGTATTCATTTCCTCTCTGACAATTTTTTTGATGTTTTCCAGCACGCGCAAACCAAGTGGCATATATGCATATACTCCAGCCATTTCCTTGTGAATAAAGCCAGCCCTGATCAAAAGTTGAGCATTTTTGGCAACCTCATCTGATGGTGCTTCTTTCTTTGTTCTGGTGAAAAGTTGTGATTGTTTCATAGGTAATAGTTACTAAATTTTATAAGCCCAGTAAGACCATGATAGCAAATTTTTGCCTTTTTGCAAACAAAAAACAGCCTTTTTTGTTGACTGTTTTGAAAATTTGCTCAAAAACCCAACTCCTGCTTTTTGAACAAATATTTTTGATAGCCACTCTCGCTCACTATTTTTTCAATATTAAACTTGTTATAAGCCCGATAAGTGAGAAAATATCCCTCTTTGCGCATCCCCTCATTGATCAAAACATCCACACTCAAGTGAAAAAACATCCCCAAAGCCAGTGCCAAGAAAAAAGATTTCCAGCGCATGCTCTTTTTGATCAAAAAACCAATTATGACAAAAATTGCCACATATTCCCAACCATGCAGAAGATAAAAAATTTTGCCATTTCGCAAATTATAATATCCATTGGAAAAATATTCCAAGTTGAAATCAAAGGCAAAGGCCACGACATAATCAAAAAAATGATCCAGGTCAATCAAAAATCCACCAGCAATTGCAGCCGAAAAAGCAACAAGCGGTTGGCGCCATTTTTTCCAAACAACAAATCCAGCCAAAAGAGCAAACAGAAAATGTATTGTCAAATGCAGTCCTAGACTCATTTAAAAAAGTTTCACACACTCAAAAAATTATTTTGCAAATTTCACCCTAACAAATCCAAGCTTTCCAATCTTAAAAACTTTGCCATCGAAAGATTGATCAACAATCATGGCAACTTCGGATATTTTCTCGCCATCAACACTCACACCTCCCTGCTCAACCTTGCGACGAGCATCGCTCATGCTGGTAGCATTTTTTGATCCAACCAACAGCTCCAAGAGCTTGATTTCTTTTTCGGAAACTTCAAATTCTTCAACTTGATCAGGAATTTCCTTGTTGGAAATGGTTTTGATGAAATATTCCTTGGCCTCATTGGCCTTTTCTTTTCCATGAAAAATGCTCACAATTTCAACAGCTGTTTTGATTTTTGCATCTCTTGGGTTTTCATTTTTCAAAATTTCATCAATTTCATCCAAGGATATTCTCGTGTTGTTGACCAAGAAAATCTTTATCATCTCATCAGGTTGAGACATGATTGCACCAAACATATCCTGAGCACTAAAATTCAAAAATATTCCAGTTCCACGACTTTTTGACATCAATTCTCCTGTGTTTGGATTTTCCATCAAGTTGACCGCGACCACAAATTTTTCAACATTGTTGAGTCTGCCTTGCAATGTCCTGCCAACCAAGGCATTGAAAATCTGGTCAGTTCCGCAAAGCTCAGCCTCCACATTCAAGGCAACACTGTCATAGCCTTGCATCAGAGGATACAAAAATTCATGCAAATAAATTGGTTTTTCTTCTTGCATACGCTTTTCAAACATGTCCCGCTCCAACATTTGTTGCACAGTGAAATTGGAAGCCAAATTGACCACATCTTCCATGGTCATTTTTGAAAGCCATTCATGATTGTACACAATTTTTGGCGGGTTTTCTTTGGCATCAAAATCCATCAATGGTTTGATTTGCTGCACCCATCCTTGCACATTTTCCATCACATCAGTTTGAGTCAACTGCTTTCTGGCAACTGACTTGTCAGTCGGGTCGCCAATTTGTGCAGTGAAGCTGCCAAACAAAACATACACCTCATGACCAAGCTTGCGAATGTCTTCAAGCAACATATAGTTCTTTGCATGACTCAAATGAAGTGAGGTTGAAGTTGGATCAGCTCCGATATATATTTTCATTGGATCATTACTGAGCAAACGCTGTCTGAACTTTTCTTTTTCTGGCAAAAATTCCACAATCACACCCCTGTTGATAATCTCATCCACCAATTGTTCCCTTGTTTTCATATTTTTAATACTATTTGCTAATTATCACAAAAGTCTTTCGAAAAACTATTTACCCACAAAAACAATCTTAACAAATTCTTCTATATCAACCAATCTGCTTTGCAAAACATCATAGACAATTTCATAGTCCAGTTTTTCATAATCATGCGACACAATATTGCGAAAGCCCGTCATGCGCACCATTTTTTCACAAAGTTCATTGGAAATAATATTATTTTCCTGCAAGATATAAAAAGATTCAGACATTGTTGATGGCTTACGAAAACCATTAAAAGCAATCACTGATTCAGAAAGTTCAATCGTTGATTGAATAACCAAATACAAATATCTCTCAACAGCACCCTTCAAATCAATACTTTCCTCTATTTCTTTTTTAGAATATTTTTTATATCCACCAAGAATTTTGAGATACTTTTCAATGGAACTAATTTTATTCTCTATTATTGTAATATTTGTCATATGTTCAACCGTTAGTCAAATTATATCTCTCAAGCATGCTATGAAAATCGAAATATTCATTCAAGATCCTGGGCTCAACAATCAACTTGTATGGTTGTTGCTCAACCAAGAGTTTCCCATCTCTAATGATGGCATACTTTAATTCCAAGTTATCAACTGAATTCAAACAAACAACATCAATCTTGTCAGTTTTGAGAATTTTTCCTATCTCGTTAGCCAAAAAAAGTTTGATTTCAAATGCCTCTTTTTTATCCACCCCATCAACATAAAAAGCAAAATCAAAGTCACTAAGAGGGCCAGCATTTCCAGTCACCTGAGAACCAAAAAAATAAGCCAATTTTATTTCTTGTCTTCTTTCAAAAACATTCTTGATTTTCTCCAAAATATCATTATCCATGCTTTATTTTTAACATAAAATGCATATAAAGGCAAGCATTTTAAACAATCAATTACTGCTAAACAGAATCAAATAAAAAAATATTAAAAAGAAAAAACCGACCTTGATTATTTATCAAGATCGGTTTATTAGGTTAAAAGGTTTTTCAAATTGCCAAAGCAGCCAAAACAGGAATCAATGCAACACCCAAAGCTTCTGCTATTGCTGCAATAATAAAAGCAGAGAGATAGATACCAAGTGCAGCAGCAACTGAAATAATAACCCACTTCATCATCTCAGTTAGTGTTTTTTTGTTTGCATTGCATGATTTCCAGCAAATGTTATGTGGCCTAATATTATTCCAAAGCACAAAACAACGCTTTTTTCCATCCTTATATGCTCCGAGATGAAAATTGGCTATTTTATTAACCTTTCCCCTGTAATCCTTCTTACCAATTTCAAGATGCACATGTGAAATCTTTCTGCGATCACAGGATCCAAGTGGATCAAAATCTGGACCTCTAACCTGAAAAAACCAACCAAAAAGATCTGTATGATATTCAACTTTTTCCAATGTATTGAATCCCTGCTTAGCAAGTGCTTTTCCCAAAAACAAATCTTGATGAAAAAAATCCATACCAAGATCAAGTTTTCCATATTGCAAGATGGAAGAAATTGAATCAGCAGCCACATCAATCATTTCGGAAAATCCATTTGCCTGTACACCCAAAGCCAAAGACAAAGTCGAATCCACAGGAACAATTGATGCGAGTGTTTTTTCTGAGTCAGTGCACAGCAAAGCCTCTTTTTCTTGTGAGGCTTTTTCAATAAGAGACGAATCAAACATTATTGGCCTATGGAGTTCTTTTATATCTAAACCATAAGCAGCGATAGGCGTGAGGCTTTCAACAATTTGAGTTTCTGAATTTATTTTTGAAAAATTGTTTTCATCAATCAAGAAAGAATATTTGATTGGAGAAAAACTTTCCGCATCATCTGATCTTGCATTTTCAGCGCAACCCGCTGGAATCATTCCCATTGAAAGTCCTGCTGCCATCGCTGTTCCAAATTTCAAAAAATCCCTTCTGCCGATAACGTTTTCCATCTTACACCTCCTTTTTTTGTTTTGAGATTATTCTTCGTCTACTGAAAGAATGATAAGCCCCGTACTTTTAATGAAATTTGTCATTTTTTCAAGTGAAAAATTTGGATTTTCCAAAAATAAATCTTTTTCATAATTCACATAGACACAAAAAACTTTTTTTGAAGAATCCAATTTTGCAGTAAAACAATAATGCTCCAAAGCACCATGTTCCAGCTTTTCATAAATTTCAATATCATTTTTTTCAATCTCATCGAAATTTGAAATATGAAAACAGTAGGTTTTTGACTTTTTGAATCCAAACATAATATTACCCCCTTTAAAAGTTAGTATCATTCAATTCCCTTGTTTTTAGATTATTCTTCATCTACTGACGTTACATTGCAACCCAATTCTTGCAAAATTTTTGTCATTTTTTCAACTGAAAAATCAGGATTTTCAAGCAATGGATCTTTTTTGTAATAAATGCAAACACAAAATACTCCTTTTTCTGTATTAAGATGTGCAGGAAAAGCATTCAAAGGCAAACCACTATCATCAATTTTTTGAGAAAATTCTATATCATTTTCATAAATCTCATCGAAATTTGAAATATGAAAACAATAGGTTTTTGACTTTTTAAATCCAAACATAATATTACCCCCTTTAAAAGTTAGTATCATTCAATATTTGGCCCTTTTTGTTAAAGAGCTATGTGAGAAGAAAATACCATTGTAGGATGTTTTTGTCAACATCCCTACCCAACCCTCTCAATCGGCACCTCAATGATGAATTTGGAACCCTTGCCGGCACCTTCAGATTCAATCCAAACTTGGCCATGATGGTTTTCGGCAATAGCCTTGCCCACATAGAGCCCAAGACCTGTGCCACCAACGTGGAGGCGTGAGACGTCTTTGCCGCGTGAAAACTTTTTAATTATCAATATGAATGATTCTCTCTTATATCTAAAAGCCTTAATTCATCTAGTCTCTTCCTCATCTTATCTATTGTATTAATAATTTCACCTTCTCTCTTTATTGTACTATTTGAAAGATCAGCAATAACACTGCTCAATTCATCACTATTCATTTTATTTAAAACTGGAAAATGTGGATATAACAACCAGTGAATTTGCCTATTTTTTCCACGAGATTGATCTGTTTTTCCAGTGCCAATTATATGATATGGATTTATAATTTCTGATTCTTTAGTTTTAGGGAAAATTTCAAAATTAGAAAAATCAGTATCATCATCTAGTAATATATGAATATCAATATCTGATAACCTCTCACCTAACTTACGCGGACCATAAAAAGAGGATCCACCAATTGCAATTATTTTTATTTTTTCATCAACAATGGACATGTCAGCTTCTGACATTATCACGGAAATATTTTCTCTTACTTTATTCGCAATAGAATCAAATGCAATAATACGATCTTTTCCCCGTAAAAAACTCCCAACAAACTGATCCCACATTAATTTTTCGGCCTCCTCATTAAAAGCTGGCAATACTAAGAATCTACCGTGCTTCTCTTTATTATCAAATTTATACAAATTAGCATTAAGTAATCTCCTATAAAGAACTGATAATTCATACTCCATTCTTCTTATTTTCTTTGGAACATTTTCTAGCCAAAATTTAAATCTTTTTTTCTCAAAATCAACAGATTCTCCATGACTATCAACATATGCCATGTTTTTAAAAAAATTTTCCATAAAAAATCACATTGTTAGTTTTAATTTATTTTCATTTTTAAATCTATCCATAGCAAGTTGCACTAAAATATCTACTAATTTTTGATTTGAAATACCACTAGCCTCCCACAATTTAGGAAACATGCTAACAGAAGTAAATCCTGGAATAGTATTTATTTCATTAACATATAATTCATTTTTCGATGTGAGAAAAAAATCAACCCTAGCCATTCCATCGCAACAAAGAACCTTATATGTTTTTTCTGATATAATTTGAATCTTCCTAACAACTGAAGCTGGAATATTTGCTGGAATATTTAAAATTGCACCATTCTCATCAACATATTTCGCATCATAAGAGTAAAACTCATGCGTTGGCACTATTTCTCCAGGAATAGATACTTGCAATTCTTCATTACCAATAACGGCACATTCAATCTCTCTTCCTTTTATATACTGCTCTATAAGTATTTTAGAATCAAACAAGAAAGCCTTCTTTATAGCTATATCAAATTCAACATTATTATGAACCTTAAAAACTCCGACTGATGATCCAAGATTTGCTGGCTTTATAAATAAAGGGAGTCCAAGTTTCTTTTTACAAAGATCAAATGATATTGAATTAATTTCACATTTATTAAATGATAAGAATAATCCAATTGGGATTCCAGCATCACGCAAAAGACGCTTTGAAACATCTTTATCCATCCCAATGGCAGACCCAAGCACACCAGGACCAACAAAAGGAACCGCTGTTAACTTGAGTAGTCCCTGCATTGTTCCATCCTCACCAAATGGGCCATGCATAACAGGAAAGGCAACATCAAAAAATATTTTTCTATCTTCGAAAACAATGCATGCCTCACTTTGAGATATTGATACTTTTTCGATATTTTTATCAAGTGGCCAAACATCATTCTTTATAACATCAATTGACTGTCCTGGAGACAAAAAAATACCTTTCTTGTTTATTGCTACAGCTAATATATCATATTTTTTCCTATCAAGAGAGTTAAAAACCATTCTAGCACTTCGAATAGAAACCTCGTGTTCTGTAGACTTTCCACCAAAAAAAATTACAACTGTTGTTTTTTTCATTTTTTCATAAATTAATATATTAAATAAATAGAGCCTGCATTTACTACAGGCCCTAATGTTATATCAAGGTTCAATATATGAGTATCTAGCGATTTTACCACTAACAAGCGTGTCCATCTGATTACCAAAATTAAAATGCCATAACTCCGGACCATAGCATGAAAATCCAGCTTTTACAATTGAATAAATAAGAATATTTCTATTTCTTGAAATATTCTTATCATTTACAAGAAATGGCTCCCTTTTTATCTTTAGATGATAAAATGCTCCAGCATCTTTTTCCATCCAATAAATGGAACACCAAGATTAACTGGGACATTATCGCGATAAAGCCAAACATCAATAGAGCCACCTGTCGCATGAGGACTTGGACAAAATGGATCACTTGATGGCCAACTAACATAAGAACGATTTGCCTCCATCATTAAAACTTGATTATTTTCTGGCAAAGAAAGAAATATTCTTTTTATATCAGAAACATCATCTGCGCATGAAAAAACATCTTTCATGTTAAATTTTTCTACTATAAACTTTTTAAGATAATACCAAAATAAACTCTCCTGCAATTCAATGGATCTCCAACCATCAAATACAATTAAATCAAAACCATAGGATGACGCGATCTTTTTTGCAACAAGAAATCGAGAAAAAACATCCTCTCTTATAAAAATATCTTTACTATTTGAAATTTTCATATCCAAATAATAAAAAGGATGACACATTTCAAATGGAATAATTACAAGCTTTTCACCATTTTCCAGTATAGGAAGCTTTCTCCAACTCCTATTTCTATATGCATATAATGTTTTTATTCTTTCTTTCTGTGCAAATAAATACAAAGATAGGTCAGTCATGGCACACTCCTTTTTTGCTTAATTTAAGGAACAATTACTTCAATACCCTTAATAATATATAACATAAAAAATTATACTATGTCAACATAAAACATCCCTACCCAACCCTCTCAATCGGCACCTCAATGATGAATTTGGAACCCTTGCCGGCACCTTCAGATTCAATCCAAACTTGGCCATGATGGTTTTCGGCAATAGCCTTGCCCACATAGAGCCCAAGACCTGTGCCACCAACGTGGAGGCGTGAAACGTCTTTGCCACGTGAAAACTTTTTGAAAAGATATGGAATTTCTTCGCGTGGAATTCCAATTCCAGTGTCAGAAACAGTGATGCGAATCATTTTGCCAAACTCTGATTTTTGACCTTCAACCACAAAGCCATTTTCATCAATCACAACACCTTCATCTTTGATTTCAGCTCGAATTGTCACCCCACCTTTTTCAGTATATTTCAGCGCATTATCAATGAAATTCGAAACCAACTCGCGAATCTTGGAATAATCCATCACAATCTCAGGCAAAGGCTGCTCCGGCATTTTCAAATCCAAATAAAACTTCTTTGTTTTGGCAATCAAAATGAAATTGTCATACAACTCTTGCAACAATTTTGTCACAGAAGCTTTTTCAAAAACAAAAGCCATGCGACCAGATTCAATGCGAGAGACATTCAACAAATCCTCAATCAAATTCACCAAACGTTCCGATGAAAGATAAATCTTGTCCAAAGCCCCATGCACACTCTCACTGATCTCACCATATGACCCTTCCAGCAAAAGAGAAGCAAAACCCTTGATTGCAGTGATCGGTGTGCGCAATTGATGAGAAGCAATGGAAATAAACTCTGTTTTGGCATTGTCCAATTTGCGCAATTGATCATTGGCCGATGCCAAACGATCCGCCATGATCTGCAACTCTTCCTTTCTGTCTATTTCATTCTTCACCGATTTTATCAAGAAAATTCCAAAGATGATTGAAAGCAACAATGTCAATGCAATAAGTAAATATTGAGAAACCGAATCAGCAAAGAAGTACTGAGAACCAATAAGTATCCAAACAGCATAGGTTAAAATCTGAGCAGCAATCATTTTAATTTCAAGAAACTGATACTTTGTAATTGCATAAAAAAGAAACCCAATGAAAATAAGTATACCAACTGGTATAAACATAGGTATAACATCATTACTCAAGACAAAATTTCCAACTCTAGAATAATAATCAACAAGCTCAACAAGAACTACAAACCATGTAACCAAAAAACCAATAGAATATGACACTATTCGTATTTGTTTCTTTAGAATACTATCGCTTTTTTCTGCATTATAACTTTTAAAAAAATTCTTAAGAGCCATTCCAAGATAAATAAATAGTATAAAATAAACATACCAATAAAGATATCCATTTTCATTTTGGCAACTTGCATAATCAACCATCTTTATATTTAGATCAGTAGGCAGCAAAAAAATTATTGGAATAAATGGCAAAAAAAATAAAATTCTCTTTTTAATATCAAGTGGTTTGCCAACAAAAGAATAAGAAAAGAATAAGAAAAACAATAATTCCAACGATGTTAACACTAATAATCTAGCAACAAATAAATTAACACTACTATCAAAAGGAAAATATTCAAATAAACTTATAAAAATCCAAAAACAGAGAGTTAGAATAAAGACAAATAAATCCCTATTTGATTGTGATTTTTTATTTGAAAAAAAAATTAGAAAAGCAAGCAAAAAAGCACCAATCAAAACTGGAATATAAAAATAAAACAATGTGGACGGTATTTCAAAATTACACATAAATATTTTTTTCTAAGTCATTAGAATAACTCCACCAATATAAATCTAGCTCTTCATTTGATGGTATTAAACGTACTATTAAAGGCTTAATTCCAAATTTATTTTCTATTTTTTTAAAATTCTTATAAACCACATTTTGCGTAAAATATTTTTCTTCATCAGTTGTCCCTATTAAATAATTTTCAAAAAGAATTCCGTTGCATAAAAACAAGCTCATAAAATATTTCATATAACTATGCGCAAAACCACCTTTTAACTCATACCAATCGGAAATATCACAAATATCAATATCTTTCTCGTCACAGTTGAGCAATCTATGATGAAAACAAACAAATTTTTCCCCCCATATTGTACTAATTTTATCAAAACATACTCCTTCAAACTCATCAAAGGAGATACTATCCATAAAACGCACGTCTTTCTCACCACCATATTCGTTTCGTTTAACAAATGGCATTTTTGCGATATATCTCTTATCAAAATTACTAATTCTAAATTTATCCTTAATGTATTCAAGATTAACAGGCTTTAATTCTGCCATTTTAGACATCTCAAGAAATAATCCCAATTCTAAATTTGGAGTTGTTACATGTCTTGCAAGAACAGCCCTCGGCTCAGCCTTAAAAACATCAGGAATCTCACCCAAATATTCTTCAACCTTTTTTCGAAGCTCCTTGTCATTCCACCTTCTCCAAACCTCAGCTTTTGCCTCAGAAAGTGTGGTATACATGCTTTCCACGTCAAAATCACCCTCAATAACTTCTTTCTTTTCAATTTCTGAATTCATATTTTATCAAAGATATTCATTATACTCGAAACAGCCAATAATAGCACTGTTTGGCAAAAAAGTCAATGCTCTACATCTATCTATATATATTATAATTGAATTATACATTAAAAACAATTTTTTTTGGAAGAATCACTAAAAATGTATTAACTCAAATAATGACATATTTGACAAAAATACATATCCATACTATTATTAAAGGAAATATAAAAAATATTTCAAGTAGTTATTTCACAATAGAAAGGAGGTGAAAAACATGTCCAATCATCAAGATTCTAAAATCATCAAGAGTATCAAGAAGGAAGTTGCCCTTAGTAACAATAAAAAACAGCCTAATGATAAAAATGTAGCAATCTGTGGCGATCTTGGTTGTAGCGACTCAAGTGGATGTAGCACGTACTGCTCAGAATCATAGTCAACAATTCCAGTCGTCAATCACCACAAAGGTCATCCATCGGATGACCTTTTTTTAAAAAAGGAGGTAAGCAAATGAGAGAAAAGATGACTTTCTTAATTCTTCCCGTTGGACTAAGTTGCAATATTGCTTGCAAATATTGCTATCATGGATGTGTATCAAAAAACATCAAAAAATATGAGAGGATGTCTGATGAAATTCTTGAGAAAATCATGTTTAATGCGAGGGAATTTGAAACGTGTGATATAGATTTCCTTTGGCATGGAGGAGAGCCACTACTGGCAGGGATTGATCATTTCAAAAAAGCAATCAAGTTTCAGAGTAAAGCATTTTTAAATGGATCAATTTTTTCTGGAAAAGTTAGGAATGTCATTCAATCTAATATGACGCTATTCAACAAAAAAACATGCGATTTTCTAATGAAAAATAAATTTATCATTAGTACAAGTATTGATGGTGATAAAGATTCGCATGATGCTAATCGAATTTTCAGTGATGGTTCTGGCACGCATAAAAACGTACTAAAATCAATTTCGATGTGGCGCAACAAAGGAGAGCCAATTGGAGCGGTTTCCTTAATCACAAAAAGCAACGTCCACAAAGCAGAACAGGTTTATGCGGAGTTAAAAGCTTGTGGAATTACGAGTTGCAACTTTCATTTTTGTGGTCAAGATGAAAATTCATCCATTGATACTATTCCAACCGAAAAAGAAACTACTGATTTCCTTAAAAAAGTTTTCGATCTTTGGATGGCAGATGATGAACCAGGATTTCCAATCAGAAATTTCAGAAACGTCTTAAGGGTACTTTCTGGCGGTAGACCCATGGATTGCACATCCAACATAAATGGATGCTATGGATTTATGTCTATCACCTCAAATGGCGACGTATATCCTTGTCATAGATATGTTGAACGCAAAGATTATTGCATAGGGAATATCCTTGAAATGTCATTGTTGGAAATTTACAACAACGCCAAGGATATGTATAAAAATTTATGCAGTGTAAACAAAAAATGTACGACATGCGAATGGCTCAATACATGTGGAAACGGATGTGCATATGAACGACTCATTATAAATGGTTCATTTGATAGTATTGATCCTGACTGCTTCATGAAAAAGGAATTATTTGAACATATTAAAGAAAAAACAATTGATCACTTTTAACAATAGAGAGGCGCTTAAACAATAGCGCTTCTTTTTTTTGCAACGATTCGTGCAACAGCATGTCTATGTGGAAGCTCCTTACCGACATGACCATTATCATCAATAATAACTTCCTTATAGAAAAGTATTAAAAAATCATTTTCAAAAAGTTCTTTCAATTCCCCAGATTTAAGAAAAAACCATTTCTTCCCATTATCATCATCAAATTTTCCATTTGTTTTTCTGCTTACTTCTTCACACATTTCATCATCAACCGTAAACAATGCAATCACACAAACACCATCATTTTTTAATCCATTTTTTATCTTCTCCATTATATTAAAAAATTCTTCTTTTGATAGAAAGTTTAAACAATTTAAGGCAGAAATAAAAGTATATTCATTATCCTTAATTAAAAAATTTCTAATATCATTTTTTATAATTTCTAAATCAACTGCATATTGCATTGATCGCTCTTTAAGATTTTCAACCATTTCTTTATTTATATCAACAGCAACAACAGAAAAACCTTGTTGAGCCAAAAATATAGCATTATCACCATAACCAAAGCCTATTTCAAGTGCCTTGCCCGTAGGAGTATTATTTGAAAAATTTTGAACTAGTGGTGAAGGTTTTATAGAATTATTATTCATAGGAAATTACTTAAATTTATTTAAATACAATCTGTAATAATTATATTGTGACTTAATATAAGATTTTTTGCAAAGACAGTCCTCAGGCAACCTTCGCATAAAGATGCACATCAATAAATTTTCCATCCTTGATGGCATATTTTCGACAAATTCCCTCGAATTGCATGCCAATTTTTTCCAAAACTTTCATTGAGTTCTTATTCTGCACATAAGCATATGCACACACTCTGTGAAGTTTGAATTTTGAAAAAATATGTGTCAAAAATTTCTTTGCAGCTTCAGGCATGATTCCTTTTCCCCAGTGCTTCTCCGCCAACCAATAACCCAACTCGGCTTTGTGGCCAAGCTCAACATGATGAGCGCCAACTGCACCAACAACTTCCCCATCAATTTCAATCACCATCACATAGTCTCCAGGCTTCTCCTTTTTCATTTCTTTTTCCATCTTTCCAGAAAATTGTTTGGCATGCTTCAATTCATATGGAAATGGCAATTGAGAAAGATTTTTAACCACATTCCAATTGTTCATGTTTCTTGCAAGATCCCTTGCATCTCCCAGATTCATTTTTCTCAAAATAAATCTTTTTGTTTTAATTATTTCCATATGATTATTTCAATAACTCACTAAAAAATTTTACATAAACTATAATTTCCTATATCTTGTTCCTCTGCCCAATCCTATTTTTTCAATCTTCTTTAATTTCAGTAGTCTTTCAAGTGCTTGATTCACAGTTGGTCTGACAATACCAGTTTTTTCAACAATTTCTCCTGTGGCAGTTTCAATTACTGTTTGCATATATTCCCATACAACAAGTTGTTTTTGAGACAACAGTTTTTCAATATGTTCACTTTCCATCAGCTCCATGGCCATTTCTGACTGCTTGAGAATAATATTCAAGAAAAAATCAATCCAAGCTGAAATATTCTCGTTTTCAGAACCAAAAGTTTTCTGACTTCTGCGTAGAGACATATAATATTCATTTTTATTGTCTTCAATAAATTTCTCATGTGAAACATAAGGCATATACAAATATCCATTCTTGAGCAAAAGTAGATTAGTCAAAATTCTCGATAGCCTTCCGTTTCCATCTTGAAATGGATGAATATTCAAAAATTCAACCACAAAGTTTCCAATAATAAAAAGCGGGTGAATCTTTTTTTCTTCAAAGGCTTTTAGTGTCCATTCCATAAGTTCCTGCATTTTTTTTGGCGTCAGATATGCCGGTACAGTTTCAAAAACCACACCAATTTTATTTCCTTTGGCATCGAGCATGTTCACAGTGTTTTCACCTTTCTTGTAATCCCCTCGGTGCCTTTCGTCTTTTGGCACATATCTTAGCATCTCCATGTGGAAATGTTTGATGGCGCTTTCATTGAAAGACAGGGCTCGCCATGAATCAAAAACATTACTAAGCAGTTCATAATAACCCTTCACTTCCTGCTCATCTCTGCTTTTCCACTTTCCAACTTTCAGTCCTTGTATAAACTCTTCTACCTCTACATCTGACATCATAGATCCCTCAATACGAGTTGAAGCACCCGCAGAAGTCACTAAGACTGACTTCTTAAGGCGACCCAAAATCTGCGGGCTTATATTTATTCCACCAACCCACCTTCCCTTCATTTCTTCTATTTTTGTTAATTTGATCAGTATTTCAGACGAAACATTAAGAAATCTTGCCTTAAATTGGCTATTTTTCTCCATAAAGTTATCTTATATATTAACTATATACAATTATATATGATTGTATATAGTAAGTCAACAAGCTGTTTTTACTTACTGATATAATACATGTTGCGCCTAAAAATAGAAACTATATGGATTATAATTTGTGATTTCATGAGTTTTTGAATTCTTAATCTAATTTGTTTCTGAGTTTTTTAAGATTTTCTCCGTATTTTTCTCTCCATTCAGGAATCTTGCCCTCTATCTTATTTATTTTTCGTTCATATGCAGATTCAAGATCAATGTCATATGAATCACATACTGAAAGCAAGCTGGAGAAAACATCCGCGCATTCATCTTCCAGTTCCTTCTTTTTTGAGGCATCGTAAAACTCAATCTCCATGATTTCTTTTGAAAGCTCACCAACTTCCTCGAAAAGTCCAACGATATTTCCAAGACGTGGATGTTCGATACCTTCCAATAACTTTTTCTGTGCTTCTTGTAACTGTCCTAGTGATTTTTGCATATATTTTTTAAATTATATTGTAGATTTAATTTCCATTAAAACACTTCCACTCAATACCCATTCTCCCTTATGGAAAACTGTTCTGTCATTAGGTACAGCTTTTATCTTTTTGAATCCAGCTTTTTCGTATAATTTAATTGCACCTTGATGAAACTCACTGGTCTCTAAAACAACTGCTTTCATTTTTAAATCATTAAAAGCATGCTCCAATAATATTCTTATTGTCTCCAATCCCAAGCCTTTGCCCCAGTAATTTTTATCCAAAATGAAAATACTAAATTCGCATTGTTCTTTTTCTTTGAAATCACACAAAGAAGCATAACCGATAAATTTGTCATCACTTGCATATATTTCCCAAAATATTTCATCTTTTTCTTCAGCCAGAAAATCCTTAATCTCTTTAATGGTTTTAAATTTGGATATTCTTTTAGCTGAATATAAATATCCAATAACTTCCAAATCAACAAACCATCCCAAAAGCAAAGGGTAATTTTCATCTGACAAGTTTTTTTTCAAACAAATTTGTTGACCTTGAATTTTCATTTTATATTAAAATCATTTTACCATCTTCAACAAAAATGGCCTGATCATCATTTAATGCAATCACCTGCTCGCTTTTTCGTTTTTCCTTGAATTTCTCAACCATGCTTTTTTCTTTTTGATTGTAATGCGGGGTAACAATATATTGAACAAGTTTTAATCCCATTAGGTCTTCAATGTTTACATCATTTGGGTCGCCCAATCCTGCAACTTCAATGTCAGGGCCAGCAATAATACTTCCAGCACTAACGCCGAGATAGAATTTTCCATTTTTAACAGCATCAATCAAGATCTTGTCCACTCCTGTCTTTCGCATTCTATCCAAAATATAAAAAGTATTTCCACCACAGATATAATAAATATCAAAAAATGGAAAATCAGCAAATTTATCTCCTTTGGCAATATTAAATTCAACAACTTCTACATCCAAAGATTTCAACTCTCTAATTGAGCCGTCTATATAAAACTGTTCTTCTTCGTTTTGTCCTGATGTCACAATACAGGCAGTTTTATTGTCCAACTTGTCAAATTGAGAAATAAAAAATTTTCTAACATTTTCATTGCTCAACCCCGTTGATGTTAACAGTAATTTCATAATTTTTTTTGACTATCCAAATTAACTATTTTCTTACTCACTGCGCCCTCAAACAGTCTAAAGGCTAGCCGATTTTCTTTTTTATAAACAATTGGCGTTCCAATATGTTCACCACATTTTGGACAGATTAATTGAGGAATTTTATCAAGAGAAAGATGTTGAAAATTTTCAAATTTCTCCGAATTCGTAATTCTGTCCAAATAAGTTCTCTTCATAATTCCTGGCCCATCTTTTTGATAATAAAAAAGATGCTCTGAGCATTTTAAACAAGCCACCTCGAGCAGTCGTGAGTGACCACCTCTTGCCTTGCGATATTTGTCCTGTTTCAATTTCATATCCTTAATTAAAAACTTTATATATAAAATATACCCCAAAACAACATTTAAGCAAAGAAAAACCGGCTTAGCATTTGCTAAACCGGTTTTGTTTATTTCTCATATGTGCCAAGCATATAATCAGTTGGCTCCTGACCATTGTAATATGGCCAGTTTTCAATTCTGCGAACTTCAGTCATCATTGTGCCAAAATATCGCTGCACAGCCTTGCTGAGCCCGGTGGAAACTCGAGCATGCATAGAAAATTTGTTGATTCCTTTTTTCTCAGCTTCTTCAAACACTTTCCCTAGCATCTTAAAAAACAATTTTCCACCAGCGAGAGTTTTTCCAATCTCAGGATCAATCTCCATCGTTTCAATATAAAAACGATTTGAGTCTTCCTCCATCCTTGGATCATCTGCCAACAATTCTTCTCGAACTTTGTTGTGCGGGACAAGCAAAACATAGCCAATAATCTTTTCCTTCTCCTTGAGAATGATGTTGATATTCTCGGAACTCTCGATCATCTTGCGATAATATTCCTCGGCGTCCTCATATTCCCAGCCAGCTGGATAGGCCTTGTCCTGCATTTCAAGCAAAGATTTCAAAAAATCATCGCTCGCGCTTGTAATAACTTCTAGTGAATGCATAGCATCCTCCTTTTTTTCAATGTTTGGTTGTGATTGCATCTGTTCCATGTCTTTATTGTAGCTGCAAAAAAAGAAGCTTGCAAACACAATGGTTGGCAAGCTTTAAATCAAAACAGTTTCGCAAACAAATCTGAAAAGCTTTCATATCCATAGATATACAAAACTGTCCAAACTGCCATCTGCAGCCCGCATGAAAAAACAAACAGGCTGATCTTCAAAGACTTCCGAACGAGTCTTTTTTGGAAAAAAATAATGAAATATGCTGCGCCGTCCCAAATAATGAGGCGAACGACAACCAAGATTTCAATCACAATTCCCAAGATCAGAGATTGCTCAAACGCCTTGTCCACCAGTCGTCTCAGTCCCTCCATCAGAGTGACATCAACATCAGTGGAATCATTGAAGGCAATCAAGCACCATTCAATGAGAAGATTTCCAGCCCAGAGAAGAAAGAAGATTGAAACATCTCCAACTCCCCAAGCCTTGAGAGCAACGACAGCTGCTCCAGTTGCTCCCAAAAGCATCCATTCACCCCAACGAATAGCTGGGACAATGAGCATCATCGAGAGTCCTCTTTTTTTCATTTCTTCAAAGCTGTCCACCCCGAAGAAAATCTTTACCAACCTTTTCATCATGGCAGACACCCCCTCTTTTTTTGTAAAATCAACTGACTTTAAATTATACTCCTAAAATTGCATTTTGTCAAACATAACTGACCATTTTTGGCTAAAATTAAGCATTTTATGCAAAAAAATGAACCCTTGCAAATGTTTCTGCAAGGGTTCATTGACATTTCAGTCAGTTCAAAAATTCAAATAAACAGAAGCCATATATGCATCACAAGATCCAAAAAATTCTTTCGTTTCTTTTGCAATATTATTGCCATATGACAAATTCAAACCACCATTTTTGAAATACAAGCCAATACCAGTTGTGAGACCTCCGTTAGCAAGTCCCCCGTAGACAGCAACGTGATCCCTGATGAGATATTGCTCAATTCCCAAAAAGTATTGATCAAACTTAGTGTCAGAGTCGGAGAAGCTCAAACTTTGATAATCAAAAGCCAAAGTTGTGCCCTCTATGATTTTTGCAGAAATTCCAAGATGTCCAATACTGTGAAATGAACTTATTTCAGAATTCTGCCATCCATCATCAATGCTTGTTGAATTTGTCCAAATCCTTGAACCAAAACCTCCAATCGTGACCTGCTTGATTGGCTTATATGCAAAACCAATTGTCACACCATGCGAAGATGAATCAACCACAAATTCATTCCTTGATGTTGCTGCAAAAGTGATTCCATCTTGCACGCTTTTGTTGAAAGAATAACCCATGCCAAGATACACCTCATCGCCATCAAGCAAAAGGCCATGAAAAACATTCCCACCAAACTGAAAATCAAGTGTGTCACTTCTTTTTATTCTAAAAAGTTCTTCACTGGAGAGAAATCGAAGCGGTGTTTCGCCATGAGCAAAACTCAACTGCAAAACAACATCGCCAACACTTGAGGCAACCGAACCAGAAACAACTTCCAGCATGTTCTTTTTGAACTGAAAATTTCCATAATTAATTGTTCCACTCCTTGTTGCTCCACTTGAAATGCTTGTGACTGCTGGATTTGCAGAGGAAAAATCCTCCAAGGTGCAGATGCCACCCATGGCAGCAACATCAGCGCCCATTGGCAAACCAGAAGAAACAGCGGTCAATGATTCATCAAATGATGCACCACAACTTTCCCTTGCAAAGCAAAAATAATTCAAAAACAATACAAAAACAAACAATAACCGCAACGAATGACTCCACACCACTTCAAGATAAAATCCCTTCATTTCGCACCTCCTGTATTTTTTTATTAAAGCAACAACTTAATTTGCCATCAAAATGACAATATGTGATTATGCATCCAAACATGCCCCTTGTCAACACAAAAGCCATTTTTCGAAAATATAACAAAAAAACAAAAACCCCTGTTTTTGGGGTTTTTGTTTTTCAAGTTTCGACTTTTACTACTCCTATTTCAATTTTTCTGCAAAATATTTTTCAAGCCCATCAATTGCAACTCGCTCTTGTTTCATGGTGTCGCGATCGCGCACTGTCACTTTTCCATCTTCAAGTGAATCAAAGTCCACAGTAACGCAAAATGGCGTTCCAATTTCATCTTGCCTGCGATATCTTTTTCCAACATTTCCATTGTCATCAAATTCGCACATAAAATCCTCGCTCAAATTTTCAAAAATCTCCTTGGCTTTGGCCACCAACTCTGGCTTGTTTTTCATGAGCGGGAAAACCGCAACTTTGATTGGAGCAACAGTAGTTGGAAATTTCATCACAATGCGCTCTCCATCATCAAGTTTTTCCTCAGTATAGCCAGCGCAAATTGCAGTCAAAATCAAACGGTCCAAGCCAACAGTTGGTTCAAGCACATGTGGAGTATACCTAGTGTTGGTGGCTGGATCGAAATAGTCCAACTTTTGTCCTGAAGCATTTGAATGCTGTGTTAAATCAAAATCTCCACGATGCGCCAAGCCAAAAAGTTCGCCGAAACCAAATGGAAAATTATATTCAGTGTCCACTGTTTTTCTTGAATAATGAGAAAGTTTTGCCTTTGGATGCTCATAGCGTCGCAGGTCTTCTTTTTTTGCACCAAGAGAAATTGCAAATTCCTCTTGTTCGTCCAACCATTTTTCAAACATAGGTTCCCAAGCAGCATCAGGTGCAATGAAATATTCAATTTCCATCTGTTCAAATTCGCGAATTCGAAAAATAAAATTTCTTGCCACAATTTCATTGCGGAAAGCCTTTCCAATTTGCGCAATTCCAAAAGGAATTTTCACGCGCATTGAATCGATAACATTTTTGTAGTCAGAGAAAATTGCCCCAGCAGTTTCTGGTCGCAAATATATTGGACCGTCAACTGCATTCATTTCAGTTTGAAACATCTGACTCATATTGCGAACTTCTGTCCAATCACAAGCTCCACACTCAGGACATTTGAGTCCAGCTTGCAAAGTTTGTGTCATTTTTTCCAGCTCACCTTCCATGTCTTGCCCAGTCAATTCCTTGACCACATGATCAGCCCGAAATCTTTTCTTGCATTTTTTGCAATCAACCGAAGCATCATTGAATCCACCAACATGACCGGACGCTTCCCAAAGTTTTGTGTTCAGCAGAATTGGACCATCCATGCCAACAACATCATCGCGCTTTTGCACAAACTTCTTCCACCACATTTTTTTGATATTGCTTTTGAGCTCTGCGCCATATGGACCATAGCTATATGAATTTGCCAATCCTCCATAAATTTCAGATGTCGGAAAAACAAATCCCCTTCTTTTGCAAAACGAAACAATGTCCTCCATCTTTATTACCTTTTTTTCTTGCATATGATTCTACTAATTACAAATTAATTACAAATTTACAAATACAACAACAAAACTATCTAATATTCAATATTCTTCTATACTTAACTCCATGCTGTGTCATATTTACAAGCAATGCAAGTTCAAGATTTGCAGCTTTTAAATATTGCACAGCCTGTGTTATGTTTTGTTTTGAATAAAAATTTCCAGTTTTTAATTCTACTATAATAATATCTTCAACCAAAAAATCAAATCTATATTTTCCTATTGCATCACCCTTATATTTCAAATCAAATGCCATCTGTCTTTTATATTTTATACTTTTTCTTTCAAATTCTTTTGCAATTGCATCCTCATAATAGCGCTCTTTGAAGCCATAGCCAAGCTCATTATAAACTTCAAAAATAGCGCCTATAATGGCATAGCTAAGTTCTTTATGCACAATTTTATTACCACTCGCATTTTCGTACATTTGTATATTTGTATTAATTTGTAATTCGTAGAGCCCAAAAAAAAAGACCCATCCTGCACAAGTCAAACAAATGTTTGATATGCACGGGACGAGTCTTGAGACGCGCGGTTCCACCCGAATTTCTGCCAATTTGGCAGACTACTCTTTTTCTGCAGACTGATTCTTGCCTTATACAAGGGAAAAGGTGCCAACCCTTTCTCAATCTCACATGCTCACATTGTATTTCACTGCAAGGCTTTTGTCAACTTTCCTTGACAAGACAACCCAAACGTATTACAATTGCTTTTTATGTTAATACCTTCAGTTGTTAGCTCATCAAGCGTATCTATACATAAAACTAGTTTTCATTTCACCTGCTAGTGATTTGAGAATGAAAATTTAATTTTTTATGTATACGATGCTTGCTTGGAAACTTCTTTCCTAGTTTGTTTTGTTAAAAATATACATGCATAGCAGAAACTTCAAAGCGGGCAGTTCACGTCCGACGCGCTCAAGAGCGCCATTTCAAGGTGGACAAAAAAATTCATTCAATAATGGTGGTGGACGCAAAAAACGTTTTACCGGAAACTATATTGATATTAGTCGCTTTATCAACAAAGCAGTTCCGCAAGTTGCTGAGGAAAAATATGTTCCTGACACAATCTTTGCAGATTTCAAAGTTGAGCAATCAATCAAAAACAATATTGCTCTTCGAAAATTTGAACACCCAACTCCAATTCAAGACAAAACTATTCCTCACATTTTGGCAGGAAAAGATTTGATTGGTTTGGCAAACACAGGAACCGGGAAAACAGGAGCATTCTTGATTCCAATGCTTGATAAAATCATCAAAAATCCAAGCGAGAAATTGCTTGTGGTTGTGCCAACACGAGAACTTGCTATTCAAATTCAAGAAGAATTCAGAGCTTTTGCTGCTGGTCTTCGCATTGGAAGTGTGGTTGTTGTTGGTGGCGCAAACATTCGCACACAAATCGAATGTCTTCGCTCACGCTACAATGTTGTGATTGGAACACCAGGACGCCTTAAGGACTTAATTCAACGCAAAAACTTGCACCTAAACAGTTTTGCAAACGTGGTGCTTGATGAAGCTGATCGCATGTTGGACATGGGATTCATGCCTGATGTCAGATATCTTCTTTCACTTGTTGCACCAAAGAGACAAACTTTGTTTTTCTCTGCAACACTTGCACCTGAAATTGAAAAATTGATTCAAGAATTTTTGAATGATCCAATAAAGATCTCAATCAAAACTCGCGAAACATCTTCAAACATTGATCAAGATGTGGTGAGAGTGAAACCAGGTGAAGACAAAATTGAAGTTTTGCAAGAACTTTTGCGCAAAGCAAATTTCTCAAAAGTTTTGATTTTTTCAAGAACAAAGCATGGTGCAGAAAAACTTTCAATCATCCTAGGGAAAAATGGTTTCAAGGCTCAGTCAATTCACGGAGACAAATCTCATGCCAAAAGACAGAAGGCTTTGAAATTGTTCAAAGAAAATTATGTTGAAATTTTGGTAGCAACTGACGTGGCCGCTCGAGGATTGGACATTCCAAATGTTTCCCACGTGATCAACTTTGATGTGCCCGCAACCTATGACGACTATGTCCACCGCATCGGACGAACAGGACGAGCTGGAAAAACAGGAACAGCACTTACCTTTGTCTAAAAAACTTACAATGCAAAAAAACAAGACTCTTGCAGTCTTGTTTTTTGTTTATCAGAAAAACCTACAAAAACTTGAGAAAACCAGAATAACATGCTAAGCTGCTTTAGTAATTAAATAATAAACAAAAAATATGAACTTAGAAGGAAAGGTCATGGGATATGACAAAAAAATCATTGCAATAGTTGCCATAGTAATTCTGGCACTTGTTATGTTTTATGCAGGAACTAGATATGAAAAAATGAAATTAGGAGCAGGAAGGGCAACAAAAAGTACGCAGACGGACGATTCTTCAAAAAAGAAAAAGGACAAGAAGCAATCAGCAGCGGTTGAGCAAAATGCTACCCCAGCTGCACCAACAACTGATGCAACAACCGCAACTCCAGCTCCAGAGCCAACAAAAACAACAACAAGCACAACCACAACGCAAACAAAGACAACAAAGTAAGACAAACTGCATCACAAAAAAAAGAAGCTCAAGCGAGCTTCTTTTTTTTGTTTTATTCAAAAGGAAAACATCTGACAAAATAGCTTGCACAAAAAATCATCACACTAGCAGAAACAAAAAAATACAAATAAAATACCCATTTTTTCTGAGAAAAATAAATTGCAGGACCAAACAATATCGGAAAAGCCAAAAGCATATAGCGACCCCAACTTGTGAGTGTGCCAGTTAGCAAAGCCGAAAGCAAAAGCAAGCCAGAAAAAACCAAATATGTTTTTCTTACTCTTTTCCAGCAAACAAACAAAGCAAAAATTGAAAAAACAAAACTCAGCAAATAAACGACATATGGGAAATTACTGCCAGAAAGAATGTGTCCACCAAAAATATAATGATCAAATTCCTTGATCAATGCAACCATTGGATTATCAAGTGATCTGCCCCATGTTTTTTGTGTTTTCAAAAATGCGATCGGATCTCCAAATTTCAAATAATTAAAAAGCACAAAGCCAGCAAAAGAAAAAAGTGGCAACAAAAGTGGTGTCCAGTTGATTTTTTTGTAAAAAACTTTCAAATCCCAACCACTGCTCCACAAATACTCCAACATTAAAACTGGAAACATGAAAATTCCATAGGGCTTTGTTATTGCCAGCAATCCTGATGCGATTCCAGCCTTTGCCCAATGCCCTTTTCTTGCAAAATACAAACTAGCAATTCCCAGCAACACAAAGAGAGCTTCCGGATAACCTGAAACAAAAAAATAGGCTGGCGGAAAAAACAAGAAAACAACCAGAATTGCCAGACTCTTTTTTTCATTATAATCAAACCTGGCAAGGCGATACAAATAAAGCGATGATAAAAAGGAGAAAATGATATTCAAACCAAAACTTATATAATCCTGAGGTAAACGAGTGATGGTGCGCACTGCCCTTATGACCATTGGATAGAGTGGGAAAAATGCAATACTTGAATTTTTCTGCTCAGAAAATGTATACCCATGACGAGAGATAGAGGTGTACCAAAAAGAATCCCATTTGTAGTATGGCAATTGATTTTTAATGTTACATGTTCCCTCCTTGTATATTGATAAATGGGTACTAAAAAAACCAACCGACAACAATATCGCCAGCCAAATGAAAAATATTTTAATAATTTTAATAATATCATCATTCATATATAAGAATATCTTAGCAAAAAAAAGCTTTATTATCAATAAATTTAAAACACCTAGCCATTATTCAATGACTAGGTGTTTTTAGTAATTTTTTACTAATCTTTTTTAGCATCATCAATTGATGCCCTCATGCGAAACATTTGAATGACAAGATGGACCGTGAATTTGCCAAGGTGCCTTCTGGCCATTGCCACGCTTTCGTTGTCATCTTTTTTTAAGAACAATCCTATCATCTGAGCTGCCTCTTCACAGCCACAAATTGATCTTTTGAGCAAATGAATATAGTTCATTGACTCATATTTCTCTCTCCAAATTGGCTTGTTTAATCTTTTTTCCTCATTGAGTTTTTGAACCTGTTCAAGCAAATCCCTTGCTTGAACAAGCAAGAGCTGATAATGCTCAAGCATGGCTAAAGCATTTTGCCTCTTTCTAACAAGCCACCAAGAATTAATACGCGTTTGTAAAAAAGCACCAACGATAGAAACGAAAACGATTCCAACAAACAAAAGAAGATATTCCATTTGTAACCTCCAATTTTTTGTAGTTCAGCCAAAAGCAGAACAATTAATTCTGCCCCAAAATAAATATTATGTCAATATCTTGAGTTATAATTAAAAAAGAAGTAACCATAAAGATACTTCTTTTTTTGCAATATTTTTTAAAAAACATTAGCTACCTATTTTCAAAACAATTCTCCCATCAATAGTGCCTTTTTTCATTCTTTCAAAAATTGAATTGATGTTTGAAAGATCTTCAACTTTGATTGTGGCCTTGGCTAATCCTCTACTTGCTATTTCCAAACATTCTTCCAAATCTTTGCGAGTCCCAACGATTGATCCACGAATAGTTTTGGCACCCAAAACCAAATCAAAAATTGAAACTGGAAATTTTCCAGGTGGCAATCCGACCAAAGACATTGTTCCATGACTGCGCAGCATGCTCACTGCTTGCTCAAAGGCTTTTGTGGAAACAGCTGTTACCAGCACCCCATGTGCTCCTCCAATAGCCTTGTTTATTGCTGCAGCAGCATCAACCTTGTCAGCATTGAAAACCAATTCTGCACCAACTTTTTTGGCTAATTTCAATTTACTATCAGAGATATCAACAGCAATCACACGCAAGCCCATTGCTTTGGCATATTGCACAGCAAGATGACCCAGACCACCAACACCAGAAACAACAACCCACTCACCCGGTTTTGCCTGTGTTTCTTTCAATCCCTTATAAACCGTAACACCGGCACACAATATTGGAGCAACATTCACAAAAGACAAATTTTCAGGAATGCGACCAACATAATTCGGATCAGCCAAAACATATTCAGCAAAACTTCCATTAACAGTATACCCGGTCATTTGTTGTTTTGCACACAGCGTTTCCCAGCCTGTAATGCAATGCTCGCAAGAACCACAAGATGTGTGCAACCATGGAATACCAACCCTATCTCCAACCTTAATGTTCTTTACTCCTTCACCCAACTCAACAACAGTTCCAACACCTTCATGACCAGGAACAAATGGCAAAGCTGGCTTTACTGGCCAATCACCAGAAGCTGCATGCAAATCAGTGTGACAAACTCCGCAAGCCGCAACCTTCACCAAAATTTGACCTGGTTGTATTTTCGGAACTGGAATATTTTTTATTACAAGTGGCTTTCCAAATTTTTCAACCACCGCAGCTTTCATGTGGGTTGGAATAACTATTTTTTTATTACCCCTAAGGCTATTAACTATTTTTTTCAACATGTTTTTTTATTTTTATTTATTACATTTTATATAATAACACAAATTTTTATTTTTTTGGAATTTTAACAAAAAAAGTTGTACCATTGCCTTCGGAAGATTCAAACCAAATCTTTCCACCATGCGATTCAACTATTGATTTTGCAATATATAACCCAAGCCCAGTTCCCTCTGCCCCAGTCATCAAAACATTACTTGCTCTGAAAAATTTTTCAAAAATCCTATCCTGCTGTTCAGGTGGTATCCCCAAACCAGAGTCTTTTACAAAAAAAGTAACATCATCAATTCCATCTTTGCGACCAAAAACAACTTCACTATTTTCTTTTGAATATTTTACAGCATTACTAATTAAATTCTGAAAAACTTGTTTGATTTTCACACTATCAATATTTAATTGCATTTCTTTTGAAATATCACCATCCATAACAACCCTTATTCCCTTTTCTTTTGCCAAACCAATCTGTTCATTCACAACCTCATTTACAACACCAACAACGTCGATATTTTTCTTCTCAACTTCAAAGTTTTTGCCACTATCAATGCGTGAAACATTTAATAGATCATTAACCAAGGCTATTAATCTATTATTACTTTCATATATTTCTTCAACATAATCTTGTTGCTCTTTGGAAAGCTTTTCTTTTTTGTTTTCCAGAAGAAGCTCAGTAAACCATTTTATTCCAGTAAGAGGAGTGCGCAATTGATGAGATGCAACAGAAACAAACTCTGATTTCATGCGATCAATTTCTTTTTCCTTTGTAGTGTCCCTTTCTATGCCGACAAAAAACTTTACCGCACCATTATCACCCATTATTGGAGAAATACTTCCCATGGCTTGATATTCCTGTCCATCTTTTCTTACGTTAGTAATTTCACCGGCAAAAACTTTTTTATCCTGTTTAATTGTTTTCCACATATTTTGATAAAAAATACTATCCATTCTTCCTCCCCATAATTCCTTTGATCCCGCCTTTTTGCCAAGAACCTCTTTAGAAGAAAAACCTGTTATCTTTTCCGCAGCCTTGTTCATATATAAAATAATTCCATCTGCATCGGTAATAATAATATGATCAAAGGCCTCAGAAACTGCCAATTGAAATTTTTCCAAATCACGAGCAAGCTCATCTGATTTAATTTTTTGTTTTCTTAAATTGCTCGTCATATCCCTTGCAAGATCAACAGCCCTACCTCTTGATGTGCCCAAAATATAAAAAGATATTGAGACAGCAAAACTAAAAAATACCCCAAACAAAATCAAGCCAATCATCACAATATTTTCCGGGCTATTAGGCTTTGTTGAAAATTCAGTAACAAAATGCAGTAACCATTGCTTGTTAGCAATATTCAGTGGCAAATCAAAAGAAGAAACAACTTCGGCCTTATTTTTATCAAAGTTCTCATTATCAACATCATACAAAAAATTATCATTACCATAGTCAGCACTTAAGCTTGCCTTATCACTATAAATATATAGATCTAAATTATTCCAATCTATTTCTTCTGAATGCACTATACTGTCAAAGAAAACCTTACTCTCAATAACAACGCCAACAAAACCACTCAATGTTTCATTTCTTTCATTTACTGTTGAAACAGGAAAACCATTCTTATATATCGGCAAATAAATGATGGAGTTGTCATTCAAATCATCACTACCAGCAACCCTCACACCATTTGCCATGGTCAACTTATTATTATTAAGTGACTCACTAAGTGCCTCTTTTATTTTTGGATCATTTAAATAATTTACATCCGGAACATATCGCTCACTATTATTTGGATAAAAATATTTAACAAAAAAAGAATTACTGTTTTCTACCGATGCTCTTTCTATGAATTCTATGCCATAAATGCCTGGAAATTTTTCAGTCAATTGAGCGCCATCACCAAATGAGCTAAACTGCTCACTGCTAACATTTTCATTGGCAGCATATAATCCACGCAAACTATACAACAAATAACTATCGCGACTTAGACGAATTTCGATAATCTTAGCAATCGCCTTTGATCTGTCTTCAAGGTTTATAGTGTTTTGATTTTGAATGTCCCTCCAGGCATAGCGACCAAGGATACCAACTAGCAAAAGTAAGAATAAAAGCAATAAAATCGAAAAAAAACTCACCTTAACATATTTTATTTTCATAAAAATTTTTATTTTATTAAAAATCAGCTACCTCGCGCCAAGAGAAAACATTAACCTTCAAATTAACCTGATCAATCAAAACTTTGGTTTTCCTGGTCACACCACCAACAACGCCAGTAGCAAAAATTTCACGATTCTCTCCGGTCAAAACGTTTATTTGATAGAAGCAACTTCCACCAAAAAGATTACTTCTTGTTGTTGTTCCTGATGCATTCATATTGTTCCAAATTACCATCAATGCACTTTCAGCGCAGGTGTCAGCCAGATCTTGAGCTATTTTCGAATTTTTCTGCAAAACAGTGTTCTGCAAAGAAAAAACTCCAACCCAAGTAATATATATTGCCATTGCTGAAATCATGCTACCTAAAATAATAACACTATACATCATAACATATCCATTTTTGTTTCTTTTATTTTTCATAATTTCATCTTATACTAGCGGTTCCAAAAAAAGTTTTAGAAAAATTCAATTCTTGAGCATTTGAAGGATTTAAATATTTTGCATCAAATTGAAAATTAATGCTTCCCAATGTTCCAACATTGCCAAAATTATTAAAAATTAAATTAGAAATAACTATCTTGTCAGTATTAAGAGCAACAGCAACTCCATTTCCTCTTTTTATTGTAATTTTTCCGGCAGATAGGCTAATTATTGTTGGATTTTCACTTGCAACATCTGTTACCAAAGAAAGTTGCTGCGCGCTGCTTTGAAGTGTTGGCGTGTTTATAGATTTAGCATTTCTTGTTGCTTGAGAAATAATTTCTACAATAGACTGAGCGTTAAATTCAACTTCACTGACGACCTCGTTGCGCTTGCTAACTTTTTTATTTGTCATAACAAAAGAAACCATAGCGGCAACAAAAATTCCCATAATGGCAACATATAACAAAGTTTCAATCAAGCTTATTCCTTTTTTATTTTCTAATTTCATTTTTATTTTTGAGCATTATAAATAGTTGAAATTTCGCTCAAGCTAAGCGCTGTATTATAAATCGAAACCTCATCAATTCTGCCTCTGAATCTATTGGAGCTTGCACCAGAATAAAGAGCACCCATCTGCAATGATCCAGCTGAATTTTTAGCGCTAAAAACAGTATTATTTGCCTGGCTACTAAGCGCACCATTAATATAAATTTTCATGCCAGTTGAGTCCCAAGTAAAAGCAACAAGTGACCAAGCATTTAAAGTAATCAATGAATTACTTTCGATTTCAAGCAAATCACTAATAGCAGTCCTTCCACCAGCAAGTATTTTCCTATTATCCTCCATCCTGAGATAATATGCTTCATCGCTACGGTTTGTTGCAGCCCCTTTATGCACGATTCCCATGGTTGTACCGCTCGATGTTGGATAAATCCAAGCCATTATTGTTCCTGCTGTTGATAAATCCAAAGAATTAGCATCTGGAACTTCCACATAATTAAATGTCGCAGCACTATTAAAGTTCAATGCCGAAATCCCAACTTTTTGACTTGTACCATTGATCCAAGCTGGAGAACCAATTGGACAAGTTGCAGGTTTTAATGTTCCATGATTTGAACCAAAAGAATCCATAGCAGAGCAGCCAGTGTCTTCATCAAAGGGCCAGCGAGAGACTGGATTATTTGCAACAGTTTTTGTTTTTCTCCAATTTGTAAATTCCCTCTTGAGTGTTAATGTTTTTGCAACTCCCTTATAGAGCCAATCAATTTGAACAGAAACTTCCTTTGTGTTTGCATCAATAGCTGCAATTGAAATCTTTCTAGTATAAATTCCTTTAACATCTTGAGTGCCTGAAAAATTCCAAACATTTCCCGCATTAGAAAGACCATTGACTGTGCCAGCTACAAGCAAGGCAAAATCTTTGTCACGAATATTGCGTGCAGCCTCCAATCCCTCTTGAGCAAAAAAAGTTGCCTGAGCTTCAGCTCCAGCAGCAAGCACATATCTGCTAACAGAAAAGTAGCTAGCTGCAACACTAGCAACAACTATCATTAAAATGCCAGAAGCAATAATTGCTTCTGCTAATGAAAAACCATTTTTAAAATTAATAATTGATAACCCCCTCTTCATTTATTTGAATATTTTTAGTATTTATTCCATTATAAAGTGATAGCACGCCAATTGAATTAGCAGTAGGAAGACCAGTGAGCTTTGAAAACACTATTTCAGTTTTTCCTGAAACACCAACAAGACCTTTAATTGCAACACTTTCATCAAAAGATTGCTGCCTGACAGCAAAGACAGTTCCTTTGAATATTGTCACACCACTACTTGTAATTTCAATTCCCCAAGGACTATCATTTGTCATTGCTTTTGATTTTAACTGTGCCTTCCTGATCAAATTGGCAATTTTTTGAACATCAACATCAATTTCCACATTTTTTTTGAAATAAAAAAAGCCACTCGTTCCTGTTGCTGCTATTACGAAAACAATAGCAATAACAACTAACAATTCAACAAGTGAAAAACCTTGCATATTTCTTTTGTCTTGCTTCATTTTATAATATTGGACAAATTATAAATAGGCATAATAGTTGCAAGCACAAACAAAGCCACGCCAAGACCAACAAAAATCAAAATTATTGGCTCCAAAATTATTGGCAAATTGCGAGAAGTGTTTTCAACCTTTGTTGCATATAGACCACTTATTCTCAGCAAGGTTTCTGACAATTTTCCAGATCTTTCTGCCGATGAAATCATCTGCAAAACATTACCAGGAAAAAGGCTGTTTATTTTTCCATAGGACTTCAAACTATCATAAAAAGAAAATCCTTCCAAAATTTTAGATTCCAAGTGCAAATAAAGTTTTTGATAATTTTTAAATGTCGTCGTGTTTGGCATTGTTGCCAAAGCTTCATTTATCGGTAAGCCAGAATTTAACATGTTACCAAGAATATAACCAAAACGCGTAATTTCACTTTCTTTTATTAATTTTTTGACCAATGGAACATGAAAAAGCAACAAATGACCAATAAACTTTGTCTTCGGAAAACTAAAAATAAAATACAAAAATGCCACCAAAAAAGCAAAAGCAATTGGCAGAAAAATTGCACCGTAGTTGACCAAAAAAGTTCCTCCAGAAATTAAAACACGAGTTATCAGCGGCAAATCCTCACCTATTTTAGAATACACATCGGAAATTACTGGCAAAACAAACCAAGCTGTTCCAACCCCAACAACAACAGTCAAAACCAAGATTATTGTTCCATACAAGAGAGATGAATTCAGCTTTGATTTTAATTTTTGATCCTCATCATTGAGTAGTGCGACCAAGCGCATGTTTTCTGCCAGTTTTCCAGTTATTTCACCAGCACGAACCAGAGCAATGACATTTGCACTAAAAAATTTTTGCCTTTCAAATGACTGAGAAAGAGAAAATCCATCCTGAATGTCACCTTGCATGCGCTTGCAAAGTCTTTTCATCCTAAAGCCAGACATTTCAGCCTCCATCGACGAAAGAGCCATGGCCAATGACATTCCAGCAGACAAGAAATATGAAATATTTTCAACAAAATTAAAAGCCTGATTTTTTAAACCAAAATACAAAAAAGGAGCAACCCAATTTGAAATTTCATTATTTTTGTTTTTCATTTTTTATTTTTCAATAAATCTTAGGCAAACAATTATTCTTGAGGAGGTGCCACACGAAAAACCTCTTCAAAAGTTGTGATTCCAACTTCTGCTTTTTTTTTTGCATCATCAAACATAGAGATTGATCCTTGTGATGAGGCTAATTCCCAAATTTCACGGGATGTTGAATTTTTTATTATCAATTCTTGCATTTCAATGGTCATCTTGATCACCTCAAAAACTGCAATTCTTCCACGATAGCCAGTATTATTACAAGCACTACAACCCTTTCCTTTATAAACATCAGAAATGCCATGCAAAAAACCCGCAAATTTTGCTGGAAATTTCTTGAGATATTCAGCAGAAATTGATTCGCTATAGCGACACTTTTCACATATTTTGCGCAACAATCTTTGTGAGACAATCAATTCAAGTGTTGAAGCTAACAATGAGCGTTCTATGCCCATATCAACAAGCCTAGGAATGGTTGATGCCGCATTATTAGCATGAAAAGTGGAGAACAAAAGATGACCAGTCAGTGCAGCATTAACTGATATTTCAGCAGTTTCCTTGTCTCTAATTTCACCAACCAAAATAACATCAGGATCTTGACGAACAATAGAGCGAAGACCCTTGGCAAAAGTCAATTCTGTTTCCAGGTTAACTTGAATCTGATTGGCTCCAGAGATTATATACTCAACAGGATCCTCAATTGAAGTGATGTTTATTTCTGAATTATTTATGTCGCGCAACAATGCGTACAATGTTGTTGTTTTTCCAGATCCAGTTGGACCACTAACAACAATCATGCCAAATGGTTTGTTGATAGAATTTTCAAGCACAGCATGATTAGCAGCTGAAAGACCAAGATTATCAATTCCGAGCATGCTAATATTTCTAGACAACAATCTTAGCACTATTTTTTCACCATCAACAACTGGCACAATAGAAATTCTAACATCTATTTCACCAAAATCATCAGAAAAACGAATAGCACCATCTTGAGCACTGCGATGTTCATCAATGCGCAAAACAGCACGCACTTTCAAATAATTTATAATATTGTCATAATATTGAATTGATATTCTCCCTATTTCCTGCAAAACACCATCAATTCTAAATCTAATAATTGCCTCATCTTCCTTTGGTTCAAAATGAATATCAGAAGCTGAAAAATCAATTGCATAGCGCAAAATCTCCAAGACTATCTCTGGAGCAATTTTTTGCTTATTGTTTATAATAGCTGCAAATCGAAGTGTGATATCCTGCCTATAAGCATTAAAGCATTTAGCAATGTCCTCTGACAAACCATAGGCCAATGTTATTTTTTTTCCAGGAAAAATCAATGCTAATTTATTCACAATCAATTTATTAGCAGGATCATCGGTGGCCAAAATAACTTCTTTTTCTTTTTCGGAAAATAATACCACATTCATCTTCCTGGCAGTTGATTCAGGAATTCGCATAATATCCTCAACAGCTGGCTGACTAGAATTCAAATCAGCATACGGAACAGAAAAATATTCCGCAATAGCCTGACCAATAAGGTCCTTGCTAAGATAATTATTCTGCAGAAGATATGACAAAACCGAGGAACGAGTTTTTTTTGATTTTTCAATTGCTTCATTCAAATCATCAACTGAGAGATATTTCTCTCTGGTGATTATCTCCAGCAATGCTTTTTCTTCTATTTGCATTTTTTTGTTTTTATTATTGATGTTTTATTTCAAAAAATTTTTCACTATTTTTACAATATCGGTAAGAGATGTTTCTGACTTAACCAGATATTCCACAGCGCCCAAATCCAATGCTCTTTTCTTGTCATCTTTCTGGCCCAAATTTGAAGCTATAATTACAGGGGTTTTAATGTCTCCTTCTTTTAATTTTTCCAAAACATCAAAACCAGACATTCCAGGAAGCATCAAATCAAGCAAAATCAAATCAAATTTTTCTTCTTCTATTTTCTGAAAAAAATCACTGGCATCAGAAACACCAACAACATCAAGACTTTCACTTTCAAGTTTAATTGTAAGCGCTTTCAACATCGGCTTTTCATCCTCTAAAATCAATATTCGCTTGTTCATATGTCAAAAAATTTAGACTTTTTTTATTACTCTATGTGACAAGTATATCACGAAAGATCATTTCTTGATATAGCTAATTTTGCATAATATCAACAAGCTTCACCTTGCCAAGAACTTGAAGTTGCGAAATTGCGCGCGTAAGTGCCACATATAAAAGATCACTATTGATCTTGGCCTTTTGAATCACAAGTTCAACAGGAATTTCAACTGACAAGGAAAACGTGTCAGCAGATATGCCAACAATAAAAACAATGTCAAATTCCACACCCTGAGATTCATACATTGTCATCACATGAACACTTTTATTGCCATCAAAAGCCTTTTTAAAATCATGCAAATATTGTTCATTTTTTGCCAAAATACCAATACTTGCAAAATCATTACTGGAAATATAACTTCCAATGTGTAATATTTCATCATTAATGCTATGAAAAATACATTCCACAACATCGCAGCCCTTCTTGATGCCCTCTGGAATTTCAATTTTATATCCCAAACTTTCAATATATCGTAAGATATTCTCAGTATTTCGATAAACCTTATGCAAAATAACTTCTCGTTGATCTTCTATTTTCTCACCAATAGCACCCCAATCACTTATAGTTCCAAGCTGAACTTGCTGCGCCATATCCCCAATATACAATATTGATTGACTTTTTTTGCTAATACATGATTTTATCAGTGACAATTGCAATGGAAGATAATTTTGAAATTCATCCACGACAGCCAAGGAATATTCAAATGGCACAAACCCTCTTTTCTTGCGCATTGAGCCATTCTTGAGTTCAATCCAGTAATCCTTAATCGTTCCAATTCCACCATTTGCATTAGCATACGCATCAAGCAACAAGGAAAGATCAATTCTATCTAATAATCTCAATTTCTTTTGTTCTTGAAACAATTCCTTTTGGCTTTGAGAAAAATATTTACCATAATAATTTTCCAGGATATTATAAATATTATTCTTTCTATATCCACTTATTTTTGCACCATTCAGTGCTTTTAATTTTACAAATTCATATAAATCCTTTTCACTTTCGTTTTGACCAAACCTAAAAACGTAAGTACTATCAATATCCAAGATCGAAAAAGCCCAATCGGAAAAAGTTGTGATCAAAACGTCTTCAATGCCAAGTTCTGGAAGAAGATGTGAAAAATATTCCTTTGTTCCATTGTCCTGCACAAACACAACAATTGAATCATTTGTATATGGGCTAGACAAATCAGGAGCTTGCACAAGATATGCCGTGCGATGCAAAGCAAGTGTCGTCTTTCCGCTTCCTGCTGGGCCAGAAATCAAAAACGGACCAATGTGATGTGCACGAATAACTTGATCTTGCGCTTTCTCCATTTGAGCAACAATTTCAGGCAAAACAAAACCGGTTTTTCTACTTGAAAAATATTCTTGATATACCAATTCTCTTGGATTATCAATATCCTCAGTTGCAAGAAATTTAATCTCACCACCAACAATCATATACTGATCCTTACGCACCAAACTTGCTTTTTGCAAATTGCCATCGGGCCTGATGTATCTAACTTGTCCAGGATTTTCATATCGTATTGTTGAAGCAGGAGTAATCCAAGAGTAAATTTCTTTCTCACCAAAACCAAATTTTCCAAAGAAAATACTTTTAATCTCTTTTTCATTTTCCCAAATAACATCGCAACGCACAAAATATGGCGAACCTTTCAAGTACTGAAGCTCGCCAACCCTCTTTTTGCCGTATTTAATGAGTCCATCTTCAACAATTTTGTCTCCCCATGAAAGTGTTTTGTATATTTTTTTGCTTTTTTTGAGCGCTTTTTGATTCTCAATTGCTACTTTTTCCAATTCAAAAACAACATCTTTTATGTGTTTTTTGGTTTTATTTATGACAACTTCCTTGTCTGAATTTTTCATGTAAATATTGAAAATATAGCGTAATTAGTATTATAGCAAAATAAAGAAAATTAACTAGTTTTATGAAAATAAAAAAGGCCATATGAAATATAAAAACATATGAACTGTATTACTAACGACAAATAACAAAAAAATATGAGTATCTTAATTTGGATCATCTTTGGAGCCATTGTTGGATGGGTTGCCTCAGCAATCATGGGAACCAGTGAGGGATTACTCATGGATATAATCTTTGGTATTGTTGGGTCAGTGCTGGGTGGATAGATAATGAGTTTGGCTGGAGAAAGCGGTGTTTCTGGCTTCAATATTTATAGTTTTCTTGTCGCTATTCTTGGAGCAGCTGTTTTGATTGCGATCGTAAGAGCACTTCGTTAATAATTATAAAGAAAAAAACTAAAAATCATAAAAGAATTATTTAAATAATTCTTTTATTTTAGCAAGCACATCAATGTGCAATTTTGAATTTGCATCATTTCGCTCATTCATTAGTTCCTTTAATTGCAAAATTATTTTCCTAGTTGCTTTTTCACCTTCCAAAATAACATCTTTACCATCAAGAAACTTTTTCCAGCTTGTTTTTCCAACTCGAGGATTAATAACAATATCGGCATTTCTGACATTCTGATAAGAAAGATTGTGTTGCAAAAGATTTATTGAACTTTCAGCGATTTTATAAAGACCTATTTTATCAGCTAGCTTGTTGTTGTCAGAAAAAAAATCAGCATTCAAATTGACAGCAATGACAAAATCAGCCCCCATTTCCTTGACAACATCAACAGGGACAGGCAATGACAATCCACCATCAACCAAGAGCTTATTCCCTCTTTTCACTGGCTTAAAGACTAATGGCAAAGAAATACTTGCTATTATGGCAGTTGAAAGGTTTCCATTATTAATAATCACAGCATCTCCATTTTTAAAATTAGTCGCAACCACCGACAGTGGAATCTTTAAGCTTTCAAAATTAATGTTTTCCAAATTTTTTTCGATGAAACTTTCTACTTTGTTTCCACCAAAAAGACCACCACCCAAAGATGGGTCTAACAGTGAAAACATCAATCTATGATCCATACCAAGTGCTATTTCTTCAACTTTTTTAATATCCATGGTGTGAGCATAAAATCCACCAATCATTGCCCCAATACTTGTTCCAGCAATAAAATCAATGGGAATATTATTCTCCTTTAAAACTTTAATAACACCAATATGAGCCAATCCCCTGGGACCACCGCCACCCAAGACCAAGCCAATTTTAAGTCTTTTATTTTTTTTCATAATTAAAGCAAATGGTACAAAAAACCTTCTCTTTATTATAATTTACAGAGAAGCATTTTTGGATCAAGTATTCGGCGATCGTTCACAGTCAATCCATCACGCAATTCTATTATACGATGTGTTGCCTTGGCATATTCCAATTCATGGGTCACCATTACAATTGTTTGACCTTTTTTATTCAAATCAATAAAAATATTCATAATTTCACATGCACGTTGGGTATCTAAATTAGCTGTTGGCTCATCAGCAAATATTATTTTTGGATTATGAGCAACGGCCCTGGCAATACTAACGCGTTGCTGTTCACCACCAGAAAGCTGGCTGGAAAAATTTTCCAATTTATTTTCCAAACCGACTTGCTCGAGAGCTTTTTTGGCGATTTCATAAGCACTCTTTCTTTTTTGACCGCGCATTAATAGTGGCAATGCAACATTTTCCAGAGCGTTTAATTCTGGCAATAGGGCATATTCCTGAAAAACAAAACCGAAATTATTAAGACGATAACTAACCGCCTCGTCTCCAGACAATAAGGTTATTTCTTCATTTTTAATAAAAACCTGTCCGGAAGGAGTCTCATCTAATAAGCTCAAGATATACAAGAGCGTGCTCTTGCCAGCTCCAGATCTTCCCATAATTGAAACAAACTCCCCGCCTTCAACAGAAAAATCAATCCCCTTTAGAACTTTTTGTTCAACTTCACCGGTGATGAAAGTTTTGGTTATATTTTTTGCATTTAACATAATTTATCTTCCTAAAATAGAATCTAAAGTATTCCTCCTTATAACAATTTGTGCTGGTAAAAATCCCGCAATAAGCGTAGCCAGAAAAAGCAATCCCAATCTCCAAGTGGTACCAGCAGCAGTAACAGCCAAAATACCATCACTAAACGGAAAGTCAATTGGATTTTTATCAAAATATGGAACAAGTATTCCATAAAGTAACATAAGACCAAGTAGCGAACCAATAGTAGCATAAAAAATAGATTGAAAAAGGTATGAATAACGTATTGTTGATCCGCTAACACCAATGCCCTTCAGTATACCTATGAACTTTTTACGACTTATTGCATTGATAAAGATAACAATAAAAATCGTAATTGACGCGACAACTAGCCCAATAGTGCCTATAACATTTCCCAAGATAGTAAACGTAGAAGAAAGATCCTTGAAAAATTTTCCCTGAGCCTCTTCCCATGTTTGCACCAAGGCACTTTTATCTATATTGCTATTTTGCAAACTCTCTTTTATGTATGCAGATTCAGTTTTTGGATCAATTGTAATAGCGATTTCACTTGCATCATTCTTGTTTAATTGTATCAGATTTAGCATATGTTTTTTGTTCATAAATATGCGCTGACTCACATCACCTACTTTTATTTTGATTATACCTTTAACAATAACATCATGAAAATTGTCACCAATAGTCATTCTGAGCTTGCTGCCAATTTTCACATTTTTAATCGTATTTTGACTTAATGCATCAGAATATTGACTCAAAAGACTACTGCCAACCAAAATTTTGTCAGTATCATCTTCTGACAAAAAATCACCCTCAACCAAAAAAGAGCTCAAACCTGTAACCTTATCCTCATCTGCAGGAGTAATTCCAGCCAGAATAGTTGATGAAATGTTTTTTGACTTATTTTCAGAAAGTTCTTTTTTGTAATCATTTTCCAATGATACAGGTAAAAGATAGCGAGTACTAATATCAACAACCTCAGGCAAACCCTTGGCAATGCCGACAATTTTGTCAGCATCTCTAATAACTTTATATTCAGTTTTTGGTTTAATAAAAACATCACCAGAATAATGACTGCGAAAATCATTACTTGAACCAGCAATCAATCCAATCAATATCCCACTGATAACAACAAGATTAAGAAACGTAACCATCATAACCAAAACAATCAAAGAAGTAATCCAGAAGTTAGACCTCTTGATCTGGCGATATGCCAAGAAAAAACCAACTTTTAATTCTGTAATATTCATATCTTTCTATTATAGCATACTGCCGATTGCACGCTCCTTAAACAAAGATGAAGCTAGTTATTAATTAGCCAATACAGATTTATACTGTCTTTTACAGCGCTAAACTTGATTCAATTAAATCTATAAATAACTCCCAAACCTAATGAAATGACAAGTGTAACCTTCAGGATTTTTTTGTAAATAATCCTGGTGATATTTTTCAGCAAGATAAAATTTTTCCATTGGCTCTAGCGCCGTTACTACTGATTTTTTCCAACGCCCAGACTCATTCACAATATCAATCATTTTTTCAGCTTCTTTTTTTTCCTCATTATTAGCATAAAAAATAGCACTGCGATATGATAATCCCCTGTCATTTCCTTGTTGATTCAATGTGGTGGGATCATGAATTTGAAAAAAGAAATCCAACATCTTCTCGAAAGATGTTTTCTCGTCATCATATTCAATCTCCACCGCTTCTGCATGACCTTCATGATTTTCATAAGTTGGACTATCAACCATTCCTCCAGCATATCCAACCTTTGTTGCAATCACACCATCTTGTTTTCGAATAAGGTCTTGCAATCCCCAAAAGCATCCACCAGCTAATACTATTTTTTTATTCATAAACTTTCCCCTGGAATAAACTTCATTGAAATTGAATTCACACAATGACGAATATTCTTTTCGGTTAAATGCTCACCTTCAAAAACATGTCCGAGATGCGCCCCACATTTAGCACAGGTAATTTCTGTCCGATTACCATCAGCATCCAAACTTCTTTTTACTGCACCCTCAATTTCATCATCAAAGCTTGGCCAACCACAAGAAGATTCAAACTTATCTTTTGAATTATATAGTGGTGCTCCACATTGTTTGCAGACATAAATACCAGTTTCTTGATTGTTGACATATTCCCCAGAAAAAGGAGCTTCTGTGCCCTTGTCAATGATGATTCTTTTTTCTTCAGATGTTAATTTATTCATTATTATTTAATAAAAAAATTAGGCACCATAGCTGGAGTTGTTTTGGCATACTCAATAAATTCATCATTGTCAGCATATCCCTTTTCAGCCAAAGGAACACCAGAGACAAATCGCAAGAGGATGGTAATGGTAATTGGACCAATCAATCCAAGCCAAAAATATTGCGAGCCAAAAGTAACGAGCCATATACCCCACCACAATGTAGCCTCACCAAAATAATTTGGATGACGAGTAAATTTCCAGAGACCCGCTGTCATAATCCGTCCCTTGTTTTCATCCTTACTCAAGAATACCTTTAACTGCCTATCTCCAATTGCTTCAAAACTTATACCAAAAATCCAAACAACTATTCCGATTATATTAATCAAATTAAAGCTATTACTTTCAGAATTATTAACTGCAAGTATACTAGCACCAACAAGCAGTAGTAATCCGACTTGAACCATAAAAATACGATACCAAGAATTAAAAGCCATAGAACCGCTCCAAGACTCTCGCATTTTCTGATAGCGCTTGTCTTCTATGGCGCTGCCGAAAAACCTATTAGCAATATGATACGCCAAGCGAAATCCCCAAATAGCAACAAGAAAAAGGATGCTAATGTTTTTAGAATTAGGATTCATTAGTGCTCCAATTGAGGCAACAAGAACAAAGCCAAGACCCCAAGCCACATCAGCCACATCGTTTCTTTTTTTCACAGCAGCATAAACAAACCAAAGATTCATAAAGATTAAAAGTGATATTATTTGTGTGAAAATAATGGTCATAATTATATTAATTCAAAAAATTTCTACCAATGAAAAAGGCAGCAACAGAAACAATCGAAGATAGAACAGTACCCCATATAATATCAATAATGACAATCTCCCAGGGAAAATTTTTCAGCACAGCAAGACTGGTCAAATCAAATGTAATATATGTAAAAAATCCAAACATAGCTCCATATAGTAATGCATATGCCCAAGAGTTATCTCTAACTGCTGGATAAACAGCAAATATTATCAAACCAACTACAAATAGAAAATAAAATAGTATTGCCACTGGCCAATTTGGCATTGGACGCATCAAATGACCCATATATTTTTGATAAACACCCTTAGCAATAACAACCAACCAAATCATGTCTATAATGAAAAAGATTGGCACAGCAACAAAATATAATTTTAAAAAAGCAACAATGTTCATATTTTTTATCTTATAAATTTATATCAACATTATAGCACAGTTCAAGCTTCGCACTGCCCTACCAAAAAAGAGGCTAACTAAAGCCTCTTTTTCTTGTCTGCACGGGGTAGTAAAGGACGTTAGAACTATTTTTATGAATACACAAGGACATATCTACATTCCTGATTTTAAAATATAATTACCCCACAGTGCCACTCACTATATATTATAAGACAAGAAATATAATCAATAAGCTACAAAGCCTATCCATCCAGATCCGTCAAATGATGGAAAAAGATGACATTTTCACTTGCTAACACTTGCAAACGATAGTGAAAAATCAGATCAAGGTGCTAAAATTAAACCAATCACTTAATACGAATTCATTGTTTTCTGACCGTTTATTACCGATTAAAAACGGTTGCGCTTGTAACATTTCACTTGTTAACACTTGTTAAAACAAGTGGATTTATAAAAATTAAAACCAATCCGCACCTGTTATCACCTGTATTATCAGGTGAATTTTTTACCAAATCTACCATTTTCACCCTGCTAACTCGTGCAAAAGCAGGTAAAATATGCCATTTTCAATTCTGCTATTATCTGCAAAAGCAGATTAATTTTAAGCACCACACATTTCACCTCAACGTTTTTTCACGTTTAAAAACGTTAATAGCATCTTATCCCGTCCAATTTTATCCAATTAAAAATGGCTGTAATAGCCTTACGCCTTAAATGCAAAAGCCTGTTGCGCCCGTAAGGCGTAAAATGACACCGTGTGCCATTATTATCACAACTATGCCATAACTACCCATTACGCCGGTCTAGTTACCTAAATATCGACAGTATTGGCAATGTTGCAAAATATATTCAAAATTGCCCGGGTAGCTCTGCAAACCTCTGCAAAAGCAGAGCAGAACTTGTAATATTTAACCTTGTTATTTCTTGTAATAACAAGGTTAAATGCTGTAATTCTTACTCTGTTAAGCTCTGTTTTATCAGAGCAAATGTTGAATAATTATCCAATGAGATTTGGAGTATTTAGTGGTAATAAAACAAAAAGTCCACGGCATCAAATTTGATCAATTAACTTTTCAGGATCGTATTCGTTCATACCTGATTTTGGCCAAAATTCTCCGATCATTAACTTATTATTCATCATAATCATAAACATTATCTTATTAAAGGGATAATTATCGGTTATAATAGCCTTTTGAAGTTCTGATGGACTTATCTCCACGCCTTTTTCTAGGATAACAAACAAAGAAACCTCATTTTTTGAGTATTTTCTTGGCATTTCATTTAAAAAATCAACTAAGGAACTTGTACTTTTTTCTTGGGCATTCATTCCAAATCTCTTTAATTGGAATGCTGATCCTCTTGGTTCATGACTAGCTATTGTTCCCTTAGCAATCGCGATATCCACAGGTGATTTTTCTTCTACATACTTTCTTATTATTTTTTCAACTTGCTCAATAGAAATCATACCTGAATCCGGCAAATCCCTGACATATTTATCCAGTAGCTCGAAACCAATCACATTTGGAATTTTCCACATGTCTTCCAAGGACGCACTTAGAGCAATAGCTACAATTAATTCATAATCTTTAGAATTAGAACCTTTACCATATTTAAACAAAAATTCCTGTATGGTTTTTCGGTCAAAAAATACGAAATATTTTTTCATATATATTATTTCTTAAAAACAACCTCTCCCTTTTTAATTGTTTCGTTGAGCAATAAGGTTTTAGAAGCTATTTCATTTCCGAAAACATAGGTTATGGAATTTTCCTCCTTATTGTAAAATATATCCTGAGGAAACATGTCGGCTATGCATTTTTCAGCTTTTAGCCTTATTGCAGCCATTCCTCTCTCATCTTCAGGTAGTGCAACATCCATAAATTCTCGCATATGTCCTTTGGCTATTTTAGGAATATTCTCCTGCATTTTCCGTAATATCTCCATATGAAATTCAATATCTTCTTCCGGGAGTTGTTTACTAAAAAGATCATTGCCATATGTAAAGAAATATACGGGAATCATCATTGGATAAAAACCTTTTAAATTATAAACGAAATGTGTGATTTTTTTATCATCACTTGTCCCAGCTATTTTTTCCAAAAGTCTTTGCTTAAATACTTTTTTGGTATGAATATTGCAATCAACAAAACTATCCACAAGTTCAATACAAAGCAATCTTTCACTTTGTGAATCCTTAGACCAATCTCTTCCGCCTGCATATTCTTCTAGTATTTCATATATCCCATTAGCTAAAATTTCGCTTTTCTCCTGAGGTAATCCATTTAGTTCTGGAAACATAAAAACTAACTTATGCATAAAGGCTGTCTTTTGATCATAATCCAAGTAGCATAAACTTTCTTTGAATAATTTTAAAAAATTCTCCAAAACATTAACCTCAATAAGCTCAATATAATTGCTACTATCTTCGGTGTGATGATATTTCCAACCTAGGTACAACCTAAAAATTTCAACAAATTTATTAAGTACTTCTAATTGGTTATTCCCAAGATTTTGACGTAAAAAAAATAAATCGATAGAGTTTCCAAAAATAACATCTGCAAGTTTTCTTTTACGAATGATATGCTGCATTATGGGCTTATAGGAAGACTTTACGTCGACTGATATGATTGAATCGTCTTCAATTAAGCTGGCAAGCACAAATGTTTTTAAAAATTCTTTCGCATTTGCCACATCTGTTTTTGAATTGGCTTTACCGATAAATTCGACTGTTTGCATTAAAATATATTGGGATTTTATAGCAATTTTTAAAAAATCTTCTTTGGTAAAATCCTCCAATATCATCCTTTTTAAGGAACCATCTCCTAATGACTTATGTAAAAGGTCTGACCAAAAATAATCAGCTTCTTTTACTATTAAATCAACTGATCCGTGATAGCTCAGTGTATCATAATGCGCACATTTTTTTAGTCCTGCGATCCTCTTTTTTGTAAGCACCCTCACTGGCTGGATTAAATCATAAGCTTGAAAAATAACATACAGCAATATCAAAAAGGCTACTATTTCCCAAAATATAGGATACCCAATAAGTGGGAGAGGTGTGCCGGGTGCGTAAGGAAGTGTAGCCCCAATAAATGTGAAACCAACAACCAATAAAACTAGCCTAATAATTAGTTTTTGCTCAGCTTCTTTTATTTCAATTCTGACCCTAAATCTTCTTTCTAATAAAAGAGCATATATTGCAACTATTATTGCCAAGCTAGATACTGCTGTCTCTAGATTAAATAAAAAATGATCAGTGTAATTTGATTGTGAGCACTTTGCAAGAAAGTTTAATCCTAGACAGGGTATCTCATTCATGATTTTAAGATGATCTTAATTTATAATTCATAGCTATCTTTACTCATACATGTCCACAGGAAATAGCTATAATTTTCCACCAGAAATATCAAAGAATTTCTCAAAGAAGCTGGTCAATTTTTCCAAGACACTCTCTCGCTTCTTGGTGCGCTCACCAGTTGGAGAAAAGCGTGACACAGGTGGCAAGACATTTGTAATAGCCGTACCAGTCATTGCCACATTGCCATCTCTAAAAGCATTTCGTATGAAATTATAAGTTGCCTCATGATCAAGATTTTCTTTGGAAATAATCTCTTCGAGTTCTTCAACTTTTTTCTTTTCTACAAATTTCTGCCAATCATCATCGACAACAGAATGTACATCCAATGAAGAAACAAATTGATTAATGAGTTCTTTTTTATTTCGCAATTCAACACTTGAATCTATCGCCTTATTAATATCAGCCAAAATCTCACGATTCTTAGTATGATCTTCATGATATTTTTTAATAAGTCCCAGCACGTAGTCGATATTTATTTCAACTTGCTTAATAAGCTCCATTTCAAAAACCAAATCATCATTGATGTTTTCCTTGACATCATCCATTCCCCTGCGAAATTCATTGTAGATATCGATGTATGCACTGTGATAATCCTGAACGTCACGCTCAGTAAGCATATCATTACCAGCAAATTCATCAAAGGTTGTCAAAATATTACGCACACGCAAGATCGCACTGTAAAGCTTTATAAAGTCTTTTTGATTTTGTTCTCCAATAATCATTTCTCCAACAGGAAACTTTTCCAAAAGCTCCGACACTAGACTCACATATCCACGAATTTCTTTTTCGCCATCCTTATACCCATTAAAATATTCATCATACGATTTCAAAAGCACGACACCACCAGCTTCCTTATCACCAAAAAGTGCAATTGATTCATTGGTTGCTTTTTCCAAATTACGAAAGCAAACAATATTTCCGAAAGTCTTCACACTGTTCAAAATACGATTAGTACGTGAATATGCCTGCAAAAGACCATGCAATCGCAGATTCTTGTCTACCCATAACGTATTAAGCGTTGTCGCATCAAAACCAGTCAAAAACATGTTTACCACGATAAGCACATCAATCTCTCGATCTTTCACTCTCTGACTCACATCTTTGTAATAGTTTTGAAACTTATCTGATGAAGTATCATAAGATGTCCCAAACATAGCATTGTAATCAACAATAGCACCGTCAAGAAAATCTCTTGAACTAACATCAAGCCCGCTCGTATCTTCTGAGTTTTCATCTATCATTCCATCCGCATCTTCGTCATTGACTCCAAAGCTGAAAATTGTGGCTATCTTAAGTTGCTTGTCACTTGGCAAATCCGCAAGCTGTTTTTTAAACTCGGCATAATATTTTTTTGCAACATCAATTGATGAAACTGCAAAAATAGAATTAAAACCAGCAAGTCTTCTATCCTTTAATTTATAAAAAATATTGCGTTTGGTTTTTTGGTCAAAATGTTCACGAATGTACTTAACAATATTTGCTAAACGTTCTGGTGAAGCAAGTACTGCTTCACGATCAATGTCACTGACTTTCTTGTCTTCAATGTTTTCAGCTTCGCGGACAGTTGAAACGTAATCAACTTTAAATGGCAAAACATTTTTATCAGCAATTGCGTTCACAATAGTGTATGTATGTAATTTTTCACCAAAGGCTTGCTCAGTAGTCTTCAGGTCTGGTCGTCCTCCAGAAGATGCATTCATTGCAAAAATTGGCGTACCAGTAAATCCAAAGATGTTGTAATTCTTAAAAGTCTTTGTGATCGCGGCGTGCATATCACCAAACTGCGATCGATGACATTCATCAAAGATAAGCACGACATGACCATCAAAAATAGTGTGTCCAGTATTTCGCCCAATGAAACGATCCAGTTTTTGAATAGTTGTAATAATGATTCGTGCATTTGAATCCTCAATTTGACGCTTCAGGATCGCAGTGCTGGTGTTGCTGTTTGCCGCACCTTTTTCAAACTTGTCATATTCTTTCATTGTCTGATAATCCAAATCCTTTCGATCAACAACGAAAACTACTTTGTCCACATGGTCTAATTTACTCACCATCTGTGCAGTCTTGAAACTGGTCAAGGTTTTTCCTGATCCAGTAGTGTGCCAAATATATCCACCAGCTTCAACAGTGCCAAGCTTTTTATAATTCGTGCTAACCTCGATTCGACTTAGTATTCTTTCAGTTGCCACTATTTGATATGGTCGCATGACTAAAAGTTGTTTATCAGTAGTGAAAACACAATAACGGGTCAAGATGTTTAAAAGTGCATGCTTTGCAAAAAATGTTTTTGAAAAATCCATCAAGTCTGTGATTGGTCGATTGGTGGCATCTGCCCACCAACTTGTAAATTCAAAACTATTGCTTGCACGCTTACCTTTTTTCACTGAACCTCCACTAGCCTCTTTGATGTGCTGAGCACGTGTGGTGTTACTGTAATATTTCGTGTGCGTGCCATTTGAAATCACAAACAGTTGGACATATTCAAAAAGTCCTATCGAGGCCCAAAAACTCTCTCGCTGATAACGATTGATCTGATTGAATGCTTCCTGAATGGCCACACCACGACGTTTGAGCTCAATATGCACCATTGGCAAACCATTTACGAGAACCGTCACATCATAACGATTTGAGCGTTGACCATCTTCTGTTGCATATTGATTGATAACCTGCAAACTATTGTCGTGAATGTTATCTTTTTTAATAAGATACACATTTTTAACTGTGCCATCATCACGCGTAAGATTCTTAATATAATCTTCTTGAATAGTCGCTGTTTTTTCTTCAATGCTTTGATTTGGATTTGCAAGCTCACTTGCAAAGAATAAATCCCATTCGGTATCTGAAAAAGTAAAGCCGTTGAGTTTTTCCAATTGCAATCGAAGGTTTGAAATCAATCCAGCTTCAGATGTTATGTTTGCATATTCGTATGCTTGTGTTTCAAGTTGCTTTATGAAAGCACGTTCAAGCTCAGCTTCGCTTTGATAAGAAATGCCATCACGGACCCGATCTGCAGGCCTGTAGTATTCGGCAACAACAGTACTTTGCGTATTTTCTGCAACTAAATTGTATTTTTTATTAATTGACATATTCATTGAATGTTAATAATGCCTTTCTATAATATTCGTGTTGTTTTTTTCTTGCCTCCAATTCAACCTTTAATGCTTCTTTTAGTTCCGCATCTATTTCTGTAAAGTTATCAATAATTTTAACTATTTCTTTTTGAATTTCTATCGGTGGAAAAGGTATTTCAAATGTTGAATATTTAGAAATCCAATGACGAGCATGATCCTGAGGCTTGAAGTCAATACAACGCATTGCAAAATAAACAAATTTAAAGTCCACCTCTATATTTTCTTGCGGACGCAACATCTTCATCGCTGAAGACTTAACCTTGAAATCAAAATTAACCCAATGAAATGAAGTGGTGAAATCATCAAAAATTACAACTGGTCGCTCATTATTAGCATTATATATTCCCTTGGTTTCGTCCGTATAACCAAGAATAAAACCTTTTCCTGCTGTTAAGACTGGAGTTGCAAATTCATCATTATATTTAGTAGAAGAAACAATGTAAGGAGTAGGTTGCTCATAGTCCAAAATATCACCTAATTTTTTAAGCTCGACGCCATCTGGACAAAGCTTATTAATTAATTTATCCAATACATTGAGTTTCTTACCAGCCTTTTGTCCAATTTCAGAAGTGATTTCACTAATTGATTTTCGAAGTTCGTTTTGTCGTTTTACGATTTTTTCTATATCCTTATCCAGATCTACAATATTAATTTTTTCTCGTGTATCTTCCCGACCAAGATAGGTCGATACTGAGATATTATAATTATTTTCTGCAATAATTTTATTATCTACAATCTTTGCAAAATATTTAGTATCTTTACGAGATGAAAATGCATCTAAAATATTTTTTCGATTTGTACTGCTTAATTTATTTTTATTTCCGCCACGGACGAACTCCGCAGAAGCATTAATGAAGAGTGTCTTATTGTCTTTTTTACTTTTCTTTAAAACAATGATACAAGTATCTGTGCCAGTGCCAAAAAATAAATCTTTCGGCAGTTGAATAATCGCATCTATATAGTTATTATCCACTAAATATTTTCTGATTTTTTGTTCAGCACCTTTACGAGAAAGCACTGCGGGAAATTCAACAATTGCAGCTGTGCCACTCGTAGACAACCACGTTAGCATGTGCATAGTAAAAGCTAAATCAGCCTTACTCTTTGGTGCTAATACCCCAGCCGGAGAAAAGCGTGGATCATTAATAAGAAGTGGGTTGGCATCACCATCCCATTTTATTGAATATGGCGGATTTGATACAATTGCATCAAATGGTTCATCATCCCAGTGCTTCGGATCAATAAGGGTATCACCGTGAGCAATGTCAAAATTATTATAATTTACATCATGCAAGAACATATTAATGCGACAGAGATTGTAAGTAGTAAGATTAATTTCCTGTCCGTAAAAACCTTGTCTAACATTTTCTTTTCCAAGAACCTTAGCAAATTTTAGAAGCAAAGAGCCAGAGCCACAGGCTGGATCATAAACTTTATTTACCTCAGTTTTTCCAATTGTTGTTATTTCAGCAAGAAGCTCACTAACTTCCTGTGGTGTGTAAAATTCACCACCAGACTTGCCTGCGTTTGAAGCATACATTGTCATTAAATATTCGTATGCATCGCCGAAAGCATCAATAGTGTTATCACTGTAATTGCCAAGACGAAGACCACCAATAGACTCCATGAGTTTCGCAAGTCTCTGATTTCTTTTTTCCACCGTACCTCCAAGCTTATTGGAGTTCACATCAATATCATCAAACAAACCTTTGAGATCAGATTCACTTTCTGTGCCCTTGGCAGAGTTTTCAATATCACGAAAAATACCCGTAAGAGTTTCGTTGAGATTGGCATCATTGCGAGCATTTTTGCAAACATTCACAAAAAGCTCACTCGGCAAAATATAAAATCCCTTTTCCTTTACTGTATCAGTCCTGCCAAACTCAGCTTCTTTGTCGGAAAGATTAGCATAATCAAAATCCTTTTTTCCAGAACGATGTTCGTCAGCATTAATATAGTTAGTTAAATTCTCACTAATGAAACGATAAAAAAGCATCCCAAGGACATACTGCTTGAAATCCCAACCATCCACACTTCCACGCAAATCATTGGCAATTTGCCAAATAGCACGATAGAGCTCTGAACGTTCCTGCTCCTTGGTCATATTCAAATTTGTATCTTTTTTACTCATGTGATTATGTCTTCTAATTTTAATTTATATAGAATGGTTCGTGTTTCAATATTACCACTACAGAAACGAAAAAACAAGCGATTTTCCTGCTATTTAAAGCCATTTTTTGCTGTACCATACTCTTTAAATGCAGAATAGGCTTAATCGCAAAAAACCCACTAAAAAGTGGGTTTCTCTGCGTCTGTGCCCTATTTAATATCTGCAAGCAAATTACAAGACGTGTTTCCTGCTAATCCGGTTATTTTGTTTTCATTATTTAAAAAATCACAAAATTTGGATTGATCAAAATTCTGCCAGTTTATTTTTTCATAAGTCGGCTTATCAATAGAGTAAGCTAATGCAATACTACTCTGAGTTTTACCATAACGATCAGTTGTATCTCCGTAATATGAAACTACAACATCGTATGCTTTCATGGCTGGAACATTATAAACAGCCTGAAAAATTGACGATGATAATTTTCCAGTATCCCTCAATAAAGAATTCTTATCAAGAAAAGTTTTAATATCAACACCGACATTTATAATTTGCGTACCCTTAGGTCTATTAGCATCTGATCTGTCTACACTGATATTTTTATAATTCATTTCAGAGGATACGCTGCTTACAATAGTTGCCAAGCTTTTTTCAAGCGACGGCTGATCTGTCGGCGTAGCAGGTTGTGCAGGCGCATTGTTTTGTACTGGATTTTCTGCTGATTTCTTAGTCTGATCACTACTTGCTTGTTGTGCTATTGGAGCAGGAGCTTGCTGCTGCGAATTATTGCTACCCATCACTGCAAATGTAAGAGACACTACTACGATTGTAGCTACAATTTTTATAGCTTTACTCCACTGAGTTTTTTCCCAGATGTACCAAACTGCAACTATCGGCAGAAATATAAGAATAATAATGATACCCCACCAATTCTTATACCACTCCTTTTTCTGGCTGTTTTGTGCCTCGCCAATGGGCTGCTTGTTTTCCATTTTTTTATAATTACGAAATTAAAATATTATTAAAATTGATTTTTTAGACAACAAAAAAGGACAACCTTACTGGTTGTCGCACCCAAATAGACAGGTTATGCCTAGTTGTTTTAAGTAAGGTTGCCCTATTTTCAGGCACAACCATACTCCTGCCATAAAATGGCAGAATCCTATTTATTTGAATGCGACATCTATAAAATACCATTAAAAAGCTTTAAATACAAGTAATTGTTGATTTTTTGAGGTTTTAGGCGTAAGGTAAAGGAAATTACTATTACAATTATATGCTTGAGCGATACGTAGATAAAAAAATAAAGGTCTTAGAGAGCATATGCCGTAACGATTTTAGGGATGATTGCGTTTCAAATAGCAACATGGATGAAATATCCGGCAACGAGTTAATAGAAATAATTGAAGATTTTCAACGTGATAACTTATTGAAAATTAGTCAACGCGAGCTTCTCAATAATATTAGTGACCCAAGCCTCGATCATAAAAAGCTATATGATAATCGTGATGAAATATTAGTTACCTATAGAGATGTTGATAGTGTCAACCTCACTCTCCTTCTAACAACACTTAAGGAAAACTATCCCAAGCGTAGTGAACCAATAATTCCAGAACAAACTCTTAAAAAAATAGCAACACAATTTGAAAATACAGCAAATGATTCAAGCATTGGTGAATTATTAAAACAATGGGGCATTTCAGTTCCTGATATAATGTATCCAAAAACAAAATGGGATATGGCTTTTTCCGTATTAAATCACTATGCTATTTCAGCAAGGCAAGAAGACAATGATATTCTTGTAAAAATTATAGAGGAAATAGTTCACCCGCTCATGAGCGATGAAGACATGAAAAAAATACGAAAGACAGTGGCTAAAGAATATCAGCCAATCTTTGAACAAACCCAAAAAACACTAACAAAAAAATTCAAAAAGCCTACAGAACTATTCGTTAAAGATGCAAAGATTGAAAACAAGATTGGCGCATTAGCATATTTCTCCGATGGAACCATTAGATTTGATCAAGAAGTAATAAAAATGAGAAGCCAAATAAAAGAACTTTGTCGCCTTTTCATAGATAATCATGATCGACTAGTAACGATCGACGATATCAAAGAAAAAATAATTACAGCGAAAAAAAGAAAGGGCATGAAGACAAGCTCGATAGCAAAATATATGTACGAGCTTGATACAATCCTAACCAAATATTACAAAAAAACGGCCTTCACGAACCAACCAACTGAAGGATGGACATTTAAACCATAGAATTCATTTCTATTCATAAATGAAAAATGAATGAAGACACCTCGATAAAATGAGGTGTCTTTTGATTTTGGCAAAGGACTTTAAAAAATTAATAAAAAAATTACAATGAAAAACAAACCAAATGGCACTACGGAAGAACAAGGTCGAATTTCTTCCGATATTTATCAGGACTTCATGACCTTTGACCTTGGAGCAACAGCCGCTTTAGTTAGTAGTGGCTTTGAACTTGTCTCACTAGACAAATCCAATCCAAAAAAAGTGCAATTCATATTCCATCGAGAAATCGGGATAGAAAAAATTGCGGATGACTATTTTGCTGACCGACTCGAGCTAAGAGCCAGAGGGTTCTTTGATAACATAAAGTCCATTAAAAACAGACTGTATTCCAGCGATTAAATTTATGTTGAGCGATGAACAAGTCTCAGAATTTCAAGCGATTTATCGCAAAAATTTTGGCAAAGAAATTAGCCGAAAAGATGCCCTTGAGAAAGGAGCGCGGCTTGTTCGTCTTGTGAAAATAATTTATCAGCCAATTACTGAAAAAGAATTACTGGAACTTCAAGAGCGCCGAAAAGCCAGAACACTAACGATACTTAATAACCAATCCCCTAATAAATAAAGTTAATTAAAAAAATTATATGAATCTACAAACAATTACAATTAAAGAATATCTGACCAAAAAGGGCATCGATTTTATGGAGATAAATGATGAACTTCTAACTCGTTGTTTTTTCAATGGCTGCGATAATGACAGCACTAGCAATGAAAGACATTTATATTTCAACATAGAAAGTGGGCTATATGATTGCAAAAAATGTGGAGAAAAAGGAAACCTCATTACTCTACAAAAATATTTCAACGAAAACACGGGTAATGCACCAACCACACCAGCTAAAAATACTAATCAAGAAAAAACTAAAAAAATAAATCCTGAAATGGTAAATAAATGCCATGATGCCATCCCCGATCATATCAGGGAATATTTGCACAACAGAGGCATAACAGATGAAATTATCAATGAACAAAAACTTGGCTGGGGTAAGTTTTATGGCAAAAATTGGATCACTATCCCCATAACAGATGCCGATGGAACATGCATTTTTCTAAAATTGCGTAAAGATCCAACAGATGAAACTAATCCTACTAAATATAAATTTTTTCCTATTGGCAATCAGGCCACAATTTATGGCTGGAATACACTGCAAAAAGAGAAATCTCAATTATTAATTTGCGAGGGAGAATTTGATCGTTTAATTTTGATTAAAAATGGAATACCAGCTATAACATCTACGGCTGGAGCAGGAACATTCAAAAAAGAATGGCTGGATCATTTAAAAAATTTTGATGACATTCACGTAGTCTTTGATAAAGACAATGTTGGCGAAAAAGAATCAGAAAAACTTATACAACTTTTAGCAGAAAATTTGCTAGAAACCAGCATACACAAAATAACGCTACCAGACAGAATGACTGATGGTAAGGATATTTCGGATTATTTTAATCGATATGATGGCAATTCCGATGAGCTTATATATCAATTATCCACATGGGTGGCTGGGTTGGAGCCTGTTAATGTGGGTAATTTTGAACCCATGAACTCAACAGAACTGGCAAATATCTTAGGGATGACAATCAAGCAAGACCATGAAAATAAAATAATATCCTTTCTTTGCCAATTGTCTGCATATACCGAAAGTGCTCAATTCAATATAAGCTTCAATGCGCCATCCTCAACAGGTAAAAGTTACATACCAACCCAAATAGCAAAAATCTTTCCCAAAAAAGATGTTGTTGAACTTGCACAATGTAGCCCCACAGCATTCTTTCACGATTTTGGAAAATGGAATGAAGAAAGAAAAGCATCTATAGTTGATTTGTCTAGAAAAATAATCATATTTCTAGATCAACCACATAACGATTTACTAGCTCGCCTAAGACCGGTTCTTTCTCATGATGAAAAAGAAATCATGAATAAAATAACAGACAGGTCACAAAAAAATGGACTCAAAACAAAAAATATTTTAATTAAGGGATTCCCGAGTGTGATTTTTTGTACTGCGAATTTAAAGATTGATGAACAAGAAGCGACACGCTTCATACTCCTATCCCCTGAAACATCACAAGAAAAACTCAGAGAAGGAGTTACTCAAAAGATTGATAAAGAGGTGGATCCTGAGACTTTCCATAAGTGGCTTGCGGAAGATCCCAAAAGAAAACTCTTGAAGGAAAGGATTAGAGCAATTTCAAAAGAAAAAATACAGGATATCAAAATAAATAGCAGAGTTGAACTGGAAAGAATTTTTCTGAATGAAAAAATCATGCTTAAACCTAGACACCAAAGAGATATAGGAAAACTAATTAGTATCATAAAAACATTTACGCTTTTAAATCTTTGGTTTAGAGAGCGTAATGGTGATATCTTAATTGCTTCAGAATCTGACATCCAAGAAGGAGTTGCTATTTGGGAAAAATTATCAGACAGTCAAGATTACAATCTACCACCGTACATCTATAATATTTTTCTGGAAATAATTCTCCCTGCGTGGAATGACAAGGGTGTAGGTGAAAACAAATTGGGCTTAAGTAGACAGGAAATAATCAAAAAGCATTATGAGATTTACAAGCGTCCACTTGCTGATTGGCTTTTGAGACAGGAAATGCTCCCAATGCTTGAAAGTTGCGGGCTCATAAGCCAAGAACCGCATCCTACTGATGGCAGAAAAATACTTATTTATCCAACAGTACCAACCAAAGATAGTCAAGAAAACAATAGTGAGCAAGGGTGTGTGGTAAATTAGACTTTTCAGTGCATAGCCTCCAATGCTACTAGACTTATATCCGCTATTCATAGAGAATGTAGCTGCATTACCACATAACACCCCAAACATTCAAACGATTCCAATAATAATCCTTTTGGAATATCTAAATAAGCTGAAATCGCCCTTTTATATCTTTTAAATTAAATTATAAACATAAATTATATGGAAACTAAGCAAAAAATTAAATACTTTCTCTATGCCAGAAAATCTTCTGAAAGTGAAGATCGACAAGTTCAATCAATCGATGATCAGGTTGATAGATTAAAACAGCTCGCTAGAGATTTAAATTTGGATGTTAAGCAGATATACACCGAAGCTAAGTCTGCCAAAAAACCAAACAACCGTCCCCTTTTTGATGAAATGATACAACGAATAGAAAAGGGTGAAGCTGATGGAATTTTATGTTGGCAAATAAACCGTTTGTCACGCAACCCTGTAGACAGTGGCCGACTTAGTTGGATTTCACAAAAAGGCGTACTGAAATCAATTCAAACAATAGATAAGCAATATCTACCAGAAGATAATGTTATTGTTTTTGCAGTTGAAACTGCAACAGCAAATCAATTCATTTTAGATTTAAGTAAGAATGTTAAAAGAGGGATGCAAAGAAGGATAGAAAATGGCTGGAAAGGTGGACTTGCCCCTGCTGGATACGTGAATGAATTATATAGCCACACAATCATAAAAGATGAAGAAAGATTTAACTTAATACGGAAAGCTTGGGATTTAATGCTAACTGGAAATTATACAGTTCCCATGGTACTAGAAAAGCTCAACAATGAATGGGGATTCACAACAATTCAAAGAAAACATCTTGGTGGAGTTCCATTGGGAATGAGTGGGATGTATAAGATATTCACCAATATCTTTTATACAGGGATGTTTGTACATAATGGGCAAACACTTCAAGGAAAACACACACCAATGATAACGTTTGAAGAATACGATAAAGTTCAAACTATTTTAGGCAGAAAAGGCAAACCACGACCAAAGACGCATAAGTTTGCTTTTACTGGAATGATAAGATGTGGAGAATGTGACTGTCTTCACACCGCAGAAACAAAAAAGAAGCGTATCCTAAGCACTGGTGAAATTAAGGAATATACATACTATCACTGCACTCGAAGAAAAGTTGCTGTAAAATGCTCACAAAGAAAAGTTCTTAGTGAAGTTAAACTAGAAGAGCAAATCGAAGATATTTTGGATAGCTACACTATTTTGCCAGAATTTAATCACTGGGCTTTGGATGTTTTAAGCAAGAGCAATGACACGGAAATTGAAGACCGATCAAAAATATATGAAATGCAACATAAGAGCATGGCCAATGCACAGGAAGATCTAGACGAGCTCACTAAAATGAGGTATCGGAAGCTTATTGACGACGATGCATTTTTAAAAGAAAAGGAAATTCTTCAAAAGAAAATTGCCCAATTCAAAGAAGGTCTAAGAACAACAGAAGACAGAGCCGAAAAATGGCTAGAACTCACAGAAAGAACTTTCAACTTTGCAACATACGCCCCAATCAAATTCAACAAGGGAACGATTGAGGAGAAAAAAGAGATATTGGCCGCTTTATGTTCGAACCCAATCATAAAAGACCAAAACTTGGCTATACAAGCCGAAGAATGGTTCCAATGTGTGAAAGATGGATACACTCCCCTTTTACAAGAATATTTAAGGTTAGAACTGAACAAAAAGCCCTTAGATAAAGCCAAAAGCGAGGCTTTAACCTCGCTTATTAATACTTGGCACGGG
>JBAXDL010000003.1:0-118822 GCA_037140955.1 bacterium | reverse complement strand
CCACCAAACAAGAAAATCCTTGCTTTTAGTGGAGCATTCCAGCCTATCCACTTTTGGCTTAGTGGCGGGCTAGATTCGGACTTTCTTAGTTGTATAAAGAGTATACAGTATGCCGTGGTTTTTGGCAAGAGTAAAGCATATATGGACATTTTTTGGATAAAATTGTATTATAGGTTATTGTTAAATGGACTAAATTCACTATTTAAAATTTATTTTGTGGCACGCTATTGGTCGAAATCAATGACCAATAGCTCTAAATTACTGTCGTAGTTAACGGCCTCAAAATAAACTTTAAATAGTTCAATTGCTTTATTATTCATGAAATTTGATCCGCCAGCTGGCGGATCAAAATATAAAAAGCTATTTTTTGAAATGTTATGAAATTCGAACTGGACAAAAAATTCACACCAGCCGGCGATCAACCCCAAGCAATTGAGGCTCTTATTTATGGCTTGGAACATCGGGAAAAATTTCAGACTTTGCTCGGGGTAACTGGCTCGGGAAAAACTTTCACCATGGCCAATGTCATTGAGCATGTGCAAAGACCGACTTTGGTTATTGCACCAAACAAGACACTAGCGGCGCAGTTGGTGCAAGAATTTCGAACCTTTTTTCCAAAAAATGCGGTTGAATATTTTGTTTCATATTATGATTATTATCAACCAGAGGCCTATATTTCTTCATCGGACACTTATATTGAAAAAGAAGTTCAGATTAATGAAGAAATTGATCGCTTGCGCCATGCAGCAACGAGCGCACTTTTGTCCAGAAGGGATGTGATTATTGTGGCCTCAGTGTCTTGTATTTATGGTTTGGGTTCACCGGAATATTATCGAGAGGGAACAGCGGAAGTTATGATTGGACAAAAAACAAGCAGAGAGAAATTGATGAAAGGTATGATTGATATGCAATATCAGCGAACTGATATTTTGGGAAGAGGGAAATTCAGAGTGACAGGTGACACAATTGAGGTGATGACTCCAAGCAGAGAAATCGTGACTCGCATTGAATTGGAAGATGGAAAAGTAAAAAGAATTTATGAATATGATTTTTTGACCGGAGAAAAGCTAGGCGAGCTTGAGCGCACGCTTATTTATCCTGCTAAGCATTTTGTGGTGCCACAAGAAGTGATGACCGGTGCGCTAGATGAGATTGAAAAAGAGGCCAAGGAACGAGTGAAATATTTTAGGGATAATAAAAAATTATTAGAGGCAGAAAGAATCGAAAGAAGAACAAAGCAAGATTTGGAAATGATGCGAGAAATTGGATATTGCAATGGGGTTGAAAATTATTCGAGATATTTGACTCAACGCAAAGCTGGCGAATCGCCATATACTTTGGTGGATTATTTTCCGGAAGATTTTTTGATGATTATTGATGAGTCCCATGTGACAATTCCACAATTAAATGCGATGTATGCTGGTGACAGATCGCGTAAGGATTCACTTATTAATAATGGTTTTCGTTTGCCGAGTGCCTATGATAACAGGCCATTAAAATTTGCTGAATTTGAGGAGCGTATCAATCAACTTATTTTTACTACTGCCACGCCTTCAAAATATGAAAAAGAAAATTCAAGTTCAATAGCTCAGCAAATAATCAGGCCAACGGGCTTGCTTGATCCAGAAATTATTATCAAAACATCAAAGTCTCAGGTCAAAGATGTTCTTGCTGAAATTCAAGAAGTTGTGGCAAAAAAAGAAAGAGTTTTGATAACAACTCTAACAAAAAAAATGGCCGAAGATTTGTCGGAATTTTTGAAGGAGCATGGAGTGCGTTGTGAATATTTGCACTCATCTGTTGACACTCTTGATCGTGTGCTCATTCTTCAGGGTCTGCGCAAGGGTGACTTTGATGTTTTGGTTGGTGTTAATCTTTTGCGCGAAGGTCTTGATTTGCCGGAAGTGTCTTTGGTTGCAATTTTAGATGCTGATAAAGAAGGCTTTCTTCGTAGCGAGACATCGCTTATTCAAACAATTGGACGTGCCGCTAGAAATATCAATGGCCGTGTTATTTTGTATGCTGACAATATTACTGGTTCAATGAAGAAGGCTATTGATGAAACAAATCGCAGAAGGGGTATTCAGCACGAATACAACAAAAAGCATCATATCACTCCAAAAACGATTGAAAAAAATATCAAATCCATTGTTGATCACGAGATAAATCCTGAAGTTCCGCTTGATTTTTCTCGATTGGAATCACTGGAAGATATTGCTGGATATATTAAGCAAAAAGAAAAAGAAATGAAAAATGCAGCGCGCGCAATGGAATTTGAAAAGGCTGCGCTAATTCGAGATGAGATTTCAACATTGCGGAAGTTGCAATTAAGATAAGGCCTTGGTATTTTTTGCGCTCAACTATTTCTCTTTTTGGCACGCTTTTGGGAAAATACACAATTTCCAAAAGCTCAAGAAGCCGCTGTCGCCGGCTATTGGCCAAGAAGAAAAATAGTTTCACTCGTCTTGTGTATTATGCAAAGCCTTGTGCAAATTTAAATTGCCATGTAAAATGTAGCAAGTGTTAAAAAGACTAGTAAAATAAATTAAAAAATAAGTATTAACATAAAAATACATGGAAGAAGAAAATAAAACAGAGGAAAAAGTGCAGCAAGCAACAATTGCTGAAATAGAAACTGAAGAAAAGAAATCACAAGCAGAGGGTGTGAAAAAGGCATGTTGCTCCGGAGGTTGCAAGAAAAAATGCAAGAACATGTGGACAATTGCTGGTGGAGTTTTATTGGTGTTGATTTTGGCTGGTAGTTATGGTTATAAAATGTACACTCAAAAAGTTGATATTGGTCAGGCTGGAGTCAAGGTTAAGTTGGAAAAGTTTTTAAGTGAAAATGTTCCAGCTACAGCAAAAACTGAAATCAAGGACATCACTAAGGATGGTGATTTGTACAAAATAACTGTTGTTGTTGATAAAAATGAAATTCCTGTTTTTGTGACTCGTGATGGGAAAAAATTGATGCAAGCACAGGGAGTTGTTGAATTGGACAAGGCTCCAGCAGATGGTGCCGGCGCAAAGCAAGCTCAAGCTCCAGAAAAAACTGAAGCTGAAAACAAAACAGATGTACCAACAGTTGATCTGTTTGTCATGAGTTATTGCCCATATGGTTTGCAAATGGAAAGAGGGGTTTTGCCAGCAGTTGAGGCTCTTGGTAAAAAAATCAAATTTAACTTGAAATTTGTTGACTATACTTTGCATGGACCAAAAGAGGTAACTGAAAATGTTAATCAATATTGTATTGAAAAAACACAGCCAACCAAGCTTGGTGCATATTTGAAATGTTTCTGGAAAGATAGTAAGGGTGCAAGTACTGATTGTATGAAAACAACTGGTGTTAATGCAGCTCAGGTTGCAACATGTGTCAGCGCCACAAACAAAGAATTTAATCCAACAGAAAAAGCTCTTGGATTGAACAAGGATGAGGCTGTGAAGTTTGGAGTACAAGGATCTCCAACATTGGTGGTAAATGGAACAACTTTGGCTTCTGGTCGTGATAGCGCAAGCGTTTTGAAGGCTATCTGTTCAGGATTTACAACTGCACCTAAGGAATGTCAGGCAGCTTTGTCTGCAACATCTCCTGCTGCTGGCTTTGATGATCAAGCTGCAGCTGCTGCAGGAGGAAGTGCTCCAGCAGCATCTTGTGCAACACCACCTACAAAATAAGACCTATTAACATGAGACATTAAAAGAAGGACCATTGGTCCTTCTTTTTTTTTGTTGATTTTTGTTGGATTTTGAATTATTATGAATAAACCACTTAAAAATGGAAATTAAATTAAGGCTCCAAACGTATTAATTGATATTGCAGGATTGAATTTTTTATAAATTAGTTTTTTAATCTTAGATAAACTTTGTATGTCAGATAAGATAATAATTAAGGGCGCTAGGGAACACAACTTGAAAAATATTGACCTGGAGCTTCCTCGCGACAAGTTCATTGTTTTTACTGGTCTTTCTGGCTCTGGCAAGTCAACTTTGGCGTTTGATACTATTTTTGCTGAGGGTCAAAGAAGATATTTAGAGAGTTTGTCTAGTTATGCTAGGCAATTTTTGGGTCAAATGGATAAGCCTGATGTTGATTATATTGAAGGTCTTTCTCCGGCCATTTCAATTGATCAAAAGTCCACTTCACACAATCCGCGCTCAACCGTTGGAACAGTTACTGAAATTCATGATTATTTGCGCTTGCTATATGCAAAAATTGGAATTCCACATTGCAGTGTTTGTGGACGTGAAATTTCGAAACTTTCTACTGATGAAATCGTGGATAGGATTTTGGAAATGCCAACTTCGACAAGTGGGAAAAAAGATAGTAAGTCAAAATTGATTGAAATTTCATCTCCAGTTGTGCGAGACAGAAAAGGAGAATATCTTTCTATGCTTGATGAGATGTGGAAAAAGGGATATTCAGAAGCTATTGTTGATGGAAAAATTATAAGACTGGAGAATTTTAAGGACATAAAATTAGGACGCTACAATAAGCACAGTATCGATATTATTGTTGACAAGGTAACAGTGGATGAGGAAAATTTAAGTCGTATTTTTGAAGGAGTGGAAAAGGCGTTGCGTCTTTCTGGTGGAATTGTAAAAATAAAATGTTTAAAAGCTAAAGGTGAAAAGTCAAAAAGTAAGAGTGATGATGAGTGTGAGGTGGAACAGATTTTTAATCAAAATTTGTCATGCCCAATTCATGATATTGAATTTCCACAAATGGAGCCACGTCTTTTTTCTTTTAATTCTCCCTATGGTGCTTGTGAATCGTGCGAGGGTCTTGGTCTCAAAAAGGAAATAGATCCTTTGCGTGTGATGCCGGACATGAACAAAACCATTGGTGAGGGAGCGATCATGCCATGGAGTTTCAAGCCAAATAATTATCAAGGAACAGTGCTGAAGGCGGTTGCTCAATATTATCACATTGCTGACAACAAGCGTTTGCGAGATTTGCCCAAGGAAAAATTGGATATTCTCTTGTATGGCAGTGGCGACGAGGACTTGATTAAGGTTGGTTATCATTTCAAGAGTGGCTCAGGGCATTATAATGTTCATTGGAAAGGTGTGGTGGCATGGCTACAGGAAAGATATCGCACAACAACTTCTGATGCAGTTCGCACTGACATTGAGAAATATATGTCGCAAAAACCTTGCTCATCTTGTCATGGATCTCGCTACAAAAGTGATGTTTTGCTTGTTAGTGTTGGACAAAAAAATATTCATGAAGTTTCTAATATCAGCATTTGGCAATGCATTGATTTTTTTAAAAATTTGAAATTAACACATAGAGAAGATTTGATTGCTGGAAGAATTTTGAAAGAAATAGTGGTACGTTTGGTTTTCTTGAATAATGTTGGTTTGGATTATCTGACACTTGGAAGGGCTGCATATTCCTTGTCTGGTGGTGAATCACAACGAATCAGACTTGCATCTCAAATTGGTTCACAGTTGGTTGGTGTTTTGTATATTCTTGATGAACCTTCGATTGGTTTGCATGCCAGGGATAATGCAAAATTGATTGAAACATTGAGGCAACTTCAAAAAATAGGAAACACTTTGATTGTGATTGAACATGATGAAGAAATGATGAGAGAGGCTGATTGGTTGGTTGATATTGGTCCAGGAGCTGGAAAGCATGGGGGTGAAATTGTCGCACAAGGAACACCACTTGAAGTTATTAATAATCCAAAATCATTAACTGGACAATATTTACGCGGCGAGCTTGAGATTTTTGTGCCAAATTTCAGAAGACAGATAAAAAGAAAAAGAAGCATCACAGTGCGAGGTGCCAGTGAGCATAATTTGAAAAATATTACAGTTGAATTTCCATTGAAAGTTTTTACTTGCGTGACAGGTGTTTCTGGCTCTGGAAAGTCAACCTTAGTTGAGGAGACATTATACAAAGCGCTTGCTAACAAACTTCATCGCGCTCTTGATGTTCCAGCTAAGCACAATGAGATTATTGGAATTGAAAACATTAACAAGGTGATCATGATTGATCAATCTCCAATTGGTAGAACTCCACGTTCAAATCCTGCCACATATACTGGCTTGTTTACACATATTCGAGAATTATTTGCACAAACAAAAGATGCAAAATTGCGTGGCTATGGTCCGGGAAGATTTTCTTTTAATGTGGCTGGTGGTCGCTGTGACAACTGTTCTGGCGAGGGTTATCTCAAGATCGAAATGCAATTTATGCCGGATGTTTATTTGCCCTGCGATGTCTGCAAAAGTAAAAGGTATAATAGTGAGACCTTGCAAGTTAAATATAAGGGTAAAAATATTTCAGAAGTTTTGGCTATGACAGTTTCAGAGGGTGTAGTTTTCTTTGAGGCGCTTTCAAAAATTCATCAACCACTCAAAGTGCTTGAGGAAGTTGGCTTGGGTTATATTGAGCTTGGTCAAAGCGCAACAACTCTTTCTGGTGGGGAAGCTCAACGCATTAAGCTTGCCAGTGAACTTTCTAGGCGTGCCACGGGTGACACTTTTTATATTCTTGATGAGCCAACAACTGGTTTGCATTTTGATGATATTAAAAAATTATTAGTAGTTTTGAATAAGTTGGTTGACGCTGGAAATAGTGTGGTTGTTATTGAGCACAATATGGATGTTATCAAAACAGCTGATTGGATTATTGATATGGGTCCAGAAGGTGGGAATAATGGTGGCAATGTTGTTGTTACTGGTCCACCAGAGGAGATCATTAAATATTACAAAGAAAGTTATACTGCAAAATATCTGCGACAAATATTAAAACCAAAAAGCTTGTAAATTAAATAAAAAAACCGATGCTTGATAGCTATCGGTTTAGTCTTGAGATATAAAAGAAAAATGTTATTTCTTTTTTGGTATTCTTTTCGCTAAGGTTCTCTTTATATTTTTGTCTACTTCTTGAAATACCATATCTAATAAAATTTCAGACAGATGACAAAAAGCCTCGTCTACTAGCCTACTTGCTATGGAAAGAAATTCTTCTTTTGTTGCCTCTTTGGAAATGTCTCTTTTTGTCGCAAACCATTGTTCGACATGAATACGAACCGATTGTGCTTCTGGATTTCCAATTAATGAAGATCGCATTCTGATGCAGTTTCTGACATGCAAAACAAATTGTCTTAGAGAAACAATGTAAACATAAAAATCTAACTTTGATTTACCAAGGACGTGTTTGAGATTTTGAATCTCATTTGATGAACAGCACTCCTCACAAAGTTCCGGCAAATTGGTTAGCATGAAAACTTCAATCTCTGATAAAAAGGAAATTAATTTTTCTTTTTCTACCGTGATTATTGATTTTTGCATTTTTAATCCTCCCTTTGCTTTTGGTATTGTTTTTATGATATCTTATTGTTAAACTACTCTAGTTTAAAATTATATTAAAGACGAATGAAAATGTCAATAATCACAGCTCAAATCAAGAAATTGCCAAGCTCACCAGGTGTGTATTTTTTTCGTGATGAAAAAGGAGAGCTTTTATATATTGGCAAAGCAACGAATTTAAGAAGTAGAGTATCATCATATTTTCGTGGTGATGTTGTGGCTGGAAGAAGTGAATGGATTTGTCTTATGGTTGCATTGGTTGCTGACATTAACTTTGAGCAAACTGATTCTGTCTTGGAAGCTTTGATTTTGGAGAGTAATTTAATTAAAAAATATCAGCCAAAATATAATACTCTTGAAAAGGATGACAAGTCTTTTGCATACTTTGTAGTTACTAAAGAGGAATTTCCTAGGGTGATAATTTTGAGACAAACTGATCTTTTTCAAATTTCAAATTTCAAATTTCAAATTTCAAATCAATTTCAAATTAAAAATAAAAAATTAGGGAAAGAAAATTTTAAATATAAAGATATCCTGATTGGTAAATATTACGGTCCTTATACAAGCAAGTTACAGATGCAAATAGCATTGAAAATTATACGTCGTATTTTTCCATTTCATGCCGGCAATCAAAAAACAGAAAAAGGTTGTCTTGATTTTCAGCTTGGCATGTGTCCTGGTCCATATGCTGACGCTATTTCCAAAATTGATTATAAAAAAAATATTCATGGAATAGAAATGATTTTGCAGGGCAAGAAAAAGAGTTTGATTTTGAAAATGGAAAAAGAGATGCAGTTGTTTGCAAAAAAAGATGAATTTGAAAAGGCAGCTGTTTTGCGCAACAAAATACACGCATTGAATCATATTAGGGATGTAGCTCTCATGACAAGAGACTTTGAGTCTAATACACAAAATACAAAATACAAAATACAAAATATAAGATTGGAGTCTTATGATATCTCCAATATTTCTGGTCAGCATGCTGTTGGCAGCATGGTAGTTTTTGCTGGTGGCATGGCAGACAAATCTCAGTATAGAAAATTCAAGATAAAAACAGTTGATGGTTCTAATGATGTGGCCATGATGAAGGAGGTTTTGTCGCGACGATTTAATAATGATTGGGTTATGCCAGATTTGATCTTATTAGATGGTGGCTTGGGTCATCTAAACATGGCAGATGAGTTGCTACATAAAAATCTTGGCTTGGCTGTTTTTGTTGCAAGTGTTGCCAAGGGACCAACTCGAAAAAAGTTGGATGTTAGAATCTTGAAAAGCACAAAAGATGAAAATATAAACAATGTCCTTAAGGATGACTTGCTGCTCAAGCAAATCATGGATGAGGCTCATCGTTTTGCGATCACATATCACAAAAAATTAAGAAAAAACAATTTTTTGAAATAAATTGAAAGATACTTTTTTTTGTGACGTAGTAAATTTCGAAAATCAAAGCTGAGATTTGAAGATATTTTTTGATCTCATCTTTGTGCAATTGTTTGTGTGAAATTGATGTTAGTGTATAATGACAAATATGATCATCAAAATAAGAAAAATTTCAGCATATTTTGTTTTGTTTGCAATACTTTTTGTTGCAGCTGGTTTTTCTGACGGAATGATTTCCTCGGTTAAAGCATCTTCTAATGATGATTCAATGATGATTTCTGATGGAGGCAGCACTATGATTGATCAGACTATGCCTATGGATAATTCCTTGAAACCTTGCTGTGAAAGCAAGCAGGGAAATGCTTCAGCCACTTCGACATCAATGTTTAATCAAAACATAAAGATGTTGTCACTTGGAGCTGTGGCTGCTGTTTCTGGAAGTGACTCTATTTTTGAACATAAAGTTTTAGAATTATCAGAAAGCTCACCGCCAAGGCCTGATATTCTTTCTTCCGTCCTCAAAAGGGAATAAAATTATTCTCAAGAAGTCTTCTATTTTTAAAAAATAGAGGTCTGTTTTTGCGTAACGTTTGTTGTCGCTGCTTGGTTTAATTTTAAAAATAAAACTTAAAAATATGCAAAAAATAATAATTCCAATTAGCGGAATGCATTGTCGTAGTTGCGAAATATTGATCGGTGATAGTTTACTTGAAATTCCAGAAATTAAAAAGGTTGATATCGACTACAAGAAAGCTGTGGCTGATGTTTATTTCGAAAATCAAAAGCCGAACATGCATGAAATAGAGAAGGCTATTCGCAGTGCAGGATATGCAATAGGTAAGGAAAAGGAAAAAACATTCTTCAGTAAAAATCCGGAAGATTATCAAGACTTAGGTATTGCAATTCTTTTTCTGATGTTTTTTTATATTGTTGCGAAAAACTTAGGCATTGGCGGTATTGACCTTGCTAATACTGGTGGTGCAAATCCATCTAGTTTGTCTGTGGTTTTTTTGGTTGGCATCACTGCCGGCCTTTCAACCTGTATGGCACTTGTTGGAGGATTGATCTTGGGAATTTCAGCTAGACACAGTGAAAAACATCCAGAAGCAACTGCTGCTCAAAAATTTAGACCGCATTTGTTTTTTAATCTAGGAAGAATTTTGGGATATGCTGTTTTTGGTGCAGTTTTGGGGGCGCTAGGAAGTGTGTTGCAACTTTCATCGACAGTTCTTGGTATACTTACTATTGCTGTTGGTTTTGTGATGCTTGCCTTGGGATTAAAATTGACAGGATTGTTTCCTCGCATGGAGAATGGTGGGATGATGTTGCCAAAAGGCATTAGTAAGTTTTTGGGAATTAAAAATAATCACGAAAAGGAGTATTCTCATGGCAATTCAATGCTAATTGGAGCCTTAACTTTCTTTTTGCCCTGTGGCTTTACACAAGCCATGCAGTTGTATGCAATTAGTACTGGCAGTTTTTCACGCGGCGCCATGATTATGGGAATTTTTGCTCTTGGAACTGCACCAGGATTGCTAGGTGTTGGGGGATTAACATCGATTGTGAAGGGAATTTTTGCTAAGCGCTTTTATAAATTTGCCGGAATTTTGGTGGTATTTTTGGCAATGTTTAATATCGCTAATGGGTATAATCTTGCCGGATTTGAATTTTCAAAGTTAAGTGCTCAAAATGTTTCAACAGTTGCAAATAAGGCTGATCCTAATGTAAAAATGGAAAATGGTGTGCAAGTTGTCTCCATGATTGAAAATTCAAGCGGCTATGCTCCAAATAAGTTTACAATTAAAAAAGGTGTGCCAGTTCGTTGGGAGATAGATGCACAGGCGCCTGGTTCTTGTGCAAGTAGTATTGTTTCATCAAAATTAAAAGTTAGAAAAAATCTTGTTGCTGGAAAAAACATTATTGAATTTACTCCGACAGAAACTGGCTCAATTCCGTTTTCATGTTCAATGGGGATGTATACTGGATCATTTAATGTTATTGATGAAAATAGTTTAGTTAGTGTTGATAGTGCAAATCAAGATGCTCCAAAAGTTGCTGGTGGTTCTTGTGGTGCATCTACCAATGCTACTGCTGGCACCGCTGCTGGAAGTTGTGGAGGTTCAACGGGTGGTTGTGGTGGGGAAGGTTCGACAGGTGGTGGTTGTGGTGGAAGTAGCAAGCCCGTTACTCCAAGTGCTGGAAAAGTGGAAACCATTCCGACTGCAACAGACACACAAGTGATCAAAACGTCATACACGTTAAATAAGGATATTGCTCCAAATACGTTTACAGTAAAAGCGGGACAGCCTGTTAGTTTTGTTGTTGATGTTAAAGAAAATGGTCAGGGATGCATGAGTTCAATTACTGTTGGTGGACTAACGACTGATGTTTATCAATTGGTCGCTGGAAAAACGATTACCATGAATTTTACACCAACTAAAAAGGGTGTGTATCAAATTACTTGTGGAATGGGAGTTCCTCGCGGGATAATAACTGTGGAATAGTTTTGTTTGCGTGTTTTGAATTGTATTTAGTCGTGAGAATAAATTTTTATTTTTATCACAGAAAAAAAATTGCAACATTTGAGAATAACACCAAGGAGTTTTGTTTTAGGTGAAAAAATAAAAAGTATTCTCACTTTAACTTTGCTATATCTAATATGTTAATAAGTAAATAAAAAAAGTATATTATTATGAAAAGAATAAATCTATCTCTTTCTGGAATGCATTGCAGTTCATGTGCAATGTTGATTGAAAGAACGTTGGCAAAAACTGCTGGGGTGCAAAAAGCTAACGTTAATTTTGCTGCCGAAAAGGTGTTGGTTGATTTTGACGAAACAATGATTGATGTGCAAAAAATTATCGAAGCTATTGTTCGTGGTGGATATGGAGCCACGGAGATTGATGCAAAAGACAGTGAATTTGAAAAAAAGAAAAGAGATAGGGAGATATCTCAATATTTTAATGATTTTGTTTTTAGCTTGGTTTTGAGTTTGCCGATGCTGTATTTCATGTTATTGGATTTTTTTAAGTGGCTTCCTGGTGAAAAAACTTTTGCACCATACATTGGAGTGTTTTCACTTTTGTTGACAATGCCAGTTCAATTTGTGATTGGGGCTGGATTTTACAAGGGAATGTGGTCATCTCTCAAAATGAAAACATTTAATATGGACTCATTGATTGCAATTGGAACCTCAACAGCTTTCTTTTTTAGTTTATATAATTTTGCCTCGTATGCACTTGCAAATAAATCAGTAATTGGAATTGCTGGAGCAAAGATTCCTGATCTATATTTTGAAACTGCTGCCTATTTGATTACTTTTGTGATTCTTGGTAAGTGGCTGGAGATTAGAACCAAGGGGAAGACTTCTGATGCAATCAAGAAATTGATGGGATTGCAAGCAAAAACAGCCAGGGTGATTCGCGCTGGTCAGACTCTGGATGTTGCCATTGATGATGTGATACATGGGGATATTGTTGTTGTGCGTCCAGGAGAAAAGGTTCCAGTTGATGGAAAAATAACCAAAGGCTCTTCTGCTGTGGATGAGTCAATGATTACAGGCGAAAGCATGCCAGTAGAAAAACAAACAGGTGACGGTGTGATTGGAGGAACGGTTAATAAGACTGGAAGTTTTGAATTTGAAGCCACAAAAATTGGAAGCGAAACAGCACTAGCTCAAATAATTCGTTTGATTGAGGAAGCGCAAGGATCAAAAGCACCAATTCAAAATTTTGCCGACAAAATTTCTGCCTGGTTTGTGCCGGCCGTGATTGGAGTTGCGATTGTAACATTTTTGATTTGGTATTTTGCTCTTGGGGCAACAATAGCGTTTTCCTTGATGGCGTTTACTTCTGTGATTGTGATTGCATGTCCATGTGCGCTGGGTCTTGCGACCCCAACCTCTCTTATGGTTGGAACGGGAAAAGGTGCTGAATATGGAATTTTAGTTAAGGGTGGTGAAGCATTGGAAGCAGCAAGTAATATTGATGCGGTTATTTTTGACAAAACTGGAACACTAACTCATGGAAAACCGGAGGTTACGGACATTATTGCATTTGAAGAAGCAGGACAAGATGCCACCCAAGCGGTGATCAGCCTTCGGCTGAAAATTTTGGCAGTTGCAGCAAGCCTAGAAAAACTTTCAGAACATCCATTGGCCGAAGCGATCTGCAATCATGCTAAGGAAGAAAATGTTTCATTGGAAGAGGTTGTTAACTTCAATTCAATCACTGGAAGAGGTGTGCAGGGTGATGTTTTGGGTGTGACGTATTATATTGGAACACGTAAATTGATGATTGAAAAACTTGGTTTGTTTATTGATAAAATTGAGAGTAAAATGTCACGCCTTGAGGAGCAAGGAAAAACTGCCATGATTTTGGCAACAAAAGATGAATTAATTGGAATTATTGCTGTTGCTGATACTGTCAAAGAAACATCTCGCGAGGCTGTGCAAAAATTGCAAAAAATGGGAATTGAAGTTTTCATGATTACTGGAGACAATTTGCGAACTGCAAATGCAATTGCAAAATTGGTTGGCATTGATGAGCAACATGTTCTTGCTGAGGTTCTGCCTGAGGATAAGGCTAATGTTGTAAAAGCATTGCAGGGAGAAGATATGAAAAATATTTCCTCCATAATTGAAAATTGTAAATTTAAAATTGAAAATTTAGGAGCGAAGCGACGAATCGCTATGGTTGGAGATGGAATTAATGATGCACCAGCCTTGGCTCAGGCTAATGTTGGAATTGCAATGGGAAGCGGAACTGATGTTGCAATGGAAGCAGGTGATATTGTGATCATGAAAAGCGATTTGAATGACGTGGTTACTTCATTTCAACTTTCCAAAGAGACTATGGCCAAGATCAAGCAGAATATGTTTCTTGCTTTATTTTATAATGTCATCGGTATTCCAATTGCAGCACGCGCGTTCTTTGCTTTTGGATTAATTCTAAAACCAGAATTAGCAGGACTTGCGATGGCTATGAGTTCAATTTCAGTTGTTAGTAACTCTTTGTTACTTAAATTGTTCAAGCCAAATAAGAAAAATTATGTTTCATTGGTCGCTCCATTGGTGATGATGATTGTGTTTAGTTTTGGATTTTTTGAATTTGCAAAATTTAGCTCTGGCATGGAGACTGCAACTGCAATGAACAAAGCTTCAATTGAAGATGCTACTGTTATCAATAAGTTTATTGCCGATAGTCAGGTTAGGATTTATTTTGAAAATGGTGCCCCAGATGTTTTCTTGGCTGCTGATTCTTTGCCTGCAATTATCAAATCAAAGGAGGGGACAACATCATTACTTGATGGAGAAATACTTATTGGTTTTGAAGATGGAATGGACATGAAAAAAGGAGGAGAAATTTCTGGTGCAGGTGACATTGTGAAAGATGTTTTTGGTGTTGATGAATTAAAAGTTTCTGGAATTTTGAATTCAACAGGAACACTTGTTGACGGGTGGCATTTAGTAAACAACAAAACTTTCAGTAGTATGGAACCTGCAACTGAATTAAAATTTGTGGCAGAAAATGAAATTATCAAAGGATTTTATTTTGTTGATGGTAATAATGTTCCAGAAAAAATAAAGGAAAATATTGGAAGTTTTGAACCAGTTGTGATTGGAAATAAAAAATATTTGCCAATTTATATTGGAAGCACTGAGGCAAAAATGATGATTGAGAAAAAACTAATAACAAAAGTTGGTGACACCATCAATGATTTGTTTGGAAATGATGTCATTGTGGCTGGAATCTTGCCAGAAACAAAAACAATCTTAGACGAACTTCATTTTGTGGGAACAGATTTTAAGCTTAAAAAATAATAATCCTCATAGCTTTAACCCTTTACAGTGGCAATATATATTGCCACTGTTTTTGTTTTGGTCAGCTTATCGAGTAGTCTTTACTTTTTGTTATTTTTCTGATAACATACTCTAATCAATTTTCAATTAATGTTTTTAGTAAATTTTGCAAATATGGCTTCAAAAAAAACAACAAATCAAAATGAGGATAGTTCTAATATTGTCATTAAGGGTGCGAGGGTTAATAATCTTAAGAATATTGATGTAAACATTCCAAGGGATAAATTTGTGGTGATTACTGGCCTTTCTGGCTCTGGAAAATCATCATTGGCCTTTGATACTATTTATGCGGAAGGAAACAGGCGTTACATGGAGGGACTTTCATCATATGCAAGAAATTTTTTGGATCCATCAGTAAAGCCGGATGTGGACAAAATTGAAAATCTTTCTCCTCCAATCTCTATTGATCAAAAAAGTATTTCACGCTCTCCACGCTCAACAGTAGGAACACTGACCGAGGTATATGACTATTTGCGTATTTTGTATGCAAAAATTGGAATTTTGCATTGTCCAGGCTGTGGAACTTCCATGCAAAAGAGAAGCACTCAGGAAATCATGGATGAGATTTTGACATTTTCTCATCACACGCAAATTGCAATTTTGGCAAAACCAAAAGATGTGGCAACAGGAAAAGAATTATTGAAACACATCGCACAGATGGGTTATGCTCGTGTGCGTTTTAATGAAAAAATGTTCACCTTGGCAGAAGCAGTGATGCTTGATGAAAGTGAAATTAAAACTGACATTGAGGTGGTGGTTGATCGGGTTATTTTAGACAAGAAAAAGCCAGACATTGAGAGAATGCTTGATTCAATTGAAACTGCAATGAAAATAGGTGGAAACTCTATGAAGATTTTGTTTGATAATGTTGAGGAGCGCGGCTATAATCAAGATTTTTTCTGTTCAAAATGTGGAGTGAAAATAAAAGAGGTGACACCAAGACATTTTTCTTTTAATAGTCCAGAGGGTGCATGTGACACCTGTTCTGGTTTGGGATATACCTTGAAAGTAAATGATGAGTTGATTATTCCAAACAAAAATCTTTCATTGGTTGAGGGAGCAATTCAACCATGGAGCAAATCTGGTGGAAAAATATCAGGACAAAGTGTACAACTTTTGACACTAAAAGATGTTGCCAAAAAATATAAATTTTCCATGAATGTTCCGGTAAAAAAATTCACAGCTCAGCAATTGCAAATTGTCCTATATGGCAATGAAGCATTTGAGGGTGTGATTCCAGCATTGGAGAGAAAGTATCAAGAAACAAAATCTGATTATGTGCGAAATGAAATTGAGAAATATATGACAGCGCATACTTGTCCATCTTGCGATGGCAAGAGGCTGAAGAAAGAATTTTTGGCAGTGGAGGTTCAGAAAAAAACAATTGATGAAATTGTTAGTACTAGTGTTACTCATTTGCGAGAATTTTTTCAAGACACTGAAAATTGGATTGCGACAGAGCAAGAAAAAAATATCGCCAAACCAATTGTGCGTGAAATTTTGCAAAGATTGCTTGCGCTTGAAAATGTTGGTTTGGAATATTTAAATCTTGGACGATCAGCTCAAACAATTTCAGGTGGAGAGGCGCAACGCATCAGGCTTGCAGCGCAATTGAATTCACAATTGATGGGAATCGTTTATGTGCTTGATGAACCATCAATTGGTTTGCACAGCAGGGACACAGAAAAATTAATCGCCACTATCAAGGCTTTGCAAAAAGTTGGAAATTCCTTGATCGTGGTTGAGCATGATGAAAGTATCATCAGGTCAGCAGATTGGATTGTGGACATGGGGCCAGGGGCTGGGGAGGAAGGTGGTATTGTGGTTTTTGAAGGCGACTACAATCAGCTTATAAAATCAAAAAATCTTACAGCGCAATATATTTCCAAAACAAAAAAAGTTTCTAATAAGAAAGGATATCGCAAGGGAAATGACAAGTTTATTGAGATTCTGGGCGCCACCGAGAATAATCTTAAGGACATCGACGTTATTATTCCTTTGGAAAAATTTGTAGTAATTTGTGGTGTTTCTGGCAGCGGAAAATCAACTTTGGTAAAAAATATTTTGGCCAAAGCTCTTTCTCGTCATTTCTACAACACCAAAGATTTGCCAGGAAAGCACAAAAAAATCAAGGGATTTGAACATGTAAAGAAAGTTATTAGTATCAATCAAAATCCGATTGGTCGCACGCCGCGCTCAAATGCTGCAACATATACCGGAGTTTTTTCGCATATTCGTGATCTTTTTGCTGGTGTTGAAGAAGCAAAAAATAGAAATTATACCGCCAGTCGTTTTAGCTTCAATATGAAAGGTGGACGTTGTGAAGTTTGCCAGGGAGAGGGTTCAAAGAAGATAGAGATGCACTTGTTGCCGGACATGTATGTGAAGTGTGAGGCATGTGATGGAACAAGGTTTTCTAAAAAAACCTTGGAGATTGAGTATAAGGGTTTTAATGTGGCTCAGATTCTGGACATGGATGTTCGTTTGGCGCTACGTTTTTTTGCGCAGCATCCTCTTATTGCTGAAAAATTAAAAACCATGGAAGATGTTGGCTTGGGATATCTAAAACTTGGACAAAGTGCTACTAATCTTTCTGGTGGAGAAGCGCAAAGAATAAAATTGGCCACTGAACTTGCACGAAAATCAACAGGCAGTACTTTGTATATTCTGGATGAACCAACAGCTGGTCTTCATTTTGATGACATCAAGAAATTGTTGGTTGTTTTGAATGCTCTTGTGGACAAGGGAAACACGGTGATTGTGGTTGAACACAATTTGGATGTGGTGCGCGATGGTGACTGGGTGATTGAACTTGGTCCAGATGGTGGTGACCTTGGTGGACATCTTACCTTTGCTGGCACGCCTGATCAACTCAAGAAGGACAAGAAAAGTTGGACAGCAAAATATTTATAAGTGCAATATTTGAGAGTATTTTTTGTTTTGCCTACTTCCTTTTTCGGCACGCTGCGCAGTCGGGAGCTATGACTGCTAGCTCGTCCTCGCTGTCGCTGCGGGTGGCCTCAAAAGAAAATATGCTCACAAAAAATAAACTTTATTTTTGCGGTTTGATTTATAGGAATAATAAAGCAATTGCGATTATTGAAAAAATAATGTCATTTGCTGCATTTCGCAGTGTCCATGCACGCTCTGGAGAACCATCAGTAAATCGCTTGTGAACAAATTGATGAAATTGATATATTTTTTTTAGAAATTTGAAATTAAGTTTCCAATAGAGTACTGTTAGGAGGTCGGGAAACATGGAAATAAAGGCTCCTGACATTATTGAAATTGCAATTGATTGATTAAATTTTTTCAAAAAGATTGCCAGAAGGATTATTGTTGCAGCAACAAGTAGGTCTAATGTTACTTTCCATGTGGTGTCTCTGAATGTTGATTTTTTGTTTAGATATTCTCCGTGACGAAAAACGTCCAAAGTGTAGTGCAATGGAATCAAAATTAAAATTTGCCAAAATGGATTGGAAACGTATTTTCCAATGGCAGCGCCAACGAGGGCATGGGTTGTTAGAATCATATTTTAGAATAAAATCTCAAATTCAAATAACAAATATCAAATAAAATCTAAAAATATAAATTACAAAATTTTAATATTTGAGTTTTGGATATTTATTTGGAATTTGGATTTTGGAATTTGGATTTAAAATTATTAATAAAAACTGGAGTCTTAAAATAATAAATTAACTCTATGCAGGAAAATGAATTTGGTAGATTATACATCGTTGCTACTCCTATTGGAAATCTTGAGGATATCACCTTGCGAGCACTTCGAATTTTGAAGGAAGTTGATTTGGTGGCGTGTGAGGACACTCGAGTGACTCGAAAGCTCTTGAATCATTATAACATAGACACGCAGGCCATTGTATATCACCAACATACCAAGGATGATAAAATTAAAAAAATCATAGACCAACTTTTGGATGGAAAAAATGTGGCAGTAGTGACTGATGCTGGGACGCCGGGGGTTTCAGATCCGGGAAATATTTTGGTGGCTGAGGCGATTGAAAATAAGATCGTTGTTTTGCCAATTCCGGGTGCTTCCGCTTTGGCATCAATTATTAGTGTGGCTGGAATTGACATGCAGCAGTTTACTTTTTTGGGTTTTCCTCCCCACAAAAAAGGACGTGAAACATTTTTCAAGAAAGTTGTAGCTTGCGATATTCCTGTTGTTTATTATGAATCACCACATCGCGTGATTAAAAATTTGGAAATGCTTCAGAAGTTTGAGGCTAGCAAAAAAATTATCATGGGACGTGAAATAACAAAAATGTTTGAACAGGTTGTGCGTGGCAGTGTTGAGGATATTTTACAATATTTTGTTGAAAATCCTGGAAAAATAAAAGGTGAGTTTGTTGTTGTAGTTTTTTGATTTTTGTTCACATATTTTCAAAACACAACTTTTCATGCTAAAATAAAAACATAAAAATCTTAACCAAACCAAAATGAAAATAAAAAAGTCTCTCCCAATCTTTCTTACTATTGCCATTATCTCAGGAGTAACTTTCAAACTTGCTAAAGCTTGGACTGAACCAGTAACAGCACCACCTTCTTCAAACGTTGGCGCACCAATAACAACAGGAAGCATGGATCAATCAAAGAGCGGTAGATTATATGTTGGTAGCATTCTTTCTGATTATGTTCCTGCTGGTGGTAATTGGAATTATACTATGCGATTAGATTCAGCGGATACAACTAGTATTGGTTTTCATGATTCAATGACCTCAGTCGGCAGTATTCGTTTTAAGGCTAACAATTTCACTATTGGTGCTAACGATGGCTGGGGAGTTGCCAACACTACTTTTGGTGGTTCAATTTCAAACTATGCCACACCACAATATGCACAGGGAATGAGTACCTACGTTTTAAATAGCAATTATTGGTACCCAAGTAATAATAGTGGTGACACTATGTATGTTGGAATAAATAATCCTGTTATCTCTAGAGGTGACTTGCGAGCCCCAATTTTCTATGATTACAACAATACCAATTACTATATCGATCCAAACAATGGTTCACAATTTAACGCAGTCTATGCAAACAATTGGTTTCGTCCACAGGGTGACACTGGGTTATACTTTGAAAATCATGGTGGTGGACTTAATATGATAGATAATACCTGGGTTAGAACCTATGGAGTTGGAAATTTCTATGCCTATGGAGAGTCTCAAGCTACAACAGTACGAGCTAATTCAAATTTGGTTACACCGAAAATTAGTTTTACTGATGGGACTGTGCAGACGAGTGCAGCTTCTCCTCAAGCAGCTTATTATTTTGGACAAATATCTGGAGCTGCTGATTTTTTCGTATATGCTGTTGGTAAATTTAATCCATCAACAAATCTTTTTTCTGGTACATTGTGGAGACAGGGTCAGCAAGCATCTGGTGAGGTTTCATGTGATAATAGTGCAGCATGTGCTGCAAGTGCTGCAAGGGGTGGCGTTAATGTTAATGGTAGCAATGCACCACATATTGTTGTTGGAGTAAATATTCCCATGGCGGGTCCACTTTGGGTGTATTAAATATTTAATTTTTATTTGTTAATTTTAATACAAAAAATATGAATCAAAAACCACTCTTAATTATTGCAGGAATCTTGATGCTAATTCTCTCCACTGGAGTTGGATTTGTCATTGGAAACAAAACATCAAAAAATGGGAATGTTGCTGGAGGTGAAAATACATATCAAGCAGGTTGGGATGGTGCCATGAAAACGCTTAAGGATTCAGGATCTGTGCCAACAATGCCAGAAGGAATTGAAATAAAAAATATTAATGGTACAATTGAGTCTATTAATGGTAATGAAATCAAAATAAAGGTATCAACGCCAGGACTAATTAATACTCCTGCCTTAACAATAAGAGCTGTTACTATTGATGGCAATACAAAAATTGTGCAACTAGCACAGAGGGATCAAGCTCAAATTCAAAAAGAAATGGAGGCTTTTAATGAGAAAATGAAAAATAAGCAGGCTGATGCAGCAATTGATCCAAGGGATTTTCCAACTCCACCTCAAATGCAAGAAGAAAAGCCTGCTACAATTGCTGATTTGAAAGTTGGACAGATGATAATGATTACAACAGGTGAGGATATTAAGACAAAACAAGCCTTTGTTGCCCTTGAAATTAAGTTTCAACAACTCAACTTGAACAATGATCCAGCTGGTGTACCAGTGGGCAGTGTTCCAAATCCGAATTCTCCAATAGAAAATGGCGGAAATATGGCACCTCCAGTAAATGCTCCTCAGATGCCAAGTGCACCGCCAGTAGGAGCAGGAAGTGCTACAAAAAATCAGACAGCATCAGTTCCTTTGCCACCAATGCCAGCAGGTGCTGGTCAGAATGTGGCAGCACCAATTCCTCCAATGCCAGTAACGCCAGTTAAATAATTTAATAAGAATAAAAAAATGTTTACCAAACAAGATATTATCAAGTCAGCAGTGCTAATCTGGATCGTTGTTTCAATTGCATACATTGGCTATGACACATGGCGTGATTATCAAATACGAGGTATTCAACAGGCTTATCAAGCTGGGATTGCTGATGGAGCTAAGCAGTTAATTGAAAAAAGCAATGCTGGGCAATGTAAAGAGCCAGTAACTGTTTCTGTTGGTGAAGGTAAGATAGATTTTATTGATGTTAAATGCCTGCAACAGTCTGGACCGCAAGGTCAACAACAAGGACCACAAGGTCAAGCGCCAACACCTACTGCTCCAATATCAACACCAAAGAAGTAATATTATAGCTAAAATTTTTTGAGGTTATAAAAAAATGAAAAAAAACAAAAATATATTAAACAAATATTTTCTGCTCTTTGTTGGTGTTGTTGTTTTTGTTGTTACTGCTGGAATAATTAAAGCAGATGCAACCAAAAATGTCACCGGATGGATTTGGGGAGGATCAGACAATGGTGCTGGAATTTCATCTGGACTTGGCTGGATAAGCACCAATAATTCAAATACTGTTGGCTCAACTGTTTCTTATGGTGTTGATGTTCCAGCATCTGGAAATGGTGATTTGAGTGGCTATGCTTGGAGTGAAAACCTGGGATACATTGCTTTTGATAATTCCAATGGTTATTTGACTGGTTGTCCTGATGGCAATTGCACCGCAAAACGCGTTGGTGACAACATTGAAGGCTGGGCACGTTTTGTTGGAATTGCGGCTGATCTTGGAAATGCTGGTGGATATCAAGGATGGATCAAGCTTAATGGCACAGCACTAGATGGTAGTTCTTATGGTGTGAAAATAGCACCCGACAAAAAACTTTATGGCTATGCTTGGTCCGATGAAATGGGTGCAATATCTTTTAATGGATCTACCTATTATGCAACATTGCCACCACCACCAGATGTAACATTTGGAACATCGCGGGTTATTGATCTTGATATAGTTTCGCTTCCTCAGAACGTAACTCTTACATGGAGTGCAACTAATGGTCCAACTTCTTGTACTATGAATTCAACAAATGATTCACTTTGGGCATCAGGTTCAGTTGCTGCTCCTGGCGGTTCAATTTCTTTAACTATAACAGCTGCCAATACTGACGGAACATTTAATCTTTTTTGTACAAATGCTGCTGGTGATAGTTTGACAAAGACAGTTACTATTACTACTGGCTGTCGAGTTAAGAAGTGTAATCTTGGAGCACAAATTTGTGGAAAAGATTCTTCTGGCATATTTGATGAAGTAAGTGTGTCTAGTTCAGCCGCATGTGCATCTTCAACAAAAAAAGAATGCAACTCTGATTCTGATTGCAAGCCAAGAAGTGTTTTGAAATGGATTGAATCTTCATTGTAAAATAGGTTACTTTAAAACAATATAAAAAAACAAAAACCTTGCAATTGCAAGGTTTTTTGCTTGATAAATCAATCAATAAGTGTATAATTGAGATATGAAAAAAGAAATTCAAAAAATATTGAAAAATGCCTTAATTGAGGCAAAAAAAGTCAACAACTGGGCTATTTTTGATGATTTTGAGATTATTGTTGAATATCCAAAGGCAGAACAATTTGGTGATTATACTTCAAATGTTGCTATGGTTTTGGCAAAAAAAATTGGAAAAAGTCCAATGGAAATTGCTGAAATTCTGAAGAACCTTATCTGTCATTACGGGCTTGACCCGGAATCCAGTGAGTTTCACCAGACAGCAAATAACCTGGATTCCCGTTTTCACGGGAATGACACAGTTGAAGATATTTTTGAAAAAATTGAAGTTGCAAATCCTGGATATTTGAATTTTTATTTGTCAAAAAAATATCTTCAGAGTGTGGTTGAAAAAATTTCAACTGAAAAAGAAAATTTTGGAAATTCTGGAATTGGAAAAAATATTAAAATCAATAATGAGTTTATTTCAGCCAATCCGACTGGACCACTTCATCTTGGAAATGGCAGGGGTGGATTTTATGGTGATTCACTTTCAAGAATCTTGCGAAAAGCAGGCTTTGAAGTGACAAATGAATATTATGTGAATGATGCTGGTGGGCAGATTGAAAAACTTGGGCATAGTATTTTAAAAGATGCTGATGCTGCATATTCTGGTGAATATATTGATGAACTGAATGAAAAATATGCCAAACTTGGAGATGTGCGAGAAGTTGGAAAGCTTGGAGCAAAGGATGTTTTGGAAAATATTATCCAAAAAACTACCAAGGAAAAAATGCAAATCACTTTTGATCAATGGACTAGTGAGCAAAAGTTGAGTGATGAAGGATATGACAAAAAAGCCATTGAAATTCTGAGGGAAAAAGGTTTGACATATGAGCTTGAAGATGCACTTTGGCTGCGAACAACTGATTTTGGAGATGATAAGGATAGGGTTATTGTGAAAAAAGATGGTAAAAATGCCTATATGGCAGGAGACTGTGGGTACATGCTGAATAAAATCGAAAGAGGGTATTCTCGCTTAGTAATGGGTCTCGGAGCTGATCATCATGGATACGTTTCAAGGTTGAATGCTGTTGCTATGGCACTTGGCTTTGCTGGTGATTTTCGAATTATTATTTCTCAGATGGTGCGACTCGTGAAAGATGGCAAAGAAGCTCGCATGAGTAAGCGTGCAGGAAATGTGATTAATCTGGACGATTTGATTGACGAAATTGGCCACGATGTGACGAGATTTTTCTTTTTGATGTATTCTCCTGACACGCATATGAATTTTGACTTGGGTCTGGCAAAAGAAAGAAGTGCAAAAAATCCTGTATTTTACGTGCAATATGCGCATGCCAGGATTTCGAGCATACTCGAAAAATTCCAAATCTCAAATTCCAAATCTCAAATAAATTTCAACTCTAAAATTCAAAATGATAAGTTGGCTTTATTGGCACATGAAAAGGAGCTTAGCTTAATAAAAGAACTGAATAAATTTCCAGAGTTGGTTGAGGAAATTTCAAAAAGTTATGAAGTGCATAGGTTTCCACAGTATGCCATGAGGTTGGCGGATAAATTTCATTCTTTTTATGATGCATGTCGCGTTATTGATGAGCAAGATTTGGAATTGACAAGGGCTAGACTTTCCTTGATAAATGCTGTTAGAATAGTGCTATCTGAAACCCTTGCATTGATTGGGGTGGATGCGCCAGAAAAAATGTAAATTTAAGTCCATAAGGTCATAAAGTCTGTAAAGTCCAAAAAGCTTCTTGCTTGAAAGACTTTCAACTTTAAACTTAAGCATATGAAAATTGGAATTGATGCTCGCTCAATCTTGAATCCAGAAAAAGGTGATGCTATTGGTGTTGGTCACTATGCCTATCAGCTCATTAGGCATTTGTTGAAGATCGACAAGGAAAATGAATATGTCATTTTCTTTGATTTTCGTGTGCGTGAAAAGGATGTTAAAAAATTTGCACAATCAAATGTTACGATAAAATTTTATCCATTTTCTGATTATAAAAGATATCTTCCTGGTGCTTATAGTGAAATTCTTGGAACAGCAACGTTGCAAAAAGAAAAGCTGGATGTGCTTCATTCTGTTTCAGCTTTCAATCGTATTCCCATGGGATATGTTGGAAAAACGGTGGTTACTTTTCATGACATGTCTATGTTTAGTATTCCTCAATATTTATCAGCAGTAAAAAGGACAAGAAATAAAGCTATTGCAAAAATGATGGCAAAGAAGGCCGACAAGATTATTGCTGTGTCTAATTCAATTAAAAATGATATTGAAAAATTCCTTGGCGGTGATAATGAAAAAATAGAGGTTGTTTATAGTGGTTTGGATGGACGTTTTTTTGAACAATCAGAAGTTGAGAAAGGAAAGGTCTTAGGCAAGCATGATATTACTAAGAAATATATTTTATTTTTGGGAACACTGGAACCGTCAAAGAATATTGCTCGTCTTTTGGAAGCATTTTCAAAATTTAAGGCTCAGCAAAAAAGAAGAAATAATGGAAAATTTGAGTATCAATTGGTGCTAGCTGGAAAACGTGGATGGCTTGCGAGTGAATATCACCAGATCATGAAGGATTTGGGTCTTGCAAAGGATGTTGTATTTACGGGATATGTGATTGGCGACGAGTTGGTGCCACTTTTTGAAGGTGCTGAGTTTTTTGTGATGCCATCATTGTATGAAGGATTTGGAATGACGGTGCTGGAAGCTTTTGCAACCAAAACACCTGCAATCTTGTCCAATGTTTCATCTTTGCCTGAAATTGCTGGTGAGGCTGCGATGTTTGTCAATCCTCTTGATACCAATGAATTGACCCAAGCCTTGGGCGAATTTGCCAACAATAAGGAACTTCGTGAGAGTTATATTGAAAAAGGCTTGGCACAGGCTGCCAAGTTTGATTGGGAAAAAACTGCACGAGAAACATTGGAGATTTACAAAAGTTTCAAATAGGAATATTATAGTATTATAAAAGCGTTGATGGGGTTATCACCTCGAAGCTGCAAGAAGAAATCCAATTTGGAGACTAGAACTTGCCGGGCAGGCCCGTAATAGCTATAAATAAGGGTATAATGTATTTTGTAGAATGTATAATGTATGTGAATGCATAATACATAATACTTCATACATAATACTGAATTAAGGTGGTACCACGAAATTTTTCGTCCTTATGCATTTATTTGCATGGGGATTTTATTTTTTTAATTTTTAATTTTTAATTTTTAATTTTTAATTTTTTAAATAAATCAAAATTTTTAATGCTCAAAACATTTAGAAATTAAGAAATTATTTAAAAATTACAAAATTAAAAATTACAAAAATTTATGAGCTTTAAAAAAGTTGATCCAAAACAAAGTTTTCCAAAAATGGAGGAAGAAATTTTGAAATTTTGGCAGCAGGAAAAAATCTTTGAAAAGTCTTTGAAATTGCGCGAGGGTTCTCAGGAATATTCTTTTTATGATGGTCCACCTTTTGCCACAGGAACACCTCATTATGGTCATTTGGTTGGTTCAACCATGAAAGATGTTGTTCCTCGTTATTGGACCATGCGTGGTTTTCATGTGGAGAGAAAATGGGGATGGGATTGTCATGGATTGCCAATTGAAAATATTGTCGAAAAAGAATTGGGATCAAAATCAAAAAACGACATTGAAAAGCTAGGAGTTGAAAAATTCAATGATCTTTGTCGTAGCAAAGTTTTGAAATATGTTGATGATTGGAAAATTGTCATAAATCGTATGGGTCGTTGGGCTGACATGGACAATGCTTATAAAACAATGGATTTGCCATATATGGAATCGGTCTGGTGGGTTTTCAAAGAGCTTTGGGATAAGGGGCTTATTTATGAGGGATATCGTTCTATGCATGTTTGTCCTCGCTGTGAGACAACACTTTCTCAGCAAGAGGTGAGTGAGGGATATATGGACGTGAAAGATCTTTCTGTTATTGCAAAATTTGAATTTCTTGGCGAACCTGGTGTTTGCGTGCTTGCTTGGACAACGACACCATGGACACTGATTGGCAATGTGGCCTTGGCTGTTAACGCTGAAATTACCTATGTCTATGTTCAGGAAACCAAGGCATTGGAAAATGGTGATTTTGTTGATGAAACTTTTGTGGTCGCCAAAGATCGAGTTGCTGATTTGTTCAAGGATAGAAAAGTTGAAATCACAAACGAAGTGCTTGGCAGTGAATTAGTCGGGAAAAAGTATAAGCCAGTTTTTGATTTTTATAATAAGAGTGAGATTGAAAATTTTGAAAATGGATGGAAAATTGTTGCTGGAGATTTTGTTGGGGCAAGCGATGGAACAGGAATTGTGCATATCGCTCCAGCCTTTGGTGAGGATGATTTAAACCTAGGAAAAGAGCATAAGCTTCCATTTATTCAGCATGTGGGAATGAATGGAAAAATAAAAAAAGAGGCTGGTGACTTTGCTGGACTCTCAGTCAAGCCAATAGAAGATCGCAGTTCAACTGATGTGGAAATTATTAAATATTTGGCTAAAAATGGAACTCTTTTTGCTAAAGAAAAATATGAACACAGTTATCCTCATTGTTGGAGATGTGACACGCCACTGATGAGCTATGCTACTAGCTCTTGGTTTGTAAAAGTTTCCAAAATAAAGGATGAGGCTCTGGATTTGGCAAAACAAATCCATTGGTCTCCTGAAAATATCAAAGAGGGTCGCTTTGGAAAATGGCTCGAAGGTGCGCGCGATTGGTCAATTTCCAGGCAACGTTTTTGGGCAAGTGCTATTCCGATTTGGAGATGTGATTGTAGTGCAACCAAGGTTTTTGGTTCAGTGGCGGAGCTCGAAGTTGCCAGTGGTCAAAAAATCACTGATCTGCACAAGCACATGGTAGATGAAATCATAATTGATTGTGATGCCTGCAATGGAAAAATGCATCGCGTTCCTGATGTGTTGGACACCTGGTTTGATTCTGGTTCAATGCCATATGCGCAGATGCATTATCCATTTGAAAATAATGAAAAATTTGAGCAAAATTTTCCTGCAGATTTTATTGCTGAGGGAGTTGATCAAACAAGGGCCTGGTTTTATTATTTGCATATTATCGCTACTGGGATTAAAGGTGGGACAGCATATAAAAATGTCATTGTTAATGGGACAGTTTTAGCTGAGGATGGAAAAAAGATGAGTAAGCGTTATAATAATTATCCTGACCCAATGCTCATGTTTGATAAATATGGCGCTGATTCAATACGCTTGTATTTGATGAGTTCGCCAGTAGTGGCTGCACAAAATTTGAATTTTTCACAAAAAGATGTGGAAGAGATTATGCGTGGAATGATGCGCATGCTTTGGAATTCATATTCATTTTTTGTGTTGTATGCCAATATTGACAATTGGAAGCATGATGAGCAATTCAAACATTCTGATACAACTAATTTGTTGGACAAGTGGATTTTGTCTGAACTCAATACCTTGATAATTGCAGTGCATGATGGTATGGAAAAATATGAACTTCATCGAAGCTCGCGAGCATTCTCAAAGTTTATAGATGATATGTCAAATTGGTATGTTAGACGTTCTCGTAAGCGTTTTTGGAAGTCGCAAAATGATGCTGACAAAAAACAAGCCTATGCAACCTTGCATCACGTGCTTGTTAATTTGTCAAAAATGATGGCGCCATTTGCTCCCTTTATGAGTGAGGAGATTTATAGGAACCTAACCGGCAAGGAATCTGTGCATTTGGCTGATTTGCCAACTGGCGAGCATCAACACATTGATGAGTCACTAAATGATGAAATGAAAATGGCAAGAGAGGTGATCACCGAAGGTCTGCAATTGCGCTCTCAAGCTAAGATAAAGGTACGTCAACCACTTGCAAAAATATCAATCAAAAATGAATTTCAGGATGAACTTATTGAAATTATCAAAGATGAATTGAATATTAAGGTGGTAGTGATGAATGATTCACAGTCAGAGAATGTCATTTTGGATACAGAACTTAGCGCTGAATTGATCAAGGAAGGCATTGCTCGTGAAATTGTTCGCAGTGTGCAGGAGCTTAGGAAACAGGCTGGATATGAGGTTGAAAATAGGATAAAGTTATGGTATGTTGGAATGGAAGGTGTCTTTGAGCAATTTTCAGAAATAATAAAAGCTGAGATTTTAGCTGATGACGTTATTAATTCAACCAATAATGAAGCTGATATTATGAAAGAAATTTCAATTGATGGCAGCTTGATTATAATTGCATTGAAGAAGATTTAAGTTTGCAATGTTGTTTTAAAATTTTAGCAAAACAAGATTCTGCAGAAAAATAAACCAAAAGGAGGAAGTAAAGATGCTAATGAATAACATTAAAGGAGATTATTATTCACTTTTCATTTGTCTATTTTTTTTCTGTTACCTGCTGCTTATCTTTTTTACTGGATGGTATTTTTGGGCATGGATTGCTAGTTTTGTTGTTTTTGTTTGCAAAGGTGTTGCCTTCTTGTTTGTTTTCTTGATCATCATGAATATCTTTACGGAGGGAGCGAGCAAGAGGCATAATTTTTTCTAGGGTCAATATTTCTCGCTCCATATCAACTGATATGGAGCGATTTTTTTGCTCAAATCCAATAAAGAGTGTAATAATGAGACTATGGAATATAAATACACTGCAATTATTTTAAATAAGAAGAATATTGGCGAGACTGATAGATTATATGTCTTATATACTCTTGAGGGCGGAAAAATAAGTTCAATAGCGAAGGGTGTTAGAAAGCCTCAGGCAAAGTTGGCAGCATCTCTTGAGAATATAACCTTGGCCGATGTTTGCGTAATAAGATCAAGGGGGCTTGGAAAAATAACTAGTTCGATAGTTGAAAATAATTTCACTTTGCTTAAGGGTGATTGTGGCGCGCTGTTGGATGTTTTTCTTGGATTGAGTGTTTTTGAAAAATTAATAGACTTTGAAAATCCAGACCAATTGGTCTTTCTTTTGCTTAAGGACTATCTGGAAGCGATGGATTTTTATGTTGCTGGAAATTTATTAAATATCGATGATGATAATTTAAATATTAAATATTCATTGATAAGACTTGGTTTTTTGGTTAAATTATTGGATCTTCTTGGCTTTGCAATTGAGGTTGAGAATTGCGTTTCTTGTGGAAATAAATTGTCGCAAGATTTAATTTATTTTGGCTCCAAGCAGGGTGGTGCTCTTTGTCAAAATTGCATTATGGGTCATGAGAATATAGTTTTAAGAATAAATGCTAATGTTGTAAAGATTATAAGACTTTTTTTGAAAAATAAGCTAAGTACTGTCCCTAAAATAAGCGTAAAGCAAGTTGATTGTGATCAAGTTCAGCTTGTTGTGGATGATTTTTTGAGGTGGATAATTTAAGTAGATGTTATTTTTATGCTATAATATAATAAAGTATAAGAAGAAATAAAAATAAAAAATATGCCACTAGATAATCTTAATCGTGAGTTATACGAATCAAATGCTGATAAAATTGAAAGCAGGAGTCACGATAATAGCGCATATGATCCATCCGTTAGTGTTGCTAGCAGTTCCAGTCCATTTGATGAAAATAAAAATTGGAATCAGCCACAAAGAGGATTGACGCCAGAAAAAAAGAGGAATATTTGGATCTTTATTGGAGTCTTTGTCTTTCTTTTGCTTGCTGTTTCTGGAACAGTTTTTTATCGATGGTGGATGAAAAATGCTTTTCATCAGGATAGGGTTAGTATCTCCTTTGAAGGTCCAAAGGAGGCTGACAGTAATCAGCCGACGAAATATATAATTCATTACTCTAATAGCAATAGAGTCACACTTAAAAACACAGAAATACAAATTACTTATTCTGAAAATTTTCAACCTATTGATAGTTTGAACTTAAAATACATAAACAATACTACTAGTAAAATATTCATTGGTGATATTGCCCCAATGAGTGTGGGTCAGGCTGAGTTTAAGGGTGTTTTTTATGCTCCAAAGGATTTTCCTGTTTTTTTGCATGCAGAAATTGATTTCACTCCTTCAAATGCTGTTGAGAAGCTTTCAATGACTGATCAAATAAGTGTTAACATCGCAGCAGCTCCTGTTGTTGTTAGCGTTGCTGGGCCACAACAATTGGTCAATGGAGATTCAATGGAGTATGTTATTGAATATAAAAATTTAGACACGAGGGTACTCAGTGATATTCAACTGAGGGTTGATTTTCCAGTTGATTTTCAGCTTAAGGATTCTCAACCAAAATCTTCCGAAAAGGGTTCTTATTGGTATGTTGGTAATCTGGAGCCTGGACAATCTGGCAAAATAAATATTCAAGGAAAAATTAATGGTGGTGGTGATGAAGGGAAGAGCATTGTTGTTTCTCTGGGTCACATTGGGGAAGGTGCAAAATTTGTAATCTATGATAAGCAAGAATTGACAACGCGTATTGTTTCTCCAGTTCTTCGAATTTTTCAGCGAGTTGAAGAGAAGAACAATGAAATAGTTAAGGCTGGCGAGGTCATAAAATATGCAGTGACGTTTGAAAATACTGGTGATATCACACTTCGTGATGCCATAATTAATGTTGAAATAAAGGGAAATGTTCTTGATTTTTCAAAAATGAATATAGATAAGGGATCATATGATAATGCAAAAAACATCATAACATGGAAGGCCTCTGATGTTCCAATTTTGGCAAATATTAATCCTGGTGCCACCGGATTTGTTCGTTTTTCTGTTCCAGTTAAAAATACTATTCCAATTGAAAATAAGCTTGATAAGAATTTCATTGTTTCTTCTGTGGCAAAAATTGATAGTCCTGATATTCCAACACCCATAAATTCAAATAAAATAATTGGAAGTAATAAGCTTGAATTAAAGTTGGCGTCTAAAGTTATTTTTGATACTAAGGGGTATTATTTTGACAGTAAGGTTAAAAATGTTGGACCAATGCCAATGGAAAGCAACAAGGAAACAACTTTTTCCTTGCATTGGCAGCTTATTAATGTTTCAAATGATATAACTAGTGTTAAAATAATTTCATCCCTACCGTCAGGAGTGCGTTGGGTTGGGGAGCTTATTCCTTCGACTGAAAAAGTTTCCTACAATGAAAGAACAAATCAAATAATTTGGGATGCTGGTGACATCTCTGCTGGAACTGGGGTGCTTGGATTGCCTCGAGAGATAATATTTAAAGTCGCTGTGACTCCACAGAATAATCAAATAGGTGAACCGATTAATTTGCTAAATCCATCATCACTAACAGCAAAAGATGCTTTTACTGGGGAAGATATTGTACTTAGTGGGGAGAAAAAAAATACAATGCTTCCTGAGGATAAATTTGTTGGATTTTCAAATGGTAAGGTTTTGAAATAAGATAGCTATGGACTTTTTTGAAAAGACAAGTATAATATCATGATATGTTTGAATTAATAAAAAAAGTTGAAAATAGGCGCATCGGCAGACTACATACTAAAAACGGAGTAATTAATACTCCGTTTTTTATGCCGATTGCAACAAAGGGAGCGGTGAAAAATATTTCACCAGGGGATTTGCTTGAAATTGGTGCACAGATTGTGCTTGGTAATACTTATCATCTATGGCTCAGGCCAGGAGATGAACTCATTGCTCGAGCTGGTGGCCTTCACAAGTTTATGCACTGGAATGGTCCAATACTCACTGATTCTGGAGGATATCAAGTATTTTCGCTTGGTGCACGCGCCAAGGAAAAATATGGCACTAGCGGAGTGACTCTGTCTGAAAAGGGTGTAAGTTTTGCTGATCCAATAAATGGTAGTAGGCACTTTATGTCGCCAGAAAAATCAATTGAAATTCAGCTAAATCTTGGATCTGATATGATTATGGTTTTAGATGAGTGCCCACCATATCCAGCTACACATGAATATACTAAAAAATCACTGGAACTTACTACTCGTTGGGCTGAGCGTTGTTTTGCTTATTTTCACAAAAAAATAGCTGAAAATCCCGAGAAGTATTCAAAAGGAAGACCTCTTTTGTTTTGCATTATTCAGGGGTCGGTATATGAGGATCTCAGGAAAGAAAGTATTAAACAATTACTGGGTATTGATTTTAAATTATTGTGTGGTCCTGCTTCTGGCTGGGATGGTTATGCTATTGGTGGTGTGGCAGTTGGTGAGCCAAGAAAGCATTTGTATGAGATATTGGAGTGGGTTGTGCCACTTCTTCCTGCTGATAAGCCTCGTTATTTGATGGGACTAGGAAAGCCAAATGAGCTTGTTAGTGCGGTGGAAGCTGGAATGGATATGTTTGATTGTGTTATTCCGACAAGAGAGGGGAGGCATGGTAGACTTTTTATTTGGAGGAATAAGAATGAATTGAGTGGTGATTTTTATGACACTATTAATATTAATAATGAGCAATTTAAGGAAGACTTCACTGCAATTGACGCTAATTGTGATTGTTATACGTGTAAAAATTTCACAAAGGCTTATTTGAATCATCTTTTGCGTACAAACGAACCTTTTTTCTTGAAATTAGCCTCTATGCATAATTTGAATTTTTATCTTGAATTAATGAGGTTGCTTGGAAGAAAATAAAAAAGTCTTAAATTTTTTTAATGAAAGATTTTTGATTGATATAACGTATTATCTTTTGAATACGGTTTTTTATGTGCATAAATTAATCTTTTCTAATTTAATATATGAAAAAGAAAATCAAAGATTTGAGTAATAAAAAAAGCAAAGTTGATGATTTGTTTTTAGATGTTAACTCTTTTTTAAAAGTGATTGCTGATGATAATCGATTGAAAATAGTGATGTTATTGAAAGATGAGTCAATGAATGTTACTGATATCTATAATAAGCTTGGTATTCCTCAAAACTTAGCATCTCATCATATTTCTAAATTAAAAAGTTTGGATTTGTTACTAGAAAAGAGAAATGGTACATTTCGTAATTACACTGTAAATATAAAAAAAATAAGACAATATAATGTTCTATTTAAAAATCTTTTAAAGTTGTAGTTAGATAAATTTTCTTGGTATGGTCAGTATATTGTTTTTGTGTTAATATTAAGTCATCATTCATGATAATATTTTTTGTTTTTTAATTCCTTAATTAACTTAAAAAATCATGAGATTGGCATTATCTTGAGGTAGAAATAAAAATAAAAAAATGGCAGAACCATGCATAAAAGTTGATCAATTGCGGGTTATATATAACAAAGGAAAATCCAATGAAGTTCGTTCATTGGATGGTGTTAGCGTTGAAATTTATCCTGAGGAATATATCATTATCTATGGTCCATCTGGTTGTGGAAAGTCGACCTTGCTTTATGGTATCTCTGGTCTGCAAGCTCCAACTTATGGTGATGTTATTGTGCAGGGAAAGAATTTGATGCAAATGACAAAAAAGGAAACAGTTGAATTTCATCAAACTCAGATTGGAATGGTTTTTCAGGCCTTTTACTTGATTGAAACGCTGACGGTGCTTGATAATGTTTGTTTGCCAAAAGTTTTTCGCGGAGAAGGGCTCAAGGAAAGAAGGGAAAAAGCGATGCTACTTTTGCGACGATTTGGTATTGCTGAGCAAGCTGACAAATTTCCTGCCATGCTTTCTGGTGGACAAAAGCAGCGCGTTTCTATCGCAAGAGCACTCGTTAATGATCCAGAAATAATTTTGGCTGATGAGCCAGTGGGAAATCTTGATTCTGAGTCAGCTCAAAACGTGCTTGACATTTTCAAGGAAATTAATGATATCGACAAAAAAACCTTGATCATGGTTACTCATAATCCGGAACATCTCGTGTATGCTGATAGAATTATCCATATGAAAGATGGGAAGAAAGTTAGTGAGGAAATCAATCATGACAAGAGACCAAAAGATGCTATCAAGAAAGATCTTGCCGTCACACCAGAGGAAATTTCAAGTGAACTTAAATTGCTCATGCGAACATTTAAAAATCTTTCCTTGCAACAAGTTGGAGTTTTGCTTATTCCGTTTAAAGCTAAACAGCTTTTGGCTCATATTATTTCAGAATTAAATGAGGAACAGATAAACGCTGGTGAGAATCTGCTGAAAGAATTCTTGTTTAGAAATATTGATAGCAATGGACTTGCTGAAAAATTGGATCTTGATTTTGACAAGGGTGGAGCTGGTTGGAATAAAGTTCGAGCGGTATCCTTTACTGAAAGAACCAAGAGTATCTTACTTCAAGCCGAAGCTTTGAATGTTGATCAGGCTACTGGAATTGTTACTTTCTCTGATTATTTAGTTAGTTTTTATCATCTAAAGCTTGATGATGATGTGATGTTGCGATTCAGATCATTCATTAAGTTGCGAGTTGAAAACAAGATTGATCGTTTTGGTTTGCAGCAAAGACTGGATGCTCCAAAAAAATTGGGTGGTGTTGGGTTGTATAAGGGTAGTGCTGAGAGAGTTGTTAGGGAAGTTGAGCTTATTATGTTGCTTCGATATTCAGCCTAGTTTATAAAAATAAAAAAATGAAATTTGTAGATTTGTTTAAATTATCAACCAGAATGTTTAAAGCCAGGACGTCTCGAACGCTCTTGACTGTTTTGGGTATGAGTATTGGTATTGGTGCTATTTTGTTTTTGGTTTCCTTGGGATATGGCTTGCAAAAAACACTTTTGGAAAGAATAACCACTGCTGATTCTCTCCTCACTTTGGATATTTCAGAGGCAAAATCGGGAGTTGTTTCATTGAATCAAGAAATGATCAAAAAAATTGGAGCAATGCCAGGAGTTGAAGATGTTAGTCCAGCTTTTCAAATAACCACACAGGGTCATTTGGATGAATTGTCTGCAGATCTTGTCACTATTGGTTCTAAACCATCCTTTTTAAAACTTGGTGGATTCAAGCCAAGCAAGGGAATTCTTTTTGATGACAGCACTCCTAATGGAATAGTTATTAGTAGCTCTGTTGGGCAAGTTTTTGGCAAAAATGTGGATGAAATGATTGGTAAAGAGATGACATTTTCATTTTTTGTTCCAAGATTTGTTGAAGCTACGGAGGATGTTTCAGACTCCGGATCTGATTCGCAAGCACAAAGCGAGTTTGAAAAAGTAGATAGTAGTGTGAAATATAAAATAGTTGGAGTTGTTGATGGTGAGGATAATATTATTTATATAAATATGTCTTCGCTTAACAATTTGAAAATTGACAAATATGGTCAAGTAAAAGTAAAAACAAAATCAAATAATGAGATGATAAAAATACGAGATGCTATTTTGGAATATGGCCTCCTGGTTTCATCACTTTCCGACACTGTCGATCAGGCAAATCAAATTTTTAAGGTTGTGCAAATAATTTTGATGTTGTTTGGTTTTATTGCTCTCTTTGTTTCTGCTATCGGTATGTTTAACACCATGACAATTACCTTGCTTGAAAGAACAGAGGAGATTGGTATTATGAAATCAATCGGTGCTTCAGATATTGGCATCTCGGTAATGTTTTTTATGGAATCTGCAATCATGGGATTTTTGGGTGGTTGTGCTGGTGTCTCAATTGGACTTATTGGTGGTGTGGTTTTTAATATGCTCATTAACTTTGTGGCAACCAGATTTGGTGGACAAAGTGTTAGTCTTTTTTATACTCCAACTTGGTTCATTTTCTCCATTTTGGCTTTTTCTGGAGTGGTTGGATTTTTGACTGGCTTGGTTCCTGCTCGTCGTGCCAGCAAGATTGATCCTCTTGATGCTCTGAGATACAAGTAGAAGTAATTGCAACTAGCATCACAAGCAAGCTTGGTGGGCTTGTTTTTTTTGTTTGTGCATTTGATATTTACTTATTTTTGTGGTTAAATGCTCATAGGATGGTTAAATAATTGAAAAAATATGAAATTGCTTCATGGAAAATTAGTTGCGAATGAAATTCTGGCTCAATTGCAAAGTGAGCTTATTGATTTTGAAAAAAAACCACGATTAGATGTTATTTTGATTGGCAATGACCAAGCTTCTCATTTGTATGTTGCATTAAAAAGAAAAAAAGCCAAAGAAATTGGAATTGAATTTTTGTTACATGAATTTACTGAAGAGGTGCAGCAAGGTGAAATTGTGGATTTAATAGTTTCATTAAATGAGAACAATGATGTTTCTGGTATTATTGTGCAATTGCCAATTTTGGAAAAATTTGATACCGACTTGATAATCTCAACTATTAATCCTAAAAAAGATGTTGATGGTTTTCATGGGAAAAATATTGAACTATTTTTGAGTGACAGTGATTGTGCTGCGCCAGTTTTTCCTTTGGCAATTTTGCAAATAATCAAAAGTGTCAAAAAGATGCTTGTGGGCAAAAATACTATTGTGGTTGCAAATTCTGATGAATTTGGAAAAATAATGTGTGCAGCTTTGGGTAAAGATGGGTTTTTTGCGAACTATTTCTTGTCTTCAAGTTTTGATCAAAATATTGCCAAAATAAAAAACGCCGATATTGTGATAAGTGCGGTTGGAATCCCGGGAATTATTGCTGGAAAAATGCTTAAAAGTGGCGCAGTTGTTGTTGATGGTGGAATCAAAAATGTTGACGGTAAGATTCTTGGGGATGTCGATTTTGCTTCTACTGCTGAAAATGTTGGCTATATTACGCCAGTGCCTGGAGGTGTTGGCCCTGTTACGATTGCTTGTCTTTTGCAAAATGTCTATCTGGCCTTTAAGGCTCAACAGAGGGAAAAATAGTATTGATTTTATATAAAAATTCTGATATCATAAAAACAATTAAAGATGGTTGTTTTTATTTTTTATGGATTTGTTGGTATGGCATAGTTGTGAGAATATGTTTTTATTTTTGTCACGGAGAAATAATTGCAACTTTTGACATAACACCAAAGTGACTTATTTCTAGTGAAAAAATAAAAACATATTCTCACATAAATTATTGTGTGTTTATATAAATTTGTAATCTTGTAGCTATATGGAAAAATACGAACCAAAAAATATTGAAAAAAAATGGCAAAAATATTGGGAGGATAATGGGACTTATAAGGATTATTCGCGTGATAAGAAGTTTTATGTTTTAGACATGTTTCCATATCCATCAGGAGTTGGGTTGCATGTCGGTCATCCGAAAGGATATATTGCAACTGATGTGACAGCGCGCTTCAAAATGCTTAATGGATTTAGCGTTCTTCATCCAATGGGTTGGGATGCTTTTGGTCTTCCGGCTGAAAATTATGCAATCAAAAATAAGAGTAATCCAAATGTTTTTACTGCCAGGAGTATAGCTAACTACAAGAGACAACTTGAAATGTTTGGTTTTACTTATGACTGGGATAGGGAAATTAATACCACTGACCCTGCTTATTGTAAGTGGACGCAGTGGATTTTCTTGAAGCTTTTTGAGAAGGGTTTAGCCTATGAATCAAATGCGCCAATCAATTGGTGTCCAAGTTGTAAGACAGGGCTTTCTAATGAGGATTTGGAGGATGGAAAATGCGAGAGATGTGGAAGTGTTGTTGAGCAAAAACAAATGCGACAATGGGTTTTGAAAATGACCGACTATGCAGACAGGCTTTTGTATGATCTTGATAGTCCCCAGCTTGAATGGGAAGATATGATTGTTGAGCAACAAAAAAACTGGATTGGTAGAAGTGAAGGTGTTCAATTTGCAATGCAAATTGAAAGTAGTGACGAAAAAATTGAGGTTTATACAACTAGAATCGACACTGCTTTTGGAATTACCTATGCCGTGGTTGCCCCAGAACATGAAATTATTGAAAAATTGAAGGAAAATATTTCTAATCTTGATGAGGTTAAAAAATATATTGAGGATGCAAACAAAAAAACAAATCTAGAAAGAACCGAATTGCAAAAAGAAAAAACTGGCGTGAGGCTAGAAGGTATTTTGGTTGTGAATCCTTTTACTGGAAAATCAGTGCCACTTTTTGTGGCCGATTATGTTTTGGGTGGATATGGAACAGGGGCTGTGATGGCAGTGCCAGCCCATGATGAAAGGGATTTTGAGTTTGCAAAAAAATATAATCTTGAGATTAAAGAAGTTGTTTCAGGTGGATCAATTTTTGAAAATGCATTTACGGATGATGGTATTCTTATTAATTCTGATGGATATTCAAATTTATCTTCGTCTGAGGCTAGAGAAAAAATTGCAGATTATTTAGAAAAAGAAAAAATTGGCAAAAGAAAGGTAAATTACAAAATGCGCGATTGGGTATATTCTCGCCAGCGATATTGGGGTGAGCCAATCCCGATTATTCATTGTGAGAATTGTGGTGCTGTTGGTGTGCCAGAAAAGGATTTGCCAGTGACACTTCCTGAGGTAGAGAACTATGAACCAACCGGAACCGGAGAATCACCATTGGCAAGCATTTCTGATTGGGTCAATACTACTTGTCCAAAGTGTGGAAGACTAGGGAAAAGAGAAACTAACACGATGCCACAATGGGGAGGTTCATCTTGGTATTATTTGCGCTATATTGATCCAAAAAATGATAAGGTAATAATTGATAAAGATTTGGAAAAGCAGTGGATGCCTGTTGATCTATATGTTGGTGGTGCAGAACACGCCACAAGACATCTTTTGTATGCAAGATTTTGGCATAAATTTTTGTATGATATTGGAGTTGTTTCAACTATTGAGCCCTTCAAAAAACTTTTACATGTGGGACTTATTATGGCTGAGGATGGACGCAAAATGAGCAAGCGCTGGAATAATGTTGTTAATCCAGATGACATTATTGGTGAATATGGCGCTGATGCTATGAGATTATATGAAATGTTTATGGGCCCATTTACGCAAAGTGTTTCTTGGAGTACAACAGGCGTAAGTGGCGTACGAAGATTTTTGGATAAGATTTGGAAAGTAAAAGAATTAGTAAGTGCTGATATTTCAAGTGACAAGAAAATTGTTTCTTTGTTGCATAAAACTATCAAAAAAGTTTCTGATGATATTGAAAATTTCAGATTTAATACTGCCATTTCGCAAATGATGATTTTGGTAAATGCGATGGAAAAGGAAAGCAAGATTGCAAAAGATGATTTTCAGTCGTTGCTCATCGTTCTTGCTCCTTTTGCTCCACATGTTGCAGAGGAATTATGGAGTGGGCTTGGAAATGAAAAATCAATTTTCTTGCAGAGCTGGCCACAATTCGATGAAAAGCTTTCAAGGGATAATGAGATTGAGATGGTGGTGCAAGTTAATGGAAAAGTGCGCGAGCGATTGATGGTGGCTGCGGATGTGCTTGAGGATGAGGTGAAAGAGACCGCACTTGAAAATGAGAAGGTGAGAGTTTTCACGGATGGAAAAGAAATCAAAAAAATTATTTTTGTTCCAGGAAAGATTATAAATATTGTTGTTGAATAAATATTTCTTGAGTTAAATTGTTCTACCATCTTTCTTTTTGGCATGCTTTTGGATAAATACACAATATCCAAAAGCTCAATAGAAACTGTCAGGAAATGGGTCGGGAAAAACTAGGTTTTCCCGTGGCGGAATTATTCGAACCGAGGGGTTTGAAAGAGTGCTAAGCACGACGCTATTGCGCCAAAAATAAAAAATTATTCTCACTAATATTATATTTTAATAAATGCAAAGAAAAAAGATAGTTACAATTGGTGGCGGAACTGGGAGTTTTACATTGCTCAGTGGGCTCAAAAAATATGCTGTTGATATTTCAGCGATTGTTTCGATGGCTGATGATGGCGGTTCAACTGGCGTTTTGCGAGATGAGCTTGGAGTGCTTCCGCCTGGAGATGTGCGTCAATGTTTGGTGGCACTTAGTGATTCTTCTGAGATGCTCAGAGAATTAATGAATTATCGTTTTGCTGATGGAGGTCTTAAGGGCCATAATTTTGGAAATCTTTTTCTTTCAGCGCTTGAAAAGATTAACAGAAATTTTTCCAAGGGAGTCGAAGAGGCTTCCAGAATTTTGAATGTGAAAGGAGATGTTATTCCTGTTACCAACAAGGACACTAATCTTTTTATGGAGCTTAAAAATGGCAAGAAAATATGTGGAGAAAATGAAATAAATCATGATTATAGTATTGAAAAAATTGGAATTAAAAAAAATTATCTTTCTCCTGCTGCAATGGCAAACAAAAGTGCCATTGAAAAAATTCTAGAGGCCGATATTATCATTATTGGTCCCGGTAATCATTATTGCAGTATTATTCCAAACTTATTGGTAGGTGGAGTTGCTTCAGCAATCAAAAAATCAAAAGCAATAGTTGTGTATAACTGCAACTTGGTAAACAAAAAAGGGCATACTGAAAAATTTACTTTGGATGAATATGTTGATTCTATAAATGGATACATTGGCAGTGATCGAATTGATTTTGTTATTTTTAATGCAAAAAAACCTGATGCAAGATTGGTCAAAAAATATGAAAGTCAAAATGAATTGCTGGTTCTTTTTGATGAAGGCAGGAAATTAAAAAGGAAATATCGTGTGGTTAGAGCAAATATTTTGAGTGATCAAAAACATGAATATTCAGATTCTGATGCATTAGCTTTTCAGCGATCTTTTATTCGCCATGATAGTGACAAGTTGGCCAAAATTTTAATGATGCTATTGGAGCTTGGGGAATATGAGAATATAATTAAAGAAATAATTTAAACAAATTAAGAATAAATATTGTGGGAATTAAAAAGCAGCCAAATGCAGATATTTCCGTAGAAAAAAAATCAGAAAATTTCTTAACACTCTCCGAATTTCGAAGGGAGCTTGGTGTGCCTTTGATTTTGGTGAAAAAGTTGATTGTCTGGGGTGAGGTTGAGGCGGTGCGAACTGTTGATGGAACTTTACAGATCGCAAAAACAGAAATTGATGTTGCCAAAAATATCATTGGAAATCCTGCCAAGAAAGCATATTTGTTTGTGCGTGCTCTTGGGCCAGGGCTTATCACTGGAGCATCTGATGATGATCCAGGTGGAATTGGAACTTATAGTGCGGTTGGTGCTAAATTTGGTTTGAACATTCTTTGGATGGCTGCTTGGCTTTTGCCAATGATGCTTGCAATCCAGGAAACTTGTGCTCGTATTGGAATCGTCACTAATAAGGGATTGGCTGCGGTGCTAAAGAAATATTTCAAAAAAAGAACAGTGATGATGGCAGTTTTGCTTTTGATGATTGCCAATATTGCCAATATTGGTGCTGACCTCGGTGCTATGGCAGCATCTTTGAATATGATTTCTGGTATTAACTATGCAGTTGGAGCAATATCTTTTGCAGTAATTATTATTTTGCTTGAGATTTTTGTTAAATATCACGTGTATGTTAAATTTTTAAAATGGCTCACAATTTCAGTTTTTGCATATATTGTGGCCGGCTTTATGACGCATCCTGATTGGATAAATATATTCAAGCACTCATTTGTGCCAAATATATCTTTCACAAAAGAATATATTTTTGCAATGATTGCTGTTTTTGGAACAACGATTACACCATATCTTTTCTTTTGGCAGGCTTCAGAGGAGGTTGAGGATGGTAAAATGAATAATTGTAAAAAAAATAAAACCGAAGTTTGCAGTCGTGTTGCACGCATGCGCACTGATGTTGATGCTGGGATGATTTTGGCTAATATTGTTTTCTTTTTCATTGTACTGACAACTGCTAATGTTCTTTTTGCTAACGGAATAACAAGTATTGATTCAGCTCAAGATGCGGCCCTTGCTCTTCGCCCATTGGCTGGAGAGTATGCATTCTTGCTTTTTGCTATTGGTATTATTGGAACTGGTCTTTTGGCTGTTCCTATTTTGGCCGGCAGTGGAGCCTATGCACTTAGTGAGCTAATGAATTGGAATAATGGCTTAGAAGAGAAATTCCAAAAGGCTAAGGGTTTTTATTTGGTGATTGCAATTTCTATCCTGGTTGGTCTTGGTATGAATTTTCTTGGTATTAATCCTATAAAGGCGCTGTATTGGTCAGCCTTTTTGAATGGAGTGATTGCTTTGCCACTGCTGGCTATTATTATGAAAATAGGGGATGATAAGAAAATAATGGGTAGTGAGACTAATCCTTTGTGGGTTAAGATATTTGGCTGGTCTGCTGTTATCGTTACTACAATCGCACTAGTTGGTATGATAATCGTTAGTGTTATATAGAAATGGATCAGGCAGTGAAAATTCAAAGATTTTTATGATGCTAGATCATTTTTTATTGCTTTTTGCATGGCAAGCTTTTATTTGTAAATTATAATTTTACTTGAGCATAGCTCATTTGAATTTCTACTGCCTGATGGATAAATTTGAAATAAAAATTGTAAAATATTTTAATGACCTTGGTTCAAAAAGGATGGATATTTTTTTGTCTTTTTTGAATTCAATTCCTTTCCTGGCCTTTTTTTGGTCAGCGCTTGCTGTGGTTGCAATATTACGACATCCCGAAATAATAAAATCATTTTTAATGGCAATTGTCCTGGTTGCGATTTTGCATTTTGGAATAACTGAGCTTTTGATTAAGCACTTGTTGCTGTTTTTTGTTCCCAAGCGAAAGCGGCCATTCGTTTCTTTTCCAAAATTAATAAAATCAGTTGGGAAGAAATTTTCTGATTCATCATTTCCATCGAGCCACATGGCAACAACAGTGGCCATGCTCTTTGTGATTGTCAGTTTTTACCCATCACTATTTTTGTGTGCTGCTGCTTTTGTTTTGTTGATGGCCTTTTCTCGTCTGCACAATGGCATGCATTATCCTAGTGATATTTTGGCTGGAATACTGCTGGGATTTTTTTATGGCTGGCTGGCATTTAAATTGTTAGTAATGATAGTATGATTTGTTTGATATAAATATATAAAGGCAGAATAGTTAAGATGGATATAATAAAACTTCAAAATTTCTTGCAGGAAAATAATTTGCCAAAATTTCGTTTTGGTCAAATAACAAAAGCTATCTTTGCTGATGGTGTTTCTTCTTTTGCTGAAATTTCAACTTTGTCCAAGGATTTGCGAGAAAAAATGCAACAAGAACTGCAATTACTTTCTTTTAATGTTGAAAAGGTTTTGGTTGCCAAGGATGGACAATCAATTAAAGCGCTTTTGAAATTGAATGATGGAAATTTGATTGAAACGGTTTTGATTTCGCCAAAGCCCGACACATGGTCAGCTTGCATTTCATGTCAGGTTGGATGTGCGATGGGTTGCAGGTTTTGCGCGACAGGAAAAATTGGGTTTAAGCGTGATTTGAGTTGTGAAGAAATTACTGATCAAGTTTTATTTTGGCGTCAGTATTTAAAATCTAAAAGCAAAAATCTAAAAGCAAAAAGTGAGCAAGTTTCAACTATTGTTTATATGGGAATGGGGGAGCCTTTTAATAATTGGAAAAATGTTTCAGATAGTATTGCTGTTTTGATTGATGAAAAGCTATTTGGTTTTGGATCTCGCAGCATTTCAGTTTCCACTTCTGGAATTGCAAAAGGAATTGAAAAAATGTCTCAAGAGTTTCCACAGGTGAACTTGGCAATTTCTTTGCATTTTGCTAATGACAAAAAACGCGACCTGTATATGCCAGTAAATAAATTGGATAACATGGAGGCATTAAAAAATGCCCTCAAGAATTATTTTGTCATCACTAAGCGTAAGGTTTTTTTGGAATATATCATGCTGGATGGCATAAACGACACAGCTCTTGATGCAAAACAACTTTCAGATTTTATTTGTTCAATTGGGAATAATCATCTTTTGCATATGAATCTTATTCGATATAATGCTACTAGTGAAAACCTAAAACCTTCTTCTAAAACCAGAACGCAAATATTTAAAAATGAACTTGAGAAATATCAAGTTCATGCAACTATCAGAAAAAGTCTTGGCGATGAGATCAAGGCAGCCTGTGGTCAGCTGGCTGGAGAATAAAATTTATATCTTTTTTGTTAGATAGGTATTTTTAAGCCTGTATCCATTTTTTCTATAATATCCACGCACACCAACACCAGAAATTACTGTTATTTTTGACATACCAAATTCTTCTTTGGCAATTTTTTCAGCTTCAAGAAGAAGTTTTTTTCCAAGTCCAATATGTTGCGGAGATGTTTTGTCTTGCGTGTCTATCTTGGTTAATTTTCCATAGGTATGAACCTCTCTGATAAGGGCGGCACTTTGCAGGATTGGCAAAAGATCATAAAGCTTGTCATTTCCGCGGAGGCGTGAATCCAGGTCGTTTGTTTTTTGGTGAGACTTGCTGGATTTTGGGTCAAGCCCGGAATGACACGAGGAGTTTGGAATTCGAAGGCGCAAAAGGGCGAATAATTTTTTTTTGTCAGGCGAAACATATTGCAAGAAAATTTCTTGACCATCTGAAGCTTTGTAGTCAATTCTATCCAGAACAATTTTTTCTTTTATTTTGTAGGTTGCACCAACTTCGCGACAACGAATGCAGGGACAATTTGACTTCGGAATGATGATTTGTCTCAAGTTTGAAACCATTGGTCCAGCCATGATTGATGGTGTCGGCACATCGCGAATGAGTCTTGCAATGCGAACATATGGCACAATAGCTTCATTCTTTATCCTTACTACCAATTTTTCAAAAGCTTCATTTGAAAGCGGTATGTATTTTTTCTTTTTCCAAATATCATACAACTCACTATCTTTGAGCACAACTGTTGGATATATCTTGAGCATGTCTGGTTGAAAATTTGGTCCATCAAAAAGAGACTTGAACATTTCAAAATCACGAACAATGCTCGAGCCTGGAAGACCTGGCATCATATGATAGTTTATCTTAAAGCCTGCATCCTTGAGCAGCTTAGTGGCTCTGATTGTTTCGCTCACAAGATGGCCACGCTTGTTGAATTCGAGCACATCATCATAAATACTCTGCACCCCAAGTTCAACTCGCGTGCAGCCAAGTTCTCTGAAGTTTAAAATTTCTTTTTCGTTAATATAGTCCGGTCTTGTTTCAAGTGTGAGCCCGATGATTCTTTGCTTTGCGGTTTCATTTCTTTTTTGCTCAAATTGCAATTGCTCTTGTGGGCTCTTTTGAATTTTGTCTTTTGAATTTTGTCTTTTGTTTTTAAATTCATTGGCCCCAGCAAAGCATCTGATTATGAATTTTTTTTGATATGCTTTGGGTAAGAATGAAAAAGTTCCACCCATCACAATAAGCTCAATCTTGTCTGTTCGGTGCCCATTTAGCTCCAGTGAGCGCAAGCGATTTTGCATTTGACGATAGGGGTCAAATTGAGAGTCAATAGCGCGCATCACTGCCGGTTCATTTGAGAGATAACTCTTGGGCATGTCTTTTTCTGTTGGGCAATAGATGCATTTTCCAGGACATGGATAGGGCTTGGTGAGGACGGCCACCACTGCGACTCCTGATTGCGTGCGAATTCCACGCGTGCAAAGAATGTCTTCAAAAGCTTCATTCTTTTTGATGATTCTTTTTTCTACAAGTTGATTGTATCTGTCACGCAAGTTTGCGTTAGTTGGAAGTGGAATACTGTATTGCTTGGACAGCTTTTTTTTGAGTTTTGAAAAATCATCCAGAAAGTCGGGAAGCTGTTTGATGGCTGATTTGATATAATTGTCATAGTATTTTTCCATTTATTAAGCCTAATATATGGCAGGATAATATGCAAGGATTGTGTTTGAATGTTTGGTCTATATTTGTTATGCTTAAAACATGAAAAAAGATATTGCTCAGAAAGTGCTAAATGAGACTGAAGCTGGATATGACCTTATTTGCATCAAATTTTCCCAAACCAGGAAGCATTTTTGGCGTTCTCTTGAATTTATTGCTGACCACGTCAAAAAAGGCGACAGTGTGCTTGATTTTGGTTGTGGCAATGGGCGATTGCTGGAGCTTTTTGAAGAAAAAAATGTTCAATATTGGGGAGTGGATGTTTCTGGTGGTCTTATTGATCTTGCTAAGAGCAAGCATCCAGAGCAAAATATTAGCTTTTCAAAAATTGATCCAAAAAAGAAAACTCTTGCGTTCGAAGAAAGATTTTTCAACACTGTTTATAGTATTGCTGTTTTTCATCATTTTCCATCAAAGGAATATCGCCAAGCTGTTGCTAATGATCTTTTTCGTGTGACAAAAGATGGTGGCAAAGTTGTAATTACTGCTTGGTATCTTTGGCCAGTTTTCTTTGCTGATTGGCGAATTTGGCAGGTGAAGCAAAAAAAATATTTCAAAAATATTTTGCAAAATTGGAAAAGCAAAATCAAAGGAGAGAGTTTGCTTGATTGGAATGATTGTGAAATTGATTTTACTGACAATCAAGGAAAGAAATTTGCCAGATTTCATCATGCTTTCACAAGACGTGAGTTGAAAAGGCTTTTTCAAAAAGCTGGCTATGAAATTGAAAGATGCGAGATCGTGGAAAACAAAAACATTCTGCTAATAGGAAAAAAGACAAAAAAGACGTAAGATTATAATATTAATAAATAAGAAGTAAAAAATAAAAAAATGGATCTAAATATTTTTCAAGCAATTTTTTTGGGAGTCCTGCAGGGTCTTGGTGAATTTTTACCAATCTCTTCAACTGCACATTTGATTTTGGCTCCATGGTTTTTTGGTTGGACTGATCCTGGCCTTTCTTTTGATGTTGCTTTGCATATTGGAACGCTGGTGGCAGTTGTTTGGTTTTTTTGGCAAGATTGGTTGGATATTTTCAAGGCAGCTTCAAATTCTTTGTTGAAAACAAAATATACAATAAAGACAATAAGTTATCAGGCAAACATGCTTTGGCTTCTGATGATTGCTTCAATTCCTGGGGCTATTTTTGGATTTCTGTTTGACAAAAAAGTTGAAGAAATGTTTCGCAGTCCACTTTTGATTGCCATGACTTTGTCGTTGGTTGGATTGGCTTTGTACTTTATAGACAAATATGCAACTTGTCGAAAGGATATTTCCAAGCTTGGACTCAAGGATGCTTTTTTGATTGGACTTTCTCAGGCAATTGCTATTGTTCCTGGTGTTTCGCGTTCTGGCGCAACCATGACGGCCGGACTTGCTTTGGGATTTTCGCGAGAGCAGGCCGCACGCTTTTCCTTTCTACTTTCCACTCCAATAATCTTTGGCGCAGCCATTGTGAAGGTGCCACATCTTTTGAAGGCAGGCATGACAATGCCACTTGTATTTGGAATTCTTGCGGCAGCAATCAGTGGATATCTTGCGATCAAATATATGCTTAGGTTTATTGCAAAAGTTGGGTATGCTCCATTTTTTTGGTACAGGGTTGGATTGGCTTTTATTATAATTATTGTTTACATACTTAGAAATTATTATTTTTGACAATTTTAATTGTATATCATATTATACCCCTAGTAGGTATTTGAATAATTTTGAGCTCTAATGATATTTTTATGAAAAAGATTGCTAAAAAAATTGTCACAAAAAGTGACAAAGAAAAAATAAAAGAGAAGATTGGCAACAGAATTTCGCGAGTTGAAGGGCAACTCAAGGGGATTCGCAGAATGATTGAAGAGGAAAAACAATGCATTGATGTGATCACGCAAATAACAGCAATACGCGAGGCTGTTTCAATGATTGGAGTTGAACTACTTAAAAATGATTTTATTTGCAATTTTGAGGGAAAAAAAGAAATAGATGAAAAATATTTAAAAAGCTTATTTAAGATGTCATCCAGAGGATGATCAGCCAAAAGCTGAAAATTTTATAAAATTATGAATAATACATACGATCTTGCAATTATTGGTGCTGGCCCTGCTGGTTTTTCTGCTTCAGTCTATGCCTCGCGCTATGGAATTTCTAATGTGGTGATCGGTGGCATCGCAGGAGGATTGACCACCCAAACACATGAAATTGGCAATTGGCTTGGAAGCGAAAAAATTGCTGGCTTTGAGTTTGCTCAAAAAGCAGATGCTCACGCCAAAAGTTATGACAAGGCAACTGTTTTGGTTGCAATGGTTGATGAGATTGAGCAAAAAGAGGAGGGATATGTTTTGTTTTTGAGTGATGGTCAAAAAATTCAAGCAAAGACAATATTGCTTGCCATGGGAACAAAACATCGTCACCTTGGAGTGCCTGGAGAAAAAGAATTTATTGGAAAAGGTGTTTCATATTGTGCAACATGCGATGGGTTTTTTTATCGAGGTAAAACCGTGGCAATTGTTGGTGGAAATGATAGTGCTGCTGGTGCAGCTGTGTATTTGGGTGATCTTACTGAAAAAGTATATTTGATTTATCGAGGAGATAAGCTCAGGTGCGAATCATTTTGGGCTCAGGCTATAGCAAAAAATCCAAAGATTGAAAATATTTTCATGACCAATGTTAAGGAAATAAAGGGCGAAATGAAAGTTGAAGAATTGCTTTTAGATGCTTCACATAAGGGCAGCGAACTATTGAAAGTCGATGGAATATTTGCAGAAATTGGTTCAGATCCAAATATTGATTTGATAAAGAATTTGGAAATAGATTTGGATGAGCAAAATTATATCAAAGTTGATCCATCGGGAAGAACTAGCAAGAAGGGGATTTGGGCGGCTGGTGACATAACTACTGGCTCTGACAAGTTCAAGCAAATCATCACAGCTGCAAGCGAAGGTGCAATTGCAGCGCACAGTGTGCAGGAATTTTTGAAGAAACAAAATTAAATCTTCTATATTCTGAGATAATTTTAAAGCCCGGCGGATTTCCGTCGGGCTTTGTTTTTTCATTGTTGGGACAGCCAAAATGCAGTAGGGCAAGGAGTTGCCCTAAGTTTATTGCTGGCATGTTTTCTGGCTTCTTCTCTGTTGGTTGGAACTTTTAATCCCTTTTCCTCAGCCTTTTTGATGATAAAATCACTAAAGGTTTTGGGTCCGGTTTTTTGGGTTTCGAGTTCTCGCAGGGCTTTTTTGCCATGAACTGAAAGTGGCCTGGCTCGAGCTTTTTTGATCTCTTGCTCTGTTAGGATCTTTTTTTGCTCTCCATCGGCCAAATTCTCGTTGCGGTCAAGAACTTTTTCTACCTGCTTTTTGATCTTGTTTTTCTTCTGGACACCTCTCATTTTTGCGCCTCCGGTTTTTTGATGTGTGCTTCAGCTTTGCAAAAATATTTCCAGATTCACCTCCCTTAGCTTCTTTAGTAATGAACTATATCAATATGTATTTCAAGCATAATATATCTAAAATTAATGTCAAATATAGCAATTTTTGTTTAATTGTTATTTAGCTATGGACAAATTTTTTCTTTTTGTTATAATTATTTCTGTAGCTCATTTATGGGCCGGTAAATCATCAGAGCGGAGATTGCTCACATGTTCTCAATCTCTTGCATTGAGGAGGTGCAGGCTCAAATCCAAATATTTATGGGCCGGTAGCTCACCTGGTAGAGCGCCTCATTTGCACTGAGGAGGTAGCGGGTTCAAGTCCTGTCCGGTCCACAACATAGAATTTACTGCGCTTATCACGCAGTTTTTGCAAATTTTATGGGCTTATAGCTCAGCTGGTTAGAGCGCGTCACTGATAATGACGAGGTCTCAAGTTCGAATCTTGATAAGCCCACCTATTTAATATCCCTCTTTGGGGATATTTTTATTTGAAAAATATTGACAGATAAGTGCCTTTAGTGTAGACTTTGAATAAAGAAAGCCCCCAGGGCTTTTTAAAAAACTCAAAAAAATACCCTTATGAACAAGGCTATACAATTTTTCCTTGAAGCTAAGGCAGAAATGCTGAAAGTGAATTGGCCAACAAAAAAACAAACAATAAATTACACGCTGCTAGTGGTGGCTGTAAGCGTTATTGTGGCAGGATTTTTGGGCGGATTAGACTGGATTTTTGGTTATATCCTAAAGACATATATTATCAAGTAAGAAATAAATTTCAAGATAAAAGCCTATAAGGTTAAGAGTCTATAAAGCAAAATTCAAATAAGCTTTACGGACTTTACGGACTTTACGGACTTTAAGACTAAATTATGGCAAAACAGACACAACATCATGGGCGAGCTTGGTATGTGATTCATACATATTCTGGTTATGAAGACAATGTTACCAGAAATTTGAAGCAGCGTATTGAATCCATGGACATGCAAGACCTTATCTTTGATGTAATGGTTCCAAAGGAGAACAAGATTAAGATCAAAAATGGCAAGCGCACAGTAATTGAAGAGCGCATTTATCCTGGTTATGTTCTTGTTAATATGGTTGTGACTGATGCTTCATGGTATGTGGTGCGAAACACGCCAAATGTGACCGGATTTATTGGTCTTGGTACAACTCCAACCCCTGTTGATCCAAAAGAAATTGAAATGTTGAAAAAGCGCATGGGAGTGTCTGAACCGAAATACAAGATTGACCTTAAAAATGGCGATGCGGTGAAAATCAACGAAGGACCATTTAAAGACTTTGATGGAAAGGTTCAAGAATTTGACGAAGAGAAGGGAAAGGTGAAAGTTTTGGTGACAATCTTTGGACGCGAAACCCCTGTAGAGCTTGATTTCTTGCAGATTACTAAGATATAATAAATAACCTTAAGGAAAAAATATATGGCAAAGAAGATTAAAGTGGTCATTAAGTTGCAAATAGTTGGTGGAAAGGCTAATCCAGCTCCTCCAGTGGGACCAGTTTTGGGTCAACATGGTGTTGCTATTCAAGAATTCTGTGTTCGTTTCAATGATCAAACTCGCGACAAGATGGGAGAAGTTGTGCCAGTTGAAATCACAGTATACGAGGATCGTTCATTCGATTTCATCATGAAGACAGCTCCAGCTGCTGAACTTTTGAAAAAGGCTGCCGGCGCAGAAAAAGGTGCTGCAAATCCACTCAAAGACAAGGTTGGCAAGGTTGTGACCAAGGCTCAATTGGAAGAAATTGCAAAGACAAAGATGGTTGATTTGAATGCTAATGATGTGCAGGGAGCAATGAATATTGTGGCTGGAACAGCAAGAAGCATGGGAATCAAGATTGAAAACTAGAACATTCTTTAAGATGATTGCAATTGTTCCACTATTTTCCTTTTTGGCACGCTTTTGAATGAAATACTCATTATTCAAAAGCTCAGGAGAAGCTGTCGCTTCTATTGGCCAAAAAAGAAAAATAGTTTCACATTGCTTCTGTGGTTTATAAAATTATAATAGTGGGAGAATTGAGTAATATATTACGTGATTCGTTGACCACACAAAACTATGTTTAGAGGAAAAAAATATAAGACTGTGGCTGAAAAAATTGAAAAAAACAAATTGTATGCCGTGACCGAGGCCTTGGCTTTGGCAAAAGAAACCAAAACTGCAAAATTTGATGAATCTGTTGAGGTTCACATCAGACTTGCTGTTGATCCAAAAAAAGGTGATCAACAAGTTCGTGGAGCAGTTGTCCTTCCTCATGGAATCGGCAAGGCTGCCAGAATTGCAGTTATCACTTCAACCAAGGCAACTGAAGCCAAAGAGGCTGGTGCTGACTTCGTTGGAGCTGAAGATTTGATTGAAAAAATCAAGCTTGGAAAAATGGAAGAAGTTGATGTGATTGTTGCAAGTCCTGAAATGATGCCGAAACTTGCAGTTGTGGCAAAAATCCTTGGACCCCGTGGTCTTATGCCTTCACCAAAGACTGAAACAGTAACCGACAAGATCAAGGAAGCTGTAGAAATGCTTAAAAAGGGAAAACTTAGTTTTAAAAATGACAACACTGGAAATGTGCACCAAGTGATTGGAAAGGTTTCTTTTGAAACAAAGAAGCTTGAAGAAAACTATGCTATGTTTTTGGATGCAATCCAAAAGGCTCGTCCTTCTGGAATCAAAGGAAAATATGTGATGACAATTTCAGTTTGCTCAACTATGGGACCTGGAATTAAAGTGACACTTTAGTCAAAAGCTGAAAGTCTATAAAGCCTATCAAGCAAAAAGACATCTTTTCGGGGATGTTTTTTTCTTGACTTTTTTGACAAAAAAGCGTATAATAATACGTTGTCTTGATTGACACAACCGGACATGTCCGGCATTCCAGTAGTCTTAACAAAAGGAGAAGGAAAATGAGAAAAATGATGATTTTTGGGCTTGTATTAGCGATTTTTGCCCTGTCGGCGTTTCCAGTGATGGCTGGTGGTGGCAGTGAGGAATTGGTGACCATCAGGAGATCAATTTTGATCAATGGCGAATTTCAGAGGTATATGCCATATCAATTCACTGTGACTTCAGTGAATTGTGGCACGTTAGAGACGAGCCAATTGAAAACATCCCAATCATTCTTTGGAGTGATTGGTGCCTGGGAGAAGAAAAATCCTGGAGAATTGGTGTCTGCTGGCTGGTATCGTTTCAAGGTAACTGGTGCTGATTTGGCAGCTTGCGCTCCATTGATGGACATTTCTTCTACAATTCCAACATGGCTTGTAAATAGCTACATTGGAAGTTTTATGGAAATTGAACCAGAAGATCTTGGTCTTTTGGTAAAAAACGGAAATGTGCCAAGGAATATCTTTGGACTTTCAACTGATGACACAAAATTCAGCTATGAGTTGGTTGCGATGTCGCCTGGAACCGAGCGTGAGTTGGCTAGCTTCATTCACAACACTCACTTTTTTTCCGACACTGGCGACAAAAAGATTGTTGGCGCTGTCGTTGCTGACAATCGAGGCTTCTTGAAACGGAAAATCATGTTCAACATGAACCCGCAACCAGAACGAAAAATCAAGATGCCAACATTTCACAATATTGGCAAAAGAAACTTTTATGTTTCATTTGAAAATATTGTCATTCCGGCGGAAAACTATATCTCACCGGAAGACAATATTGTTGTGAAGGAAGGTGATGTGCTCGTCCTCATTCGAAAGGAAAATTAATTTTTTCTTTTTAAAAATCATTGACCCTACAGACAAATGTCTGCAGGGTCTTTTTTATGTTGTAATATGATCTTTACTGTATTTGATAAAATGTATACAATAAAGATATTGGAATAATGATTAAAATTTACTTGTATGCAAACTGAAAAACGTGAGGGATATCTTGATTGGGATGAGACTTTCATGCAAATGAGCAAGGTGATTGCTCATCGCTCAAAGGATCCCAACACTCAAAATGGAGCTTGTATTGTTAATGAGAAAAATATTGTGGTTGGTCTTGGATATAATGGTTTTCCGAGGGGTTGCGGAGATGGTGATTTGCCATGGGCCAGAGAAGGAGCTTTTTGTGAGAAAAAATATGCCTATGTGGTGCATGCCGAGGAAAATGCAATCTATAATGCTAATGCTGAAACTGAAGGATCGAGATTGTATTGCACATTGTTTCCTTGCAATGAATGTGCCAAAACGATTATTCAAAATGGCATAAGAGAAGTTATTTTCGAAAGTGACAAATATCATGATGATGACATGAGTGTGGCTTCAAGAAGAATGCTAGACATGGCTGGAGTGACTTACAGGCAATATGTGACAAAAAATAATTTAATATTTGAAAAGAAATAATAAAAAATATGGCAAAGTTAATTTTGGGGATTACGGGTGAAATGGGTTCTGGCAAGGGAACAATTGCTAAGCATGTTATCGAACATCACAAGGGAAACGCTCATCGCTTTTCCACTATTTTGCGGGATGTTTTGGATCGAATTTATGTTGAACAATCTAGAGAAAATATTTCAACAATTTCAACTGTTTTGCGTAAAAATTTTGGAGAAGATATTTTAGCTAAGGCTATGTATCATGATGCTGAAAATGATCAACATGATTTGGTGGTAGTTGATGGTGTGCGTCGTATGGCTGACATTTCTTATCTTAAGGAATTGCCTCACTTTAAACTTATCTACATGGAGGCTGATATGCAAAATCGCTATGAGCGCATCATTAAGCGAGCTGAAAATACTGATGATACTGCCAAGACCTTTGAAGACTTCAAGAAAGATCATGAGCTTGAAACTGAAATTCAAATAAAGGATCTGAAAAATTATTCAGATTATGTCATTAATAATGATGGGACATTTCCTGATTTGTATGAACAAATTAATGATATTATAAGTCAAAATATTAAATAATATTTTTAGAGTTATTAAATTCTATGAAACAATATTTGGATCTTTTGCAGCACATCATGGACAATGGAGTGCAAAAAAGCGACAGAACTGGGGTTGGCACCAAGAGTGTTTTTGGTTATCAAATGCGCTTTGATTTGCAAAAGGGTTTTCCTCTTCTCACAACCAAAAAAGTCTTTCTAAAAGGTATTATTCATGAGCTTATTTGGTTTTTGAAAGGGGATTCAAATATCAAATATTTAGTGCAAAATGATGTGCATATTTGGAATGATTGGCCTTTTCAATCTTATCTTGATAAGAATAATTTGGCTGAAAAATTCCCAACCTATTCTCAAGAATGGAAGGATGAGATGAAAAATTATATTAAAAGGATAAAAACAGATGATGAATTTGCTGCCACGTGGGGAGAGCTTGGGCCGGTCTATGGCGTGCAGTGGAGACATTGGAAAACAACTGATGGCAAAGAGATAGATCAAATTGCTCAAATTATTGAAACCATCAAAAAAAATCCTGATTCAAGAAGGATTATCTTGTCAGCTTGGAACGTGGGAGACATCGACAAAATGGCGTTGCCACCATGTCACCTTCTTTTTCAATTCAATGTGGCCAATGGAAAACTTTCTTGTCAGTTGTATCAAAGAAGTGCCGATACGCTTTTGGGTGTGCCGTTTAATATTGCATCATATGCACTTTTGACAATGATGATTGCACAGGCTTGCGGATTGGAAGCTGGAGAATTTGTGCACACGCTTGGCGATGCTCATATTTATAATTTTCATTTTGATCAAGTTGCTGAGCAGCTTTCAAGGCAACCACGCCAGCTTCCAAGTATAAAGATAAATCCAGAAGTGAAGGATATTTTTGATTTCAAGTTTGAAGATTTTGTTTTGGAAAATTATGATCCATATCCACCGATTAAGGCTCCTATAGCTGTTTAAGTGTTTTTAATGGATGAAATAATGTCATCTTGAATTTATGCAGTCGCGAGACTAATTTTGTTTTTGGCCAACAGCTGGCGACAGTAGCTCTTGAGCTTTTGAATAGTGAGTATTCATTCAAAAGCGTGCCAAAAATAAAATTTGTCTCGCAAAACTATGCTATAAAAAACATAATAAAAATGTTAGCAATAAAAATGAACAATCCAAAAATTAGTATTATTTGTGCGCTAGCAGAAAATAGGGCGATTGGGAAAAACAATCAGCTGCTTTGGCATATTCCTGAAGACTTCAAGCATTTTAAGCAAACAACCAATGGGCATGTTGTGGTGATGGGAAGAAAAACTTTTCAATCAATTGGAAAACCTTTGCCTAATCGCACAACAATAGTTCTCTCTGGCAGCAGTGAGGAACATATTGCCGGCGTTATTATGGCAAGCAATCTTGAGGAGGCAATTAACAAGGCACGTGAAATTGAAAAAGACGAAATTTTTATTTGTGGTGGTGCTAATGTGTATGCTCAAACAATTGGCATGGCTGATAAGTTGTATTTAACATTGATTGATGGTGATTTTGATGGTGACACTTTTTTCCCAGAATATTCGCAATTTAACAAAGTTATTAGCAAAAAACAAAGTGCGGATGCAGAATTTAAATATACATTTTTAGAATTGGAAAGATAATAATATGGAAAAAGGAAAATTCATTGCGATATATGGGATCAATGGAATTGGGAAGACAACCCAAGTTGAGCTTTTGGTTGAGCATTTGAAAAGTCTTGGTAAAAATGTTTCAAGATTGAAATATCCAATCTATGATCTAGAACCTGAAGGGCCTTTTATTTATAAATACTTGCGTGATAGTGAGTTTCGAAAAAATAATGAGCTTTCCACGCATGATTTGCAAGCAAAATATGCTGATAATCGCAAGAGATATGAGCAAGAACTGAAAAACAGGCTTGAGGATGGAGAGTGGATTGTGGCTGAAGATTATACTGGAACTGGCATATCTTGGGGATTGACATGGGGTGGTGAGTTGGATTACTTGGTTGAGATTAACAAAGATTTGCTCAAGCCTGATCTGGAAATTCTGATGCATGGAAAAAGGTTTTTGTCTGCCATTGAAAAAGATCATCGCAATGAAACAAATGAGGAGCGAATTGTTATTTGCAAGAATTTCCATGAACTTTTGGCAAATCAATACGGCTGGGAAAAGGTGGATGCAAATCAGGAGATTGAAAAAGTTCAAGCTGATATTGTGGAAAAAATAGAGAAAATATTGTAAGCAAGATGTTTGCACAATTGCTTGACTATTTTCCTTCTTGGCACGCTTTTAGATAAAATACTCAATATCTAAAAGCTCAAGAGAAACTCTCGTTTCTGTTGGCCGAAAAGAAAAATTGTCTCACATTGCTTAAATAAAAACGTAAATACTAAAACATGAAAAATATGAATTTTAAAGAATATCAAGAAGAATCAAGAAAAACAGCTCTTTATCCTGAAGTGGGAAGTAATTTTGTGTATCCAACACTGGGTCTTTCTGGCGAGGCTGGAGAGGTGGCTGAGAAAATAAAGAAAGTTATTCGCGACAAGGGTGGTGTTATTGATGAGGATACAAAGCAGGAAATCAAAAAAGAATTGGGCGATGTTTTGTGGTATGTTTCGCAGCTTTCAAGTGAGCTGAAATTGTCATTGGATGAAGTTGCACAGTTTAATATTGAAAAGTTGCAAAGTAGGATGAATCGTGGTGTTATTAATGGTAATGGAGACAATAGATAGTAGGTAATTTCAAAATCCAAATTGCAAATGCCAAATAAGCTCTTAAATGAATTTAATTTTGAAAATTGATACATTGGAATTTTGTTGGAAATTGGAAATTGAGATTTGGAAATTTGAGCAATGAAATAAATTAAGGAAATTTTGTATTAAAATAATTCTTACTAAAAACGATAATTATAAAATTATGACCAAATATATCCCAGTTATTGGCATGGAGGTTCATGTGGAGCTCAAAACAAAGTCGAAAATGTTTTGTAATTCCAAAAATGGACTTGGACATGAGAAACAACCAAATGTGCACATCTGTCCTGTTTGCACAGCGCAGCCAGGGACTTTGCCGGTGCCAAATCAGCAGGCAATTGAGTTTGTGCAATTGGCAGGATTGGCTCTTAATTGTGAATTGAACTTAAAATCAAAGTTTGATCGAAAAAATTATTTCTATCCAGACCTTCCGAAGGGTTATCAGATTTCTCAATATGATCAGCCTCTTTGTGGCCTTGGGAACATGGAAATAGAAACTGCTGATGGACAGAAGAAACTGATTGGGGTGACGCGTATTCATCTTGAGGAGGACACAGGCAAGCTTATTCATCCGGATGGAGCAGATTATACCCTGGTTGACTATAATCGTGCTGGAGTGCCACTAATGGAGCTTGTAACTGAACCTGACATTGAAAATGGCGAGCAAGCTCGTATTTTTTGCACAAGATTGCAGCAAATTTGCCGATATTTGGGAATTTCAGATGCTGACATGGAAAAAGGCAACATGCGCTGTGAGGTGAATTTGTCACTTCACAAAGAAGGGGAGCCAAAATTGAGTGGAACCAAGGTTGAAGTGAAAAACATCAATTCTTTCCGTTTTGTGGAAAAGGCTATTAACTATGAAATTGAGCGTCAAACCGAAGCCTTGGAAAATGGTGAAAAATTAGTGCAAGAAACTCGTGGTTGGGATAGTGTGAAAAACGTGACAGTGTCGCAAAGAAAAAAAGAATCTGCACATGATTATCGATATTTTCCTGAGCCAGACATTCCACCAATGGAATTTTCAGCTGCCTATGTCGAAAGCTTGAAAGCCAAGCTGCCAGAGCTTCCAGCACAAAAAGAAGAGAGGTTTGCTGGTGAATATGGTTTGAACAAAGCCGATATTCTTGTTTTGACAGCTGAAAGTGATTTGGCTGAATATTTTGAGCAGGTGGTTGGAGAATTGAAGGAGAAAATTGTTTCACGAGAGGTTGCTGCTGAGAGTGAAAAGGCAATCAAGCTTGCTGTGAATTATTTGATTTCTGAGGTTCGAAAGCATTTGGCTGAAAATAATCACAAAATGGCTGATTTGAAAATATCAGCTGAAAATTATGCTGAATTGATTGGTTTGGTGGCAGATGGAAAAATAAATTCAAGTGCGGCACAAACCGTGCTCAAGGAAATGTATCACACCGGCGGCGATCCATCGCAGATTATTGAAGAAAAAAATCTTGCCCAAATGGATGATGGCGATGCGCTTGGAGCAGTGGTGGACAAAGTTCTTGCGGATAATCCAAAATCAGTAGAAGATTATAAAGCAGGAAAGGAAAACGCACTCAAATTTTTGATGGGTCAGGTAATGAAGGAGAGTGGCGGAAAAGCAAATCCACAAGTTGTTTTGGAGTTACTAAAAAATAAATTAATTTAATAAACAAAAAATATGTCTATCGAAGATTATAAATATGGAAAAGTTTCCCCAATTAAGGATGTTGAAGGCAATGAAGATATAAGCCATGAGAAAGCTTTGGAGGCAACTAGTGCTATACAAAATGAGACAGCAAAAAGGGCATTGAAGGCTGAGAATACTAAATTTGAAGGTGATGATGTTGAAACAAAGGAGGTTATAAAGGAAAACTTTGAAACTGCATTGAGTGCTGTTGAGAATGATATTGCAGTGCTGACAAAACTTGCTAGTGATTTAAGTGAAAATAAAGTCAGACCAGAAAAAATAGCACTAAGTGAGCACACCTATGAAACGCAGGTTGATGATGTTGAAAGGAGATTGAACAGTATAAATAGATTGTATAAAGAAGATAACTTTCCTAAGATTTTAGGTCGACTGAATGATGCTATGGTTATGCTGGATAGTTTGAAAATAAATAAGACCAGATTGAAAATGAAAAAACAATAAAAGTTGTATAAAAAGACAAAAGGCAAACCCAATTGGGATTGCCTTTTTTGTTATAGTGCATATTCTCTCGATAATATCCTACCATTCATCGCAAAATATAGTTTCACTCTGCTGCTTTTGGCGACTCCACTTTCTGCTGAAAATGGCACAATTAATATTCCTGATTTCTCTGTTTCTATTATCTTTTTTGAAATTGAGAGATTTGCTCTTTTTAAGAGTGTTGCAATTCCAGCCTCAAGAATTATTTCTCCTTCCTGATTTGTCGTTTTCAGGCATATTCCCTGAACAAAAGAAACTGTGTCGGCATCACGAAGCAATTTGATGTTTATTGATGTCGATTCATCTTGATAGTCTGATATAGAAAGGCTATCAATCTTTCCTATCGTGCTGTTGAATATTTCTGCAGCCAAGCTCTTCATTGCAATCACCTCCTTTTTAAATAACTAGATTTTTACTGACTTATATTTCTACCAGATATCTGTTTTTTTGTCAATAATTGTGGTTATTTTAGGAATTTCTCCATTTCTTTTTCGGCTTCACCATAGTCTTTTATCCAGATAATATCAGTGTTTCTCTTGAGCCATGTCATCTGCCTTTTGGCGTAGTGAATGATGTCAAAATAGAGCAATTTTTGCATTTCATCTAGTTGGACATTGCCTTGAAGATACCTGTTAATCCAGCGATATTCAAGACCAATTCTTTCTAGCCATGCTGGAGAGATGTTGTTTTTTAGTAGTCCTTCTACTTCTTGAATCATTTCATCTGCAAATCTTTCTTCTAATCTGGTTTTTATTTTTTCATTTAATTGCGTTCTGTCTATCAAAATTCCAATTTGTAAAAAATTGTATTTCGAATTGGCTTTTGATTGATAAGAGTTTTCATTGTTTTTCGGAACTTTTCCAAGTGCTTTGCAAATTTCAATTGCACGAATCAATCTGACTTTGTTTTTTTGATCAATATTTTGGGCTCTTTCCTGGTCAAGTTCTTGCAACATTGAAAATAATTCTTCAATGCTATTATTTTCCAGTGTTGCTCGCAGGGCATGATCAGGAGCAACTTCCGGGATAAAGGTGTTTTTTGTTATTGAATCAATCCAAAAAGACGTTCCACCGCAGATGATTGGAAGCTTTCCTTTTGCTATTATTTTTTCAATGGCAATACTTGCTGATGTTTTAAAGTGTGAAATATTGAAATCATCCATTGGATTTGCAACATCAATAAGATGATGCACAATTCCTTCGGAAATGTATTCTATATTTTTTGTATTTTGCATGTTGTATTTTGTCTGTTGTCTTGAAACTTTTCCACTTCCGATATCTAAGCCCATATAGACTTGTCGACTGTCAGCTGAGATTATTTCACCATTGTATTTTTTGGCAATCAAAATAGCCATTCCTGATTTTCCGGAGGCTGTTGGACCCATCACCACGACAATTTTTTGAGCTTGTTTTTTCATTACTTTGGAGTATACTAGCCTTATTGATAGATGTAAATGCTCATTAAAAAAGGAGGTTTCTTATGCAAGAATCGTACAGAGTGATCGGATTTTTGGGAAAAATGTGCCAACAATGTGCAAAATGTCAGTCTGCAATGGAAAAAGCCATGATTTTGGGTTCTATTGGTGAACAATTTCTGAAATTTGAAGACTACTTTGCAGTAGAACTGGAAAGGCAAGATGTTGTATTAAAAGATGAATACAACCAATATCAAAGATTTTTCGCAGAAGCTAGTGAAGCATGTTTCGATTGTGGCGGGCAGGGTAAATTTATTTATACATATGCTATGTCACTAATTGATTCAATTAGTTGCAAAACCATTAAGGAGGAAGTAGCAAAGAAATCAAATTTGGTTAAATTTTCCAAAAAATAATAATTCAATGGTGGCTATTTTTTTGAAAGAGGAGTTATCCATGAAAAAAGGTAGAATTCTGCAGGTTGATGACGATGAACTTGTCCGCATTACTCTCGGTAATCTATTGAGAAAGCATGGTCATCATGTTGTTTCTGCTGCTGACGGATTTGAGGCATTTGAAATTTTCAGGAATGAATGTGATCTATTTGATATTGTTCTAACTGATTTGTGCATGCCTCGACGTGATGATGGTTTGAGATTGTGTGAAAAGATTAAAGAAATTTCAAATATTCCAGTAATTTTAATAAGTGGAACATTTGGCTTGTCAGGCGATCTTATTGTTTCTGGTGGTATTTTTGATGGCTTTATTCAAAAGCCAATAATATTTGATGAATTATTTTTGCAATTAGAAAGATTTTCACTATAAAACAAAAAAGACTAATTCAACGAATTAGTCTTTTTCATTTCCAGCTATATTGTTGCTTCGAGATTCCAAATATTGGCTTTGGTTATTTTGGCTTTTACAAATTTTCCAATCAAATCTTTTTTTGTGTTTTTGATTTTTACATTTTTTTGCGTTCTGGTTTTTCCAAAATAGTGGCCATCTTTTTCTTTTTCAATGAGAACTTCCAAAACTTTTCCAATATATTTATTGTTGTTTACAAGTGTTGTTTTTTTGAGAATTTCATTTAGAAAATTTTCGCGCCAAGTTTTTTCTTCTTGAGTGACATCATCTTTTAATTTCCAGGCCACGGTGCCTGGTCTTGGAGAAAATTGTCCAAAAAATACCATGTCAAATTTTGATTTTTCCATGACCTCGGCACTGTCCAGGAATTGAGCTTTTGATTCGGTTGGGAAGCCAACAATGATGTCTGATGAAATTGAAAACAATGTTGCTGGTTTATTTTTTTTAAATTCAGCTTTTATTTTTCTAATTCTTCCTAGATAATGTTTTGCTGTGTATTTGCGATTCATTTTTTGCAAAATTTCATCATTGCCGGCCTGCATTGGAAGGTGTATCCATTCGCACACCTTTTTTAGTTTTGTGACAGTCGCAATGAGCTCATCATCCATATCTTTTGGATGAGAAGATATAAATTGAATCCAGAATTTTCCACTAATAGCATTAATTTTTTTTAGAAGTTTTGGAAAATTTGTTTTGTGGTCTAGATATGAGTTTACGTTTTGACCAAGCAGGATAATGTTCTTGTATCCATTGGCAACTAATTTTTCTATTTCTGAAAGTATTTCTTCTGCAGGCCTAGAAACTTCACGTCCGCGAGCATAGGGAACAACACAATAGGTGCAAAAATTGTTGCAACCGGTCATGATCGGCACATAGGCCTGAAAATTATTTGAATGTTTTGGTATTGTACTTAAATAATCCCGATTATCTAGAATAGAATTTTTTGATATTTTTTCAAAATCTTTTTCGAAATTTTTAATTTCAGTGAAAAGATCAACCTTTTTTTGCATGCGTTTTTGCACATCAGCTCGATGCGCGAGACAGCCTGTCATGACAATATTCTTTGTCTTTTGGTTTTTGATTTTTAGCTCAGCTTTGCGCAAATTATTGATCATGCTATAGGCGCGATTTTCTGCAGTTTGTTTGATTCCGCAGGTATTGAAAATAACCAAATCAGCCTCTGAAATCAAGGATGATTCTGTGTAATTATTTTTCTCCAAAAAAGTTGCCAATCTTTCACTGTCTGAAACATTCATCTGGCAACCAAATGTTTTGATGAAATATTTCATTATTTCTTTTCTTTGATTTCGGTTAATATTTTTTCAACAAAATCATTAGTTGGAATTGTTTGTTGCTCTCGGATTCCTCTTGTTCGAATAGCGACTGTTTTGTCAGCAGTTTCTTTTTCTCCAATAACAATGATATAGGGAGTCTTTGCTTTTTCTTCCTCTGAGATACGCTTGCCAAGTGACTCAGCTTTGTCATTTAAATTAACTCTAATATCCTGCTCAAGTAAAATATTTTTAACTTCCTTGGCATAGTCTGCAAATTTTTCTGAAATTGGCAAAACTGAAACTTGAACAGGTGATAGCCATAGTGGAAATGCGCCAGCAAAATGCTCAATCAAAAGCATCATGAATCTTTCATATGATCCAAGAATGGCACGATGAACCATTACTGGGGTTGATTTTGTTCCTTCATTGTTTGTGTATTCCAAATCAAATCTCTTTGGTGTGGCAAAATCCAATTGAACTGTGGGAATTTGAATTTCTTTTCCTAGTGAATCCTTGAACATAAAATCTAGTTTTGGACCGTAGAGAGCTGCTTCACCTTCATGCTTGATAGCATTTAATCCCATCTCGTCTGAAATATCTTGCAACATTTTTTCGCAAAGATCCCAATCGGAAGTTTCGCCAATATATTTTTCTGGATGCGCATAATCTCGAACTGACAAGGAAACGCTGTGATTTTCCCACATGCCAAGCGAGGTGTAGAAATTTTGAATAATTTCAACCATGTTTTTTACTTCTTGCTTGACCTGATCAACTGTGCAAAAGCTATGACCATCTTCAACTGTAATAGCAATAACTCTTTGCAATCCACCAATTTCTCCTGGTTTTTCATCGCGATATTGTTTCTCTGATTCCATGTAGCGAATAGGGAGGTCGCGATATGAACGAGATTTTGAAGCAAAAATTTGAGTTTGGTGAGGGCATTGCACTGGCTTCATGACATAGTTTTGCTTGTAGTGAGAGGTAACCTGAAAAAGTTCATCTCCAAATTTTTGAGCATGTCCTGATTTTTCATACAAATCAATTTTGGAAAGATGTGGGGTGGAGACTTTTTGAAAACCATAAACACGACAAACTTTTTCAATGTGTTTTTGCAGTTCATCTTTAATGATTGTTCCATTTGGTGTAAGTAATGGTAGGCCTGGTCCAACCAAATCAGAAAAGCAAAACAGGTCCAATTCTTTGCCAAGCTTGCGATGATCTCTTTTGGCTGCCTCTTCCACTAAGTTGAAATATTCTTTGAGTTTTTCCTTGTTTTCAAAAACAACACCATAAATTCTTTGCAGTTGTTGTTTTTGTGCATCTGCTTTCCAATATGCTCCGGAAATTTTTGTCAAAGCAAAAGCGCGTTGATCAATTTTTCCTGTTGACTCAAGGTGTGGACCACTGCAAAGATCAACAAAGTTTCCAGATTTATATATCGTAACGGTTTCGTTGCCACTCTTGTGGAGATCATCAATAAGTTCAAGTTTCAAGTTCTGATCAAGTGCCCTGAACTGATTCAAGGCTTCTTCAACTGAAACGTCGGTTTTTTCAAAAATGCTGTTTTGTTTTATGATACTTTTCATTTTTTCTTCCAGTAGTGGAAGGTCCTCGGGAATCAAGGTTCTTGGAAGCTCGAAGTCATAATAAAAACCATTATCAATGGCTGGTCCAATGCCAAATTTAGCTTCAGGAAACATTTCCAAGACAGCGGCCGCTAAAACATGTGCAGTGGAATGACGTAATAGATTTAGCTTATTTTCGGTATTTTGCATAAAAATATGTTTTTTAGGACTTAATTTGATAATATTGTTTTTTTGTATGCTTATATTCTACAGTATTTAAGGGATAAATCAAGCATTTTTCGAGATAATTATGAAATATGGTAATATTGAAATATGAAAAATAGTATTAAAACATTTTTTTATAATAGCTATATATATTGTCTGCATGTTTTTGCTTTGATTGGCTTTGTTTTGGTTGTGGGTTTTTTTGCTATTCGCTTTCATTTTACTGATGTGAAAGGTGTGATTGACAGCAATAGTCAAAGATTTGAAGAGGTTGTTATGGGAAAAAATGTAAAAGCAAGTGTTGTGAGGGCGGGCACTGAAAATGGTAAGGATATTTTAATTAAAAACTCTCTGGATGACCTGTCTTTGCAGATGAATAATCTTGCAGCAAAGAAAGCTGTGAAGTCAAAAAATTATTGCCAAATAGATATTATTGGCAAAAATGCACCTGAGGCTGCAGTAAAAATAATAGAAAATTATCAAAAAACAGATTCAGATGTTTTGGTTTCCAAAATGATTTTAGCGGCTAGACTCAGAATTGAGGCAAAATATAGCAGTGATGTCTTTGCTGTTTGTGATAACAAAAATGTTGAAGCTGATGATGATTTGATCAGCAAGAAATATATGGGAATTCAAAGTGCTACGATTTTTCCATGGATGGATAATGACCAATGGAAAACAATCAGAGAGGCAATAGTTAAAGATAAGGATGTGATTGACAGAGCTGCCGGCGTTGTTGGCATTGAGCCGCGATTGTTGGTTTCTTGTGCAATCGTAGAGCAAGTTCGTTTGTTTAATAGTAATAGGGAACTTTTTAAGAAATTTTTTGAGCCACTCAAGATTCTTGGAAATGCTAACAAAATCTCTTTGGGAATCATGGGAATCAAGGAGAATACAGCCATTGAAACTGAAAATCACCTGAAAGACAAAAATTCACCTTATTATTTGGGTCCCGAATTTGAACATAAGTTGGACTTTGAAAATGAGGATGATGCCGACAAGCGTTATGATCGTTTGACTGAAAACACGCACTATTTTTCTTATCTTTACGGCGCGATATATTTAAAACAAATGATGAGTCAATGGGAAAAGGCTGGCTATGATATCAAATATCGCCCAGAAATTGTGGGCACACTTTTTAATGTTGGTTTTCCTCAATCACAGCCAAATGCCAATCCAAAAGTTGGAGGAAGTCAGATCACTGTTGGAGAGTCAAAATATAGTTTTGGTTCACTTGCTTATGAATTTTATTATTCAGCGGAATTGCTGGATGCTTTTCCTTATTCTTTGGAATAATTTTTATTTTTTCATGTATATTGTTTTTTGCGGCTTCCATGTGAGCACAGCAAACGAAAGGCAAGCAAAAAAACAAGTATACATAAAAAGCTAAATAATTTGTTATGAATTTTTTAGGCCAATTCAGCGCTGCCGCCTTGAATTAGTTTTTTTATTTCTCCAATCAAATTTGGACTGTTTTCAATGCAAAAGGGTGTTTCCAGTTTGTTGGCCTGGTGATGAAGAAAAACCTTGCATGAGCCAGATGTGCAAGTGTTGAAAAACCTGGAAAGATTGTGAATTATTTCAGGGGTGGCATTAGAGGGAAGTGTGACTATTAATTTTTGATTTGCTAATTGTTCTTGGGGTGAATTTTGATCTGTTGGATATGGCACACCACTTGTTGGTGGTTGATTGTCATCATCATGGTTGTCAGGCGTGTTATATATTTTCTTGGTGGCCTCAACGCGCAAATAATTTTCAATTTCACCTCGATTAAGTTCTTTTGCTTCATCAACAATTAATTTGTATACTCCGTCTTTATCTGAGAGTCTGCCTTCGGCAATGATCATGCGTTCTTCCTCCCAAACACTTGCAATGCGCTCAAGAACTTTTGGAAAAACAAGAAGTTCGATTTTTCCTCGTGTGTCTTCAAGCATCACAAAAAGCATTGTTTCCTGACGCTTGGTAAGAATTTTTTGAATTTTTTGAATAACGCCTCCAACTGCAATTTTTTGTCCAACCAGTTCTGGCGCCAATTTGTCCAACGACACTGCAACCTTGTCGATATATGATTGATATTCTTTTACTGGATGACCAGAGACATATAGTCCTAATAATTCTTTTTCCCATTGCAGTTGTTGTCTTTTTGAGGCCGGATCAACTTCAAGCAGTGGCACTTGTGGTGTTTCTAGGATTGCCTCACCGAAAAGACTAACTTGATTGGAATTTTTGGATTTTTGTACGCTTTTTGTGAACATCAAAATCTGTTCCATGCTTTGAACGATTTGATTTCTTTCTCCAAGTTCATCTAATGCTCCAACTTTTGCCAGTGCATCGATTGATTTTTTGTTGAGATCCTTTGTTTCAACACGCTCCAAGAAATCTCCAAGTGATTTGAATTTTCCATTTCTCTTTCTTTCTGCCACAATTTCAGCTGCAATAACTCCTCCCACGTTTTTAATTGCATTAAATCCAAAACGTATTTTTTCTGATCCATCATCTTCTGTAATAACAGCAAAGTCTTCAAAACTTTCGTTGACATTTGGTGCCAAAACTTTGATTCCCATGTCATGACATTCGGCAGCTTCAATGGCGATTCGATCAATGTTGTCTTGATCTGATGTTTGCAAGGCCGCCATAAATGCAGATGGGAAGTGCGCCTTAAGATAGGCTGTTTGATAGCCAATAATTCCATAGCAGGCAGCATGAGAGCGATTGAATCCATAACCAGCAAAAGGTTCAATGAACGAAAAAACTTTTTCTGCAATTTCCTTGGTGCTTCCATTGGCAATGCAACCTTCCACAAATTTTATTTTCTGCTCTTTAATGAGTTCAAAGATTTTTTTACCCATAGCCTTTCTGAGCACATCAGCTTCGCCCATAGTAAAACCTGCCAAATCCCTGGCTATTTGCATAACTTGTTCTTGATAAACAGCCACGCCATAAGTATTTTTCAAAATTGGTTCTAGTTTTGGGTGAACGTATTTTATTTTTCGTCCATGTTTGCCAGAAATAAAATCAGGAATCCAATCCATAGGACCAGGACGATAAAGTGCCACCATGGCGATGATGTCTTCAATAATTGTTGGTTTCAATAATTTCAAATATCTTTTCATGCCGGAACTTTCAAATTGAAAAACTCCAGTTGTGCGTGCTTCTTGCAGCAATTTATAGGTAAGTTCATCATCAATTGGAATGGTGTCGATATCAATATCGATGCCTTTGGTTTTTTTGACGATGCGCAGAGTGTTTTGAATGATTGTTAAATTTTTCAATCCCAAAAAGTCCATCTTTAGCAGTCCAATCTTTTCCACATAGGATGATTTGGTTGATGATGAATACTGCGTCACAGTTCCTTCGCGCGAGCCGGTGATGTTTTGAATTGGAGAATAATATGTCACAGGTTCTTTGGTGATTACAACTCCGCAAGCATGCATTCCAGCGTGGCGAACAACACCTTCAAGACGCATGGCACTGTCGATTAATTTTCTTGCATCAACAGTTGAATTGTAGTGTTCCTTGAATTCAGGAACATCTTCCAAGGCTTTTTTGATGGAAGTGAACATTGGAATCATTTGAGATGTCTTGTTGCAAAAATCATATGGAATTCCCAATGCTCTTCCTGTGTCTCGAATGGCGGCGCGCGCGGCCATTGTTCCAAATGTTATGATTTGTGAAACATGATCATTGCCATATTTTTGTCTGACATAGTTGAGCACATCATCGCGTCTGTCGTCAGCAAAATCCATATCGACATCGGGCATGGAAACTCTTTCTGGATTAAGAAATCTTTCAAACAGTAAGTTATATTCAATTGGATCAACATTTGTTATGCCTGTTAGATAGGCAATGATACTACCAGCAGCGCTTCCGCGCCCTGGTCCAACCACAATTCCATTGTCTCTGGCCCAATTAACAAAGTCTTGCACGATCAAAAAATATGATGCATATCCGCATTTTTCAATAACTGAAAGTTCATATTCCATTCTTGTTCGATGTACTTCAGTAACCTTGTCTCCATATTTTTTGATTAAACCTTTTTCGCAAAATTCAATCAAATATGACATGTCAGTGTGACCTTCTGGCACATCGAAATGTGGCAATTGCGTTTCTCCTAGTTTTATTTTGAAATCACATTGATCAGCAACGAGTTGTGTGTTAGAAAGAACTTCAGGATTGTTTGGAAAGCATGCCAAAATTTCTTCAGGACTGCGCAATGACAAATCAAAATCCATCAAATTCATGCGATCAGATTCATATACTTTGCGATTGGTTTGCACGCAAAGCAGAATGTCTTGAGCACTAGCATCGTCTTTGTTGACATAATGCACATCGTTTGTTGCCACTACTGGCAAATCAACTTCCTTGGCTAATTTGAAGATTCCTTCATTGGCAACGGCTTGATTGGAGAATTTGGCGTGACTTTGCACCTCCAAAAAAAATCCTCCATCATCAAAAATGTCCTTATATTCTAAAGCTAACTCCTTGGCTTTATCATAATTTCCCATAATAATCTGGGACGGAATTTCTCCTTCCACGCAAGCCGAAAGACCAATAAGTCCTTTGGCGTATTTGCGAAGAACTTTTCTATCAATACGTGGTTTGTAATAAAATCCTTCAAGATGTGCAATGGAAACAAGTTTCATGAGATTGTGATAGCCCTCTTCATCTTTAACTAGAAGGATTAGATGGTGGCGTTTGCGATCTTCTGCAATTGGATTCTTGCTGTGCAAATCATTGGGGGTGATATACATTTCGCAACCAATGATTGCTTTGATGCCTTTTTCCTTGGCTTTAATGAAAAGTTCAACTGCTCCATACATCACACCGTGATCAGTCAGTGCAATTGATTCCATGCCAAGCTCCTTGGCGCGATCAAGAAGATCATCTATTTTTCCAAGACCATCTAGCAAGCTATAGTGAGAATGTACGTGAAGATGTGTATATTTCATATTATTAGTTTGTTGGTGTTTTGCTTTGGGAAATTAATTTTTGGAATTTATCAACCATTTCTTTTTTGGTTGGGTCATCTTGATATCTTTTAATGTAGTCATTGATAACTGGCGAGGCTTGGGCAGAATTTTTGGTGTTGATATATGCTATTGCTAGGTTTGACCAAGTTTGTCCAAGTTCTGGTGTGATGTCATATATCTCTTTGAGTTGTGGAATCGCCAGTTGATAATTTTTTTGCTCGATATATATGTTTGCTAGATTATACCTGGCCGGAAGTAAATATGGATTTTTTTCTATGGCTAGTGACAAGTATTTAATTGCTTCATCATTTGAATTGCTAGCTCTTTTGACGGAGGCAAGTGCGATCAGTGAGTTTGGTGGATTGTTGAATTTTTCTAATGATTTAAGGAGAAATTGTTCAGCTTTTTTGCTATCTTTGGCTGACAAATATCTACTTGCTTCATATGAATCGGTATCATAAATATTCGGAGTTCCATCACTGATGCTTTTGTTTATTTGATCTTTTATTTCAGTTGTTAATTCTTTTTGCGCATTTTTTAATAGTGCAAGATTTTCGTAGTTGGAGAGATCATCTGAGCGTATTATAATAACTTCTTTTATATTTTTTTCAGCTTCTTTGAGATCGCCCTTTTGCATGTTTATAAGGAAAAGATTTTTGTAGGCCCAGGCATAATTCTTATCAATCTCTATAGTTTTTTCGAAATACAACTTGGCTCTTTCAAAATCCTTATTTTCAATATAATACGATCCAATTTGATGATAGGCATTGGCATCTTCATTGATTGCTCCATAAATTGGCAGTGGGAACATGGAAAGTCCAGCTGATAGTGTTATCAAAATTGATGTTATTGGGATAAATTCCCATAGTTTGTTTTTTATTTTTATCCAAATATGCCAAATTGTCACTGCTGAAAAAATGGACAAAAATGGAACCAGTGGCATGCGATATCTTGAATTTATATTTGATATTAACAGCACCAATACATAAACTCCAATCACACTTAATAATAGTTTTGTTTTTTTTGAAATCTCCTGAAGGCTAGTATTTGTTTTTTTGGAAATAGTCCACTTCAAATCATTTGAAAAAAGAGCAAGAAGCATGCCCGTAATTGCCAGGGTTGAAACAATAAGAAATCCTGGTAATACTTTTAGCAAGATGATGAATTTGGCATAAAAATCAAAACTATAATCATCACTTAATTCATGATAATTAAGAAGCATCAAAAGTTTGACGAACAAATTTTTGAGAAAACGAATCGGGTCAGAAAAGCTCTCGCTAATAGCTTTTCCAATCCAAAAACTTGATATTTTGGAGGGTGAGAGATTCTTGCCGGCATAGGCATTGGCCATCTCTCTGGCATCAGTTTCTTCATATTTTGGATGTGGTCTGAAAAAACTTGGTACCATGGCAGTGGAACCATCAGATCCCCACCAATTGCCTTGATAGGTCACTATTCCAATGGAATAGTTTGTTGGAACAAAATCCTTCCCAACAATATAATTGCGCAAAGTTATCGGTGAAATGACTAGAAAAAAACCAAGAGCAAAAAAAAGTGACAGCGCGCGTTTTTCTTTGGTGATAAGTTTTTTTGAATAATACAAAATCAACAAAATTGCTGGAAAAAATATTATATTATTTCCTTTTATGAGTGACAGTATTCCCAGTAATAATCCTCCAATAAGATAGGTCTTGTTGGATTTTTTTTCTAGCATAAAAAGAAAAAACCAGAAAAAACCAGCTAATGAGAAAATTTCCAAAGATGTTTTTAAGATAAGATTCTCATAGAAAATAAAAGGAGCATATACTGCTACAATGATGCCAGCAATAAAGCCTATTGGTCTGCTGAAAATCTTTTCTCCAATTTTCATAATCACAATTGGTAGCAAGCTTCCAAGTATCATTTGAAGAATCCTGACTAGTATTAATCCATGCGTTGAGATTTTTAGTATCATTGCAAGGAAATAGGCATAGAGTGGTTCAGTGAAGAATATTTTGTCACCCAATACTCCATAAGTGTTTATTTTTTTGGCCCAATCGACATAATATTGTGCATCCAATATTTCAATATTTAACTGTGGAAAAGTATTTAACTTTAAGGCATAAAAAATTCTCAAAATACCAGCCAATCCAAAAAGAAAGAAATAGGCATTTTTGTTGCTTATGACTTTATTGTTAAAAATGTCCGCTAAAAAAGAAAATTTATTTTCTTTTTTAGTTTTGGCAATAGCATCTGGCGATTCATTGTTTATTTCAGCTAAAATATCCAAAGCCACGAGATGGTTTAGTTTGAATTTTTTGGCAATCCTCTTTTTATCCGCCAAAGGATTATCTTTTAGATATTTTTTTATTTTTTCTGTTTTTTTCATAAATAAAAAACCACTATTAATAAAATAGGGCTAAAGCAAAATAAAAAATATTTGTTGTCATATGTTTTTTTGTATCTTCATCCTCCAGGGACTTGGCCATTGGAATTTGCAAGATAATTTAGTTTTTAAAGTATAGCATGGACTTGCCAGATTGAAAACATTTGATTTTTGCTTTAAATAAGGGAAGCTGTGAATAACTTATTTTTTTACAGAAGCCATTGTTAATGTTATAATCTTAGCATGTAATTAGTCCTGTAATAAATTAATTTTCTGCGTTATTAGTTTGCAGATAAAATAAAAATGAACAAAAAAATAGCAAGTGAGTTTGCAATTGGAATAATAGTTTTGCTGGCAATTGTTATCGGTGGAATATTTTTGGTTGAAAATAGGAAACAAATGGCTATTACTAATAATACCCCAAGTGTAGAGGATTCAAAAAATCAAGATGTTGCTAATGGAAGTGTCGATCAGGGGAATGTTGATGAGCTCACTCAAAACTTCCAAAAAGATCCATGCAAAGGTCATATGTATGACGGTGAAGTTGCCTTGCGTGGAAGATATGTTTTGGACTCAGTTGTTGGTGAAAAAAAGGAATGGTTGTTTAAAGTGGCAAAAGATGACTTGATTGGCTTGCCAGTTCAAATCACGGATGACAAGGGAAAGAATGTCAATGAATTGCTAAAAATTGCAGATGCTGATCCTGCCTTAATTGCTAAATTAAAAAAGGCTACTGATGAAAAACCAGAAACACTTATAATCAAAGGTTATTATTTGCATTGCGAGGGTGGACCAGTTGTAAGCATTGCTCCTGCAAAGCTAGCACTAGCCAAGTATCTTAAAAAAACAGAATAACTTTTTTCTTGAAATAATCAAAAATACGGCCAACTCGTGCTGTATTTTTTTGTATTATGCAAAGTGGCAAATAAGTTATAGTATTTATATATGGAAACATCAACTTTTATTTTGGAAAAAGATTTTGCCAAACAAGGCTTCACGCACATCATTGGAACTGATGAAGTTGGCAGAGGTCCGCTTTGCGGACCAGTACTAGCCTGCGCTGCAATGTTCAAGAATCCTAATTTTGAAATTCCAATTGAAAAGCAAAAACAATTTGACCTCATTAGGGATTCCAAAAAAGTCTCAGAAAAACAGCGAGGGGAGATTTTTGATTTTATTGGTGAGCATTTTTACTTGGGCATCGGTCTTTGCGATCACGAAACAATTGACCGAATTAATATCCTGGAAGCCAGTTTTCTTTCCATGAAAAAAGCAATCTTGGAGCTCAAAAGAAATATTAGTCAACAAATTTGGTCAGGAAAAGAGCCAAAATACATCATCTTAGTTGACGGCAACAAACAAATTCCAAATCTTTCCATGGAACAATATGCTGTAATTGGCGGAGATAGATTAGTGAAGTCTATTTCAGCCGCTTCAATTGTGGCAAAGGTAACACGCGACCGCATGATGGAAAAAATGCATAAAAAATATCCACAATATGGCTTAGATAAGCACAAAGGCTATGGAACAAAGGTACACATGGAAGCTCTTTTTGAGTATGGTCCATGTGAAATTCATCGCAAAAGCTTTGCGCCAGTCAAAAAAGCCTTAAAAATGGCGTAACTATTGCCAAATCACAAATGCCATGCTATTATGACGTTGTATTTTTAATATTTATTTGTAGTGGTTCTTAGGTCTGTAAAGAGCGCAATATAAGGCATTTGTTAGTAGCTTTACGAACTTTACAAACTTTAAGAACTTTTGACTAAACTATGTCAGTACCAAAACAGAGGCACACCAAACAAAGACGAGATGCAAAAAGAGATCGTTTCGCAATTGAGCCAATCAAAACTCAAACATGTTCAAAATGCGGCAAGGAAAAACTTTCACACAGAGTTTGCACTCATTGTGGTTTTTACAAAGGAAATGAAGTTGTAAACACTATCAAAAAAGTAGCAAAAAAGAAATAAGCATCTTATAAGTACTTAAGTTGTATAAAATAAATATCATTTATGGCAAATAGACATCTTCAGCGCAGCGTTGCAATGCAGGCTCTTTTTGAGTGGGATTTTCAAGGCATGCATGATGAGTTGATTGATGATATTGTCAGACGCAATGTGCTTGAATTTGCCCCGGGCATTGAAGATTTTGAATTTGTGAAAGATTTGGCCAAGGGAACATTGGAGAAAAGAGCAACAATTGATGCTTTGATTGAAAAGTGTGCTCCTGAATGGCCATTGGATCAAGTGACCTTGATTGATCGAAACATTCTTCGTCTTGGAATTTATGAATTGATGCATGGAAATTATGGGGAAGTCCCACCAAAGGTTGCAATCAATGAGTCAATAGAACTTGCCAAAACATTTGGAGGTGACAGTAGTGCTCGCTTTGTTAATGGCGTGCTTGGAACCATTTATCGTGAAATGGGTGAGCCCATGAAAGATGATAGTACAAAAAAACACAAAGAAGAGCAAGAAGTAAAAGCAAAAGAAGAAAAATAAGCTTTCTGAATATAATTGAGTTATTTCAAATCTAAAATCCAAATGTCAAATTTCAAATAAATGACTAAATATCAAAATCTAAAAATTAAGATTTTGAACTTTTGATTTTATTTGGTTTTTGTTATTTGGTTTTTGGGTTTTTGTATCTATGATCGAATCTTTAGCTAAAAAAATTGGAGTTGAATTTGGAAATATTGAAATTTTGAGACAGGCAGTGACGCATCGAAGTTACTTAAATGAAAACAGAGATTATGCGCTTGATCACAATGAGCGTTTGGAATTTTTGGGTGATGCTGTTTTAGAATTGATTATAACTGAATATTTGTACGCTAATTATAAAAATCCAGAAGGCGAACTTACTAGTTGGAGAAGTGCGCTTGTTAATGGTGAAATGCTTGCTAGTGTTTCGCAAAGCATTGGAGTTGAAGGATTTTTGCTCATGAGTCGCGGAGAAGCAAAAGACAAAGGGAGAGCTCGTCAATACTTACTGGCAAACGCATTGGAAGCCATTATTGGCGCTATTTATCTTGATCAAGGATATGAGGTGACCAAAAAATTTGTCTTGAAAAATGTAGCAACCAGATTGACCGAGATTATTGAAAAAAAATTATACCTTGATCCAAAAAGTTATTTTCAAGAGAAGGCGCAGGAAAATAGCAAAGTCACTCCATCGTATCGCGTGATGAAGGAATGGGGACCTGATCACGACAAACACTTTGTGGTTGGCGTTTATCTTGCTGATGAATTGGTGGCAGAGGGCGAAGGAAATTCAAAGCAAGAAGCTCAACGTGAAGCGGCAAGACTTGGCTTGGAAGCAAAAAAATGGATATAAAAAACGTAAATTTTTTTTGAGTATTTTGCTTGGCATTTAACATTAAAAATGTTAGAATTTAGCTATAAAGTAAACACTTATTAAAATAAAAAATATGCTTGATATCCTAATAAAAAATGGCACAATCATTGACGGTAGTGGCAAACCTATGTTTCGTGGCGACTTAGGAATCAAAGAAGGCATGATTGCTGAAATTGGAGATTTGCACAACGAACAGGCTCAAATTGAAGTTGATGCAACTGGAAAATATGTTTCTCCTGGTTTTATTGATGTTAACAATCATTCAGACACATATTGGCGCTTGTTTTTGGATCCAGCTCTTGAAAGTTTACTATATCAAGGTGTGACGACTATTGTTGGTGGAAACTGTGGAACATCCTTGGCTCCATTGGCGAGTCATGAAGTGATGAAATCAATCCAAAAATGGACTGACATGAAAAATGTTAGTTTCAATTGGCTTTCCATGAAGGAATTTTTGGCTGAGGTTGAAAAGAAAAATATTGCTTTGAATTTTGCTTCATTGGTTGGACATGGAACACTTAGACGCGGATTAGTTGGAGATGAGGTGCGAGACATTAGTCCTGCTGAAATGTTGGTCATGAAAAAAATGCTAACCCAATCAATGAAAGATGGTGCGCTTGGTTTTTCAACTGGCTTGGTTTATACGCATGCAAAACTGGCATCATCTCGTGAAATTGCTGAATTGGCTGAAATAGTCAAGAAATATGACGGTGTCTATACTACACACATTAGAGGCGAGGGTGATGATTTGATCAAAGCAATTGAAGAAGCGATTAGAATTGCACAAGAGACAGGTGTCAGGTTGCAAATTTCACATTTGAAAGCTATGGGGAAAAAGAATTGGCCATTAATGGAAGAAGCTTTGAATTTGATTGAAACTGCACGCACAAGTGGCATTAATGTTCATTTTGATGTATATCCATACACTTCAACCGGCAGTGTGCTCTATATTTTGTTGCCTGATTGGGTCACTGAAGGTGGTCGCAACATCATGCTTTCGCGTCTTAAGGACGAAGACATGCGCAAGCGTGCAATTAAGGACATGAAAGAAAGTGGCAATGATTATTCGAAAGTTATCATTTCAATTTCATCTTTGGACAAAGAATTAAATCACAAAAAAATTACTGAAATTGCTGAATTTCAAAACAAGAGCGTGGAAGATGCCATTATTGATGTTTTGATTGCTAGTGAGGGTCGCGTGGTTACTATGATGGAAGTGCTTAGCGAAAAAAATGTTGATAAGGCAGTAATAAATCCTTTTTCAATTATATCTTCCAATGGTTCTGGCTATAATTTGCAGCATCGTGGAACTGGTGAGATTGTGCATCCACGTAATTTCGGCTCTTTTCCAAGAGTACTTGCTCAATACGTCAAAGAGCGTGGTGTTGTTGGTTGGGAAGAGGCTGTGCACAAAATGAGTGGACTTCCTGCTGAAAAATTTAATATTGCAAAGCGTGGAATATTGGCAGAGGGTAATCATGCTGATGTGATCGTGTTTGATCCTGCAAAAATTAAGGACATGGCCACAGTTGAAGATCCTTATCAATATTCTCAGGGTGTTGAATGGGTCATTGTCAATGGTCAATTGACAGTCAAAAATGGTTTGATAACACAGTTTCGATCTGGGGAGGTTATTCGCAGAAAAACTTCATTTCTTGAATTTTAAAACATATGGAATTATCTTTTTTTAAGGGAAAGAAAATAACCGTAATGGGTATTGGTCTGCATGGTGGTGGAGTGGGAACTGTGAAATTTTTGGCTATGCAAGGAGCCAAGGTTATTGCCACTGATCTTCGAACAAAAGAGCAGCTGAGTGCTTCCTTAGAAAAGCTCAAGGGAATCAAAAATATTCAATATGTGCTTGGACAACATCGCATGGAGGATTTTTCTAATGCTGACATGATTGTCAAAAATCCTGCTGCTCCATGGACGGACAAGCATATTAAATTTGCCCTTGAAAACAAAGTGCCAGTAGAAATGGACTCCAGTCTGTTTTTTAAGTTATGCAAAAATAAGATTATCGGAGTCACTGGCACAAAAGGCAAAACCACAACTGCCACACTAATTTATGAAATTCTAAAGTCTGCCGGAAAAAATCCAATAAAAATCGGAATTGGTCAGGTTTCTGTCTTGGACAAGTTACTATTGCTAAAAAAAGACTCTATTGTTGTTTTTGAACTTTCTAGTTGGAGACTTTCAGCTTTGGGGCGAGCAAAATTGAGTCCGCATATTGCTGTTTTCAAAAACATCATGAAGGATCATTTAAACTATTATGGAACCATGGAAAAATATTTTCAAGACAAGAAATATATTTTTGCAAATCAAAAACCTAAGGATTGGTTGGTGTTTAATTATGACGATCAGGCATTGAAAGATGCTTGCAAGGAGGCTCCATCACAATTAATCAAGTTTTCCTATGAGCCACTCAAAAAAAGTCGCAGTGTTTTCATTGAAGATGAGGCTATTTATTTGAATAATGGAATTGATGTGAAAAAGCTGGCGGCAATTAAAAATATTTTAATTCCAGGTAAGCACAATCTTTCCAATGTGATGGCTGCTATTGGCGCGGTATATGCCTATGGGCTGAGCGATAGTGAAATTAAAAAAGCTTTGCCGCAACTCAAGGGTGTTGCTCATCGCTTGGAATTTGTGCGAGAACTTGGCGGTGTGAAATATTACAACGACACCGCTGCCACAATTCCAGACGCTGCCATTTCCGCTCTTAATGCTTTTGAAAAAACGATAGTGCTTATTGCTGGCGGGACAGACAAAAACCTTGATTTTGGAAATTTTGCCCAAGAGATTTTTGAAAAAACCAAAAACTTGATTTTGCTTAGTGGCACTGCTACTGACAAGATCATGGAAAAACTCAAGAAAATTGCTGATGAAGATTTTTTGAAGGAAATTGTTGTTGTTTCTTCTATGCATGACGCTGTTTCCAAAGCCAAACAGCTTGCTGATGCTGGTGACATCGTGCTGCTTTCACCTGGAGCTGCCAGCTTTGGCCTTTTTGCCAATGAATTTGATCGCGGTGACAAATTCAGGGAGGCGGCAACAAAATTAAAATAAGACTGAAAAATACTTGAAAAAAAGGATTATTACTATATAATAAATTTTATGGAATATTTTGAAATTACTGGAGGCAAAAAGCTTTCAGGGACAATTGATGTGAGGGGATCAAAAAATGCAACAACTCCAATTTTGGCTGCAACTGTTCTCACAGCTGGAGAGTGTGTCATTTCAAACATCCCCTTGATTGAGGATGTATATCGCATGCTTGAAATTTTGCAAAGCATGAATGTTTCGGTTGCTTGGGAAGGTGAAAGGACTGTGCGAATTTGTGCTAAAGATTTGGATGCTGCAAAAATAGATTTGCACACAGTGAAAAAATTGCGCTCTTCGATTTTGCTGCTTGGTTCGCTCTCTGCTCGCACTGATAAATTCAACATTGCTCATCCTGGCGGATGCACCATCGGCAAACGTCCAGTGGGAACACATTTTGATGCGCTTGAAAAAATGGGCGTGAAAATTGTGCAAGATGAATGCAATTATGTTGTTGATGCAAGCTCTCGAAAAGCTGGCAAAGTTGTGCTGCAAGAATTTTCAGTCACAGCTACGGAAAATGCGATGATGCTGGCTGCATCTTTGCCTGAAAAAACCATCATCAAAATTGCTGCAGCTGAACCACATGTGGAGGATTTGGGAAGATTTTTGATTTCTATGGGTGCAAAAATTTCAGGACTAGGAACTCACACACTTGAAATTGTTGGTAGTCAAAATTTGCAAGGAGCATTGCATGAGATTATTCCTGATGCAAATGAGGCTGCAACATTTTTGATCATGGGCGTGGCAACCAAAAGTCCAATCACTGTGCGTGGCGCAAGAGAAGATAATCTGGATATTGTATTGGAAAGACTTAGGCAATTTGGCGCAGATTTTAAGATTGAAAATGATTCTATCACTGTTTTGCCAAATGACAATTTGAAAGCAATTGAAAAAATTGACACTCGCACATATCCCGGAGTTCCTTCTGATGTGCAGCAGCCATTGGGCGTGTTGGCAACTCAAGCCAAAGGACAAACCATGATTTTTGACACAATTTTTGAAGGAAGATTTAACTATCTGAGCGAGCTTGAAAAAATGGGAGCTGATTCCAAAATTTTGAATCCACATCAAGCTTTGATTTCTGGTCCAATTGCACTTCGTGGAAGTTCAATCAAAAGTTTCGACTTGCGAGCTGGAGCATCACTCATCATTGCGGCGCTTTGTGCCAAAGGAACTTCAACAATTGAAGAGATTTATCAAGTTGATCGAGGATACGAAAAAATTGAAGAAAGGCTGGCAAAATTGGGAGCTGATATTAAGAGAATTGAGAAATGAAGTTTTTTGATTGAGCAAATTTCTGCTCATCTATTTCCTCTTTCGGCACGCTTTTGATTAAGGAGTTAATAATCAAAAGCTAAGACCTCACTCTCGTTCGCTGTTGCCTCAAGATGAAATAGATTCACGAAATTTGCATATTATTTTTATGAAAAAATTCTATAATGCCATTGCTGAATTTCACGCAAAGAATGAAATGAAAGGGACAAACAATGAGGAGATGACTTTTCGCTTGAATTTGATGACAGAAGAACTAGGTGAGTTGGCACAAGCAGTGACAAAAGGAAAATCTAAAGAGGATTTTATTGAGGAGAATATTGATTTGATGAATTTGATTTTGGGAAACATGATCAGTATTGGTGTGAGTGTGGAAGAATTTGAAAAAGCTTTCTGGAAGAAACATGAAAAAATAATGAGCAGAGAAAAAAGAAAATTGGAAAATGGTAATTTCAGGGTTTCGGAATTTAAAAATTAGGAATTGGAAATTGATTTAGAATTTAAAATTTATAATTTGAAATTTTTACGATTATGTTTATCAGGAGGATAGGAATTGATCTTGGAACTGCAAACACTTTGGTTTTTATTCCTGGCAAAGGAATTGTTGTTAATGAGCCATCTGTGGTGGCTGTTTCGCCATTGGACAATATTGTTTTGGCGGTTGGCAATCAAGCAAGGGAAATGCTTGGTCGCACACCTGACAATATTGTGGCATCTCGTCCCATGAAGGATGGTGTTATTGCTGATTATCGTGTGACAGAAGCAATGCTAAAATATTTTATCAACAAGGTGACTGGCAAGGTCAGGGTTTTTAAGCCTGAAATCATGATTTCCATTCCTGCTGGAGTGACATCGACTGAACGTCGCGCCGTGATTGATGCAGCAGTGAAAGCTGGTGCAAAATCAGCCTATGTTGTGAAAGAGCCATTGTTGGCTGCTATTGGTGCTGGAATTCCTATTCATAATGCTCAAGGTAATATGATTATTAATATCGGTGGCGGAACATCGGAGATTGCTGTGATTTCCTTGGGAGGCATTGTGGCTGCTCACAGTGCACGTGTTGGTGGAAACAAATTTGATCAAGCAATTTCTGATTATATTAAAAGAAAATATGGCTTGGCAGTGGGGGATAGAACGGCCGAGGACATCAAAAAAGAAATTGGCAGTGCTATTGCTCAAGTTAAAGAAGATCATATGGATGTGCGTGGTCGCGACCTTATGGGTGGACTTCCAAAAACAATTAGAATCTCTTCTAATGAAGTGACGGAAGCATTGCAAGATGAACTTCGAGAGGTTATTAATGCTATTAAAAAAGTTTTTCAAGAAACGCCACCCGAATTGGCTGCTGACATCATGGACAAAGGCATGATTCTTTCTGGTGGAGGAGCTTTGTTGCGCAATCTTGATCAACTCATCACAAAAACAATTGGCGTGCCTTGCTATGTGGCTGATGATCCTTTGTTTTGCGTGATCAAGGGGATAGGAATTGCTCTTGATAATCTTGAAATATACAAAAGGACAATTACGCTGGCGAAGTAGGCTTTTATTGAGTTATGTGAGATTATTTTCATTTTTTGGCACGCTTTTGGATGAAATGCTTAATATCCAAAAGCTCAAGAATCCACTGTCGCCGGTTATTGGCCAAATAATAAAAATAATCTCGCATAGTGGTTATTTTTTGTAATAGCTAAACGCTAATATCTAACAAGCAATGAAAATAGGCATCGATGCTTCTCGGGCATTTTTGAAACAAAGAACTGGTATTGAAGAATATTCATATCAGGTTATAGAAAATCTTACAAATTACTTGCAGAATGAGCAAGTAATTTTGTATATTCGTAAAAATCAAAAAATAGATTTCAAGTTGCCAGAAAATTGGAAAATCACGGAAATAAGATTTCCAATATTTTGGACACAATTTGGATTGTCATTGGAAATGTTTTTGCATCCAGTGGAGAAATTGTTTGTTCCTGCACATACTGTGCCAATGATTCATCCAAGAAATACTATCGTGACAGTGCATGGCCTGGAATATGAATTTCTTCCACGAGCATATTCTTGGTTTGAGCGCTTTTATATGCGTCTTACTATCAAAAAATCCTGCATTTGGGCAAATGTGATAATTTCAGTTTCTGAAAACACCAAGAAGGATTTGATTGAACTATATGGAATTGCAAATGAAAAAATAAAGGTTATTTATGAGGGATACGGCAATAAAATCCAAAATCCAAATGACAAATATCAAATAAAATCCAAAATTAGAAATCAGAAATTTCTTTTATTTTTAGGTAGAATTGAGGAAAGGAAAAATATTGCAAATATCATCAAAGCTTTTGACATATTGAAGGAAAAATATAATATTCCGCATCATCTTATACTTGCTGGAAAACCAGGACATAATTATGTAAATATCAAATTCCAAATATCAAATTCCAAATGGAATGAGGAAATTCAAGAATTTGGATTCGTGGGTGATGATGAAAAATGGGAACTTTTGAAAAATGCAGATGTTTTTGTTTTTCCAACACAATATGAAGGCTTTGGAATTCCAATTTTGGAAGCGCAAAGTGTTGGATGCTGCGTTGTTGCTTCAAACAATTCTTCGATTTCCGAGATCACATCTTGTCATTCCGGGCTTGAACCGGAATCCGGTCTTGAAAAAGCAAAGATGCAATTTGATACCTGTTCAGCTGCTTTGGTTGATCCAAGTAATCCAAATGAAATTGCTGAGAATATTTTTGAAATAATTTCTAACAAAGAAAAGAAAAAAGACCTTATCAAAAAAGGTCTTAAAAATGTGAAAAGATTTGATTGGGACCAATGTGCGAGGGAAATTTCTGTTATCTTGAAGGGGGAATAGGGATAGTATCTCAATCAGTGTTAGTTTTTTGGCGAATTACTTTTTTAATTCTAAAGTTTTTCAACTATTTTCAAAATTTGTTTTTTCAATTTTGGAATATCATTGTTAATAATTTTCCAAACAAGTTCCATGTCGACACCAAAATATTCATGAATCAAAACATCACGCAATCCTGCCATTTTCTTCCAAGGGATTTTAGTATGCTTTTTTCTAAAATCATCTGCAATATTTCTTACAGCTTCACCGATAATTTCCAGCCTACGCACAACCGCATCTTGAACGGTTAGTGCTCTTGAAAATTGAGCCTCAGACAAACCAGCCGTATCATCTTCTATTCTCTCTATACTTTTTAAAATATGTGTAAGAAAAATTTTAGGATCTTTTTTTTCTTTCATAAATCACTTTTTGTTCTTTTAAAATTATATTTTTCAAGAGTGGGTTAATTCCTCCATAGGAAACGACATCGACATCCCTACCAAGACTATCTTCCAATTCAAGCTTAAGCCCGACAAGATCAAGCAAACTCTTGTTTTTGCCAAGTTTTACCAAAATATCAACATCGCTTCTTTTTGTTTCCTCACCTCTTGCAAAAGAACCAAAAATAGCCGCCTTAAGGACTCCTTGGCGCTTTAAAATAGGGATTATTTGATTTTTGATAGTTAATGTAGTCATGGCTGTATTGTAGCAAAAGATTAAAAAATGGGCAATCTTAATATGAAAAATATCAAATATTATTTCTTGATCACTTTTGCATATATGAATCAATGTTGAAATTTAGTTGTATTCAATATGTGGACAAATGAATTTTTTATGAATGCAAATTGAAGTGTTCCTAATTTGGGAACATTTCAGATCAACGTATTGGCACCATCTGAAGTGCGAAGCATTTGGGTGTAGCGTAGCGAAACCAGATATGCCGTGTTGGACGATGTCGAGAATTTTCATTAAAAATAAAGGGCAAGAAAATTTATTTGTATTTCGATTTTCCATATATAAAACCGAATAGCGAGCCTAATAATACTGGAATGATTAAAAATAATAGCAAGACAAGTAATCCCAAATAACCAAACATATAATATACTTGTAGTCCCTCGCTGATATCTGGAATTAGTAACGTCCAAGCATATGAAGCATTTTCAACTCGATAATCATGATATTCTAATGCAAAAGAAGAAAGAGGATCTTTTATTACAGCAAACCCGCAATCGTAATTATTAGAACACAATTTCCTGAGACAACTATCACTTGGATTATTTCCGCAATTTTGAATTACGTAAACATAATCCGTATGAGCTTTTCTTGCTTGATTAAAGTCACGGATTGAGCGCATAAAAACTGGAATCAGAATCAATATAAAAGAAACAAGCAATCCTATAAAAAACCCTCTTAAAATGTAAATTTTTGATGGCATTGGTGATCCGGGCATCATTTTTTCATCATCAAAAACTATAACTGAAGATTCCGCCTTGGGAATAAAAGTATAAACATAAACAACAGAAATTATTGCGCCAATAATAAATCCGTACAAAAAATATTCCAAATGGTGATCTATAATAAAAAGAAGGGAGCCAATAATAAATCCAAAAATAATTACATATTTCTTATAAATATATGTGTTCATAAAAGTTAAATTATATTCTCGTATTAAATAATTTTTCTTGCCCTTCAAAATAAAATGTAAATTCTAGATTTCGCACAACGTGCGCGCCTGGCAGGCGCGCACGTTGATTTGAAATGGAGCAAACGTAGTGGAGCGACATTTCAGATCAACTCTTTTGTATGCGAAGTGTTTTCGCATACTGTACAAAATTTTGCATCTATTGCGAATATTTTGTATAATTTATTTACAAGGCAATATTAGCATAAATATCAATGGACGTCTATTTGCAAAAACTTCAAGATGAATTGCGACTGAGAAAATACAGTCCAAAAACTATCAAGAGTTATTCTTTCTGTGTGGCTGAGTATTTGCAAGCAAAAAAGGATAATTTTGAAAAGGTTGATGTTGATTTTATCAAGAAATTCATCCTATCAAAAGTGGACAAAGGATATTCTTCTCAGACAACAAATCAAAGTCTGCAAGCGATTAATTTTTTCTGCTGGAATGTGCTCAAATATAGAGGAAAAATTGATGTGCATTTTGCCAAAACTGCCAGCAAGCTTCCAATTGTGCTTTCGCGAGATGAAATTCAAGTCATTTTGAATGAAATTATCAATCAAAAGCACAATTTGATGATTGCGCTTGCATATGCTGGGGGACTGAGAGTTAGTGAGGTCATAAACTTGAAGGTCAAGGATTTGGATTTGCCTGAATTGACAATGCATCTCAAGGGAGCCAAAGGAAACAAGGATCGAATCACAGTGCTTCCTGAAAAATTGGTTGAAAAAATTCAAAGCCTGATTGCAGGCAAGGATCTTGATGAGTTTGTTTTTGCTAGTGAGCGCAAGGGAAAGCTCACGGAACGAACGGCGCAAAAGGTTTTTGAAAATGCCTTGCAAAAAGCTGGAATCCAAAAGGATGCCACATTTCATTCGCTCAGGCATTCCTTTGCAACACATTTGTTGGAAAATGGTGTTGATGTTCGATATGTACAGGAACTTCTTGGTCATGCTAATATAAGGACAACACAGATATATACCAAGGTGACGAATCCGATGCTAAGAAACATAAAAAGTCCTTTATGAAAGAAGATGTTGCTGAAAAAAAAATAAAAGTTGCCATTGTGCATGATTTTGTCACTGTTTTTGGTGGTGCAGAGCGGGTTCTTTTGGAAATTGCCAAGATGTATCCAGATGCTCCGATTTATACCATTTTGTATGATGAAAAAATAAAATCAACCTATTTTAAGGATAGAAACATTGTTGCGTCTTATTTGCAGAAGTTTCCAAAAATTTTGCGAAAAAACCAGCAATGGCTGTTGCCTTTTTTCCCTGTTATTCCTGAGACATTTGATTTGCGTGAATTTGACTTGGTCATTTCATCTTCTGGCGCTTGGAGCAAGGGGATTGTGACAAAATTGGACACGGTGAATGTGGCATATTTGCATTCGCCAATGCGTTGGGTTTGGGATTATAATGAGAGATATTTGAAGGAAGATAGAAAAACAAAAGCTAATTTTTTCTTGCGCTTCTTTTTCAACTATTTGCGCCTCTGGGACAATCTTGCAGCGCAAAGGCCGGAACACTTGATTGCAAATTCATCGTATACGCAAAAAAGAATTTCAAAATATTATAGGCGTGATTCTTCGGTAATATATCCACCAGTTAGCCTGAGGCAAGAAGTGGATTTAGAAACCAAAAGCCAAGAATTGACAGACAAAGACTATTTCCTGGTTGTCTCACGTCTTTCTCCTTACAAAAAAGTTGATTTGGTGGTGGAGTCTTTCAATAAATTGGGATTGCCCTTGGTTGTGATTGGAACAGGTAAACAAGAAAAACACCTCAGAAAAATTGCCAAGGACAACATTAAGATTCTGGGATGGAAGTCGGACAAGGTCACTCAACAATATTTCAAAGGAGCCAAGGCTTTTATTTTCGCAGCAGAGGATGATTTTGGAATAACTCCAATAGAATCAATGCTGTGTGGTGTTCCTGTGATTGCATTTCGCAAGGGTGGCGCACTGGAAACCGTGCAAGAGGGTGTTACGGGGGAATTTTTTGATGCCCAAACTCCCGAAGTTTTGGCTGATGGCGTGAGAAGATTTTTGAATAATGAGGGGAATTATGATAAAGATGTGATAAGAAAAAGAGGAGAAGAATTTTCAAGAGAAAGATTTCAAAGGGAATTTGGTCAGTTTATTGAAAAAGCATTATTGGAAAAGTAGGGCTATTAATTTTTAATTTCCAATTTTGAATTTTGAATGAATTTTCAATGTTTTAAATTTTGAAACATTGTGCCATTAAGATTTTATTCAAAATTAAAAATTCAGAATTAGAAATTTAAATTCATATGGACTTTATTGGAAACACAAAGGTTGCCTCAATACTTAGAAACTCACTAAAAAAGAGCAGTCTTGGTCATGCTTATCTTTTTTCTGGTCCGCAAAATGTTGGCAAATTCACACTGGCAAAAATGTTTGCCTTGGCTGCCATTTCTGGGGATGAATTGTCACTGACAATGGATGAGTACAACAAAGAAGCGTTGCTGGACTTGCTTGTGGTGGAACCTGAAATGGTAGAAAAAAATGGCATCACAAAACAGCGTGACATTTCTATTGAGGCAATCAGAGATGCCAAAAACAGCCTAAGCTTGTTTCCATATCATGGAAAATACAAGATTTTGATTGTTGATAGCGCTCACAAAATGAATGTTTCTGCGCAAAATGGACTTTTGAAAATCCTGGAAGAGCCAAACCCAACAACAATAATAATCTTGGTTACCCATGAGATAGACAGGATCTTGCCAACAATAATCTCACGCTTGCAGATTCTTAATTTTGGTTTGGTTGAAGATCGCGACATGCAAAAAGGCTTTGGTGAAGATTTTTCATTTCAAAATGATTGCATTGAGCTTTCAATTGGCAGACCAGGCTTGGCAAAATTTTTGAATGCCAATGTGGAAGAAAAAAACTTCAGAATTGATGCGCTCATGGAATTTGAAAAAATGAAAAAAGGAACGTTGAATGAAAAGTTCAAGCTCGCAGAACAACTCTCAAAGGACACACTCAGAACAATAGAAAAATTGAATATTTGGCTTTGGGAAATCAGGAAATCCATGATTGTTGCCAATGGTCAAGATGCTAAAAAATCATATGACAGCATCTCTAAAATTCAAAAGAGCATGACAATTCTCAAGAGAAGCAATGCTAATGGGCGGCTTGTTTTGGAAACATTGTTCATGGACATATAAAAGAAAAATATAAAACAAAAAAATGAGCAAAAAATATATCAAAAATTGCACAGGTGATCATTGCGAAAGCAATAATGTCAAACAAGTAATTTTTTCTAAGGTTATTTTCTATCTACTGTTAATATCCTTTATTGCGGTTACTATATATATTGTGTTTTTTTCTCCATATCTGAAGATTTCAAATATTGTTGTTGCTGGAGCAAAAGAATTGGACAATGCTCAATTGCAAGCTGTTGTTGGTGTTTCATTGGATGGAAAATATTTGGGAATAATTCCTAGAAATAATTTTTTGTTTATTTCTCAAGGGAAGGTTGAGAAGATTTTGAGTCAAAATTTTAAAAAAATAAAAACAATAAAAGTTTCAAAGAGATTTCCAGATTCTGTTGACATAAATATTGAAGAAAGAAATGCGCTGCTTGTTTGGTGTAGCAATGAAAAATGTTTCATGTTGGACGAGAACGGTATTGCATATAGCGAGGCTGATTTTTCATCACAGGAGTTGATTCAGAACAATCTTTTGCAAATTGTTGATAAAAGCGGAAAAGAGGTTGAAATTGGAAGCGATATTGTTGATTTTTCCTATGAACAGTACATGCTGGGAATAAAGGATCAGCTTGCAAAAATTGGCTTTGAAATTATTGATCAATATTTCACACCATCTCGAATGGCTCAGGAGATTAATGTCAAAACAAGTCAGGGAACTGAGTTCTATTTCTCAACACAATACTCTCTCGAGGGAGCAATGAAAACCTTAGAAACTATTTTTAAAAAAGAAATTACTGGTGACAAAAAAAATAATGTGGCATATTTTGACCTGCGCAATGAAAACAAAGTTTTCTATAAACTAAAAAACGCTGAACAAACAGTGTCTGTGGATCAAGCAGTTAATGTTGAAGCAAAGAAAGTTGAAAAGAAAAAGTAACAATAAAGAAAAATAAAAACGCTCACAATTTCTTGGAGCGTTTTTATTTTGCACAATATTGTTTATTTTATCGTTTCTGGGACATAGTAGATCATAATGGAATTGCCAATCATCGTGGCTGGCGTGTAGGCTTTTGTCCAGGCATAATTGGTGTCAGCTGTTTTGTTTACCTTGTCATAGATGCTAACTTGCAATGAATTGACTGAGATGGCGTACCATCCTTTTTCAATTGGGCGTTTTGAATCCCAAAGTGAAGCATATTTGTCACCAAGATAATAAGCAGGATTTCCACCTCCGAAATAATCAACATTGATCTTTTCTATTTGAGGATTTTCATTTAGGAATTTTTTCAGACGAATAAGATCCTGACCCCAATCAACATTTGAATCTGTGACATATTTGTATCCATTTTTGCTGCCACCCACTGTTTCGTTGAAATATGAAACATAGCCAGGATAACTAAACACCGGAATAAGCATGATCCAGATTATTAAGATGGAAATGATGATTTGCAACTGATGCTTGGTGGCAAGGTGTTTGCCTTGCATGAAATCGAAAACTTTTTTGGTAACCAGCAAATAGGCAAGTGGCATGATTGGAAAAAGATGGCGCAAGCCGATGTTGAGGTTTCCTGTGATGCTCAAATATCCATACAGCACAATAAAACTAAAGAGTGCATATTCCGTGACGCCTGTTTGCAGAAAGCGCTTGAAATTTTTTCCAACAGTTTTTTCTCGCAACGATCTTTTGAATGTTGAAAAAATTTGAATGAGTGTATAGGTCAAGGAGAAAACAATAAGCGTCAAAAATGGCATTGTTTCTTTGATAGTGAAAACTAGTGGGAAATAAATCTTGGAAGCCTTGCTGGAAACATTTTCCAAAAAGTATGCGCCATTTCCACCGGCCACGCGCTTGAAAACCATGGTGACACCAAGGAAATATTCAGCAAGTGGTTTTGTGAGGGTTGTTGAGTTTATTACAGCGAGGGACTTGTTGGTGATCATGCTGAGAGGATTAGGATCATCAAGCGGAAAGGAGAAGTTTATTTGTCTGGCAATTATTTCTCTCGGCATGTTGTAGGTGTTAACAAAATACAAAATCCAAATCACAACCATGGAAATTGCAAAAGCCACAATTCCTTTTCCGAGATATGAAAAGAACAATTTTGTGCGCAAGAATTTTTCCTTGATCTCTTTGTCGTCGTGTGAGATTTTTTTGACAAGAGGATAGACAATAAGAACAAGTCCAAGAATAGGGAAAGCCATGAGCGATGAGAATTTCACCAGACCAACAAGTCCCAAAAATATTCCTCCAACGACAACATTTTTCCAAGTTGGATTTTTGATGAATCTGATGAAATAGTAAAACATGAAAGTCAAAAATGTTGCGATGCCGATGTCGGTGGTGACATAGTGATTGTGTCCAAGAATGTTTGGATCAAAAGCGTACAAAACCAACACAAACAATCCACCCAATGTTCCAGCAATTTGCTTGCCCCACATGAACAAAAACAAACCAAGAACAACAGAAAGAATGATAATTGGAACGCGCGCCCAAAAAATAATCTGATCAGGATTGTTTCCTGCTTCATACAAAAGATGCTTGCCGGCAGCCCATTGGCCATCATCCCAAATTCGAGCAAAGCCTTCGCCTGTCCAAAATGTGGCAGTGGTGTCAAATTTGAGATTCAAAAAAGCCAAAGGAATTCCAATCAAATCTTTCAGTAAGGGTGGGTGTTCTGGATTTAGGCGCATGTCCTGCATTTGAACATAACTATATCCAGCAGGAATGTGAGCAATTTCATCAAAAGTTGCACTGTCATTTTTTGCGTTTAAAAGTGAGACCACAAAAAAGATTGTCATGATGACGGTGACAATTATTTTGTATTTTTTCTTGAGAAACTTTTCCATATTTATTTTTGTTTAATTGCTTAGTATTATAAAAATATCGCCAAATTTATTGTTGTGCTCCTCTACTTTCAGATTTGGAATTCTGTCTTTCAAAGAGTTCATCGTGTCCCAATCCCAAGCAGTGAAGATTATCTGAATCTTTTCATTTGGTGCGGCTTGAATGTTTGAAGCCTCGCCAGGGTAATAGTAGAAGGTGTTTGGCAGTGTTGGGTTTAGATATTTGATAGTGAGTCTTTCCATTGAACCGGTCACTATGTATTTTTTTTCTGCTGCTGGCAGCGTTCTGATGAAATCTGAAACACTTCGCAGGTTGGCATCAAAAACCTCATGCTGCTTCGGGCTATTAGCAAAAAAGACAAAATATTTGATTGGGTCGGATAGTCCAATAAAAACAAAAGCAAATGTTAGCATGCAGATGGTGAAAGTTTTGTAGGCATGTCCAAATTGTGAATATTTTTTGAAAACCCAAAGAAAAGGAATGACTGAGATGATGATCACTGCTGGCAAGGTTCCAATGGAACGCAAAGCGTGAGGGTTTCCTTCATTGGCCAAAAATTCAGGAATAAGGAGTGCAAAAAACCAAGCCAAGAGCAGTACATAGATATCGAGTTTTTCATTGCGCTCTTGTTTTTTGAATCGCAGCCAAAGAAGATGAGAGAATTTGTTGATGATATAGATTAGACCAAGCAAAAACGCAACGCTCACGATTGGATTTAGCAGGGCATATGGTCTGTAGTTGTGGCGCATGTTGAGATCGCCCATGATGAAATATTTTTGAATGCTGAGTGCGAATGTTTTGGCAACTGTCAGCACGAGGTGTCCTTGATTGGAAGCTGGGTTTAAAACAGAAATTTCACTGGTGCGAGAGGCATAGTGCTGCGGGTTGTATATGAAAAAATCGGCCAACATTGGAAAGGCTGCCACAAACATGGCAAAAGTAAAAACAAGCACATGTTTCCAATATTCTCGAATAAAGTTTTTGCGTGTGATTAGCAATGAAACAAAAAGTGCCACCAGCACAAGAGGAGAAACTCGAAAGGCGATGTAGGTGTGAACTCCCAATCCATAGATCGCACCGGCAATAATGAAATCATGCAATTTTTTTGTGCGAAGGCCTTTTAAGAGAAAATAGAAAGCAAAGGTTAAAATGCAGGGAACCATGATGGCGCGAAAGCCAATGCGCGAAAAATTAATCGCCCAATAGGAAAAAGCAATCAAATATGCTCCAACAAGTCCGGCCAACTGGTTTGCAAAAAGTTCATTGGCCAAAAGAAAGACTCCAAGAACCGTGAGTGTGCCAAAGATGATTGACCAAAGTTTGAGAGCAAACTCAGTTGGTCCAAAAGTTTTGATTGAAAGTGCTTGCAAATTGATGAACAAACCTTCGCGTCCGTTGTTGGATTCATAGAACAATTTGTATTGTCCGGTGGCATTAGCCTGCTGCGCATCAACTCCATTTTGCGCTTCGTCGGGATATATGCCAGCAGGAATGTTTTTGATGTTAGTGACTCGCAAGGCAAAGGCGGCAATAAGAATTGCCAACAAGAGCCCCCAGATAATTTTTTTGTTTTGCATGTTTGTTTTTTTGTAGAATTATTTTTAAATTATACCACCATTTGTGGCTTTGAGCGAGCTTGACATTTGCGCTATTTTATGCTAATATAGATTGTTACAGGATGGTCCTGTGATAAGGCCAATAAAAGCCTTTTGGGAAGTTATTTGACAATTTAGAAGGAAAACAATAAAGGGGAGGTTTATCATGGGATTTGGTAAAGTTGTGGGTGAGGCATTAGGTGATGTTGCTCTGATTGAGGCATGGAAATGGGTTAAGGATATTATTGGTAGATATAAAATAGGTGATGATGAAAAAAAAGAGATAAAGGAGCGTCTCATTGGAGATAAGAAATTTCTTGATGAGCATTACTTTGCACTTGATCTGGCTGAAGCCACGATGGATGACGCCAAGAAAATGATGATTGCTGACGCTATGAAAATAGCACAAAGGGATGATAAAATGATGGGCACAACATATGCGAGAAATTTTCGCATGATTGTGACAATTAGAGATAGTCATCCTACTGTTGTTGGGACACCTGCTACTCCTGCAATACCAGCCAAGCCTGCAATACCAGCCAAGCCAGCCATTCCTGCTACGTCAACTACGCCAGCTGTGCCAGCAGTACCAGCTACGCCAGCTGTGCCGGAAGTTCCGGCAAAACCTGCTATTGCTGGAACTAAGCGTCCCGGAGTTACTATTTTGGAGGATCTAGGAAAAACATGTGCAGATTTTAATCAGGTACATACTAGGATTGTTGCTGCTGGATTGATGCAGGATGGACACTCTAATGTGGAAAAGTTCATTAATTTTTGTATCTCAAAAAAAGGCAATATCAATACTGCTGTAACTACGGTTGGAGTAAATATTCAAAAGTTTGCAGATGATGCTGAGGTTGCATATGAAAAACGTCTTTGGTGGAAAAAAATCCCATATATAGGAGGAATTTTCAAATGATTAATTTTATTAGTAATCTTTTTCGTGTAGCAAGGACGGAAGTTCGAAACATTAAGCTCGATCTCTATTATGTCATTTTTTGGACAATCTTAGGGGTTGGATTGCTTTTGGTATTTAGGCCAACAGTGGAGTCAAGTTTTTTGTTTACTTTTATTCCATGGATTGCATCTTTCATTTTATTGTTTTCAGTTAACCATCTTATTAATATACACGTTGCAGGCGAGGGATTAGAATTTGCCTCTGCGCTGACAGGTGTTGGAACTACGGAGGATACGAAGGAAACAACACTGTTGGAGAATGTATTTAGTGATATGTATTGGTCTGCAATAAAGGGAATATTCCTGGCTCAATCAATTTTATTTTTAATGTTGCCACTGTATATTAATTACACAGCTGGTGGAAATGCGATGGCAATTGCAATTTGTATGGTATCTGTCGTTATTGCGATAAGTGCTGCTACATTTTTCAAGATGATGTTCGGTTTTCTTTCCTTAATGACTGTATTGGCATATTGTTTTGGAGGTATTTTGATACTTTTCCCACCAATTGCATTTCAGTTTAACCACTTCATTGGTAATAAGATAAACTTTTCATCAATTGAGGCTTATAAAATAGCCAATGAAACAGAATCTATAAGAGCAGGTCAAAGAGAGAGTAAGAAAATTGAAGAATTGAAGCGAGCAAGGGATTGGCAGCGCAATAATCCTTGTCAAGAACTTCCTCAATATTACAAACAAACTGTTGAGGAAATTGGCAGGGTTGTTGCAGTCAGCGACACCAAATCAACCCCTGAAAAAAGAATCGCATCAAACTCCACATCTTCCAGTTCTTCTAATGAGGAATTGGAAATGAGAGTGAGGAGGATATATGGAAAATAAAATTTCCATAGCATGAAAAACTTAGCGCAGTAGGCAATCTTGTCTGCTGCGTTTTTTCGTTTTAAAAAATTTAATATTTTTTATTCACAACTGCTATACCTAAAAAATGTTTTTTATGATATAATTTTTGTATATAAGTTAGTAGTAACTAATTTGGTTTTTGTTACTTATTCAAAAATAAAAAAATCCAATAAATATGAATCTTTTTAATGCATTCAATAAAGTTTTTCCTGGAATAGAAAATAAAAATAAATATCCTGTTGACAGTGGAAGAACTACAAGCACATCAAACAACATGATGCGTAGTCTTGAAATTAAAAATTTGGATGAAGAGATTGTTGAGACTGAGCCAACAAAAATTGAAGCACCAGTTGTTCAGGATTCTTTTGTGGTAACTGAAGCGGAAGCTCCTGTTGCTCAAGATTCAATTGAAATTGTTGAAAATGAGAGTCCTGCAAGCCAAGAGCCTGTTGAAACATTTGAGATTGAGAAAAAGGAAAACAGTCAAATGTTTGAGAAGTCTATTGAACGTGTGGATAAGATAAAATCATATCGAATTGCTAGAGTGCAAAGAGGCGAAAAAGGAATTGAACTCATAAAAGAAGTACATCTTAGCGATGTTAAGCTTGAGGAGTTGTCAGCGGAAGAAAAAGAAAAATTAACCTCGCATCTTGATAGGGCAAATTCAGAAATAAAGAAGGCTCAGGTTGAGCTTGCAAAAAGCAAGGAAGTTGAAAAAAGTGCGACTGATACTGTGGAATTGCCAATTGAAAAACCGGTTGAGTTTGCTGAAATTTTAAACTTGGAAAATGATGAAAATATTGATTCGGTGATTGTCAAAAATTTCAGAGATGCTGCTTCGAAGATAGAAAAATCAAAGCTCTCAAAGGAAAAATTTGAGAAAAAATTCAAAACAAAACTCATGATTGAAGTTGAGGGTGGTGATTTTGCTGAAAGATTGATCAAATGTGCTGATATAATTGAGCACTATCATGAAGATGTAGTTTCTCCGGAAGAGCATAAATATTTTTGGAATGGATTTTCAGACTACAAAAACGCCGTTGATAGGATTAATGATGAATCTTATTCTAAAAAGATGGTTGTGGTTGAAGGTAGGACGTATATCGTAAATAGAGAAGCGAAAAATGAAGAAATTCCAGCCGCAATTGAAAAGTTTGAAATGCCAAAAGTTCAAAGCGAACACTTTGAAGAAAATTTGGTTTCCGCCATTGACTTGATTGAGGAAATTTCTGACAAAAAATCGCAGGTCAATCTTGCAGATGGTGAAATATTTTTGGAAAAAAATATCAAAAATGAAATGGAAAACTTGCTCAACAAGCGAGGTTTTCTTGGTGATGGAAAACCTGAAAATGATGAAGAGGAGTATTGGAGCAAGCTTCAAGAACTGAACAAATCTGCCAAAAAAATTGCAGGGCTTCAGAAAAAGGGAAAAGTTTGTGTGGTGCAAAATGATAAAACATATTTTATCAAAAAGTCTCAAGAAATTTCTTTTGATGAATTGGAGAAAACAACAAAAAAAGTAATTGGTGAAAAATATATGAACTCTTTTATTTCAGTTATTAAGCCTGATTACGATGAGTATCTTGCATCTTTGATTGAAAATCCAAAATGGGCCCAGTTGAGTGATGAGGAAAAGGATAAACTGAAAGAAAAAGGTGTTGTTTTTTATGTTGAAGCTGTTTTGAATGAGAATGGTAAGGAGGTTGAAAAAAAAGTTAGAGAAAATATATATAAATATGCTTTTACTATTTTAAACAAATAAAAATATGAGCTTTGAACAAGGATTTTCATCTCCGGAAATAAAAACAACAAAAAACATTGAAATTGCATCATTGCAAGAGAGAATTAAAGTGTTACGTAAAAACGTGGATGATTTGGTGGCAAAAGATAGCAATATTTCAACTGGGGAGGAAGGGTATAGGTCAAAAATAAATGGAAAAGGTGGTCAAATTGAAGCTGAAATTTTGGAAAAAGAAAATGAAATTAGAACCCTCGAAAAGGAGATTTTGATTATTCCAAAAAGAAAAGAAATTGACAATATAAGAGGAAAAATCAAGGAACTAGAGCTTAAGCATAAGGCTCAAGTCACTGGCGAGGCTGGTTTTCGTGATGCTGATAAGTCAGTGGATCCAATTGAAACTGACATCTTAACACAAGAGAAGAAGCTAAGAGCACTGGAAGCTGAAATTTCAGCACTAAAAAATGACAAAAAAGTCGAGGCCAAGACAGTGAAGACTCCAGGCGTTGAAAAAGCATTAAGTAATGATTCTGCAAAGGAGTTTGTTTATAATGGTGCTAGTGAGGGATTTGGTGGCGGAGACAGGGGTGACAATAAGGATGGTAAGAAAGAAAATGAAGATAAATGGGCTTATGGGCGAGAAGATTTTGCCACAATTACTGCTGATGATTTGGCGGAAAAAGTGGAGGCGAAAAAGACAGCTGAAAATTTGGATGGAATTAGTCGATTAACTGAGGCTGGGACTGAAAAGCAGGAAGAAATTCTTGATTCTGAATATATACCAAAGGATTCAAATGTTAAAATAACTGAAAGTGATGTTTTTGAAAAAGGCCATAATGGAGTAAATAAAAAAGACATTGAGGATGTTAAAAATGGCGTAAATGTGATTGATGCTGACTTTGATGGTGAAAAAGTTAGGGAAAATTTGCCAGCTGTTATTGGCGCTGAGAATCCAGTTAATACTGAAAGAGTTTTGGCTATAGAAAAAATAAAAAAAGAGATGGCTGATGTTCGCAAGGAATACTTGGAAATTAACTACAACAAAAATAAAGCTTTTGATAGACTTAGAAAATATTTTGGCAATAAAAGCAGGCCGGAAAGTGAAAGAGGATATGAAACTGATGCTGAAATTGCACAAGCAAGAGCTATTTATGATAACAAGCTTTTTGATCTGCAGGAGCTTCAGATTGCAGAGGCAAGAGAAAAAGGTGCAACTGATGAGGAATTAGCAAAACTGTTTATTTCCTTTAGAACTGAACAAAAAATTGATTTGGCTGCAGCGCATGATGAAGTTAAGGTTGAACAACAAAAAGGAAGCTTTGAGGGTCTTATTGGTGAAAAAGTTATAAATATAACCAAATGGTATCAGAAATTACCTCTTAGTACTAAATTAGGAGTTGGTGCTGTTATGTTTGCAGGTGGACTTGCTGCTGGCACAATGGGTGGTGCAACTGTTGGCTTAATGGGTGCACTTGTTGCAACGAGAAGACTCCTTGGTGGAATGACGGCTGGCGTTGGTACACGTCTGGCACTTGAGGCTCGTGGTCAGCAAAAAGACAGAAAAAATGTTCAAGCTGATGAGGTCAGATTCCTGGAGCAGTTGAAAAATATGAGTGAAGATGAGAAATATAAATTTTTGTCAGAACAAATAAGGGATGTTGCAATTAAAGATTCTGAAAACACTATAGATATAGTTAGGAACCAGGACTTAAAGCAACAAGCTGCTGGTGTTGCAGTGGGAACATTTTTGGCTTCAGGTTTGGCTGGCACACTTGTTAAATCTGGATTTGGTGAAGCTGCTAAATTCTTTGGATTTGGTGGTGGCAATGCTGAAGATTTGCAAAATGCAAAACTCATGAGTTCTCACTCTGCCCCAACTCCTTTGCCAGGAAATAACTATGATGACATCAAACTCAACACTCCCGTTACTGATCAATTTGAGCATCCAGCTGGTGTTAAACCTGTTAATTTTATTGAAGATGGAAAAAATCCACCTCAAACTGGCGCAACTGAACTTCCAGTTGATGCACATGCCCCAGTAATAGAAAAGATCGAGGGAATTTTGACTGTTCAAAAAGGAAGCAGTATCGAGGGAAGTTTGAACAAATATCTTGAAGCAAATCATCCTGAAATAAAAAATCATGGAAACATTGCACATGAGATGTATAAGGACTATATGAAAACTGAAATTGCGAAAATGGAAAAAGATTTCAGTGGTCATGGAGCTGGTTTTGAAAAATCACCAGATGGTGTCAAAATGGCTGCCAAAATTGCTGAATATCAAAAAATGTTGGCAACAGGAAGGGTTAATATTCAACCTGGTGCAGAACTTAATATTACTGAATATAATGGAAAGCCCATCTTGACTGGCATTAAAGGTGAAATTAAGATGCTGCATGGACAAGTTTTGCACATTGATGATAATTTCCCTCCAGCGCCAAAGCCTGAGTTACCATCTCCATTAGAAACTCCACCAGCTCCTCCAGTTGAAGGTGTTAAGATTGCTGATGCGGTTAAATTTAATCTTGATAATGAACTACCAAATGCCGAAAATCTTTTGAGCGCTGAAGATAAGCTTAAGATGTCAAAAGAAGCTAATGCATATGCTGCTAGTGTGGCTAGTGGATTTGGTGGATCACCGGACGATGCTACCATTTCTGAGATGCAAAGTGTTATGGGCGAAACTGCAAAAACAGCTGAAAGTGCAACCAGAGCAATTGAAATGTTGACATCAGAAAATGTTAAAGTTGCTGATCCTGAAGTTCTCAAAAATCTTATTGATCAAGGGGCATCAAAGAAGCAGATTCTTCAAGAATGTCTGAACAAATTTACGGAAGGTTCAGTTAGTCGGTCAGCGGAATGGCACACAATCAAGGACATGCCAGTGAGTGAAGTTATGCGTAATCCAAATAGATTGAATAATGTTAGAAAAATGCTTGAATATTTCACGCCAGTTCTTGGTGATGATTTGGAAAGCGGTCGAAGTGCTTTGCCAAAATTAGCTGAAAATGAAACAACAAAACAGTGGCTTGCTCGAGTGATCTCTTTGGCAACAAAAAAATAACTACAATTGTAGAAATAAACAAATAATTTAAAATAAAAAATATGACAGAAGAAATGACAAATGTGCAATCAGAAGCACTTGCACAATTGATTAAGGATTTGGGAATTGACACGCTTGAAAAAGACAAGCAAAATGAGCTCATCATTAAAATGACAGAGGTTCTTTTGAAGAGAATTTTCCTGGAGACCATGGAAAAATTGGGCGAAAGTGGTCGCGAAGAATATGAAAAAATGTCAGAAGGTGAAATTGAGCCAGAACAAATAGAAGCTTTTTTCAAAGACAAGATTAGTAACTATGACGAAATGGTGCAGCAGATTATTGAGGAATTTCGAGCTGAAATGATGGCAACAAATAATTAATAAATATATTGATATGATCAAGAGCAATCTAGAGCCGATTGAGGAAAGTGATTTGGTTGGGGTGAAAAAAGAAAGTGTGGAGATTTTTGGGCAAAATGACGTTCAAGTTGAAAATAAAATTGAAGTTGAAAATCCGCAAGAGATTGCTGGGGCAGAAAAGGATGATTCCTATGGAAAAATATTGTCAAAGGTGCAGTCTGATGATGTTGCCGTCGATCAATTTGCTGTTGCAATTGATGCTCAACTTGGATCACAAAAAATTGATGCCGAGTCGCAAGTGCAACATTTGGTTGACCTTGCAATGCAAAAAGGTGTTGTGCATGCTGTGAATGTTGCCAAACATATGGAAAACAACTATGTCTTGGATTCTTTGCATGATCGAATGTTGGCAACTGATTTGCATGATGCCTTGCTTGCAAAGGGAATGATAAAGGAGCTTTAAATATAAAATTAAAATAAATACAAAATGGACACACTTGATTTGAATGTATTTCTCTTTCCTTTGATTTGGATTTTTTCATTCATTACTTTTGTTAGTGGTGTTTTTTTGGTGCTAAGAAGTTTTTTTGGATATCGCGCACAGATCAATCGTTCCATGAATATGGATTTGGAGGTTGTGCGAGTGACAAAAATTTTCAAAGAAAAAAGTCAAACAGATGCTGATGGTCAAGTTTGGAAATCAGAAATTGGTGCAATGGAACAACTTTTGACCACCCTTGCCACCATCAAAGAATCAAAATCATTTTTGGGGCATTTTTTGTATGGTGAGCCATACATTGCACTTGAAATTGCAAATCCTTGCGGGAATGAGGAAATCTCTTTCTTTTTAGCAATTCCAAAAAAGTTTCGCGAGAGCATTGAAAAGCAGGTTCATTCATATTTTCCAAATGCTTCTATTGAAAAAATTCAGGACTATACAATTTTTGCACCTGGAAGTTTCACTGCTGCTACAACTTTGGGATTGAAAGCTTCACATGCTTTGCCGGTGCTGACCTATGAAAATGTTGATGTGGACCCACTGAATGAAATTTCTAATGCGCTTAGTAAGTTGCAAACTGAAGGTGAAGGCGCGGCTATTCAGATTATTCTTCGTCCGGCTGGAAAAAATTGGAGAAAGATGGGACGTGACATTGCACACAAAATGCAACAAGGAAAAAGACTCAAAGATGTTCAAAGCAATTCTTTTGCCTTGGATCTTGGCAAAGGTGTTGTGCAAGCACTTCAAAACAAGCCGAAAGAGCAAATTTTGCACAAAGAAACAGTGCAATTGACCCCAGAGGAACAAGAATTGGTCAAAAAAATAGAGGCAAAATCCAGCAAAGCAGGCTTCAAGACAAACATTCGCTTGATTTCTTCAGCCATGAGTCAACAAAGAGCTGATGACATTTTGGCTCACATGGAAAATGCTTTTGCGCAATTTGAAAATCATGAAGTTAATCATTTTGTGGTTCAAAAAAGAGTTAAATCAAAAAAAACAGCTTTCGACTATATCTTTAGAAATTTTGACGAAGACAATAGTGTTGTCTTGTCTACCGAGGAAATTTCTAGTATTTTCCATTTTCCAATTTCAACCACTGAAACTCCGAAAATTAAATGGCAAAAATCTGGTGCTGCTCCGCCACCACTCAATATTCCTAAGGAAGGTTTGATTATTGGATATAACAATTATCGTGGAGCAAAGACTGAAATTCGAATGACTGATTCTGACAGACGCAGGCACTTGTATGCTATTGGTCAAACAGGAACAGGAAAGACTGTGGTTTTGCAAGAATTGGCCAAGCAGGATGCGCGAAATGGAAAAGGTTTTTGCTTTATTGATCCACATGGAGACGCCATTGAAGATATTTTGACCGCCATTCCGAAAGAGCGCGCAGAAGATGTTATTGTGTTTGATCCTTCTGATATGGAAAGACCATTTGGACTTAATATGCTTGAATATGATCCGGCGCAACCACAACAAAAAACTTTTGTGATCAATGAAATGATTGGAATTTTTGATCAATTGTATGATTTGAAAGCCACAGGTGGTCCGATGTTTGAACAATATGTGAGAAATGCTATGTTGCTTATTATGGAAGATCCAGAATCTGGCAGCACGCTGATGGAAATTTCCAAAGTTTTGGCTGATGAAGATTTTCGAAAAATGAAACTCTCAAGATGCAACAATCCAGTTGTGATGGACTTTTGGACCAAGGAAGCTGAAAAAGCTGGTGGGGAAGCAGCTTTGGCTAACATGGTTCCATATATCACTTCAAAATTGACAACCTTTATTTCTAATGACATGATGCGTCCGATTATTGCTCAACAAAAGAGCACGATTAATTTTCGAGAAATCATGGATGATGGGAAAATATTGCTGGTGAAGCTTTCCAAGGGTAAAATTGGAGAGATCAATGCTCACTTGCTTGGAATGGTGATTGTGGGAAAAATTTTGATGAGCGCGCTTGGCAGAGGGGATATCCCTGAGGATCAGCGTCGAGATTTTTATTTGTACTTGGATGAATTTCAAAATGTGACAACCAATTCCATTTCTCAGATTCTTTCTGAAGCTAGAAAATATCACTTGTGTCTTTCTATTGCTCATCAATTCATTGGTCAGCTCAGTGAAGACATCTCCAAGGCCGTGTTTGGAAATGTTGGATCAATGATGATTTTGCGTGTTGGTCCTGAGGATGCTGAATTTTTGGAAAAACAATTGGCGCCGGTTTTCACTGCCAATGATTTGGTCAGCGTTGATAATCACAAGGGATTTGCTCGTATTTTGATTAACGGTGAACTCTCAAAACCTTTTAGTATTGAAACCAATGCCCCAACCAAGGGCAATCAAGAGGCTGCAAATTATCTCAAAGAGCTTTCGCGCTTGAAATATGGTCGCGATGCTGCAATTGTGAATCGTGAAATCATGCAACGTGCTCAATTTGCACGTCAGGCAATGAAGGAATAGTTGCAAATAATGAATTTAAAAAACGACTCACTGGATGAGTCGTTTTTTTATTATATCTTTATGGTGTAAAAAGAAACTTATATTGAATTAACTGAATTCGCGGTATATGTCATTCCCTTGAAAAAGGGAATCCAGGTCCGCATCAAAACATGGATTCCCGCCTTCGCGGGAATGACAAGACATAAAGCAATTAAGTTGATTTAGTATTGTAAGGTTTTTTGCTTCCTATAGTGACATTGAAAGTAATCCTTCTGCTGTTGAGATATAAGCAGTTTTGTTTTGTTCGTCAATTGAAATGGACGTGCCATTTTTGAGTGATTCATTGTAGTATTGCCCAAGAATGCTGCCTTCCTTGCTAAAGGTGATCAAACGTGAGTTTTGAGTGTCCAGGGCATATATTGCTGAAAGTTCCGGGGTGGTATAAATCTTATCAAAATGAATTGGGGTGGTTGAATTTTCAAGAGAAAAAGCTTGTTTTTGTCCTTTGAAAAATTTCAAAACTTGATTTTTGGAAATCGCATAAATGTTGTCATCAATAGTTATTCCAGAAACACCTTCCAATGATGTTCCATCTTTCAGCCATTTTGTTGAATCGCCAAATCCACCATCAGCTCGAGGGAAGCGATAAATTTGATTGTTTTTTTGATCAAGAATGTATAGATATGTTAGATATGTTCCAATGAAGGTTGATGAGGAGATGTTGCTTAATTCAATCTTATTTTCACTAAATTTTGTCGAAATAGGACTAAAAGAAAGTACTTTCCCTTCATCGGTGATTATGATGACCAATGACAAGTCATTCATGTATGTTGCGCTAATTGGACTGCCTGAATTTATTGGAAGTGCAAATTCTTTCAGTTGATTATTGCTTAGCACGATGACACTATTTTTGGTGATTATGGTTGGATTGCCAATTGCCATCAGGGTTGTTATGATCTTTTGGTTTGGCAAGATTGTTTGAATTTTTGCATTGGTGTTGATGTTTTTTTCGCCTGATAAAAGCTCGGCTTGAGTTTTTGGAATGACTTTTATTTCAGGTGCAACTTGTGGTTTTGGTTTGTTCAAAAAATGCACAATAAAGAGTGGGACAACAAAAACAAGAAAAAGTGCGCCAATCGTATATGTTTTTTGTTTGGTCGAGAATCTTGAGAATAATTTTTTTATTTTTGAAAAGTGTGGAGTAATAGCACTGAAATCGTGTGTTTTTGCAAAGTTAGTGCTTCTTGTTTTTTTGATTAGGTTGAGCGTGTTTGTTTTTGCAAGTTCAAAAAAATTCAAGGAAATTTCCTTTGCTTTTTCTATTTTGTTTTCATTGCTCTTTGCAGTTGAATGGTGAATAGAAACAAAGTTTTCAGATGGATCCTCATCATTCAAAACTTCTTCAAATTCTGATTCTTTTTTTTTAACACTAAGATCGATCACTGCGCTTCTTTGCTGTTCAAGTCTGGCTTGGCGTAGTTTTTCCAAAAAGCTTGATTGTGGATCATTTGGCACTGCAATCACCGTTTCATTTTTGATTGGCAATTTCATGGCCTGCCTTTTGGCTACAATCGCTTCTTTTCTCTTCAGTTGTGCTGCTACGATTTGTTCTTGTTTCAAGCGAATTTGTTCTTGTTCGAATTCTTGTTGCTCGCGAATTCTGGTTTCTTCTTTTTGCTTTGCAAGCATTTCTTCTCGTTCTATTTCTTCCAAGGCCCGTTGTTTTTCAAGTCTGATTTTTTCTTCTGCTGCCAACTGTTCTTGTTTTTCTTTTTCAATTCTGCGCAATTCTTTCTTTTTGGCTAATTGATTTTTGTATAAAGAGACTCTTCTTCTGATTTCATTTTTGGTTACATAAGAACCTTGGGATATTTTTTCTTTAACAATATCCCAATATAGATTCATTTGTGAATTTGAAGATTCATTATTTTCATTTGTTTCACCTTGCACATAGATGTGGCCAGTTTTTTGATCGGTGTATTCTGGATCTGCTTGAATTTCTGCGGCCATCTCAGCTTCTTGCTCCAAAATTGTGGCATCTGTTTTTGCTGCAGTTTCAAATGCTTGCTGACTGAAGGCATTGACTGTTTGCAATGGTTTTTGCATTGCAACTTTCTTTGTTTCTTCAATAGCGGGCTGGTCACTCATTTGAACAACAATAGAAGCAATCATTTCTAGTTGGTTGGAAAGAGCAGTTTTGAGGAATTGCACAAATTTGTCGCCCTCAAAGCGTTGCAAATTTTTCTTGATTTCAACTGCGCTCAGGATGTGAAAAATATCGGCTGAGGTTATCAAAATGCGATCATCTTTTTCAAGTCGACCACTGGAAACATTGACAAAGGTTTTGAGTGGGTGTGGATCAAGAGAATCGGATGCCAAATCCTCACTTATTTCAGAGAGGTTTTGCTTGCGATACAAAAATATTTTAGCATCACCAGAGACGCTAAAATGAGTATTGTTTTTTTCCAAGACACAGATGGCGGCGTTTATTTTCCCTAGCCATTCGATGTTTCCATGTTTTGCAAGTTCAGAAAGTGCCATGTTAACTTTGTGCAGCGCGCTATCAAGACTTTCAGTGACTGGTCTTTTGGGGTTGATATAATATTCTTTTTTTAATACAGAAGTCAAAAAATTCACCACATAGGCTGATTCCTGTGAAAATTCTTTTATCTCAAAAAAACCAACAAGGCAGCCTAGCGGTTGCTGGTAAATGTTTTCTGGCTCATATTCAAATAATTCTAGGTAGGGTTTTAGCGTTGAATTATTTACAACCAAAATTGGGGAAATTGTTTTTTCCAGTTCCTTTATCACATCTTTAGTTTTATTGGTGTTTTTTTGAGGCATGAGTTTTTTGATAGTGCCACTTTTTTGGCAAAAAAACTCTTTAATATCTTTCTATATAATATAGTAATTTTGCTTCTAGCGCAATTGGAAGTTTGAAATCGCAAATTTGTTGTTTACTTTTAATTTTAAAGGTTGTATAATGGCAGTATTATTGCTTTTGTGAATGATATAAATATTTTCAATAAACTTAATTTTCATTAATCACTGTTAAACGTATGTCGGAAACACTTGAAGCACTGTTTGGTTCTAAGGCTAAAACGAGGATTTTGAGATTTTTTTTACTAAATCACGAAAAGGAATATAGCACACCAGACATTGCCAAAAAGAACATGTTGGCACTTCCATCAGTTCGGAAAGAAATTAATGATTTGAAAAAAATAAAGTTTTTGATTGAAAAAACAAAAAAAGGTGCAAAGTATTATTCTCTCGATCAAGAATTTCCATTTTATTCAGAATTAAAAAGTTTGTTTGCAAGGTCAACAGCCTCACCTGAATCAAAATCTTTGGCAAAACTCAAGAATATTGGAGATGTCAAATTGGCGCTCATTAGTGGTATTTTTCTGAATTATCCAAAAAGCAAGGTTGATATGGTTTTGGTGGTGAATAATGTTAGCAGGAGCAAGCTCAAGAATGTCATGGACAATCTCGAAGCTGAAATTGGAAAAGAAGTTAGTTTTGTGCTCATGAACAGTGAAGAATTCAAATATCGTTTAGATATGCTTGATCGTTTCCTTTTGGACTTTGTGGAGGGAACACACCTGGAATTGATAGACAAGATTCCAGGATTCAAAAGATTTATTCTTGGTAGAAAAAAATATTAAATAAATTTTGAAATATAAAAGTACAACTTCTGAAAAAAATCTTCAGTGGTTTTAAATATAAAAATATGGTATCAGCATTGATGGCTATCGTTCTTATTTTGTTTTTGGCTGCTATTTTGTGGCTTGTTTTTGATTTGAAGAATAAAATCTTGGCTGGACCAGACAACCGGGATCAAAATGAAAAGATGGTTTCTGTGCAGGTTTCTCTTCAGCATATCATGGAGGAGAGCAGAGAATTGCGAAAAGAGATTGATGCCAAGCTTTCGCAAACTCATCATGCCTCTCAACAACAAATCAACAGCACCATGCAAGCAGTGCAGGGGATGAGTGGTCAATCAGCAAAGCAAATTGCTGACATGGTGGCCAGTGTCACCAGACTTGAAGAAACAAACAAACAAGTGGTGAATTTTTCGGCGCAACTCCAAAGCTTGCAAGACATTTTGAAAAACACCAAACAGCGTGGAATTTTGGGTGAATATTTCTTGGAAACAACACTTAAGAACGTTTTGCCACCAGACAACTACAAGATGCAATATAAGTTTAACAATGGTGATATTGTTGATGCTGTTGTTTTTGTTGGAAAAAGCATTGTGCCTGTTGATTCAAAGTTTTCTCTTGAAAATTATGAAAAAATAATCAATGCCGACAGTCAAGCTGAGAAAGAAAAATTTGAAAAACTTTTCAAGCAGGATTTGAAAAATAGAATTGATGAGACTTCAAAATATATTCGTCCTGAGGAGGGAACTATGGAGTTTGCTTTCATGTTTATTCCTAGCGAGACAATTTATTATGATTTGTTGATGAGGTCTTCTCAGGTGAATTCTGCTGATTTGATTGAATATGCTTTCAATCAAAAGCATGTCATCATTGTTTCGCCAACAAACTTTTTGGCATATTTGCAAACTGTTTTGCAGGGTCTTCGTGCTTTTCAAATCGAAGAGAATGCCAAGGAAATTCGCGTCAACGTGGAAAAGCTTGGCAAGCATATTATTGCCTATGAAGAATATATGAAAAAAATAGGTGGAAGCTTGGGAACAACTGTTAATCATTTCAACACTGCATATAAAGAGCTTGGCAAAATTGATAAAGATGTTGCCAAAATTACTGAAGGTGAAAAAAGTATTGAACCTTTAACTCTTGAAAAACCACACGAACTTGCTTAGTTTTCAAAATATGCCAAAAACAAATAACAAAAACCAATTATTTTTTTTAAATAAATTGCAATCAAAGTTGCTATATTTTTTTTCGCAGGAATTTTTTCATAGCAGCATCACCCAATGGGCGATTATTGGTGCATTGTTGGTTAATATTGCCAATTGGGGGGTGATTGCATATTTCATTAGACCTGTTGATTTTCCTATAATATTGCATTATAATGTATATTTCGGAGTGGATGTGATTGGACCATGGTGGCAAATCTATTTTTTGCCTATAATAGGTCTTGCTATTCTTGGTGCTAATGCGGTGTTGGGGTACCTTTTTTATCAACAAAAAGAGCGTATTGTGGCTCATTTGTTGATTCTTGGCAGTCTTATTGTGCAAGTTAGTATCTCAATTGCAGTAGCAAGCTTGCTAATGATAAATTATTAGTCTTTAGCTATTAAATGTATGTTTTATTTTCCAAGTCCAAAGACAACTGACCCAAATGATCGAAAAGTGCAGCGCACTTTAGAGATGATTCCTGGTATTTTGACCTGGCTGACTTTGATTGGTATGGTGGTGGCATCATTCTTGTTGCCAATTTGGATTGCAGTTTTCATTATTATGTTTGATATTTACTGGATATATCGAACAATTTTTATTACCTATTATTCTATTGTTGCATATAATAAATTGCAAAATGGAAAAAAGATTGACTGGTGGGAGCGTTGTCAAAATATTGTGCATCCAAATGAATATGCTTTGGCTATTACTGAAAAAATTGCAATATTCAAAGAGAGTTTGAAGGAGGTTACAATCAGCAGTGAGCGAAAAAAAATAAAGGGTGAAATTTTTAGGTTATCGGAATATCAAAAAGAAGTTGAAAATATTGCAAAAGCTGGGCATGAAGTCATGGATTGGCGAAAAATTGTGCATGTGGTGCTTTTGCCAACCGCCAATGAGCCAGCTGATGTTATTGAGCCGGCAATTGCTGCTGTGGCTGATAGTAATTTTCCAAATCAACAAATTGTGATTCTTTTGGCAACAGAGGAGCGTGAAAATGAGCAGAACAGATTGGAAAAAGTGAATTATTTGCAAGAGAAATTCAAAGGAGTTTTCAAGGATTTTTTGGTGACAACACATGAAGTGCAGGACAATGAGATGAAATGCAAAGCATCAAATGCAACTTATGCTGCCAAAAAATTGATGGTATATCTGGATGAACGCAATATTGATTATAAGAGAGTTATTTTTTCAAATTTTGATTGTGACAGTGTTTGTCATGCTCAATATTTTGCAGCGCTAACACATGCCTATATCACTGATCCAAAACGTTTGCAGCGCTCATATCAACCTCTGCCGATGTATCACAACAACATTTGGGACACAAATGCTTTCGTGCGAGTTATTGTGACTGGCTCATCATTTTGGCACATGTTTCAAAGCACCAGAGTTCAAATGGTGACCTTTTCTTCACATAGTGAACCGTTTGACACACTTGTTAAGGTGAATTTTTGGCCATTAGATATGATCAGTGAGGATTCGATTATCTATTGGAAATGCTTTGCTTATTATCATGGTGATTATATGGTTCGCCCAATTTATTTGCCTATTTCATTGGATGCAGTGCTAGCTGAAACATATTGGAAAACCATCAAAAATCAATACAAGCAAAAAAGACGTTGGGCCTATGGCATTGAAAATTTCCCTGTTATTATGCGGGCACTTTGGCCAGATAAGGCAATAAAATTGTCAAAGAAATTGGGTATTGGTTTTGAAATGATTGAGGGTCATCATTCTTGGGCAACTTCAGCTTTTATTTTGGCTTTGCTTGGATGGTTGCCGCTCATTTTTGGTGGTCCACAGTTCAACCAAAGTGTTTTGGCTCACAATCTTCCTTTTGTAACGAGATATTTGATGACCTTGGCCATGGGTGGATTGGTCATCTCAATGTTTTTGAGTTTTGTTTTATTGCCACCACGTCCTGCAAAATATGGCAAAAAGCGTTATATTTATATGTTCTTGCAATGGTTTTTGGCTCCTATTATCGCGCCAACACTCGGAGCAATTCCAGCGATTGATTCACAGACACGTATTTTGTTCAAGCAATATTTTGGAGAATTCTGGGTTACTGATAAAATTCGCAAAAAGTAAATAAGAAATTATTTGAGCGCTGCTCATTTTATATTTCTGCCACTGGATGAATTACGTTATTTTCCTGATTCCAATGATGATTTCATTTTCTGTTGCGGCTATTGTCTTGGCTGGCTTGATTATTTTTGATGCTAAAATAAAAAGAAAGGATACAAGGAAGTCAAAAAGGCATATTCACAAAAAAGGTATTTCTCGTTTTGGGGGAGTGGCACTGATCACATCTTTTGTTGTTGGAATTTTGTTTGATTCAAATTTAGTCATTAGTGCACCACTACTTGGTGTGCTTTTTGGTTGTGGCATGATTTTGATTTTAGGTGTGGTTGATGATTGCATGCAAATGTCCTGGAAAAGTCAACTTTTTTTTCAGGTGATGATTGTGATGTTTGTATATATCATGGGTGTGAGATTGGAATACATTACGAATCCATTTGGTGGTGTGTTTTTGTTTTCTGGCGGAATTTGGTACACTGTGGGACTTTCCATCTCTATTTGTTGGGTTATTTTCTTGATGAATGCTATGAATTGGATTGATGGTGTTGATGGTGTTGTTGGTGGTGTCACGCTTGTGGGTGTGATTTCAATTTTTATTTTGAGCATTAGGCCAGAAGTTAATCAGCCTCCGGTTGGAATTGTGGCAGCCGTGCTTGCTGGCTCACTTCTGGCTTTTATTTTTATGAATTTTTATCCTGCAAAAATTTTGGCAGGCAGTAGTGGTTCAATATTTATGGGATATATCCTGGCAATCATGGCTATTTTTGCGGGAGCTAAAATTGCAACAACCTTGCTTGTGCTTGCCGTGCCTGTTATTGATGCGCTATGGGTTATTTTTGAGCGTTGGAGAGCAGGTGATTCAATTTTCTCGCCAGACAAAAAGCATCTGCATTATAGATTGATGGAGCTTGGTTGGTCATCTAGCAAAATTTGTTTGTTTTATTATGGCATTACAATTGTGGTTGCTTTTATTGCGCTTAATACTAATGCGCTTGGCAAAATGTTTTGTTTGGGATTGATTACTATTTTTATGCTCTTAGTTTTGTTTTCAATTCGTCGTCGTTTAATATTTTTGCAAAAAAAATGAAAAAAAGAATTATTGTTATCATTTCTGCGTTTGTCTTGATTTTAATTGGTTTGTATTTTTTTGTTACCAATAATTACATTTCTAAATATGGAAACAGGATTGTTTTTGTTGCCATTGGAAGCTCCAAGGTTTCTGCTGAATTGGTTGTTGATGGCAAGAAAATGGAAAGAGGGCTTGGCATGCGCAATAATATTTGCTCTTCATGTGGCATGCTTTTTAAGTTTCAAAAAGTTGGAAGATATACTTTTTGGATGAAGGACATGCGATTTCCTTTGGACATTATTTGGATTTTGAACAATAGTATTGTTTATGTTGAAAAAAATGTAAAACATGATTTTGCTGGCTTTCTGGTGCCAAGTGAAAATGCTGATGCGGTGCTGGAATTAAATGCTGGTTATCTGGATAAAAATAATCTCAAAGTCGGGGATATTGTTACTTTTTAGGTTGACTTTCTTTTTTGTGCATGATAGTGTTTAATATCAAATAATTCAAAAAAGGGGGATATATTTGAAAAAATGCTCTTTTAAAGAAGAATAATTCTCGAAAAAAGTTTTGTATTTTGGCTATTTACCAAACAAAAAAGGAGAGGAAAGCATGAAAAAGCAAAGCATTAGTATTACAACAGATGCCCATATTCATTCGTATTATTCAGATGGTAGTCGTAGTCCTAAAAAGATTGTCAGCATGGCAAAAAAAGCTGGATTAAAGTTGGCCGTATTAACTGATCATGACACTGTTGCTGGAACTGATGAATTTCTGCTATATGCCAACAGAGCTGGGGTAATAACAGTTCCTGGTATTGAAATTACCGCGGCCTATATGGGAATTGAGATTCACGTCCTTGGATATAATATAAATCATAGGATTAGTGCTATCGCTGAACTTCTTCGTCCTAACGTTGAAGCTCGTAAGGAGAGGCTGAAAAAGACACTGGCACTCTTGGATGATTGTGGTTTGTATGTTTCAGTGGAAGAGATTGTGGAAACTTTAAAGTGTAAGAGTGAATTTCCCTCAATGTTGCATGTATTTGAATATTTTTCAAAAAAACTTTGTCAAAACTTTTTTGAAATCAGAAAAAGTTTCAAGCGTGGCGGGATTGCATGGGTTCCATATGATTATGCAAAGCTGATAACAGTCAGTGAAGCTGTAAGAATCATAACCAAGGAGCTTGGTGGGATTGCTGTTCTTGCTCATCCTGGAAAGATTTTAAAAGCAGCCTCGCATCATGAGGAAGATTTTCATCAAAATGCCTGGCATTTTCTGTATGTCTTGATGGTTGAATTAAAAAGGGAAGGACTTGTTGGCATAGAAACATTTCATCCTATGCATTCAATAATGCAACAGGAGAATTTTTCTAAGTTGGCATTTCAGCTTGGATTTATAAATACTGGCGGATCAGACTTTCATGGAAAATTCAAGAAAAACAACAAGCTTGGGGTTCCTGGAGTTTCTGTTCCAGATTTTCTTGAATTAATGGATTAAAAATAATAAATTTTATTATTTTTGCAGTTAGACTATCAAATTTTGATAGTCTTTTTTATTTAAATTTTACAACACAAAACCCCGCATTCACGGGGTTTTGTGTTGTTTTGCCAAAAAGAACGAAAGTATACTTAAGTTATAAATCAGGCACTAAACATCTTTATTAGTTCAATGAAGATACTCGAGCTGAATATTTCTGTAGGTTTTTCAATTGCTTGTCATTAAGCGTCTTAGATTGAGTGATCGCTTTTTGGATAAGATCTTTTGAAAATTCAACACTTGTTCCGATGTGAACACCACCTTTGTGTCCAACATTTTTTCGTAGGTAATCTTCAATATAGATCTTGTGTTCCTTGGTAAGTGAGCTGTCTTGGTTTTTTTCAAGATAATTAGCTGTTGCCTTGCGAGCAAGGACAGTTAATCCTTCATTTTTAACTGCTGTTTCGACAAAAGATCCTTCAGTTTCTTTGCTTGTCTGAGCTGCAGAAACTTGTGTCTTGGTGTCTTTGTTTTCAGTAGTTACTTTTGCATCTGTAGTTTTTTCAGTTGGTTGTGCCTCATCAATTGTTGCTTTTTCAGCTGATTCAGTTTGTTCTGCTATGATTGGTGAATTTGTTCTTTTTGAATATGAATAAATTCCTCCAGCAATAACAATCACAATTGCCACACTGATAACGATACGAAGATTATCTTGAAACCATCTTTTTATTTGCTCAGAATTGTCTTCTTGTGTTTCTGGTGTATATTCTTCCATTAGCTTTTCACCTTCCTTTCTAGTTTACTGTTCAATGTTCCAAAGTGGAAAATTGAGTTAGTGGATTAATTGTCAAAGGGCGCTTTCGTTGAAGCCTTATTTGCTTTCGGTGGGCCTGCCACTTTTTGCAAATAAATTCTTCCTTTAGTTATTTAATTGTATCTTAGGCAAATTTGAGCGTCAACTAGACAACAGTCTGATTTTTTGGCGTAATAATTGATGTGTTTTTTAATATTTTATTAAACATTTTTTTGGTGGAGTCATTAGTTGGGAAGAAATTATTTTTTGTTTTGGCCAACAGCCGGCGAGAGCGGCTTCTTGAGTTTTTTGATATTGAGCATTTTATCAAAAAACGTGCCAAAATAAAAAATAATTTATTCCTAGCTAATTAATATAAATAATAATTTAAATTGATTTATTTTTTATTACTATAAAATAAAAAATAAACAATAAATTTTTTTATTTTATTTTATTTATTTTCAATTTGCATGTTTAAAATAATGCAGTAATAATGGTGCTTAAAATGATATTTTTTTGGTTTTAAATTTTTACTGTACTGTGGATAACTTTTTTGCATTGCTTTTTATTTTATATGCACTATAATTAAGTAGTAGAAAAAAGTGTTTGAAGAATATTTTTTCCAAAAGAGAAAAAATAAAAATAAAAATTAAAATATTTGTTTTCTGAAAAAATGTTTAGATGATTGGATGTTCTCGCACTCTTTCCAAAGATTAAATTTAATCAAAAGAAAAGGTGCGGGAAAATCGTCCTGCTAAATATTCGTATAAGAGCAAATTTACGAAAGGAGGTGTTTTCCCATGGCAGTAAAAAAAGTAGCTAAAAAAGCTGTAAAAAAGACAGTTAAAAAAGCTGTTAAAAAAGTAGCAAAAAAAGCTGTAAAAAAAGCAGTTAAAACTGTAAAAAAAGCAGTTAAAAAGGCAGCTCCAAAAAAAGTTGCAAAGAAAAAGGTAGCAAAACGAAAGAAGTAATATTCTTTTAATATAGTTTTTATTTTTTAGCTTCATCGAAAGCTACAATATATCAACAAAATAAAACCCGCCAATTTGGCGGGTTTTATTTTGCTTAGATTTCTATTTTGCAAACTCTCCATTTTCCAGCAAGATCTTTTTGAAAAGATATTTTTGCTGTTGGCAATATTTTTCTAATCACCTTTATTGCTAAAAGTTTTTGTTCTGGACTAATTTCTAAAAAGCAGATAATACTTGCTCGTTTTTTTGTATCCAAAATTCTTGATAATTGTTCCAGGAGAATTCTATAATGCCTTAGTCCTGATTCAGCAGAATACAATGCTGATTTTGGCTCAAATTTCTTGACATCAACAGGTGATGATGCATATATTTCTTTTGACAAGTATGGTAGGTTTGCCGTGACAATTAAATTTGTGTCTTTTATTTCGCATCGCTTCTCTTTTATGAACCTAGAAAGTAAATCAGATTGAATGAATTTAATCTTATTGTTGATACAATTTATTTTTGCATTTTTTTTGGCAATTATTAATGCATCTTTGCTGATGTCTGACCCTAGGAATGTGATGTTGCTGCTTTGTTTTTCATTGCTTGCAATGGCCGTAATGATGCATCCGCTGCCAGTCCCAATGTCAATTATTGTTGCATTTTGCATTTTGCATTTTGAATTTTGCATTAAATGTAAAACATTTTCAACAATCATCTCAGTTTCTGGACGTGGAATAAGGGTGTGCTTGTTGACGACAAAATCCAAGCCATAGAATTCTTTATGCATGACAATGTATGCGAGCGGTTCGCCAGCAATTCTTCTTTTGATATTTTTATTGATTTTTGTATTTTGTATTTTGGTTATTGACTGATCTGGATATGTTAAAACAAACTCCCTTGTTTTGCCAAGAGAGTTTGCTATAAGGATTTCTAAATCCAGATAGTCTATTTTTCCTTTATATTTATTTGTAATATCCTGAATCGTCATATTAAGACGTGTGCATTTTAAGTCTGATGTCTTCCTCTCTGATTGCGTCTATTATTGGGTCAATATTTCCATCAAGGATTCCTTCCATGTTGCTCCAAGATTGTTTGATGCGATGATCAGTGATTCTGTCTTGAGGATAGTTGTATGTTCTGATTTTTTCTGATCTATCTCCGGTTCCAACTTGGCTTTTGCGCGCATCTCCAAGTTCTTTGGCTTTTCTTTCTTCTTCTGCTTGCAAAAGGCGAGAGCGCAAAACTTTCATGGCTTTGTCTTTGTTTTTGAGCTGAGATTTTTCATCCTGACAAGAAACGACAACTCCAGTTGGGATGTGTGTGATGCGCACAGCGCTTTTGGTGGTGTTTACTGATTGTCCACCTGGTCCAGATGAGCAAAAGGTGTCAATGCGAAGATCATTTTCACTGATGACCAAGTCAATTTCTTCAGCTTCGGCCAAAACTGCAACGGTTGCAGTTGAGGTGTGAATGCGTCCTTGTTTTTCAGTTTCTGGAATGCGTTGCACACGATGAACGCCTGACTCAAATTTCATTTTCTGATAAACAGGATTGCTCGCACTTCCATTTATTTCAAAGACAACTTCTTTGAATCCTCCAAGTTCAGTTCTGTTTGAGTTTAGCACCTCCAATTTCCAGTTATTTTTTTCGGCATATTTTGAATACATGCGGAAAAGGCTGGCTGCAAAAAGCGCTGACTCGTCACCACCTGCACCACCACGAATTTCAATGATAATGTTTTTGTCATCGTTTGGATCTTTTGGTAGAAGCATTATTTCAAGTTCTTTTTCGATTTCTGATTTTCTTTTGGCAAGATCAATGTTTTCCATGGTTGCCATTTCTTTCATTTCAGCATCATCGTCAGTGTTCATGATTTCAGCATTGCCTTTCATGTCTTGCTCAATTTTTTCATATTCCGTGATTTTTTGCACCACGGCTTGCAATTCTGACTGTCTTTTGCCGTGCTGTGCCATTTTTTTTGAATCACCAAAAATCTCAGGAGAGCTGAGCTCTGCTGTTATTTCATCGTATTCTTTTTTGATGGCATCTAATTGATTTTTCATAACTTTCATATTATATCCAAACAAAAGCTATTTGTAAAGTAAAAATGCTATTGTTTAGTATATTTTTAGTTTAAATTGAAAATATAAAATTCCACAAAAAAAGAAGCCCCAATGGGCTTCTTTTTTAAAATATCTAAAGAAAAGACTATTTTGCAGCTTTTTTGATTCGCTCTTTCTTTGGAGCAACTTTTTTGGCAGCAGCTTTTTCTGCAAGTTTCTTGAAACGATCAACACGTCCGGTTGTATCAAGAACTTTTTTCTTGCCAGTGTAAAATGGGTGACAAGCTGAGCAGATTTCAACATGCATTTCTTTGATGGTTGCACCTGTTTCAAGAGTTGCGCCGCATGAGCAGATTATTTTGGCATCACTGTGATATTGCGGGTGGATTTTCTTTTTCATAACAATGTATAAATATGAAGGTGTGAATTAAGTACCTAAACACTCTATCACAGCAATTAAAAATTGACAAGGGGTAAGCCCTGCGGTATACTGAGTTTCGTATTACTAATTAACAAAAAACATACTCTTCCTGGCTGGTCCTGTCCCAATAAAATAGGGATTTCTAGCCAATAAAAAGGAAAAGTAGGTGATTGCGGGTCTCCAAATGGCCTGTGATATAAAGGAAAAACAAGTAAAAAGCCTCATTTTTGGGGAATTTTGCTGGTTAAAAAAAGCATGCAAAACAGTCAAACAGCTGTTGTTTCTCCGGAAGCAATAGAAAAAGAAGAGCAAAAAAGCTATTTTGCCACTCTTGATGTGTCAAAAATTGAACAAAGTCTTGAAGAAATGATGCGCGCTGGTGTTCATTTTGGTCATCAAAAAGCCAGAAGAAACCCAAAAATGGATGAATACATCTTCACAACTCGTAAAGGTATCAACATTATTGATCTTGCTAAAACTCAAGAAAAAATCAAAGAAGCTATTGATTTCCTAGTTAGTGTTAAAAAAAGCGGAAAAGCTATTCTTTTTGTTGGAACAAAGATTCAGGCCAAGGATTTGGTTCGTGATATTGCAACAAGCTTGGAAATGCCATTTGTTAGTGAGAGATGGCTTGGTGGAACATTTACAAACTTCAAGGTTATTCGTGGACGAACAAGATATTTGGTTGATAATGAAGGAATGCTTGCTCGTGGTGAATTCAAGAAATATACAAAATTTGAACAAATGCGAAAAATTGAAGAACTTGAAAAAATGGAAAAACGCATGGGAGGAATCAAGAACATGGCAGATCTTCCGGGAGTTGTTTTTGCTGCTAGTATCAAGGAGGACAATTTAGCTATTACTGAAGCTAGAAAAATGGGAATCCCTGTTATTGCTATTGCTGACACAAACATTGATCCATCTGGCGTTGATTTTCCAATCCCTGCAAATGATGATGCAATTTCTTCTCTTCGACTTATTCTTTCTTATGCATATAAAGCAATAAAAGAAGCTTAATAAAAATAAATTTATAATTTTTAATTTTTAATTTTTAATAAAATCTGAATTATTTAATATTTAAATTATTAAATATTATGAAATTCATTTTAAATTTAAAATTTTAAATTTAAAATCAACGTAGTTTTATGTTTGAACTAGTAAAAAAAATTCGAGAAAGAACTGGCGCTGGAATGGTTGCAATCAAAAAAGCTGTTGACGAAGCTGGTGGTGATGAGGAAAAGGCAATCGAAATCTTGCGCAAGCAAGGCGAAAGCAAGGCTGCTAAAAAAGCAGACCGTGTGACAAAAGAAGGCGTGGTTGTTTCATATGTTCATTCTAACAAAGTTGGAGTGTTAGTGAAACTTCTTTGCGAAACTGATTTTGTTGCTCGCAATGAAGAATTTGTTGCTCTTGCAAAGGATATTGCTATGCATATTGCTGCCATGAGTCCAAAATATATCAAACCAGAGGACATGCCAGCAGAAATCATTGAAAAGGAAAAAGAAATTTGGAGCGCTCTTTTGGCTCAAGAAAAAAAACCTGCTGAAATGATGGAAAAAATCATGCTTGGCAAAGAAAAGAAATTCCGAGAAGAGTCTGCACTTTTGACTCAATCATTCGTGAAAAATCCTGAGCTGACAATTGGCGAGCTGATTGTGGCTGCTATTGGAAAAATGGGTGAAAAAATTGAAGTTAGTGAAATTTCTCGCATAGAATTGTAGTTTTAATTTTCAAGAGCTCATAGCTGCTGATTTTTTATTGGAAAAAGCAATATGTATAAATATTCAGTTCGTGTCTATAGTTGGGAGCCAGCTCGTTTTTGCAAAAGCGAACATGAATTTGGTGTTGGAGATGCTGTTGTGGTCAAGGATGATGTTTGCAGTGAAATTGGGTATATTGAAGATGGAAAATCCTTTGCAATGAAAGAGGGGAGCACAACCATTGTTCGCAGGGCCAATGAACGTGACTTGGACATGTTGGCGAAAAATGATGACAAAAAGTCTGAAATTTTGAAGCTGAGCAAGATTGAAATAAAAAGACTTCAACTCAACATGAAATTGGTTGATGTGCACATTAGTCTTGATGGAAGCAGTGCTGTTATTCTTTTTACTGCTGATGAACGTGTTGATTTTCGTGAGCTGGTTAAGAATCTTTCAAAGATTTTTCATCGCTCTGTGCGCATGCATCAAGTCGGTTCTCGCGATGAGGCCAGAAAACTTGGTGGTTGTGGTGTTTGTGGGCGAGATCTTTGTTGCTTGCGTTTTAAGGGTAATTTGCCAAGCATTTCAATTGATATGGCTCGTGTGCAACAAGTTGCGCACAGAGGCAGTGAGAGAATCTCTGGCGTCTGTGGTCGCTTGATGTGTTGCCTTTCCTATGAGGTTAGTCAATATCAGCAAATGACAGTTGGAATGCCTGAGGTGCACAGTTCTGTTCGCGTGCGCGAAGGAAAAGGCGAAGTGATTGAATTGAATATTTTGACAGGGGATGTTAAGATAAGAATGGCTGATGGAACGATTATGGTGGTCAAGAAAGAAGCTCTAATTTAATTTTTTCGATTTTCTTTTTATCATGTTGAATTATATTTTACCGCCAATTATAATCATTATCAGTGTTTCGATTCTGATAGTTTTTCTTTTTCGCAAAGCTGCTCAAATTCCAGCTGGTGAACTTTCTTCAGATGAACACATAAAAAGAAGCGAAAAAAATTCAGTTAAGTTTTTGACGTTGGTGGGACATTTTTCTTTGAAAATTCTTGAAAGAATGATGCATCAATCAAAGTTGTTTTCTTTGAAATTGCACAACACTAGCAATTCTTGGTTTCAAACTATTCGCGAGAAAAGACAGCGCAGCATTAGAGCGCAAAAAGAATTGGAAGAACAAAAAAGCAAGCAAATAGAAATGAATCAAAATCGTTGGAAAAATTTTGAAAGCAAAACTGATGACGCAATTGCAATTGAAGAGGAGATCTCTAGGCCAATGATCAAGGCGAAGGTGACAATGCCACAACAAGTTACCTTGAAAGAAAAGAATCAGCTGGAGGATGCGTTGATCAAGAGAATTGCAATGAATCCAAAGGACATTGAGGCATATGAGAGATTGGGTGATTATTATTTGGAAAATCAAAATTTTCAAGATTCATTGGAATGTTTCAAGCAAGTGCTGAAATTGAGCCCAGCTCATCACAAAGCACGCCTGCGTATTCGAAGACTTGAAAGAATGAAATAAGTAGTGTAAGATGAAAAGACATTGCCGCCCTAGCTCAACGGTAGAGCTACTGTTTTGTAAACAGTAGGTTATCGGTTCAAATCCGGTGGGCGGCTCAGGTTGTTGTTATGGGTAGTTACCAAAGCGGTCAACTGGATCTGGCTGTAAACCAGACGGCTTACGCCTTCGGGGGTTCGAATCCCTCACTGCCCACAAAAGAGAAAATCCCATTAGGGATTTTTTTTGTTTGTTTGGTGAGGGATTCGAACC
>JBAXDL010000002.1:0-180233 GCA_037140955.1 bacterium | reverse complement strand
AACAGGACCGGTTGCATATAATTCTGGTGTAATTTCAATGAGTCAGGCAAGTGGTTCAACAAATGGATATCTTTCATCAGGTGATTGGACAACATTTAATAATAAGCAAGCTGCTTTAGGCTTTACTCCTTACAATAGTTCAAACCCAAGTAATTACATTACACTGGGATCACTTTCAGCAACAGGACCGGTTGCATATAATTCTGGTGTAATTTCAATGAGTCAGGCAAGTGGTGCAGCAAGTGGGTATCTTTCATCAGGTGATTGGATAACATTTAATGGAAAACAAGCTGCTGGAGCTTATTTGCTTGGAAATCAAACAATAACATTGTCTGGTGATTTGACTGGATCAGGAACAACATCTATTTCAGCGTCTATTGCAGCTGAAAAAATAAACGAATCAATGCTTGCAACTGGTGCTGCTGCTCCAGCAAATGGTAGTATTTTGACTTTCAATTCAACTGGTGGCGGCTTCACTTGGGTTGGTGCAGTGGCTGGTGCAGCACATGGTATTTTGAGCTCTTCTCATTCTGATGCTGATACAACAGCTGGTGCTCTTGTGGTTGGTGATTTAATGGTGGTGAAAAATGTCTCAGGAAACAAATGGAGTAAAATGGCAACTGGAACTGCTACTGGTCAGTATTTGACAACTGATTCTTCTGTTAATGGTTATGCTCCAAAATGGAGTACTAACACTTTTACTTTGGCTGGAAATCTGCAATTTGCTGGCGCTTTTACAACTGCCGGTGCTTATCCTATCAAATTAACGGCAACTGGAAATACTGACATTACCTTACCAACCTCTGGAACATTGATGGGCAACCCTATGGCAAATGTTGGTGATATTATATATGGATCTACCGCTGGAGCTGCAACCACATTATTGGGCAATATAACTACTACAAAAAAATTCTTGATGAGTGTTGGAAATGGAACAGTTTCTCAAGCGCCTGTCTGGAGTACTTTTGGAGTTGCTGATGGTGGAACTGGAGTTGATGGTTCAGCTGCGGGAAATGGAAAATTGCTAATTGGAAATGGAACTGGATATACTTTGGCAAATTTGACTGCTGGGGCTGGAATCTCAATCAACAACACTGCTGGTGCAATCACTATTTCATCTTCCGGTGGAGTGAGCTCAATCACTGGAACTGCATCGCAAATTGCTGTTTCTGGTGGTGGTGTTGGTGCCGTGACTTTGAGTTTGCCACAAAACATTGCAACCAATTCAACTCCAACATTTGGCGCGCTGACACTGTCTGGTTTGACTGCTGGATCAATTCCTTTTATTGGAACTGGTGGGGCGATTTCTCAAAACAATACCAATTTCTTTTGGGATAATACAAACATGAGAATGGGGATTGGAACTGGAGCGCCAAGTGATGGAATTGAAATTTTTGGAGCAGGCAAAGGACTTCGACTTTCATATAACAATTCAGTGGGGGTTAATTTGACTTCAACAAGCACTGGCGAATTGAATTTGAGCACATCTTCTGCTTCTGGAGATTCTGCTTTTATTATTGGAGATAGCACCAATCATGATGTTGCATATTTGCTTGATGGTTTTGGTGTTAATGATTATTATATGGGAATTGACTCTTCAGATGGCAATTCTTTCAAAATTGGTGCTGGGCTAGTTGTTGGCGGAACTCCTTCTGTAACAATGCTTACTGATGGGAAATTTGGAATTGGAACACAGGCCCCAACTTCACTTTTGTCAGTCGGAGCACTTTCCCAATTTCAGGTCAATTCTTCAGGTCAAGTTATTTCTGGCGCTTGGGGTGGATCAGTGATTGGCAGCGGTTATGGCGGGACTGGCAGGAATGATGCAACAGTAGCTGTCAATAAAATGTTGATTGGAAATGGCACAGGCTATGATTTGTCAACTTTGACGCAAGGTGCTGGCATGACCATAACAAATTCTGGAGGATTGCTGACAATTGCCAATGCTGGAGTGACAAACATTTCTGGTGCTTCTGGTCACATCTCAGTTTCAGCTTCAACTGGTTCTGTGGTACTTAGTCTTCCTCAGAGCATTGCAACCACTGCAACTCCAACTTTTGGAGGTTTGATTGTTAGTGGTATGACTACTGGTTCAATTCCATTTTTCACGGCTGGTGGCACTCTTGGACAAAATAATGCAAATCTTTTCTGGAACAACTCTGCTAATGCGCTTGGAATTGGTACTGTAAATCCAATTTCTGGTGGTGGTTTGGAAATTTTTGGACCAGGCAAAGGTCTTCGTTTGGCATATGATGGTTCAAATGGTGTGACAATGAACCCTAATCCTACTGGAGGATTAAACATTAGTGCGCAATCCTCTGCTAGTGATTCTGCAGTACTTATTGGAAATGGTGCACAACAAGACACTATGTTGTTTTTTGATGGCTATTCTACGGATTATTATGTTGGTGTTGACTATAGCGATAGTGACAAGCTCAAGATTGGAACGGGCTCTGTTGTTGGTACGAATTCATTTTTAACCATGTCTTCGGCTGGAACTGTTGGAATAGGATCAGCTTCACAATTTCAAATTAATTCTGGAGGCACAGTTACTGCGGGAACATGGAACGGTGGAATCATTGGTGCTGCCTATGGCGGAACTGGTATAAGCACAGCAGGGCTTTCTGGAATCCCAATGCTTTCAAGTGGAACGTGGTCAGTGGCAGCTTCACTTGGTGTTACTGCTGGTGGAACAGGAACAACAACTGCCTTCACAACAGGTTCAATGGTTTTTGCTGGAGCAAGTGGTGTGTATTCTCAGGACAATGCAAATCTTTTCTGGGACAACACCAACAAGAGACTTGGAATTGGCACTGCTTCTCCAGCTGCTAGTCTTTCAATTCTTGGCGCAGCAAATTCACTGCGACTTTCATATGATGCAGCAAATTATGTGGCATTCTCAAGCACTTCAACTGGCGACTTGCAATTCACTTCGTCATCCGTCACTGATGCTAACATCACTATTGGTGATAACACTGCCACCAGTCCTGCAATCATTTTTGATAATCTTTCTCAGGACTATTATGCTGGTGTTGATAATGCTGACAGTGTGTACAAAATTGGAGCTGGTCAAACAATGGGCTCTGCTGCAATTTTGAGTGTCAAAGCTTCTAATGGTTTTGTGGGAATTGGAGCGGTTGCACCAACTGCCATGTTGCAAGTTGGAACCTCAACTACTGGTGGAAATGTTCGCATCGACAATGGTTGGCTTTGTGTTGACAACAATGGATCATGCACTGGAGCAGCCACGGCTGGAACGGTTTATGCTGTTGCGGCATACACAACTGGTGCCGATTATGCTGAATATTTCTTCACCAATGACACTGATTTGGTTGCTGGCGAGGCTGTTTGCGTTGATGGTAGCGTGGAAAATGGTGTGAAACGTTGTCAAAACAATGGTGACAACAACATCATGGGAATCGTGTCATCAAATCCTTCGATTGTTGGAAACAAAAATCATGCCAATGACCCACACTACAAAATCATTGGTATGCTTGGACAAGTGGCTGGAAATGTTTCTAATGAAAATGGTGACATCAAGGTTGGAGACAGTTTGACAGCAGCACTTGGAGCAGGAAAAATGCGCAAAGCCAATGCTGGAGAATCAACAGTTGGTGTGGCTTTGGAAAATTCTGCAAACAAAAATGGAAAAATTCAAATTTTGATTTCTCGTCGAAATCAATCTTTGACAGTGGAAAAAGTTGAACAAGCTGTGACCGACAACATTGCAGCCATGAACATCAAAGATCAAGTTAGCGCGCTGGTGGCAAATGCGGCAACTTCTTTGGATGCGCAGTTGAAAAGTCAACAAACAATTTTTGACTCATTGCAAGCTCAAATCACTGAAAGTGTTGCCATTGCTGCAAAGTTGCGCACTGATTTGAATTTAATAAACGATCAAAACAAAACATTGGTTGATTTTGTGGCAGCACTAAACGTCAATTCTCTTATATACAAAGATGCTCTTGGTAATCTTGATTTGGCAGGTGGAAAATTTGCAGCTAGCGAAGTTGAAACCGGTGTTTTGAAGATAAAAATCATTGATGCCACCAAGCCAACAATTGGTCAGGCTGTGATTAGCAAAGTTTCAATCGACACAAACAGTGATGGCATTGATGACTTCACTGGATTGGATGGAAAATATGTGCAAATCAAGACTGGCGCTGTCACACAGGATGCAAAGATTTTCACCAGCTTTGTGAAAAATCCAGGGTCAGCAAGTTGGGTTGAAAAAACCACAGATGCTGTGACTGGTCAGTTTGATGGATTCAAAATCATGGTTGATCAAGCGGTCAAAGATGATGCTGGAGTGGATTGGTGGTTGGTGGAATCGAAGAAATAGTTTCAAATGATAAATTAATTTCAAATTTCAAAATCCAAATTTCAAATTAAAAAATAGGGCATAATATTTTTAAATTTTTTTATCTTGAGACTTGGATTTGATTTGGTATTTGATTTTTGGATTTTGAAATTATTTAATGCATGTTACAATTAACTTAATGTTTCATAAAAATAAAAAAACCATCCTCATCGCTTCAATAGGAATTATCTTAGCCTCTTTTTCAACATACCTCGTAATCCTAGGATATAAAACCCTTAACACTATCCCAACCTTTGCAACAGAAACATCCAAAGCCAAGGCTGCAGGAGCAGAAGTGCAAAATGACATTCAAGCTTTGCCAACAGCCAATCTGACTGACCAAGGAGAGAACTATGAGATCACAGACTCCAAAGCCAATGGTCCAACCATTCAAGTCAAAAAAGAAGGAGAAGAAAAAATAACAGAATCACCAGAAGACAACTTTGTGGTTGATTTTCCCAAAGAATATTCCAAAAAAATCGAAATAAAATTGGACGAACAAAGATCTTTCTCCATGACTGATTCCAATGGAGATGGTTTCAATCTGAATCTTTTTTCCACCAAGCAAGACATCAAAATTGAAAACCCCATCAACCAAAGCGATCCACTGCTTCAAAAAGAAAATCCCAAAATGCAAGACATTTTGCAATATCAAGATCAACAAAAAAGAAAATCAATCTATTATGCTTATCAAAGAGACACCAAGAATCAACAAAGAAAAGTTAAAAACTGGATTGTATACAGCAATGGAAATGGAACAGAAAAAGAACAATACTCTTTTGAAAATGTGAAACTCAAAAAAAACTCCAATGGTGACATTGAAGGATTCTATTTTGGTCAGCAAGATGTCAAAAACGAAGAAGTCAAAGCACAAGTGGACAGCAATCTTTTTGAAAGGGCCAAAATTGCCCTGCAAAAAGATGAAGGCGCTGACATTGAAAACGGAAACAAAACTCCAGACTTCATCATTCCGCGACCATATTTTGTTGATGCACAAAAAAACAAAACCAATCTTGATTGGGAATTGGACAGCGAAAATTCCAAAATCTCAATCAATTTTTCTGTGCAAAAAAGTCAATATCCTTTGGCGCTGGACCCGACCATTTCTTTTGTAGCTCCGGGGATTTCCAGTGAGAGGATGACGATCACGGGCGAGGATTGGGGTTTTGGCAGTACCCTTGCCGTGGGTGATTTTAATGCTGACGGAAAGGTTGATTTGGCAGTTGGTTGTAAGGGTTACAATGTTAGCACTGGGCGTGTTTATATTTTTTATAACGACACATCTATACCAACGACTGCTGCCACTGCCGATGTTATTATTAATGGTGAGACTCTTAGCATTTTTGGTGGAGTTTTGACAGCTGGTGATCTTAATGCAAATGGAAAAAATGACTTGATTGTTTCTGGAACTTCTTCCGGATCTACTGCCGGTAGAGTGTATGTTTTTTATGCGGATGGAACAAATAATTTTGGCACCGCAACTTGTACTGGGAGCTCTCCGACAGTTTGCAATGCTGTCAATGCAGATGTTTTAATTACAGGTGAAAACATTGCTGATATGTTTGGGTATTCATTGGCGGTTGGTGATTTGAATGCGGATGGAACTGTTGATTTGGCAATTGGTGCCTATCAGTATAGTTCTTATGCTGGCAGATCCTATGTTTTTTATGGAAGTAATAGTTTGGCTGTTAATATTGCTGCTTCAGTTGCTAATGTGATTATTTCTGCCGAGGGCACAACCAATAATAAACTTGGGTCAGCTGTTACGGCTGGTGATTTTAATGCTGACGGAAAAACAGATTTGGCTGTCGGAGCGGAAATTTATGCTTCTGCTGGCAGAGTTTATGTTTTTTATGCTGATGGTACAAGTGATTTTGGCACCGCAACTTGTGCTGGGACATTGCCAAAATCTTGTGCTGCTGCAAATGCTGATGTCATTATTAGCAGTGTTTACACTAATTTTCAACTAGGCAATGCTTTAATTGCTGGAGACATTAATGCTGACGGAAAAACAGATTTGATTGTTGGTACACCTGGATATAATTCAAGTGCTGGGGCGGTATATTTTTTTTATGGTGGTGGTTTGACAGCCAGGATGAGTGAGGGCAGTGCTAATTTTTTTATAACAGGCGAAGGAGTTAATGCTAATTTTGGTGGTTCACTGGCAGTTGGCGATCTTGATGGTGATGGTAAGGTTGATTTGGTAGTTGGAGCTTTTGGTTATAATGCGCAAGCTGGACGGGCTTATATTTTCTATAACGATGGCTCTGTGCCAACTAGTGCAAATATGGCTGATGTAATTATCAAAAACGATAGTGCTATAATTACATCTGGTTTTGGTGGTGCACTTGCTGTGAGCGATTTTAATGGTGATCAGAAGGTCGATTTAGTAATTGGATATAATGGTGGGTTGCCATTATACTTTTTTTATTCCAATAATGGATTTTTGAATGGTTCCAATAGGAATAGTGATTTGGTTGGTGCAAATTACAATGATTCTAATTTTGGCAATGCCATGATTGCTGGAGATTTCAATGCTGATGGTCGAATTGATTTGGCAGTGGGAGAAAGTGGATATTCCTCAAGCGCTGGTCGGGTTTATATTTTTTATAATGACGGCTCAATTCCAAACACAGCTGCCACTGCGGATGTGATTATTGGTGGTGAAACAAATTCTGTTTTTGGAGCATCACTGGCCGCGTTGGATTTTAATCTGGATGGAAAAATGGATTTGGCTGTTGGTGCGACAGGATATGCATCTTATGTTGGTCGGGTGTATGTTTTTTATAATGATGGTTCGTTGCCGGTCAATGCAAGTGGGGCTGAATTTTTTATTGATGGCGAAGCCGGTGGAGCAGGTTATCAGTTTGGTCAGGTTCTGACTACGGGAGATTTGAATGGTGACACTAAAACTGATTTGGCAGTAGGAACGGTCACTTGGAATAATGGTGTAACAAATTACATGGGGCGTGTGTATATTTTCAATGTTGATTTTGCTATTCCGGTTACTGCGGCCACTGCAGATGTTATTATTACTGGCGAGGCGACAATTAATGGCAAATTTGGAACATCAATGACGGTCGGTGATTTTAATGGTGATGGCAAAAATGATTTGGTTGTTGGTGCGATATTTAATTTGGGAAATGGCAAGGCTTATATTTTTTATGGTACAAATTTGACAAGCGCTTCTCAAGTGCTGCTGCCTCTTTCTACATTATCTAATGCTAATGTCATCATAACTGGATCTTCTAGTATACTTTTTGGAACATCCATGGCAGCTGGTGATTTTAATAATGATGGCCTGACTGATTTGGCAGTAGCGGCAAAAAACTTTTCCAATACTGGAAAGGTATATGTCTTTTATTATGCTGCATTGCAGACTGCTGCTCCATTGCTAACTAGTGCGAGTGTTCTGCTTGCTGGTGATGCAACTTCTAATGCTGGTTTGCGCATGATTGCTGGTGATTTCAATGGAGACAACAAAATTGATTTGGCTTTTTCTTCTGATGCATACACTTCAAACACTGGTCGCGTGTATATTTTCAAGAACAATGGCACAAGTTTGGTGACAACTCCCTCTGTTATTATTAGTGGCGATGGTGCAGGTGGGTATTTTGGAAATGCCATGGTGGCTGGTGATTTTAATTTTGATGGTGGCTTGGATTTGGCAGTTGGCGCATATGGTTATGGCACAAGCAGTGGACGCGCGTATGTTTTTTATGGAACGCGTTTTTCGCCAGCATCGCAAGTTTTGCTTTCGGCTGGAACATCTTCAAATGTTGATGTGACCATCAAAGCGCAAATGGAAAGTAATTATTTTGGATATGCTTTGACTGCTGGCGATTTCAATTTTGATGGGAAAAATGATTTGGCAGTTGGTGCTTATGGATATAATAATGGCGATGGTCGCGTGTATTTGTATTATGGCAACGATGGTATGCCGACTAACAATGTGGCGGATGCTGTTATTGCTGGTGAGACTGGGAGCAATTTTGGATATGCCTTGATTGCTGGGGATTTTGATGGAAATGGGCGAAAAGATTTGGCAGTGGGAGCACCAGCCTATACTACAAACACTGGCAGGACTTATATTTTCAATAATATTGGCGCATATCCTGCAACTGCTAATTTGGCTAATGTTATCATTACCGGCGAGGCAACTAGCAATTTTCTTGGCAGCGCCTTGGGTGCTGGTGATTTTGGCAGCGACACTAAATCAGATTTAGCAATTGGGGCCTATGGTTTTTCTTCCTACACCGGAAAGGCATATATTTTGTATGGAAGTGCTAGTTTGCCAGCTGCGATTGTTGCTGGAACCGGAACAAATGTTTCAATAACTGGAGAAGCAAGCAGCTATTTTGGCAGTGCCTTTACTGCTGTTGATTTTAATCGCGACACTAAGACTGATTTGGTGGTAGGTGCTTATTATTATTCTGGGCAAGTTGGACGTGTATATGTTTTTTATGGTAGTGGAACTTTTCCAACCACCGCTGCTACTGCAAATTATACAATCAATGGCGGTGCTAGTTCACAATTTGGATATTCTTTGACTGCAGCAGATTTCAATGCTGATGGCTATGCTGATTTGGTTGTTGGAACTGGTCAAAATGCTAATATTTTTTATTGCGATGGAACTGTTCCGGTGACTGAAGCAACTGCTGATGTGAAAATTGTTGGAACTTCTGCCTTTTTTGGTCATGCTTTGGCAATTGGTGATTTCAACGCTGATGGCAAAGGTGATTTGGTGGTTGGTGCTCAAAATGGCAGCACTGCTTTTGTTTTTTATAACGACGGCTCCATTCCAACAACTGAAGCAACTGCTGATGTGAAGCTCATTGGCGATTCAACCAGTCAGTTTGGCGAAGCAATTGTGGCTGGAGATTTTAATAATGATGGCATTGCCGATTTGGCAATTGGAGAACCAGCATACAACAACAATGCCGGCTTGGTTTATTATTTCCTTACCAAATTTGTCAAACCAGCCGAAGTCATTCGCGGCAACATCCAAATGAGGGGGAATGTTAATATTAGGTAGTAGGCTTCAAAAATCCAAATTTCAAATCAATTTCAAATCAATTTCAAATTTCAAATTTCAAATGACAAATCAAGTTCAAAATCAAAATAATAAAGCTTTTAAGCTGGAAGACAGAACTGCAAAATTTGGAGAAGATATTATAATATTTCTTAAAACAATAAAAAGAGATGATTTCAATAAACCTATCATTTCTCAATTGATAAGATCGGCAACAAGTATTGGTGCAAACTATTGTGAGGCTGATGGCGCTGAATCAAAAAAAGATTTTCAACATAAAATAGGAATATGTAAAAAGGAAAGCAAGGAAACAAAATATTGGATAAAAATGTTGTTTATTACTAATCCAGAAAACAAAGAAATAGAAAGGGAACTTTGGCAAGAGGCTCATGAGTTAACTCTTATATTTTCCAAGATAATATTGAATTCCAAAAACAATTCAATCGTTAAATCACTAATTGAAAAGAATTAGCGCTCAATTTTGATTTTTGACCTTTGGATTTGATTTGATATTTGTAATTTGAGCTTTGAAATTGATAGAAAGTTTGGTATAATAAACCCAATGTTTAGTAAAAATAAAAAAAGAATTTTTCAAATTTCTGGAGCGCTGATGCTTTTGGCATTGGTTGTTTTTGCGGTTGTGTTTTTTTTCAAAAAAAATCAATCACCAACATTGACATCGAATTTGGAAAAATATGGAATTTCTGGTCAGCAAATTTTGGAAGACTTGAATGCAAAAACACAAATCACACCTGTCAAAGCCGAAGGCGGCTTTGAAGTGGTGGATGACATGAAGGAAGGAATTGACATTCAATTTGCCAATCAACCCAAGCCAGCTGAAAAACCAGAAGAAAATACCAAAGTTCTTTTTCCTGATTCGCTCGACAAGCCCATGGTGGTTTCACTTGCTGGTGGAAAATCAATTTCCATCACTGACAAAAATGGAACTGGAAAATTGAACCTGCTCAATCGCAGTGGAAAAGTTCCAGAAAAAGAAATTGATCCAACAACCCTTTTGCCAGAAAACAAAAATGCCACTTTGCCTGAGCAACTCAAAAACTTTGTGGAATATCAAAGTCAAGACAAGCGAAAAAGCTCATATTTTGCCTATCAAAAAGAAGCAACCACGGGCGAGCGCAAACTCAAAAGTTGGACACTTTTTGCTTCTGGCAATGGCAAAGAAAGTGAAGCCTATGAATTTTCCAATGCCAAAATTGCAATTGATCAAGATGGCAATGCTAAAGTTTTTTTTGATAATGGAAAAGATGCCCAAAACCAACAGGCCATGGCTGAAGTTGATCAAAGTCTGCTTGCTCGAGCTCAAAAGGCCATCATGGCCGATGCCGGCACTGACATCATGTCCAAAGATTCCAATGCCATGCCAGACTTCACGGTTCCGAGGCCATATTTTGTTGACTCGCAAGGTCAGTTGGTGGAACTTGCTTGGACACTTTCCGAAGATGGAAAAACAATTTCTGTTGATTTTGAAGTCAAAAATGAGCAATATCCCATTGCCCTTGACCCAACACTTTCTTTTGTCGCCCCTGGGCAGAGCAACACGGCAAGTGTGATCACAGGAGAGAATGCTAGTGATAAATTTGCTATTTCTATGGCAAATGGAGATTTCAATGCTGATGGACGGATGGATTTGGCAATAAATGCGCCATATTATAATACAAATACTGGACGTGTTTATATTTTTTATAATGATGGTAATTTTTCTTCTCTTTCCAAGCTTGCTGACGTTATTATTGATGGTGAATTTGGATATTTTGGAATTCAAATTGCAGCTGGGGATCTTAATGCTGATGGAAAAACTGATCTTGTCGCCAATGCTTCTGTTGCAGGAAAAACTTATATTTTTTATAATGATGGTTCCTACCCGTCATTGGCTGCATCTGCAGATGTAAAAATTTCATGCTTATCAGCAGTTGGAATCTCTATTGGTGACTTCAATGCTGATGGAAAGACTGATCTTGCTATTGGGCGAAGCGGTTCGGAAGTTGATATATTTTACAATAAAGGTGGTTCATATCCCGCAAGTTCTGCTAGTGCTGATGTCATTATCACGCCTGAAAGTGGAGGGGCAACTTTTTTTGCAACAAGTATGGTTGCTGGTGATTTTAACGCTGATGGAAAAACTGACTTGGCCGTTGGGATTAGGTCTTATAATGGTAGCACTGGCAGGGCGTATGTTTTTTATAGTGACAATCTTACTGGTGGTGCCCCATTTTCACTTCCATTGACAACACTTTCAAATGCTAGCGTTGTAATTTCTGGTGAGGCAACAAGTAACTATTTTGGGTATGTCATATCCGCAGGTGATTTTAATGCTGATGGAAAAACCGACTTGGCTGTCGGCGCTTATGGTTATGGCACAGGTGCTGGGCGAGCATATATTTTTTACGGTGGAAGCTTGGCAGGTACTATTTTAGCAAGTACTGGTGCTAATGTTATAATTTCTGGCGAGGCTAGTAATGATCATTTTGGTATTTCCTTGGTTGCTGGTGATTTCAATGCTGATGGAAAAACTGACTTGGCTGTATCTGCTGATCATTATTCTGCTTTTGACAATGGCAAGGTATATATTTTTTATGGCGGCTCGCTTGCTGCAACAATTACTGCGGTAAGCGCGAGCGTGACAATCGCTGGTGAGAACGCTAGTGATTATTTTGGTGGATCCTTGGTTGCTGGAGACTTTAATGGAGATGGAAAAGCTGATTTGTCTGTAGGAGCTTATGGATTTTCCGCTAGTACTGGTCGTGCCTATATCTTCTATTCCCAAAATGGGCAGGTGAATACGAACAAGAAAATTGTGGGAAGTGCTACGAATAATTATTTTGGAACTTCCATGACTGCTGGTGATTTCAATGCGGATGGTAAAATTGATTTGGCAGTTGGTTGCGGTAATAATGTATGTATTTTTTTTGGTGATGGCACAATACCTGCAACTTCCTCTGGAGCTGATGTGGTTATTTCGGGAGCAAGATCTACTTCTACTAGTGTTACCTTGGCTGTTGGCGATTTCAATGCTGATGGAAAAACTGATTTGGGTGTTGCTGATTGGATGTATGGTGCAGCTACTGGACAAGTATACATTTTTTATGGCAGTTCCAATTTGCCCACAACCATTTCTGCCAGCTCTGCCAATGTCATCATCACAGGTGCTGCAAGCAATTATTTCGGAGCTTCCATGACTGCTGGCGATTTCAACGCCGATGGCAAAACTGATTTGGCGGTTGGTTGTTCCCAATGGACCAGTAAAGTCTATCTTTTCTATGGCGGAAACTTGCCAGCCACCCTTGTTGCAACTTCCGCTGACGTCACTTTCACTGGTTCGCAGATGTTTGGTCAAACTCTTGCTTCTGGCGACCTCAACTCTGATGGAAAAACAGATCTTGTTGTAAATTCTAACAATAATGGCGTAACTCGTATTTTCTATGGTGGAAGTTTTTCTGCTTCCATTGCTGAAGCTTCAGCTAATGTTACGATCACAGGTGAAAGTGCAACTTTTGGAATATACATGACTGTTGGCGACTTCAATACTGATGGAAAAACAGATCTTGCCTTGGGTGATGCTTGGGTTTCTTCCAGTATTGGAAAGGTGTATATTTTCTATAACGACGGCTCAATTCCAACAACTGCAGTCAATGCTGATGTTGTTTTGACTGGCGGGGCAATCAATGATAATTTTTGCTCGTCAATCACTTCCGGTGATTTCAACTCTGATGGGAAAACTGACTTGGTTGTTGGTGCATACGGCACAAATGCAAACACCGGCACTGTCTATTTCTATGAAACGCGCGATGCGTATGCTTGGCAGATTCAAAAAACTCAAACTGCCAACCGAATTTCAGGCGCGATGGGGCAGGAGCTGACGATTACTGGGAAATATGATAGTGGCCAGTATAGGTTTGGTGCTTCAATGGCAACAGGGGATTTTAATGCGGATGGAAAAATGGATTTGGCGGTGGGTGGCGGTTCTAGATATATATATATATATTATAATGACGGCACAATAACAAATCTTGCATCCGGTGCCGATGCTATTATTACTGGTGAAAATTCTAGCAGTAACTTTGGTATAGCGGGTATAGTTGCTGGCGATTTCAACTCTGATGGAAAAACCGATTTGGCAGTCGGAGACAATGCAAACAGTGTTAATCTTGGTCGCGTCTATATTTTCTATAACGATGGTTCTTTTCCTTCTCTTGCTGCTAATGCTGATGTCGTCATCACTGGATCAACAGCACTTGGTCAATTTGGTCGAAATATTGTTGCTGGCGACTTCAACGCTGATGGCAGAGTTGACCTTGCAGTTGCAAGCAGTCTTTCTGTTTTTATTTTCAATAATGATGGCTTGGCATATCCGACAACTTCAGCCACTGCAGACTTGGAAATTTCATCAACTGACAGTATTTATTCCATGACCACTGGCGATTTCAATGCTGATGGAAAAACAGATTTGGCATTTGGTTCAGTTAATTATTCAGGCTCCACAGGAAGAGTATATATTTTCTATAATAATAATGGAATATCCCAGACCACTGTGGCAACTGCGGATGTCGTGATCACAGGTGGAGCAGTTAACAATAACTTCGGCTCAGCTCTTGCTGCTGGAGATTTCAATTCGGATGGCAGAATTGATCTTGCTGTTGCCGCATTTGGATATTCTGCTGGCTCTGGCGCTGTTTTTATTTTCAACAATGATGGTTTGCCATATCCAGCAACTTCAGCAACTGCCGATGTTTCAATTGCTGGAGAAAGTGGAAGCTGGTTTGGCAACACCTTGGCTTCGGGTGATTTCAACGCTGATGGAAGAACTGACTTGGCTGTTGGAACATTCACATATCAGATCAATAAAGGTGCTGTCTATGTTTTCAATAATGATGGTTCAATTCCAACCACTGCTGGAGCAGCGGATGTAAAAGTTTTTGGTGAAAAGGTTAATGACAAATTTGGCTTTATTGTGGTTGCTGGTGATCTCAACAATGACGGCAAAACAGATTTGATTGTGGGAGCTTGTGATTATATTATTAATAATTACCTTAGTGCTGGCAAAGTCTATATTTACACCTCCAACGAAACAAAATCAGTTGGTGAAACAGCAAGTCAATTTGCAACATCCATGACTACTGGAGATTTTAATGGCGACGGAAAAATCGATTTGGCGGTTGGCGCCACTGGTTTCAATCCTGGAGCTGCTGCCAGCACCGGAAGAACATATATTTTTTATAACGATGGCGCAATTCCAACCACTGCCGCTACAGCCGATGTAGTGATTACTGGCGAGGCTGCTGGAAATTATTTTGGCTCGTCGTTGACTGCTGGAGATTTTAATGCTGATGGCGTGGTGGATTTTGTTGTTGGTGCATATGGTTTTAATGTTAGCACTGGCAGGGCATACATTTTTTATGGTGGTAGTGGTTTGGCTGCGGCCATAACTGCTATTTCTGCAAATGTTGTTTTGACTGGTGGCACCACGGCTGATTTTTTTGGTTGGTCTTTTGCGGCTGGTGATTTCAATGTTGACGGTAAAACAGATTTGGCCATTGGTTCTTTTAATTATAGTACCTATACTGGCCGCGTTTATATTTTTTATGGTGGCAGTTTCGTTTCTCCTGTGGCTGTTGGTGCTGCTAATGTTTTAATCACAGGTGAGACAACTAGCAATAACTTTGGTTTGTCTTTGGCTTCTGGCGATTTCAATTCTGATGGTAAAACAGATTTGGCAGTTGGTGCAAACACATACACATCAACCAATGGTCGCGCCTATGTTTTTTATGCTGATGGGACAAATAATTTTGGCACCGCTGTTTGTGCTGGCGCGCAATCATCATGTTTGGCTACAAATGCTGATGTTATTATATCCGGAGAAGCAAATAGTGCGCTTGGATCATCTTTGATTGCTGGAGATTTTAATGCTGATGGCAAGATGGATTTGGCAATAAGTGGAAATGCATATGCAACTAATGCTGGTCGCGTCTATGTTTTTTATGGTGGAAATATTACAACAAAAAATGCAACCTCTGCTGATGCTCTTATCACTGGAGAGGCAAGTTCGAACTACTTTGGCAGTTCCATGGTTGCTGGTGATTTCAATTCTGATGGAAAAACTGATCTTGCCGTTGGATCTTATGGATATTCATCCTCTGCTGGACGAACATATTTGTTTTATGACAACAAAGGTATCACTTCTGGTGTGGCTGGATCAATCACTGGCATCGCTATTGGCTCTCCACTGACAGCTGCAAGTTTTGGTTCATCTTTGGCTGTGGCCGATCTTTCTGGCGACGGAAATCCAGACTTGATTGTCGGTGCTCCAACAGCATCATCAAGTGCCGGAACATTTTTTGTCTATCCCTTCGAAGCTGGTCCAAATTTTCAAGGACTTATAAAGGCCAAAGGTGCTTTCAAAATTCATGGCAAGGTGAAGTTTCGGTAAGAACATATAGGTAAATCCAAATTTCAAAATCCAAATGATAAATTAATTTCAAATTTCAAAATCCAAATTTCAAATTAAAAAATAGGGCATAATATTTTTAAATTTTTTTATCTTGAGACTTGGATTTGATTTGGTATTTGATTTTTGGATTTTGAAATTATTTAATGCATGTTACAATTAACTTAATGTTTCATAAAAATAAAAAAACCATCCTCATCGCTTCAATAGGAATTATCTTAGCCTCTTTTTCAACATACCTCGTAATCCTAGGATATAAAACCCTTAACACTATCCCAACCTTTGCAACAGAAACATCCAAAGCCAAGGCTGCAGGAGCAGAAGTGCAAAATGACATTCAAGCTTTGCCAACAAGCAATCTGACTGATCAAGGAGAAAACTATGAGATCACAGACTCCAAAGCCAATGGTCCAACCATTCAAGTAAAAAAAGAAGGAGAAGAAAAAATCACCCCAGCCCCAGAGGACAACTTTGTGGTTGATTTTCCAAAAGAATATTCCAAAAAAATCCAAATCAAGTTGGACGAACAAAGATCCTTCTCCATGACTGACTCTAATGGTGATGGTTTCAATTTGAATCTTTTTTCCACCAAGCAAGACATCAAGACAGAAAACCCCATCAGCCAAAGCGATCCACTGCTTCAAAAAGAAAATCCCAAAAGGCAAGACATTTTACAGTATCAAGATCAACAAAAAAGAAAATCAATCTATTATACTTATCAACGAGACACTCAAAAGCAACAAAGAAAAGTCAAAAACTGGATTGTATACAACAATGGAAATGGAACAGAAAAAGAACAATACTCTTTTGAAAACGTGAAACTCAAAAAAAACTCCAATGGTGACATTGAAGGATTCTATTTTGGCCAGCAGGATGTCAAAAACGAAGAAGTCAAAGCTCAAGTGGACAGCAATCTTTTCGAGCGAGCCAAAATTGCCCTCCAAAAAGATGAGGGCGCTGACATTGAAAAAGGAAACAAGCAACCAGACTTCATCATTCCACGCCCATATTTTGTTGATGCACAAAAAAACAAAACCAATCTTGATTGGGAGTTGGACAGCGAAAATTCCAAAATTTCTCTCAATTTTTCAGTGCAAAAAAGTCAATATCCTTTGGCGCTGGATCCGACCATTTCTTTTGTAGCTCCGGGGATTTCCAGTGAGGGGATGACGATCACGGGGGAGGCGAGTAGTTATTTTGGATCGTCTAACGATTTTTATGGTAGAAATTATTCTGCTATTGCGGTTGCTGATTTTAATGGTGATGGAAAAGATGATTTAGTGGTTGGAGCATATGGATATAACTCTTCTCTTGGTAGGGTGTATGTTTTTTATGGTGATAATTCAGTTCCAACTACTGCTGCCGGAGCCGATGTTATTATTAATGGAGTGGCTGGTTCTGCTTTTTTTGGTGACTCGGTTGGTGTTGGTGATTTCAATGCTGACGGAAAAAATGATCTGGTGATTGGTTATTCTCAGTATTCTACATATTCTGGTCGTGTTTATATATTGAATGGAAATGGGGCTGGAAATTTTGGCACCGTGGCTTGCACTGGCAGCTCACCACTTGTTTGTAATAGTGCCAATGCTAATGTTATTATTTCCGGTGAAGCTACAAGTAACTATTTTGGTTCTTCTTTTGCAGTGGGTGACTTTAATGGTGACACTAAGACTGATTTGGCAATCGGAGCTTATAGATTTTCCGGAAACACAGGAAGGGTTTATGTTTTTTATAGTTCAAGGTTAACGGGAGCTTCCCAAATTCTTTTGTCGCTTGCTTCCAGTGTTTCAAATGCTGATGTGGTACTTACTGGTAATGCTAATAATGATTCATTTGGCTCTGGTTTGGCAGCTGGAGATCTTAATGCTGATGGAAAAACGGACTTGATTTCTAGTTCTCCACAATCAAACCCAAATTATGGATATGTTTATGTTTTCTATAATGGTGCTATTGTAACAAAAAATGCAACTGGCGCTGATTTTGTGATTGCTGGTGAATCTGGAATATATGAATTTGGAGAGTCTATACTTTTTAGCGATTTAAATAATGATGGAAAATTAGATCTGATTGCGTCTGGCGGAAGCGTTAGTGGCACTGGGAAAATTTATATTTTTTATAACGATGGAGTGTATCCAGCATTGTCCAGTGCTGCTGATTTTGTGATCACTGATGCTGCTGTTACTGATAAGGATTTTGCTGTTAAGATTGTGGCGGGCGACTTTGATGGCGATGGAAAAAAAGATCTTGCTACATATCAATACAAGTGGAGTGGCGGTAGTAATGTTAAGATTTTTTATAATGATGGTTCCATGCCAAATAATGGTGATTATGCCGATGTTATGATCTCAGCCGCTCCTGGTGATTTTGGATATTTTGGTTTAAATATGGCAGTTATGGATATTAATAATGATGGGCGCGTGGACTTGCTTTGCTCAACGCAGTGGCCATCAACTGGCTTTGTATATGCTTTTTATTCCAATAATGGCTTCAAAGAGAGTGGAAAGGTTATAAAAAATTCATATGTCAATGACTTTGCAACCGATGGTTATTTTGGGAGGTCTTTGGCTGCGGGAGATTTCAATGCTGATGGAAAAACAGATTTGGCAGTTGGTATGACATTGAATGGCGCTGGAACTTCCGGTCGGGTGTATATTTTTTATAATGATGGATCAATGTCTAATGTGAGTGGTGGAGCGGACGTGATGATTTCAGATGTTTATGCTAGTTTTAATTTTGGAGCTTCTATTGGTGCAGGAGATTTTAATTCTGATGGCAATATGGATTTGTTGGTTACTGATCAATATTATTCATCGTCCACTGGTCGAGTATATATTTTTTATAATGATGGATCATATCCAACTTTTAATAGCGCAGCTGATTTGATCATTGCTGGCGAAGCAACTAATAATTATTTTGGAGCTTCTTTTGCGATCGGTGATTTTAATGGTGACATAAAAACTGATTTGGCTGTTGGTGCTTATGGTTATAATCCAGGATCCATGGCAGATGCTGGACGAGTATATGTTTTTTATAATGCACCTTATCAAACATTGGCTGCCAATGCTGATGCTATTTTGACAGGTGAAGTTATTAATGCGGGAAGGTTTGGATACTCTCTCGCTGCTGGAGATTTTAATGGTGACACAAAAACAGATTTGGCTGTTGGTGCTGATTATTATAATAATGGCACAAATCATGGTCGCGTATATATATTTCATAATGGAAATGTCACAACAAGGAATGCTGACACTGCAAGTGCTATTATTCAAGGAGCTAATTCTTTCAATACATTTGGTGCCAGAATTACAGCTGGAGATTTTAATGCTGATGGAAAAACAGATTTGGCTGTTGGTGATTCTGGTACGAATTATCTTTATCTTTTTTATAATAATAGTGGTGCTTATCCTGCTACTACGGCAGGAGCTAATGCTTATATTTATAATTTTTTTATTAGTTATAGTAATGTTTTTGCTGGAGATTTTAATGCTGATGGAAAAACAGATTTGGCAGTTGGTTATTATGGTTACAATTCTAATGTAGGAAGGGTGTATCTTTTCTACGCAGATGGAACAAATAATTTTGGCACAGCTGTTTGTTCGGGAACTCCCTCTTCGTGTAGTGCTAATAATGGGGATGTTATTATTGATGGAACTATAGCCAATGGTTATTTTGGAGGTTCTTTTGCTGCTGGTGATTTTAATGCTGATGGAAAAAACGATCTTGTTGTTGGTGGTTATGGATATTCTTATCCTATTGGTCGCGTTTATATTTTTAATAGTAAAGGATCTTATCCTGCTACTTCTGCTGGTGCTGATTTTTCAATTTCAAACACGGTCAATTATGACAAATTTGGATATGCTTTGGCGGCTGGAGATTTTAATGGTGATAGCAGAGTTGATTTGGTGGTGGGCTCTCCTGGATATGCTGGCAGCACCGGAAGAGTTTATTTTTTCTACAACTCCGGCAAGGCCCCAACCTCTACCAATGCTGACACAAACATTACGGGGGAAAATGTTGGTGACTTTTTTGGCGGCGCTTTGATGACGGGGGATTTCAATGCTGACACCAAAACAGATTTGTCGGTGGGTGCCTATGGATTTTCGACAAACACTGGCAGAGCGTATGTTTTTAATAATGATAATAATCTTCCAGCTTTGGCTGCCAATGCTGATTCTATTATCACTGGCGAAGCTGCTAACAATTATTTTGGCAACACCTTGGCAGTGGGAGATTTTAATGGGGACACTAAAACAGATTTGGCAGTCGGTGCCTATGGATTTTCAACCAACACTGGCCGAGCTTATGTTTTCAAAAGCGCGCGCCTGACCAGTGGCTCGCAAGTTCTTTTGTCACTTTCAAATCTTTCCAATGCTGACATTATCATTACTGGCGAGACAACTAGTAACTATCTTGGTTCAGCTTTTGGTGTGGGTGATTTTGATTTTGACACCAAAACAGATTTGGCAGTGGGTGCCTATGGATTTTCAACTAACACTGGCCGAACTTATCTTTTTTACAGCAGCACGCATTTGACAAGTGGCTCACAACTTTTGCTTCCCTTGACAACGATTTCTAATGCTGATGCAAACATCACTGGTGAGGCAACTAACAATTTTTTTGGCGCAGCCTTTACAGTTGGTGATTTTAACAATGACAGCAGAGATGATTTGGTTGTTGGTGCTTATAGGTATAATAATTATAATGGCAATGGCAGGGTTTATATTTTCTATAATGGTACTTATCCAGCCTTGGCTGCTAGTGCAAGTTGGCTACTTACAGCGAGTAGTAATTTTGCTTTCGGTGGTACTTTATTAGCTGGCGATTTTAATCTGGATGGAAAAAAAGATTTATTGGTTGGTTCAGAGAGAAGCCAGCTTAGAAATGATTTATGGGTTTATTTTAATGATGGCTCTTTGCCGACTGTAGGTGCTCAGACATATGCTGACATGAAATTTTCAGGTGACGCAATTAATGGCAGTGCTTTTGGCACAGCTGCGGTGATGAGTGATTTTAATGGTGATGGTGCGGATGATTTTGCAGTTGGCGCATACGGCAGCGAATCGGTTTATTATTTTATCACTAAAAATTTGAAACCAGAAGGCATCTTGCGTGGCGCTGCCAGGGTTCGCGGTGCTGGTCGCTTCCGCTAAATTTTTTGTGATTTATTTTTCTAATGCGGTTGCGTTATTTCCAAAAAAAGATTAAAATTAAAATATTATAACTTTCAAAAATAAAATTAAAATATGGAATTTCAAAATCAAAACTCCCGAGGAACTTCTGTCAAAATTGGAACACAAAATGATGCCAAGCCTGAGACTGCGCGCGAAAAAACTTTTCAAGCAATGCATCATTTTTCTTCCAGCGGCGCGCGCTTTTCCAGTGGCGCTGCCGAGCATCACAAAAAAGAGGAAGAATTTGCCACTGAGCCAAAAAAGATTGTGGGACTTTTGGACAAGTTCATTGTGTTTTGCTTGGGGGCGATTTTTTTTGGAGTTCCGATTTTTTTCACAGGCCTCACTTTGCAGGGAATTTCTTTTGAAAAACAAATCTATTTTTATTTCTGGCTTTTGCTAGCTTTGGTTGCTTGGGTTTCCAAGGGTGTGATCACTGGTGAGATGAAAATCAAAAAAACTCCTTTGGATGTTCCAATTGTTTTGCTTTGGATTTTTTATGGAATTTCGATGGCTTTTTCGGTTGACAAATGGCATAGTTTTTGGGGATTTTTTGGAGATCCATCGCGAGGTTTCATGTTTTTGACATCGCTGATCATTGCATATTATCTGATTGTTAGCAATTTTGACAAAAAAAGATTTGCGCTCATGGGAATGGTTTTGGTGGCTGCTAATTTTCTGTTGGCACTGTGGGCCACACTCAATTTTCTTGGTTTGCAAATTGTGCCAGCGCAACTTGCTCCTTTTGTGCCACTCAGCCCAATTGGATCGTTGACCGGCATGTCAATCTTTTTTGGTGCGATGTTGCCACTTTTGATTTCTTTGATTTTCGGTTCAACTGCTGAGGAGGGCAAGAAAAAAAGTAAGTTGTTTTTGATTGAAAAGACTTTTATTTTTGTCACAATTGCTTTGAATTTGTTTGTTTTGTTGGTTTTGTACACTTTTGTGCCATGGCTTTCGGTGCTTTTGGGTAGCAGTTTCTTTTTGATTTATATCCTGGCTCAGATTGTGCGTCCAAGAGGTAATCAAGCTTGGATTCCAATGTTTGTTTTTGTGGCTATTTTGACAATTTTGATGATTGGAGTCAATTCAATAGCCAGAATTCAACTTCCAATTGAAGCCAGTCCGTCATATCAATTGTCATGGGACATCGCCAAAGAATCATTGAAGCAAAAATTGTTGATCGGAAGCGGTCCAGCCACCTATGGTTATAATTTTTCTTTGAACAAACCACAGACTTTCAACATCAATCAATATTATGACCTGCGTTTCTTTCAGGGTTCTGGGGTATTTTTCGAATCTCTTTCAACTCTTGGTATTGCCGGCACCATCACGGTTGTTTTGTTGGCACTGACTTTTGTCAGCATCGGAGTGTATCTTTTGAGCATCAACAAAGCAAAAAACAAGATTTATTCTCTAGGTGTTTTTTCTGCTGCTTTGGTTTTTTTGGTGGGATCATTCACTGGGAAAATTGAAGGTTCGATTTTGCTCTTGGGCGCGCTGCTTGGTGCTATGGCTGTTTCGATGCTCATGTCAGAAAGCGACTCTGAAGACAACTTCTTGCTTTTGTCCTTGAAAGCTTCTCCAAAATTTGCTTTGGCTTTGGCTTTTGTGTTCATGGTGGTGAGTGCCGGTGTGGTGTTCTTGTTTATTTTCATTGGCAAGATATATTTGGCTGATTTGAGTGCGGGGGATGCAATGCGCGAAAAGAAAATCACCCAAGAAGGAAGTGTGAAAAAGTTGGCAGTAGCAATAAATTGGAATGGACGCGAAAGTCATTACTACACCTTGATCGGACAAGAATTGATGAGTCTTGCCAATGAGCAAACACTCAAAGGTGAAAAGGATCGCAATCTTGAGCTTATTCAAAAATATATCAACGATTCAATCACTGAAGTGAACATTGCTTCAGCGCTTTCACCAAACGATGTGACCGCCATTGAAGCACTTGCTCAGATCTATGAAAATTCAGGATTGTATGTGGCTGATTCATTTTCATTTGCCGAAACAAACTACAAAAAAGCTCTTGATCTTGAACCGCACAATCCAAATTATCAAGTGAAATTGGGACAAATCAAGTTGGCGCAAGCTTCGGCCAAAAAAACTCCAGATGAAGCCAAGGCTGTTGTGCGAGAAGCTAAGGATTTTTTCCAAAAAGCTATTGATGAAAAAGGAAATTTTGCAATAGCATATTATCAGTTGGCACTTGCCCAGGAAGCTCTTGGGGAAATGGACAGCGCAATTAAATCAATTGAAACCGCTGCTATTTCTGAGCAAAACAATTTGAATTATGTGTACAACACTGCTCGCATGCATCAAGCTCGTGGAAATGATGAAGACAACAAAATTGCAGAAGCAATTTACAAAAATATTTTGAGCAAAAATGAAAAAGAGGTTAACACGCTTTTCTCATTGGGACTTTTGTATGAAAAAACAAAACGAACAAGCGAAGCCTCAGCTCAATACAAGAAAGTTTTGGAACTTTTGCCAAAAGATAATGCTGACGTGAGAACAAAGATTCAGAAAATGATTAGCAATATTGCCGCTGGCATTGAAAACAAGCCTGAAAACCTGGTCACTGAAGTTGCTCCAACTCCAGCACCTGCTGCAGCCCAAGAATCTCCAGCTCCGGAAACAACCACGCAACCAGTCAATGGACAAAGCGCTCCGATTGGTCAGTAAAATACTTTCATTTTTATTCTTGAAAACCCGCATACAAGGCGGGTTTTTGTTTTTACATTTAATATTATTTTCATGCTATAATATGCTTAAATGTGATACAGATAATAAATATTGAGTTTTTTTGGTAAATTTTAAAAATATGAATAGAAAAAAATAATCATTTTGGTGATGATATTGTTTTTGCTAATTGGTACTTTCTTTTTCAGTAAACGCAGAAAAGATGATGGTGAAAAATTAACAATTCCACCTATAGACAAATTTTATACTGATCATAATTATCAAGCACCACCATCTTTTGTGGTTGATGCTGCTTTGTTTTTTGATAATGAGTCCATCGAGACCTTTGTCGGAAAGGATTTTAATTTGGTTGCTAAGATTGATCCTGGTTCTAATGTTGAAAAGGGGATTAATGCTGTTCAGCTTGATTTTGATTTTGATGGTAGTAAATTGGAATTTTTTGGGGCCACTGCAATGGAGCCTTTTGCACAGATGGGGTCATCAGTTGTTGACAATCAAAGAGGCATTGTTTCAATGACATTTTTTATTGGTGGGTCGCAATTGAAAAATGTTTCCGATGTTGCCAAATTGTCTTTTCGTGCAAAGTTAGCAAGTGATGAGACAGTAATAGCTTTTTCTCAAACAGCTCAGGCTGCTGCCAATGATGGAAGCGGTAGTATGGTTTTAGGTGTGCGTGGAAAAACAACAGTGAAAATTTCAAAATGAAAAAATGGCGATGGTGGATAATGTTATACTTAGTGCAAAAAAAGATATTTTGTGATATAATTTGATTAATGAAAAGAAAAAAAATCTTTCTAATTTCTGGTATAATATTTTTGATTGCAATAATTTTTTGGCAACTGTTTTTGCGTGACATGGAACTTTTTGGAAAGGCAAATCTCTCCTGGAACAAGGCAGCAGAAGAGGATGTGGTGGGATATAGGATTTATTATGGAACACAAAAAAGAAAAGGTGATTGTCCAAAAGATGGCGGATATAAGCAAAAAGTTGATGTTGGAAATGTGAGTGCATATCAATTGGAAAATCTCAATGACAGTTCGATTTATTATTTTTCAGTGACATCATATAATTCAGGTGGCAAGGAAAGTTGCTTCTCGCAGGAGATGAGTAAAAAAGTGAAGCTTTCAATTTTTGACAAAATAAAGACATTTTTTAAAAAATAAATTAAAATTTTTCACATAAGTAAAAACAAAAATATGAAAAAACAAAAATCAAAAATTATACTTTCTGCTGTAGCAGCATTGCTTTTTGCAGGATTTTTTGCAAGCAATGCTTTGGCAAATGGAAATGCAACCATCTCTTGGACTGCGCCAACTACCAATGAGGATACTACCACCCTCACTGATCTGGCTGGGTATCGAATTTTTTATGATACTGCAGCACTTGACTGTACAGCATGGGATGCTGCTGCAGATGCAGCTGCTCGACTGACCACACCTTTGGCATCAGTTGCTCATGTGGATGTGACAGAGGCTGCAACACTTCGAGATTCAGCTGCTACAACTAAAAGGGGATATTCGTTCACTACCGGTGCACTTCTGACTCCAGGGCTTACTTATAATTTCACAGTAGTTGCCTATGACACTAGTGGAAATTATAGCAAATGCATCAATGACGCTGGCGCAAACAAGACTGCGAGCAAAACAATTTTTCGCAGTGGAAACATCAAAAATAGTGGACTTGGTAGTGGCGTGGTGAACATTATTGATCTGAGTATGTTGGCTAATAATTTCGGCAAAGGCTATGGTGCATTGGCTGGCACTCCTTGGTGCAGAATCGCTGGACATCCTGAAGATTTGAATGGTGATTGCAGAGTTAATATTTCAGATCTTAGTATTTTAGCTAGTGAATTTGGCCTTGCTAATTAATCAAACATCTCATTAAGTAATTCAAAAATAAATATGAAAAAAACACTGCATTTTTTTAGGTTCGGTATTTTGGTAGCAATACTTTTTTTGCTAAACGTTTCTAATTCAAAAGCAACAGCTGTGGATGCATCATTGTCATTGTCTCCATCTATTACTACAACTTCAGTTGGTGGATCAAATATTACATACACTGCAACTGTTAATCCTGGAACAAACACGGTTAATGGTGTAAACGCTGTGCAAATGGACATCACTTTTGATCGCTTAGTGCTAAATCTTGTTAGTGTTGCTCCCGCTGGTACTTTTTCGATTATGACTCCGCAAAATATTGCAACTGCAAATTCCACTGGAAAAATTTCTGTTTCACTTTATATTGCGGGTGGGAGTGTGACAGCTACTTCAGATTTGGCAACATTGATTTTTTCTTCAATTGGCACTGGGACCAATTCTCAAATTGCTTTTGATAACACTTGTGATGTTGTTGAAAATAACACCTACGCATCTGTTCTTGCTACAAGAAATGATGCAACTATAACAGTGGTTGGGCCAGATACAACAAATCCAGTCGTAACAGCTTTTACTTTGCCAGTGCTTGTTAATTCTTTGACAATCCCTGTTTCATCATTAACTGCAACTGATGATTCTGCTGGTGTGTCCGCTTGGATGATCAAGGAAACAGCAACAAATTCTGCGCCAACCGCTCCAATTGCTGGAGATGCTGGCTGGCTGGTTTCTGGCATAACAGGAACAACCTCAGCCTCTATAGTTGGAAATGTTGTTGCCACCACGGCTGGGAATAGATATTTTTGGGCCTATGTCAAAGATGCTGCTGGAAATGTTTCCGCCCCTAGCACAAGCACTGCAGTGAGCATTGACATGACGCCTCCAGCTGTCTCAATAACAGCTCCTGTTAATGGCTTGATTACTACAATTACTAATCCAGTTTTGACATATACCGTTTCCGATGGAACTGTTGTTGTTAGGCAATCTGATGGCATTATTGTCAACACGGATACTGGAAATATAGGAAGTATCATAGCCAAGGTTTCTGGCGACACTCTTCCTGTTATGACGGATGGTGTGCATGGTGTTAGAGTTGAGGCCACTGATGCGGCAGGGAACAAAACTGTTGCAATTAGTAATTTCACTGTTGATGCAGGATTTCCTATTATAACAGCTGTTGACGGTGCATCATCTTCAATGGTAGAGAGTGACATCATAAATTACACTGTGTCAGACTTGGCAGGAGCAACAACTCAATTTTATGGATTTAGTTCTGATGCCACTTGCAATGCATCAGACACCATTGCAACTGCCTTTGCTAGTGGCGTTGATTTTGCGATAAACACAGCACACACGGACTATCTTTGCCTGAAGGCGGTTGATCTTGGAGGTAATATTTCCTATCAACTTGTTGGGCAATTAAATGTTAATCCAGCGCCTGTTATTTTAGCCGTTTCACCAACTGGATCATTGGCTGCTGGTACAACGCAGACAATGGTTACTTTCAACACCAATGAAAGTGCAATTTGCAAATATTCAACATCAGCTTCAGTACTTGCAACAGCTTTTGATTCTATGACAAATGTGATTGACACTGTGAGTTCAACTTCACATTCTTTTGTTGTCACTGGACTTACTAATAATACGAATTATTCATATTTTGTGCGCTGCCAAGATGATGCTGGCATGAAAAATTCAGCAGATCAATTGATTTCCTTTTCGGTGGCAAATCCCGTTCCTGTTGTTGTTAGTGATGATTCAGGTCATTCAGACAAGAAAAAGGAAACTCCGGCCAGAAGCATCACAAACTCAAAAAAGACTGTTACTAATGGTCAAATCTTGACCCAAAGAGGAAAGAAATTTTCCAAAAATTCTTTCGTGATGTTATATTTTGGAAAACCAGGTGGAGGTTTTTATGCTCCACAGAAAGTAAAAACATCTGCCTCTGGAGGATTCACTGTAACTTATAAAGTTAATAAGCCAAAAGGAAAATATGGCTGGTATGTTTTTGACACTGCAAAGAACAAAAAAAGTAAAACAATATATTATACCGTAAAGTAGATTTCTGAAATGAAAAATAGTAAAAAAATCATTATAGTTTTTGTTGTGTTGCTGATTGTTGTGGTTGGATATTTTGTTGCAAGCAAAAAAGACAAAAATATTCAAACCAAGTCAGAAATCAAAACCAAAAAAGATGATGTTGTTGTATTTGAACCACTTGGCAACAAAATTCTTGTTCAATCTGAAGAGGGAGAAATTTCCAGATTAGAAATTGAAACTGGAAAAACAAGCCCAGCAAGTGCTATTGAAAAAGATGATTTCACTGGTTTTGCTGGACTTCCAAAATTTGGAGTTGATAGTCAAATTGACACTGAGCAATCATTTTCAATTGTTTCGCAGGACAAGACTAAAGCTATTTTGAGTGTGGCTAAGTATGATCTTGCTGGAGCGCAAAGCGCCTTTGATGGCTCGCAACCACTTGTGCAAACGAGTGAATTTGTTTGTGACATTGCGGAAAAAAAATGTGACCCTTCGAATTTGCTTTTTGGAAAATATGAAGGCTTGGATCCAAAAATCCAAACACAATATGGTCCAATTTGGTGGATTTCTTGGGACTCTCAAAAAAATGTTTTGATTGGTCATTTGGCAGGAGAAGGTACGGGAAATTCTTCTCCGGTATATGTTTGCAACATACAAAGCAAATTTTGCAACAAAACAGAAGGCTATGACGCTTTGAAAAAGGGTGACATCAAGGCCAATGCTCCAGAAGGCTTGCTTGCAACGTCTGGCGAAAAATTTGTACTAGTCAATCAAAATGATGCAATGAATGAAAAAACAGGAAAAAGCTGGGAGTTGTTGCTCTACAACGTTTCAGATTTGAGTAAGCCAGCCTTGAAATATGATATTTCTCTTGCAATTAATAGGAATGAAAAGGTTGAATATGACAGCGTGCAGAGTGTTTCATGGAGTAAAGACGAGAAAAAAATAGCTATTGCCACTGACAGTCAAATTTTTATGCTTGATTTTGCAACTGGAAAATTGAATTTGATATATTCTGCTCCAATAGATGCTGATGGTGAATATTCCTTTGATGGCAGTGGCATGCTTCTTTCTGGCGATCAAAAATTCATTGTCTTTACTGATTCGCAGGAGACCGTGACTGAAAATCCAGCAGATGAGGAAAATCAAAATGTGGATGTTACAAATATTTTGAAAAAAATAGACCTTAGTGATGGAAACAAAATCTCAGAGCTTTTGCGTGGAAGTGATTTGATAATAAAATAGTTTGCAAACAAACAAAACATCTTGCACTTTTTGAATCGATAGTATGAATAATTATTTTTTTTATTTAATTTTTAGCAGAAAATATTTTAATATTTCGAAAGAAAGATAGGATATTTTCTACAAACTTATGAATTCAGTGCAAACCTGGGGACAAGCAATCACAAGTTCTTTGCTTGAGTTGTGGGTAAGATTTATTGGTTTTGTTCCAACTTTGATTGGTTCGTTGTTGGTTTTTTTGCTTGGTCTTATTTTGGCTTCAGTTTTGGGAAAAGTGGTGGAAAGAATCGTTCGTGCTATAAGAATTGATCAGGCTATTGAAAGAATTAGTATTGGGGAAAAACTGAAAGAGCACGGCATTGAAGTTTCCTTTTCTGAATTTTTGGGTGGTCTTGTGCAATGGTTTTTGGTGTTGGTTTTTCTGATGGCAGCAACTGACATTCTCGGTTTGGAACAAGTGACAACTTTTTTAAATAGCATTCTGATGTATTTGCCAAACGTGGTTGTGGCAACAATAATCCTGACAATAGCATTTTTGCTGGCTGGAATTGCATATACCATTGTGCGTGGCAGCACCAAAGCGGCGGGAGTGATGAGCGCCGGTCTTTTGGCGACAATCATTCGTTGGGCAATTGTCGTGTTTGGAATGTTGGCAGCTTTGATTCAACTTGGAATTGCAACATCACTTGTCAACACTATTTTCATTGGTCTTATTTCAGCTTTGTCTTTGGCGATGGGATTGGCTTTTGGCCTTGGTGGGCGCGATGAAGCAGCTTTGATTTTGAAAAAAATTAGAGAAAATATGATTGAAAAAAAATAAGAAATTATAATTCTATATTTTATTGAAAATGAAATTGAAGCTAGGTGCACTTCTAATCTTTGGAATATTTTCATTTGGAAATTTTTGTCAGGCTGATGCTCTTGGCTCTTTTTCCATGACTCTTTCTGATGGTAGCCCTCTTCCTGCTTCAATAACAGCCGGACAACAGATAAACACGAAATTGAATTTCACTATAAGCGGCTCGGAAATAGCTGGATATGCAATTGATATAATAAATAATCCGCTGCTTGTTTCCATTGTTAATCAATCAGACATTACAGCAGGCAATTTTCCAAATGCGCTCTTTGCTTCCAATAATAATTATACAGATCCTTTTCCAATTGAAAGCAGGCAGATTTCACGCATTGCTGCTGTCACATCAAATACTGGTATTATGGGCTCGCTTGTTTTGGCAAATATAAAATTTACTGGAATCGCTGCAATTCAGTGTAGAACAGCCTTGCAGGTGAATATTGTGGACATGATAACATCCACTGGTTCTAAAATTGTTTTTTCTCCACCACTAGAAAATCTGACCATTTATTTGAATAATGACATTAATTGCATTTCTGTTGCGCCTTCTGCTCCAATGAATTTGAGCGTATTGTAATATGCATTAAATAATTGCTATTTAGACTGAAAAATGTTCAGTATTTTTTCGTATTAATTGATTATTTTTTTGCTTTAAATAAGGCACAAAACAAGATAAATAAAAAAATAAAAAATAAGTCATACTAAAAAGCTTGACACATCTTTTGATTCTGCTATTATGAATTTACGTCTAAAAAATATTTCACAAACATTTGAGAAATGTCAGACAAAAATTTAATGGGTGAGTTCGGGACCTCTTTTGCGATGCCTCGAAAATTCACTACCAAGTGAATTTTATTTTGTTTAAAAATTAGTGCTGAAAACAAATATTGGATTTTGCTAAAAGCTAGAAGCTAATAGTTAAAACCTAGTGAGAATTTTCCGCATTATTAGTAGCTTAACAATTATGGTCTATTGTGAATACGTGTAACATGTTTTGATTTAGCGGAAAGACATGTTGGGCGCAGCCATCACAATTAGTCAAAAATAAGTAGGTCGTGCATATGGTGCATGCTGTGCCATATCACATCAAAAACGATTTCATAGAGTTTGAAATGTTTGTTCAATAAGCGTTAATAATTTTTTAATCGCAAGATTAAATATTATAGGAGTGGTCCTATATAAGTGATTGTTAACTGCTAACCGTTAAATAAAGAAAGGTTACTTAACGTATATGGTGGATGCCTTGACTGAAATAAGCGATGAAGGACGCAGCTGGCTGCGATAATCCTCGGGGAGCTGTTAAGCAAGCTTTGATCCGGGGGTCTCCGAATGGGGCAACCCTTCCAGTTTTTACTGGAAATCTTAAACTGAATTCATAGGTTTATGAAGCGAACCCTGGGAATTGAAACATCTTAGTACCAGGAGGAATAGAAAACAATATGTGATTCCCCAAGTAGTGGCGAGCGAACGGGGAAAAGTCTAAACCCATCCTTCGGGATGTGGGGTTGCGAGGTAATTGGACTCTGTTGACAGGGGTCAGTCGTAAATCATTAGCAAAATATTCTGGAAAGAATAACCATAGCGGGTAATAGTCCCGTATGCGAAAATCATTTACGCCAGATGCAATTATCCTCAAGTAAGGCGGGACCAGAGAAATCCTGTCTGAATCTGGGAGTACTACTCTTCCAAGACTAAATATTATTTCAGATCGATAGCGAACTAGTACCGTGAGGGAAAGGTGAAAAGCATCCCGATGAGGGAGGTGAAATAGAACTGAAACCATATACTAACGTAGAGTTGGAGCGGTTGCTTGCAACCGTGACAGCGTGCTTTTTGCAGAACGAGCCAACGAGTTAATTTTATGCGGCTTGCCTAAGGAGCAAACACTCCGGAGGCGTAGTGAAAGCGAGCCTGAATAGGGCGTTCGTCGCATGGATTAGACCCGAAGCCGGGCGAGCTACATATGAGCAGGGTGAACCTTGGGTAAAACCAAGGGGAGGCCCGAACCCACGAGCCGTGCAACACTCGGGGATGACTTGTGTGTAGGGGAGAAATTCCAATCGAGCTCGGCAATAGCTGGTTCTCTCCGAAATAGCTTGAGGGCTAGCGTCATGACATTACATCCAAGAGGTAGAGCTACTGGATGAGAATTCGCGGTTCGCCGTAGGATTTTCAACCAAACTCCGAATTCTTGACGATGCGTACCATGGCAGTCAGAATTCCGGCGCTAAGGTCGGAACTCAAAAGGGAAACAGCCCAGATCATCATCTAAGGTCCCCAAATCTATGCTAAGTGGAAAAGGAAGTGAAGTTTCTTAAACATCTAGGAGGTTGGCTTAGAAGCAGCCATCCTTTAAAGAGTGCGTAACAGCTCACTAGACTAGAGACTTTGCGCCGAAAATGTACCGGGGCTAAGCATAGTACCGAAGATATGGACTCCATAATTTATTATGGTTTGGTAGGAGAGCGTTCCGTATGCACTGAAGCGAAAGGGGCGACCCATCGTGGAGCGTATGGAAGTGAGAATGTTGGCATGAGTAACCACAATGTGCGTGAAATCCGCACACACCGTAAGTCTAAGGTTTCCTGGGCAATGTTGATCATCCCAGGGTTAGTCGGTCCTAAGGCGAGGCTGAAAAGCGTAGTCGATGGACAGCAGGTTAATATTCCTGCACTACAATATTATTCGATGGAGTGACGTATTTTAGTATGTTTTGCGCCTTAATGGATTGGCGTAGACATAGTGAGGACGTGGGGTAGGCAAATCCGCCTCGCACAAGTCCAAGCTATGGCTCAATGTTAAGCTACGGCTTGATAGAGAAAACAAAGCAGGGTACCAGGAAAAGCTTCTAAGGTTAATAATATTGTATCCGTACCAAAAACCGACACAGGTAGACGAGGCGAGTAGCCTAAGGTGAACGGGAGAACCTTCGTTAAGGAACTCGGCAAAAAAACTAGACGTAAGTTCGCGAGATGTCTTTCCTGTCCGCAAGGGCAGGACGCAGTGAAAATTTCCCAAGCGACTGTTTACCAAAAACACAGGTCTCTGCAAACCCGTAAGGGGAAGTATAGGGGCTGACACCTGACCAGTGCTGGAACGTTAAGGGGGGTGGTGCAAGCTATTCCTTGAAGCGCCAGTGAACGTCGGCGATAACTATAATCGTCCTAAGGTAGCGAAATTCCTTGTCAGGTAAATTCTGACCCGCATGAAAGGTGTAACGACTTGGGAACTGTCTCAACGAAGGACCCGGTGAAATCGCAATGACAGTGAAGATGCTGTCGACCTACAGCAAGACGAAAAGACCCCGTGGAGCTTTACTACAACTTGGTATTGGATTGAGATTTTGGTTGCCGAGAATAGGTGGGAGACTTTGAAGTTTGGATTCCGGTCCAAATGGAGTCAACAGTGGAATACCACTCTATCAAAGTTTTAATTCTAACCCTCCTCTGTTAAGAGGTTGGAAAAAATTAGCAAGAAAATAGTAAGCGAAACTTTTATTTTTACGCAGTGATGTGTACGACACGAATAGTCGTTAAAATTATTCAAGCGCTTAGTATCTTTCTTACTATGCATTTTCTCTTTTCTTACCAGAGGGGGAACAGTGCCTGGTGGGTAGTTTGACTGGGGCGGTCGCCTCCTAAATGGCAACGGAGGCGTTTACAAAGGTTGGTTAGGTCCGGATGGAAATCGGACTGATAGCGCAAAAGTACAAACCAGCTTTACTGCAAGACCCATAAGTCGATCAGTTACGAAAGTAGAATTTAGTGAACCGACCGTAGCATGTAGATGCGCGGAAGATCATCAGATAAAAGTTACCCCGGGGATAACAGGCTGATCCCTCCCAAGAGTCCACATCGACGGAGGGGTTTGGCACCTCGATGTCGGCTCATCGCATCCTGGGGCTGGAGAAGGTCCCAAGGGTTTGGCTGTTCGCCAATTAAAGCGGTACGCGAGCTGGGTTCAAACCGTCGTGAGACAGGTTGGTCTCTATCTGCTGTAGGCGTGAATGTTTGAGGGAGCTCTTTCCTAGTACGAGAGGACCGGAAAGAACAAACCTCTGGTGTATCAGCTGTTCCGCCAGGAGCACTGCTGAGTAGCTATGTTTGGAATAGATAACCGCTGAAAGCATCTAAGCGGGAAGCTAGTCCCAAGATTAGACATTAGGAGTAGTTTACTACTCTAGAATCTCCTAGAAGAATACTAGGTTGATAGGCTTTAGATGTAAGTCCCGCAAGGGATTGAGTCAAGAAGTACTAATAGATTTATTAATCTTTCTAAATTTTTATGGTTAGCAGTTAAGAGTTACTTAATTGCCACATAGCAAATTTGAACAACTCTACAAAATTAGACGAAAAGACCAATGGCAATTTTTTGAGACCAGAATTCTGGTGACTCGTGCGACTGGGTTACACCTCTTCCCATCCCGAACAGAGCCGTTAAGACAGTCAGCGCCGATGGTACCTCCATGAGGGAGAGTAGGTCGTCGCCAGAATCCTGTTCTCAAAAAACTTTAACAATACAAACCTGAAAAAGGCTTGTTTTTTGTTTTGCAGAAATGGAAATTTAATAAGTTTATCCTTGCACTAACTTTTTATATTATCAAACTGACATTATTTTTTGATTCGATTATTGCTGCTTCATGGGAAGAATTTTTTAATGAGAAAATGATAAAAAGTTCAGTGCTGGACTTGTTTTTTTGTTGGAAAAAATGTATTATTAAGCAAGGAAAATATAACTTAAATGTCATTTTGAGCCAGGTGAGCAATTGCCAGCGCTCTTTGTGTGACAATAAATAAAAATGGAAGATCCAAAATTAAGAACCAGAAAAAGAATCATAATCCTTATAATATTTTTACTTATTTTTGCAGCTACGGGATATTTTTTGAATTATTTGATAGCCCCATCTGCAACTTGCAGCGATGGAAAGCAAAATCAATCAGAAAAGGGTGTTGATTGTGGTGGTGTTTGCGCTCCTTGCAAAGAAATTGTGCAAACAAAGGACCTTGAAATAAAAGAGGTTGCAGTTGCAATTGGCGGCAATCAAACATATGACGTTATCGCCAAAATATCAAATCCAAATGAAGTCATGGGTAGCAAAGAATTCGGATATACTTTCACGTTGAAAGATGCTGAAGGAAAAGTGCTAGCAACCAAGCAGGGAAAAACCTTTATTCTTCCTTCGGACACACGCTATATCCCAGAGCTTGGACTCAAAACAGAAAATGACGTTGTGCCCTCTAGTGTTGATTTTGTTTTGGATGATATTTCTTGGGAAAAATTAACCGAAATGGGGAAGCCTCAATTGGGAGTATATAACAAAAACGTGAAAGAGGTTAATGTTGCTTCAACTCAAGCTGATGCGGTGATTCGCAATGAAAGTGGACTGTATTTGAAAAAAATATATGTGACTGTTGTTTTGCGCAGCAAGGAAAACGCAATTATTGGAATAAATAAGACAGAAATAAATTCAGTTCGTCAAAAGGAGCAACGCGATTTTAATCTTGTTTGGCCCTATGCCTTGTCAGCGCCAGTTGCAAACATTGAAATAGATCCACAATCAAATGTGTTTGATGTTGAAAATCTTTCTTCTATGTAAAAAACTGGTATTTTGCTTGCTAAATTTCATGCAGATATTGTGTTAATCGTATAGGTTCTAAATAAACAAAAAATGATTCGTAAGATTTTCAAAATAGACTGGATTTTGCTGCTTTGTGCAATGCTGCTGCTCGGAGTTGGTTTGGCAGTTTTATATAGCATTTCAATGGCATCTGCTGGTGGAAACAGTTTGTCTATTTTTTGGCGACAAATGATTTTTGCTGGCATCGGGTTTGTTGCGATGATTTTTTTTGCCACCAACAACTATCAAAATTTCAAATCACAAAGCACACCAATATATTTTTTGACGCTGCTTATTTTGTTTTTGGTTTTGATTTTTGGCAAAAATATTCGTGGAACAGCTGGTTGGATTGGCATTGGTTCTTTTCATATTCAACCAGTGGAAATAGCAAAACTTTCTTTGATTATTTTTTTGGCCAGTTTTATTTCTCAAAAAAAAATGGAATTGGGTGAAACAGGGCGCTTGATTGCCTCGTTGATTCTTTGTGGCATCATGATTTTGTTGGTCATAAAGCAGCCTGATTTTGGAAGTGCCATGGTCTTGGTTGGAATATGGATTGGCATGACATTGGTTTCTGGCATCAGTGCCAAGAAAATAATCTTGATTGTGGTGGCTGGTCTTGTGATTTCTTTTGCTGGTTGGTTTCGCTTGCAGCCATATCAAAAAGACAGAGTTTTGAGTTTGGTAAAACCTGGTGTGATTGATCCTCGCGGAAGTGGATATAATGTTATTCAGTCTATGATTGCGGTTGGTTCTGGTGGAATCATGGGCAAGGGAATTGGGCATGGTTCACAATCGCAGCTCAATTTTTTGCCCGAAAAACACACTGATTTTATTTTTGCCTCCATTGCAGAAGAACTTGGCTTGATTGGTTCGCTGTTTGTTATTACTCTTTATGGGATTATTTTTTATCGAATTCGGATCATTGCTTTGAGCGCGCCTGACAACTTTGGTTTTTTGGTGGCGGTTGGAATTGCTTTGATGTTTTTTGTGCAAGTTTGGGAAAACATCGGCATGAACATTGGCATCATGCCGGTCACTGGAATTCCACTCCCACTTCTTTCATATGGCGGAAGTTCTTTGATTGTAGTGATGGCCAGTATTGGAATTTTGAGCAGCATTAATTCCAGAAGAGAAACCACCCTTTCGCATGATTATGGGTATTGATCGAGGAATCATTAAAAAGGTTAAATTATTGACAAAAACCCTTATTCTTGCTATTCTATTTGGAGTTAATAAGGGCCTAAATAAAGGACGGATAATGTGAAATGGAGAGAGTAGGAAGCTTAGCAGCGCCATTTACTGCTGGCTGCCCCGATGATCCTGTTACATGCTTATCGTTCAACAATCAAATGAGTAATGTTATCGCACTTAAAGCAACAATAAGAACAGAAATTGGAAAAAAAGCTAAAAATCTTCGCAAACAAGATTTGATTCCTGCAGTAATGTATGGAAACAAAATTGCAGCGCAAAACATTGCTGTTGCTTATAATGAATTCAAAAAGGTATACTCTAAGGCTGGTGAAAGCGCTTTGGTTGTTCTTGAAGTGGAAGGAAAGAAGCTTAATGTTTTGATCCACGACATTCAATTGGCTCCAATGAGTGGAAAGGTGACGCATATTGATTTTTTCCAAGTAAACATGAAAGAAGAAGTTGAAACTGAAATTCCATTGGAATTTGTTGGTGAAGCTCCTGCTGTGAAAGCTCTTGGTGGTGTTTTGATCAAAAGCATTGATGAAATCTCTGTGAAGTGTTTGCCTGCTGATCTCCCAGAAAAATATGTGATTGACATTTCAACTCTTGCAACCTTTGATGATGTTATTGCTGTGAAAGATTTGAAAATTTCTGACAAGATTGAAATTTTGCTAGACGGAGAAACTGTTATTGCTTTGGTAAGCGCACCACGCTCAGAGGAATCATTGGCTGATCTTAATAGTAAGGTTGAAGAAGATGTTTCCAAAGTTGCTGGAGTGGTGAAAGAAGCTCCTGCTGCTGATGCAAAAAAATAATAAAATTGTTTTACAAATAGTTTTTGAAAAAGTGGAGAATTTGTCTCCACTTTTTTGTTTTTAAGATTTGCATGAGTATGCATCTTCAACTCCTTGCCTGTTGCTGTTTTGATGTTATAATAAGACCATGAATAAATATAAAAATTTCAAATTAATTTTAGTTTTCGCTTTGGTTGTGCCTGTTTTTGTTGCAGGGCAAGTTTCTTTTTGGCAGGATTTTAATCTGAGCGTAAAGGCTGCTGATGTTGTTTCTCAGGGTCCTGATCAAGGTGCTATTAAAGACACACAAGGAAATATCTCAGATGTGCAAAAGCAGCTTGAGAAAAAACTCAAACTTGATGCAACACTCAACAAAAACCTTGGTCAAATCAAGCAGTCAGTTTCAGTGGTGCAAAAAGATATTAGCAAAACTCAGACTGTAATTAAAAATACTGTTGAAGATATTTCACGCAAAGAAGCAGAAGTCATTAATTTGAACAACAAAATTCAATTGCAAAAAAGCATGCTGCGTGGACTTTTGCAGCAGATGTATTATAATCAGGGGCAACCAATTTTAAATGTTGTGCTGACTAGCAGTAGCTTGACAGAGATTTTTTCCGATACTGATCATCTTTTGACGATTGAAGACAAAATCAAAAATGTTTCGCAGCAAATTGTTGAGACAAAATCTCAAGTCGAGCAAGACAAGATTCAGCTTGCTGAAGTGAAACAACAGCATGAGGAAATTTTGGACACCAAAGTCGATCAAAAGCAGGGCTTGGTGGCTGATCAAATTGACACACAAAAAACATTGGCTGACAATCAAAAAACAATTGATAAGCTCAAAAAGGAACTCTCTCAATTGCAAGGAGATTTGAACACTTTGCTTGGAAAATCATATAGTGCCAAAAACATCATGGATGCTGTTGATTTTGCAAGTAGCAAAACAGATGTGCCAAAAGGATTCTTGATTGGAGTTCTCAAGATGGAAACAAATCTTGGTGCCAATGTGGGAGGTTGTACCTATGGTCAAGTAGAAAGTGGTGCAGAGGCTTCCTATAAATCAGGTAAGCTTGGAAAAACAGCCTGGAACACTTTTCTTGGCAGACGTGAAACATTTAAAGGCATCACAAAAGAACTTGGCTTGGACTATCAAAAACAAAAAGTTTCTTGCAATCCAAAGGGGTATACTGGAACTGGTGGTGCTATGGGTGTGGCGCAGTTCATGCCTGACACTTGGAATGCATACAAATCTCAAGTTTCCTCAATCACTGGCAATCATCCTGCCAGCCCTTGGGATTTGGGAGATGGTGTGATGGCTATGGCACTCAAGCTTGGACGCGTGCCGGGCGTGACTGCTGGCAAAACCTCAGCCATGAAATCTGCCGCTTGCTCATATCTTGGAACATGCTATGCTCCATATATCAATGGAATTCTCTATTGGGCTGATAATTACAAGAGCTTACTATAAAACATGAAAGATAAATTTTACATTACAACGCCGATATATTATACCAATGCCAAGCCGCACATAGGCCACGCCTACACCACCATTGCTTGTGATGTTTTGGCGCGCGCCAATCGTTTGCAGGGCAAGGAAACCTTTTTTCTAACTGGAACTGATGAGCATGGTGCCAAGATTGAAAAGAAGGCAAAGGAAGATGGGATTGAGCCTCAAAAATTCGTGGATGGGTTTGCACAAATTTTTCAAGATCTTTGGCGAGCATTGAATATCAGCAATGATGGCTTCATTCGCACCACAATGCCTGCTCACAAGTTGGCTGTACAAAAAGTTTTGCAAACTTTGCATGACAATGGTTCGATTTATAAGGGATCATACAAGGGACTTTATTGCGTTGGATGTGAACAATTCAAAAGTGAAAATGAATTGGTAGATGGAAAATGTCCTGATCATAATGCTGCCCCAGAAGAGATGGAAGAAGAGTGTTATTTGATGAAGATGAACAAATGGCAGGAAACTTTGATTTCCAGAATAAAATCAGATGAATTTAAAATTCAACCAGAGCGATACAAAAAAGAAATTTTGTCATTTTTGGAAAATGAAAAATTGGAAGACGTCTCAATTTCACGCAAAAATTTGAAATGGGGAATTCCACTTCCTTTTGACTCGCAGCACACGACCTATGTTTGGATTGATGCATTTTTGAATTATATAACCGGTCTTGTTTGGGATGGAGAAACTGAAAAGCTAAAAGCTAAAAGCAAAAAGCTGAAGTTTTGGCCCGCTGATGTTCAAATGCTCGGTAAGGACATTTTACGTGTGCATGGCACAATTTGGGCTGCCACTCTTTTGAATTTGGAAATCGATCTTCCTAAAAGTTTTTTTATTCATGGGCACATTCTTTCTGGTGGCAAAAAAATGAGCAAAACTCTTGGCAACGTGATTGGCATCGACCAAATGCTTGAAAAATTCGGAGTGGATGGCACGCGCTATCTTTTGCTCTCTGGTGGAACATTTGGAGATGATTTGGATTTGACAATGGAACGCATGAGCGAAAAATTCAACGCTGATTTGGCAAATGGTTTGGGGAATCTTGTTTCGCGAGTTATCAAACTCGCTTCACAAGATAATTTCCAATTTCCAATTTCCAATTCCCAATCAATTTCCAATGATAAAATTTTAAATTTCATAAATGAATTCAACTTCGATGGTGCATTGGAATATATCAATGGACTGGTCAAGGAATCAAACAAGTTTATTGAGGATAATAAACCTTGGGAGTTGGCAAAAAATGATGAAGAAAAATTCAAAGAAGTGATGCAGAAATTGCTTTTAGATTTGGAGATTATTGCAACTCTCTTGCTTCCTTTTATGCCAGAAACTTCCGAGAAAATAAAACTTGCACTTGAAACAAGAATTGTGCAGCCACTTTTTCAAAGAATAAAATAATAAAACGTCATAAAGTCTATAAAGTCCATAAAGTCAAAAGCTTGATGCATTTGCTTGATAGACTTTTGACTTTTAGCTTTTGACCGACTATGCAATTATTCGATACCCATGCGCATGTAAATTTTAATGCATACAAAGAAGATGGCGGGGATGTTCTTCGTCGCTGTCTTGAGGCTGGCATGAATGTCGTTAATGTTGGTTCGCAATATTCCACCAGCAAGCGCGCCGTTGAATATGCCAGCAAATTCGAAACTGGAATTTGGGCGGCAGTTGGAATTCATCCTGTACATTTGAAAAAGGGAAGTTTCACACATGTTGATCCAGAAGAATTGACCAAGGAGGAAATTCCAACGGTGGGAGAGGTTTTTGAACATGAAAAATATCTTGAATTGGCACGTGATGAAAAAGTTTTGGCAATTGGTGAGATCGGTTTGGATTATCATCATTTTGAAGAAGGTGATGATGTTGAATTTTTGAAAAATTTGCAAAAAGAAACATTGTCAAAGTTCATTGCATTGGCAAATGAAGTACAAAAGCCTGTGATGTTGCACTGTTGGGATGGCTATGACGACTTGTTGGAAATTTTAGAAAAAAACCCGGTCAGCAAAAAAGGCATTTTGCATAGTTTTATTGGATCATACAAAACTGCCAACAAGTTTATTGCTCTTGGATATAAGTTGGGACTTAATGGGATTATTACTTATGGTGATGGTTATGATCGCTTGATTCGTGAAATTGATTTGGAAAATTTTGTGATTGAAACTGATTGTCCATATTTGACTCCACGTCCACTTGAAAAAGGCCCGCGTAATGAACCGCTTTTTGTCAAAGAAGTTGCACAAAAAATTGCAGACGTGAAAGGTGTGACCTTGGAAGAAGTGGCTGAAAAAACTTTTCAAAATGCAAAAAAAATTCTTCAAATTTGATCTATCAGATGAATGTTCGCATGCTTTTTATTTTTTCACGGAGAAATAATTGCAACTTCTTTATTTGACTCCAATGTGACTTATTTCTAGTGAAAAAATAAAAAGCATGCTCACAATATTGTCGTTGTTATTATTTGAAATATCTCCCAAATAAGAGTAGTATTATATTAGAGTTAATTAAATTAAAAAACTAAAAAAATATGGAAGCACTAATCATGCCGCTTATTATTATCTTGATCTTTTTTCTAGCAACTTCGCTGCGAGTTTTGAAGGAATATGAAAGAGGTGTTATTTTTTTCCTTGGAAAAGCGACTGGCGTGCGTGGACCAGGTCTGATCATCTTGATTCCAATTCTAGAAAAAATGACCAAAGTTGTTCTTCGAACTGTGACCATGGACATTCCATCTCAAAGAATAATCACCAAAGACAATGTTTCCATTGATATTGCTGCTGTAGCATATTATCACGTGATGGATCCGATGAAATCTGTGGTTGCAATTGAGGATGTGTATAAGGCGGTGAATCAAATTTCTCAAACAACAGTGCGAAATGTGGTTGGACAATTTAATCTTGATCAGCTTCTTTCACAAACAGTAGACATTAATGCTCAAATAAAAAGCGTGATTGATCAGCACACTGAGCCATGGGGAGCTGAGGTGACAGCAGTTGAAATCAAAGACATTGCACTTCCAGACAACATGCAGCGCGCAATGGCCAAGGAGGCTGAGGCAGAAAGAGAAAAGCGTGCCAAGATTATTGCGGCTGATGGAGAATTTCAAGCGGCAATCAAATTGGGAGAAGCTGCTGACATCATTTCATCTCATCCAGTTGCACTTCAACTTCGAACTTTACAAACAATGGCAGAAATTTCAGTAGAAAAGAATTCTACCATCATTTTCCCGGCACAATTCATGGGCACAGTGCAAGAAGCTTTCAAAATGATTAATGATGATTCATCAAAAAAATAATTGCCACCTTCTGGCAAAAACAAAAGCCGCTGCGAATTTTTTCGCTAGCGGCTTTTTTGTTTAATTTTGGATTGTTACGGAGAGTAGTCTGGTCGAATAATCGCTACCTTCCAAGACCTTGCTGATGGTTATTCTTTGACCAGAATCAAGCACTAGTGTTGCACCAATGTTGAAGTCACGCAGATTCTCAATGGCTTTTTCAAGTAATTGAATTTGATAATTTGACTGCGTCAGCCTTTCTTCTCCTGATAGGATAGTTTTTACGACCATAGCGCACCCCCACTCCTTCTTTTTTGTTTTTAATCTACGAAATTCCAATTTGTATTTTTTGCTTCTAGCGTATCATGCCAATCTCGAACCATGGAGGTTAGGTGCTTGCTATTTGTTTGATCATAAACCCCAATAACACCGCTGCTCCTGTCCTTCATGAAATAGTTGTATTCACCAATCTTTTTGGGCTGCTTTTCTTGTGAGCTTGACCATGTTGTTACATGCGCCCATGTTCCTTTCTCGAGGTCTATTTCTAGCTCTGGAATGTCTGATGCTGCCATTACCTCTGGATATGAGCTGTGCTTTGGTGAATAAACAAGTGCCACCAAATTTTCCATTTCCTTGGTGCTCTTCATTGTATAACCTCCTTGTTGTTAAAGAATATTTCAGCTTGGCTGAAGTAGTATTATTTCAAATATCAAGACAAAAGTCAATTTGATTGGTTTGCAATATTTTGTTTTTTGTGGCAGAATTCAATTTCGCTCGTTAACATATTAAATTAACATAAAATCACATTGGGAGGTGTGCTATGCATGACATGGCTGAGTTGGATGTTTCTGGTGGTGAAGATCTTTTGTCAAATGATGTTCTTGAGCCCTCAATTCATGAACTTGAATTGTTGGAATTTGAAATCAGGAAAGAAGAGATTGCTGAAAAAGTAGCACAGGAAGATGTTGATTTTGCTTCTGATGATATACACCTAAAGTATATTAGGGAAATTAAGCGATATCCCAAGCTCAGCAGGGATGATGTGGTTGAACTGGCAAAACGCAAGGATGATGGAGATATGGAAGCCAGAAACATGCTGACCTGCTGCAATCTTTTGTTGGTGGTGAAATTTGCTCGGCGGTTTATTGGTCGCGGACTGGATTTTTCGGAGCTTATTCAAGAGGGAAATATTGGTCTTTTGAAGGCAGTAGAGCTTTTTGATTGGAAACGTGGATTCATGTTTTCAACTTATGCTGTTTGGCAGATAAAGCAATCAATAATAAGGGCAATTCATGACAAGTCAAACACCATAAGACTGCCCGTTCATCGCATGTTACAATTGAATGCATATCGCAAAGCAATGCATCTTTATGTTCAAGAACATGGCGAAACTCCAAGTGATGAAATTGTTTGTGACAAAATGTCACTAAGTCATGACGATTTGCGTGAAATAATGTTGGACATTAGTTTGACGCAGAATAATTCACTAAATAACAATGTTGGTGATGATGGAACGGAATTTGGTGATTTCATTGGTGATGAGAAAAGTGTCAATTTTGAATTTAACAAGGATGATGAAAAGATGCGCGCTATGGTTGAAGAATTTGGTTTATATCAACAAGTAATAATACGATATCGCTTGGTCGAAAAGATTCCAGTTGATAAGATTTCAAGCAGATTTGGCATACCGGCTTGGCAAATAATAAGGCTTGAAAGGGAAGTTAGAGGTCTTGTTATGCACAAAATAAAAAGACTTTTTCGTCAGTAGGGCCAAAAGCCACTTAGTGAATAAATTTCATTAGGTGGCTTTTTCTTTTTTCGTTTAGGTTTGATATTACACTATTTTTTGTTAAATATGTCAATATTTGGCGTATTTTGCTTGACGCAAGCCAAGTTTTGCGAGATAATTAAATACGTACTGCTTAAAATATTGGATTTGTATGGAGGATAAGCAAAATAAAAACGTGAGTTGGTGGCAACCCGGAGCAATCCTTTTTTTGAGGCTAAGCTCTTGGATTGTCGGACCGGTCTTGATTGCTGTCTTGATTGGAAAATATCTAGACAAAACATTTCAAACAACTCCCTGGGCATTTTTGTTTAGCGTGGCAGCGGCCTTTGCTGTCTCCATAGTAATGATAATAAGAATTGGGCTGAGAGAAATGGATAATGGTAATAGTAAATAATTTCGAAGTCTGAATTTTGAATTTCGAATAAAATCTTAATGATGCAATGCTTGAAACATTCAAAATTCAATCATTGGAAATTCATTCAAAATTCAAAATTGGAAATTCGAAATTTGAGTAGTGAACATTTTACAGATTTTAATTTACAAAGATGTCTACTGAAAATACAAACAATTCAGAAATACAACATGAAAGCACTCTTTTCGCTGAGCCTATTTTGCATCTAGGAACTTTTACTATCACCAATTCCTTGATCATGAGTTGGATCACGGTGATTATTTTGGTGACTTTTTTTGTGATGGTTGGAAAAAAGGCTGCAAAGAAAACAAAAAAGATGTCAGCTTTGCAAAATATTTTTGAAATAATTCTTGAGCAAGCACTTGTGATGGCTGACAGTGTTACCGGTGGTCGCAAAAAAACCTTGAAATTTTTGCCAATTGTTTTGGCGCTTTTCCTTTTTATTTTGGTTAGTAATTGGATGGGGCTTCTTCCTGGAGTTGGAACAATAGGTTTTGTGGAAACAGGTGAGCACGGAAAAGTTTTTGTGCCACTGCTTCGCGGTGCCACAGCAGATCTTAACACCACTCTTGCGATTGCACTTTTTTCAGTTGTCATTTCGCATATTTTTGGAGTCATTATGATTGGCGGCTGGAATCATTTCAACAAGTTTGTTAATCTGAAAGCTATTTTGGCAATTCCCAAGAAAATAAAAAAAGACCCAACTATTTTGATGGTAAATCCAATTAAGATCTTTGTGGGACTTATTGAGATTGTGGGAGAGATTGCAAAAATTGCATCACTGTCGCTGCGACTTTTTGGAAACATTTTTGCTGGAGAGGTTTTGCTGGCGTCGATGATGGCGATTTCCGCTTTTATTTTGCCATTGCCGTTTATGTTTTTGGAATTGATTGTGGGAATTGTGCAAGCTTTGGTTTTTGCAATTTTGACGCTGGCATTTATGTCAATTGCCACGACCAATGAGGAACACTAGACAATGCAAAGTATTGGAATTTTTAATTTTAAATTTTTAATTTTTACAAATAAATCAAAATTTTCAAATGTTTTTTGCTTCAAGTTTATCCTTTGAGGGAAATCATTTATGAATTGAGAAATTATTTAAAAATTAAAAATTGTGAATTAAAAATTAATTAATAATTTGTTGACAATATCCATTCTCCCTAAAGAGAGAGAAAGTATGGATGCTGTGAGCACAAAAACAACATGGAAACAGCAGGAGCAATCATGATTGCAAAAGCATTAGCAATCGGTCTTGGTTCATTTGGACCAGCAATCGGAATTGGTTTGATCGGATCAAAGGCAATGGAATCAATCGGAAGAAACCCTGAAGCTGCAGGAAAAATCTTCGTTCCAATGCTTTTGATGGCAGCGTTTGCTGAAGCTGTAGCTATCTATGCTTTGGTTATTGCATTTTCAATCAAATAGTTTCAAATGTCTCATTCTTCGGAGTGAGGCAAAATGAGATTATTTGAAAAATAATTTTAAATTTTAAATTATAAGTTTTAAATCAAATCAAAATGCTTAAATTTTAAACATTTGATAATTTAAAATTAATTTAAAATTTAAAACTTAAAATTTAAAACTGGAGCATTAAAATTATGGAAGAACTTATCAAAACATTTCACATCGACATCAAACTTATTCTTGCGCAATTGGTAAACTTTGCAATTGTTTTTTTTGTACTCAAGAAATTTGCCTATGGTCCAATGCTAAAATTGATGACTGAGAGAAGTGAGAAGATTGAAAAGGGCATTGAGAATGCCCAAAATGCTGGCAAGAAGCTTTTGGAAATTGAAGAAAAGGAAAAGACTGTTTTGATTGAGGCCCGAAAGGCAGCCCAAGAAATTGTGGCTAATGCTGAAGCAGTGGCAGTGAAGAATAAAGAAGAAATTATTGGAGAAGCGAAGAATCAAGCTGAAAAAATTCTGTCAGATTCTGCCAAGAAAATTGAACTTGAAAAGAATCAGATGATGCAGGAAGTGAAAGGGCAAATCGCCGAACTAGTCATTGCTGCAACGAGTAAGATTATTGATACAAAATTAGATTTAGAAAAAGATAAGAGTGTTATAGAAAAAGTGATAAATGAATAGGAATTTCGAAGTCTGAATTTTGTCCCCAAAGGATAAGCTTGGAGCAAAAATTTCAAATGAAATCAGAATGACAGAACGTTTAAAGCATTAGAAATTCATTAATTAATGATTGATTCAAAATTCGAAATTGGAAATTCAAAATTAAACTTATGAAAGTTAGTATCAAACAATATTCTCAAACACTTTTTGATCTGACAGATGGAAAATCTGAGCAGGAAGTTTTGGTGATTGTGAAGAAATTCGCCGAGCAGCTCAAAAATGATGGGCAACTCAAGAATGCAGAGAGGGTTATGGAAAAATTTGCAGAACTATATAATGCAGCACATGGAATTGTTTTGGCTGAAGTAGTCACAAAATACAAAATACAAGATGCAAAATACAAAGAAATTGAAAATTTTATCAAATTAAAGTATAAGGCTGAAAAAGTTAAAATTACAAGTATCATAAATGAAAGAATTCATGGCGGAATAATAATAAGAGTAGGCGACGAAGTGATCGATGGAAGTGTGGCAGGGCAGCTCAGGAAATTAAAAAAAGTTTTAGAAAAATAACCTTGTCATTCCCGCGGAGGCGGGAATCCAGGATTTGAACTTAGGCTATAAAATAAAGATTTTTTTAATAAAAGGTGAGATGTGCTAATCCTGGATTCCGGGTCGAGCCCGGAATGACACGAAACATTTGTAAATTTGTAATAATTTGTAATTAGTAGAATCAATAATATGGCTAACAAGGACTACATAATAGAACAACTCAAAAAGCAGATTGAAGGATTCAGAACCGAAACCACTACTGAAAAGGTTGGCAGCGTTATTGAAATTGGCGATGGAGTTGCTCGCGTTTCAGGACTTTCAGATTTGATGGCATCAGAAATGGTTGAATTTCCTAATGGAGAAATCGGTGTAGCACTTAATCTTGAAGAGGATCGAGTTGGTGTCATTGTGCTTGGAAATTATATTGGAATCAAAGAAGGAGATGTTGTGAAGGCAACCGGCAATGTTCTCTCTATTCCAGTTTCTGATGCTATGATTGGACGCGTGATCAACCCTTTGGGAATTCCAGTTGATGGAAAGGGTGATATTGTGGCTGACAAATTTTATCCAGTGGAAAAAATTGCACCGGGCGTGATTACTCGTAAGTCAGTTCATCAGCCTGTGCAAACTGGCATAAAAGCAATTGATGCGATGATTCCAATTGGACGAGGACAACGCGAGCTTATTATTGGTGATCGTCAAACTGGAAAAACAGCGATTGCAATTGACACTATCATCAATCAAAAAGGCCAAAACATGAAATGCATTTATGTTGCAATTGGACAAAAAGAATCAAAGATTGCCAGAATTTTGGGTGAGCTTGAAAAGCGTGGAGCCATGGAATATACCACCATTGTGGTTGCAGGTGCTTCAGAATCTTCAGCTCTTTCCTATATTTCTCCATATTCAGGTTGCGCGCTGGGAGAATATTTCATGGACAAGGGAGAGGATGTGCTAATTGTTTTTGATGATCTTTCTCGTCACGCTTGGGCATATCGTCAAATTTCCTTGATCTTGAAGCGACCACCAGGACGCGAAGCATATCCTGGAGATGTTTTTTATTTGCATTCTCGTCTTTTGGAAAGAAGTGCAAAATTAAACGCTGATTTTGGGGGCGGCTCAATGACAGCACTTCCAATTATTGAAACACAGGCGGGTGATGTTTCAGCTTACATCCCAACCAATGTTATTTCTATTACTGATGGTCAAATTTTCTTGGAATCAGATTTGTTTTACAAGGGTATTCGTCCTGCTGTGAATGTTGGTCTCTCTGTTTCTCGTGTGGGTGGATCTGCTCAAATCAAGGCCATGAAAAAAGTGGCTGGAAAAATGAGACTTGAATTGGCACAATTTCGCGAATTGGAAGCTTTTGCGCAATTTGGATCTGATCTTGATGAAAAAACCAGAAATCAAATCGAAAGAGGAAGAAGGTCAGTTGAGATTTTGAAGCAAGGGCAATATGAGCCAATGATTGTTGAGCATCAAGTTGCAATTTTGTATGCTCTTACCAATGGTTTTGTTGATGATGTGGAAGTTGAAAACATCAGAAGTTGGGAAGCTGATTTTCACAAATATCTAGATTCAAATGCAAAAGATTTGATCACACTTATTGGTGAAAAGAAAGAATTGTCAGATGAGGTTGTGGCAGCATTGGAAAAGGCAATAAAGGAATTTAAAGAAATATATCAGACCGCGTAAACGCAGAATTTTAAATTAAAAATTTTAAATAGAATATAAAAAATATTTAAATATTTGAAAATTAATTTAAAATTTAAAACTTAAAATTTAAAATTGGAATCTGGATAAATTCAGAAAATATTAAATACTATGGCCAGTTCACTAGATATAAAACGACGCATTCGGTCGATAAATAGCACAAGAAAAATCACCAAAGCAATGGAGATGGTTTCTGCTGCCAAAATGCGCAGAGCTGTTGCAAGCGTGCTTGGGATTAGGGCCTATGCTCATGCTGCTTGGAGTGTGCTAACCAATCTTGCTAGGGCATTTGAGTCATCAGAAAATTATGGATTTTTGGAGGTGCGTGAAGTGAAAAGTGTTTTGATGATTGCAATAACTTCCAATCGTGGTCTTTGTGGATCATTCAATACGCAAGTTGCCAAGAAAATAAAGGAAGAAATCTTGCATCCTGAAAAATTGAAAATAAACAGAATTGGAAAAAAGAAAATTGAGTCTAAGATTAAGAATGAAGACTTGAAAGTTGATTTTATTGTGGTTGGAAAAAAGGGTGGAAATATTGTCAGGAAAATGCAAAAAGAAATTATTGCTGCTTTTCCAGATGGTGGAAAGTTTGCAACAGTTGTCGACATCAAACCTCTTTCGAAAATTGTGATGGATGATTATTTGGCAAAAAAATATGACAAAGTTGTGATGATTTATACTGATTATATTTCAGCAGTAAATCAGCAAACTCGCATTCGCCAAGTGTTGCCAATTTCCAAGATTGATATTGAAAAACAAATTGCTGAAATGGATGTTATTGCCAAAGAATATGGATTAGAGGAGCCAGTAGTTGAATACAAGATTGAGCCAAGTGCAAGTGAGGTTTTGGAATTTATTATTCCACGTTTGATTGAGATGCAGCTTTTCCATGGCGTGCTTGAATCGCAAGCATCTGAGCAATCAGCTCGCATGATGGCCATGAGAAATGCAACTGATGCGGCAAAAGAAATGAGCGACGATTTGACCTTGGCATACAATCAGATCAGACAAGGAAAGATTACCCAGGAAATTGCTGAGATTTCTGCAGGACGAGCAGCATTGGAATAAATTTGTAATTCGTAGAAAATAAGTACTTTTGAAAATTAAAAAACGCGCCCAACACAATGATTTGTGTGGGCGCAATAGTAGAGATGTTTGGAATTGTATTTTATTTTTCCATTTTTTTGTAAATTACTCTGCCGAGAATTATCAAGGCAATAATGGCAAAAACAGAGACTGTTTCCCAATTGTCATGATGGTCGTGCTGCATGCCAATTTCATGTGCAATGGCTGGGGTGATTGAAATGATGATGGCAATGATTGCAAAAAACAGTTTTCTCATTTTTGTTTCTCCTTTGTCTTTTGATTTTATTTTGCATGAACAATGTCATACAAATTCAATCGATTGTGATGAGGTTGCAAAATGGTGGACAGTGTTTCAAAAAAAAGAACAAAAATGTTTCAAACAAAAAACCTCCTTATCGAATTTAAAATCGTAAATGAAATATATCAGTGAACAATAATAAAGTCAAAAATATAATTCAGAATTCAAAACCTTGTCATTCCTGACTTGATCAGGAATCCAGGATTGAACTCTGATAGTATCTTTGAAAAAATAGGCGCATAAAAAAAACCACCCATCGCAAAGAATCTTGCGAAAGGGTGGCTGGATAACTCTTTGATTAGTTTGTATAAAATATTGCTACATATACAAACCTGCTTGTGAATGACTGATCAACTTCTGTGGAAAATTTCCTTTCAATTATCTTGATATCTGGATTTTCAGATAACCAGGTGTTGACATCTGTTTCTAGGTTGGAGATCTTTCCTTCAAAAATTTTCAACTTTTCCATGTCTAACTCCTTTTGTGTTAGAATTTTGTTGTAATGATTCAATGAATCATCAACCATATATAATACACCTAAATCATCATTTTGTCAATAGTTTGAAGTTCTGATTCTGTTTATGGTTCAAGAAAGGTGTAGACAGATGGGAAGTTTGAAGACAATTTTGAATTTCGAATTTTGAATTTTGAATCAAGTCCGAATGAGTGAATGTTTGAAACATTAGAAATTTGGAAATTAAGTATTGATTCAAAATTAGAAATTGGAAATTCGAAATTATAAGAATCTTTTAAATAGGTATAATTATTCTAATTAAGAAAATATTATGAAAAACATTGGAAAAATCATCCAAATCATCGGTCCTGTGGTGGATGTGCAATTTGAAGACAAGTTGCCTGAAATCTACAATGCACTTGAGATTAAGACTGAGACTGGAAAAATAGTTCTTGAAGCTCATCAACATGTGGGAGCTGGAAAAGTTCGCGCAGTGGCGATGGGTGCAACTGATGGTCTTTGCCGTGGAATGGAAGTTGTTGACACCGGATCTGCTATTCAAGTGCCAGTTGGACAGGAAACGTTGGGACGCATGTTCAATCTTTTGGGTGAAGCGATTGATGGAAAACCGGAAGTGGCTGCCAAACAATTTTTACCAATTCACAGAGATGCTCCAAAGTTTGCAGAGCAATCAACTGAGGCTGAAATTTTCGAAACTGGAATCAAAGTTATTGATCTTATCTGTCCTTTCGTGAAGGGTGGAAAGGTTGGTCTTTTTGGTGGAGCTGGAGTAGGAAAGACGGTGGTTATTCAAGAACTTATTCGCAACATCGCACAAGAACACGGTGGATTTTCAGTTTTTGCTGGAGTGGGAGAGCGAACTCGCGAAGGAAATGATCTTTTTCATGAAATGAAAGAATCAGGAGTTTTGGACAAAACAACTTTGGTGTTTGGACAAATGAATGAACCACCAGGAGCGCGTCAACGTGTTGCTTTGTCGGCTCTGACCATGGCTGAATATTTCCGCGATCAGGAAAACAAAGATGTTCTTTTGTTTGTGGATAACATTTTTCGATTCACGCAGGCTGGATCTGAAGTGTCTGCACTTTTGGGACGAATTCCATCAGCGGTGGGATATCAACCAACCTTGGCTGAAGAAATGGGCAAGCTGCAAGAACGAATCACTTCAACCAAAAATGGCTCAATCACTTCTGTGCAGGCTGTTTATGTGCCGGCTGACGACTTGACCGATCCAGCGCCAGCCACAACTTTTGGACATTTGGATTCAACGGTGGTGCTTTCGCGTGGACTCTCTGAACTTGGAATTTATCCCGCAGTGGATCCATTAGATTCAAGTTCAACAATTCTTGATCCAAACATTGTAGGACAAGAACACTATGAAGTTGCGCGCGGAGTGCAAAGAATTTTGCAAAGATATAAGGATTTGCAGGACATTATTGCAATTTTGGGAATGGAAGAACTTTCAGATGAGGATAAAGTTTTGGTGACACGCGCCAGAAAAATTCAGAAATATCTGTCTCAACCGTTTTTCGTGGCCGAGCAGTTTACTGGAGCGCCAGGAAAATATGTGAAACTTGCCGACACCGTGCGTGGATTCAAGATGCTTTTGGATGGAGAATTGGATGAATATTCAGAACAAGATTTCTACATGAAAGGAAGTATTGATGAAATTATTAAAAAATAAATTAACATTCCTAAAAGTATTTATTGTTTAAATTTGTTTTTAAATCTAAAATCTAAAATCAAAATTTCAAATAAAATCCAAAATTTTAAAATCTAAATTTTGATATTTGGATTTGAGTCATTTATTTGAAATTGAGATTTTGATATTTGGATTTGAAATTAATATTATGTCTACAAGTAAAATTAATTTTAAGATTGTTACTCCTGAACGCACCGTGCTTGAAAAGGAGGTAGAGCAAATAACTTTGCCTGTTGCTGATGGGGAAGTGACCATCATGCCCGATCATTGTTCATATATTGCTGGCCTCAAGGCTGGTGAGATTATGTTTAAAGTTGGTGGCAAGGAAAAATTATTGGTCGTTTCTGGTGGTTTTATTGAGTTTAATGACAATGTTTTGGTTGTACTTGCTGACACAGCTGAAGCTGCAGTTGAAATTGATGTGAAGCGTGCCCAGCAGGCAAGGGACCGCGCTCAAGAAATTAGCAAGCAAAAAATCTCAATGAATGAGCTGGAATATGCAAAAGTTGCCGCTGCAATTGAAAAAGAAACAGCGCGTATTCGTGTTGCCAAAAAGCACCACAGCAGACATGGTGTGACGATCGATTAGGCAAACACTTGCCAAAAAGAAAAATGTGGCGCAAAATTGATATTATTACTAGTAAAAATGAAAATCTGACATATTCTTATGAAATTTTTCCAATTACTCAAGGTCTTATTATTTGGTCCAAAGGTTACAATTGATGAAAAAACTTTACGCCCTGATGCCACTGATGCTGAATTTGAAGCTGTTGGCAAAGAACTTAAAGAAAACATAAAAAGGCTCTATGGAGGCAGATCTTTGCGCATCCGGGCTGTGGATGGAGGATCTACTAACGGAGAAGAAATTGAATTTACAGCTCTGAACAACGCATATTATGACATTGACCGTTTTGGTCTTTCTTTTGTGGCGTCTCCGAGGCATGCTGACATGCTGTTTGTGTCAGGACCAATAACCAGAAACCTGGAAAACGCCGTGAAAACAACCTATGAAGCCGCTCCAAGTCCCTGTATCGTGGTCGCTCTTGGCGATGGTGCTATTGATGGCGGCATTTGGAAGGATTCCTATGCTGTGGTTGGTGGTTTGGACAAAGTCATTCCTGTTGATATTTGCATTGCTGGCGATCCACCTTCTCCAACTGCAATATTAAAAGGTGTTTTAAATGCTATTAATCAGAAAAATTCTTAATATAATCCTATGACCATAGATTTTATTGCATACGGTATTTTTATTTATTTCTTGGGTCTTATTTTTGCTGGTGGCTTGGCTATTATTGGTGGTCAATGGAGAAAATCAGCTCAACTTTTTGTGCTCACAAATTTGGTTGGTTTTATTTTTGGAATGCTATATTTGTTTAATTTTTCCACAAAAAGCATTTTGCTTGGTTCTTGGAGTTGGCTTTTCAATTTTGCTCCTTCGATCAATCTCTTGTCTGGAATATTTTTCACGCTTATTGCTGGTGTTTCCTGTTTGGTTGGTGTCTATGCAACCAGATATTTGGAATTGTATGAAGAATCATACAATCCTTCCGTTGTGCAATTTCTGACCGCTTTTTTTGTGCTTGGTATGCAAGGAGTTTTGTTTTCAAATAATGCTTTTGGATTTTTGTTTTTTTGGGAGGTGATGTCGATTGCTTCTTTTTTCTTGGTTATGATCGACAAGTCGCCAGAATCAATTCGGGCTGCTTTTTTGTATTTCATTATGACCCATCTTGGCGCAAGTGCAATCTTGGGTGGTTTTCTGATTCTTGGTTGGGGGTCAATATTTTCTGATTTTTCTGGCATTGCGGTGGCTAGTTCAAATCTTTCTCCAATGCTAAGTGGCTTGGTTTTTGTGTTGTTTTTGTTTGGCTTTGGTTCAAAGGCTGGACTTGTGCCATTTCATGTTTGGCTTCCGGAGGCTCATCCTCAAGCACCAAGCAACATTTCAGCTTTGATGAGCGGACTGATGCTAAAAGTTGCGGTGTTTGGTTTTATTAAAATAGTTTTTTCTTTGACAAATTTGCCAGCTTGGGCGGGATTGGTTGTGATCATTCTTGGTTTGCTTTCAGCGGTGGTGGGTGTTTTGTATGCTGTCATTGAAAGAGATGTGAAAAGAGCTTTTGCCTATAGTAGTATTGAAAACATGGGAATCATTTTTACTATTCTTGGAATCGCGATTTATATTTTGAGTCAAAGTCGCGCGGACAGTGTTGTCTTGATTTCAAATGCTTTTGTGGTGTTTGCGATTTTTCATGCCATCAATCATGCCTTGTTCAAGACTGGCTTGTTCTTGAGCAGTGGTGTGCTGATCAATCGTTTTCATTCCAAAAGAATTGAGGTCATGGGAGGTTTGGCCAACATCATGCCAATTTTTTCTTTTGCATTTTTGCTTGTAATTCTGTCTTCATTGCCACTTCCTCCATTTGGAACATTTTATGGGGAATGGGGATTGGTTCAAAATGTGATCAATGTTTTACATAATTCTCTTTTGGATTCAACAACCATGATCGTGCTTGTGCTGAGCATTGCAACGATCGGATTGGTTAGTGGGTTGGCTGTGTTTGCTATGATCAAAATTTTTGGTATCTCAATGCTTGGTCTTTCAAAGTCAAAGCATGTTGAAAGAAGAGCTGAGAAAACAGACTACATGTTGAGTGCGCCAATTATGACACTTGGATTGGGTGTGATTGTTTTGGGAATTTTTGCCAAAACAATAATCAAATGGCTCAGCGTGCGCAGCGAACTTTTTGCGACTGCTCCTTCAGTTTCATCTTCGCTAGTAAATAGCAACCTTTCTTCTGTTTTGGTATTTTTATTGCCAGCTGTATTTTTGCTTGGCGTTTATGCTTTGTATAAATTTGTTGTTAAAAAAGATGATCAAAGAATTTATAAGACTTGGGATTGTGGTCAAGCGATAGACGCAACCATGCAATATTCTGGAACTGCTTTTTCTGGACCAATTCGTTTTTTCTTTTTGCAATTGCTAGGTCGTGACAAGGTTTTGTCATCAATACCAGTTGTTGAGACAAATCCCTGGGTTCGAAAATATGTGTTAACTTTGTCATTTAGTTCTATTTGGAAGGATAAGATCTATGAACCAATTGCTGGTATATTGAATTTTGTTGCCGAAAGGATGAAAATGATTCAAGGTGGTCGCATTCAATATTATCTATTGTTTGTGCTCGGAACATTGATAGTGACATTGCTTGTTGTTTTATAGACTGTTTTTTTGCTTTAGCAATAATGAATTGTTCGTTTCACTATTTCACTCTTTGGCACGCTTTTGGATGAAATGCTCAATATCCAAAAGCTCAAGAAGCCGCTGTCGCCGGCTATTGGCCAAAGAGTGAAATAGCTCCACTCACTTTTATTTTTATCTGTAAGAAATTAAGCGCATAAATTATAAGCCTTATGAATCCAATTCTAGCAACATTATTACAAGGAATTTTCGTGTTATTGATAGCACCTTTTGCCAGCGGCTTGGTGCGATTTTGCAAAGCGCGTTTGCAAGGGCGGCAGGGCGCTTCTCCTTTTTTGCCATATTACACTTTTGCGACTTTGCTCAAGAAGCAAATGGTGATTTCGAGCAGTGCTTCTTGGGTTTTCCGCGCTGTTCCATATGTGGTTCTTTCAACAACACTTTCCTTGGCTTTTATTTTGCCATTGATGTTTGTTGGAGGGAAGTTGGCAAGTGCTAGTGATTTTTTGGTTGTGGCTGGAATTTTGATGATAGGCTCTATTTTCTTGGTGCTTGGTGGTCTTGATCCAGGCAGTGCTTTTGGTGGGATGGGTTCTAGTCGCGAAATGACGATCGCTGCTTTGGTTGAACCAATAATCATCATGGTTTTTGCTGCTATGAGTTTCGTTGGTGGAACATTTGCCATTGATGGACTTGTTGGGCAACCACTTGTTTTCGCTCATCCATATCTACTGCTTTCGGTGTTTGCTTTTTTCTTAGTGACATTGGCAGAAAATGCTAGATATCCAGTGGATAACCCAGCAACACATCTTGAGCTGACGATGGTGCATGAAGCCATGATCTTGGAATATTCTGGTCCATATTTGGCAATGTTGGAATATGCCAGTGCTCTGAAAATGACTATTTTTGCAATTTTGCTTTCTAATTTTATTTTTCCTGGAACCGTTATTGCTGCAAGTAGTTTTGGAATTGGTGCACTTGTGCTTGCGATTTTCTTTGCAATTGCAAAGGTTTTGGTTTGTATGGGATTGCTCGCACTACTTGAATCAACAGTAGTGAAGATGAGATTTTATCGCATGCAAGAGTTTATGTCGATTGCATTTTTCACTGCCATGTTTGGCATGCTGATTGCGCTCTTTGCATCTTTTGTGAAAGTTGACATTCAATATCACACCATTTTTGCTGCACTTTCAGTGTTTTTTGTGATTTTAATTTTTGGTAGAGCTAGGGCTCAAGTCATGCTTCGATACTATGCATTTTCTTCATTCTGCATTGCTGGTATTGCCTTTGGACTTTCTTTTGTGGTGGAAAAAAGTGAAATGAAGCATTTGTGGTTGTTTGCCTTGGTAACAATTTTGATCAAGACAATCCTTGTGCCAATAGTGATCAAATATGCACAAAGAAAACATAAGGAATTGATCAGCTCACCATCATTTTTGAGGCCAGCAACTAGTTATTTCGTGGTGGTGCTAATTTTGGGTGCAACTTTCTATATTATGAAGCATACTCCAATTCTTGGTATGGTAGAATTTGACACTTTGCTATATGCCTCAATTGCTTTGATTGGACTTGGACTTGCAACGATGATTGTGCATCGCAACATCTTCTCACAAATCCTTGGATTGCTAATCATGGAAAATGGTCTGACTGTTTTCACTTTGGTGACGGTCAAGTCATTGCCACTGCTGATTGAACTTGGAGTTTTTGTTATTATTGTTGCTAGTGCGTTTATTTTGTCCATTTTAGGTTCAAGAATTAGAGAATTTTATGGAAGCTCTGACACTGAGGATTTGCGTAATTTAACTGAATAATACCAACTTAAATATTTAAATATTATGACACCAATCATCACAATCATCACTGTTCTTGCTGCCGCCGCTGTTGCAATTTTTTCAAACAAAAAAAAGCAGATTCTTTTGAGCACCACAATCCTTGCTATTGTTGGCGGACTTTCAGTTTTTTCCATGTCGCTCCCTGTGCTTTTTCAAATGAGCAGCTCTTGGTCAAATTCTGTTTGGCTGATGGACAATTTTTCAGCTCTGATGGTTTCATTGGTGGCCTTTTTATATATCAGTGCTGCTGTTGTCAGTGTCAGGTATATTGGACATGAACATGAGGAAAAAATAATTTCAATTGGAGACTTGAAATTGTATTTTTCTTTGTTTCATGTTTTTGCTTTGTGTATGCTGCTTACTGTGATTGCAAACAATTCGCTCTTGCTCTGGATGGCACTCGAAGGCACAACCTTGTCATCAACATTTTTGGTTGGATTGTATCGCAAGAAGACTTCAGCTGAAGCTGCTTGGAAATATATTATTATTTGTTCAACAGGCATCAGTCTTGGTTTGTTGGGAATTTTGTTGTTTGGTTATGGCGCCTCAATTGGTGGTGTCACTGGTGGTGACATTTTCACCCTGACAGCACTTGCTCAAAATGCACATTTGATTTCAATCGACATCATCAGATGGGCTTTTGTTTTCATTTTTGTTGGCTTTGGTGCAAAACTTGGTTTGGTTCCAATGCACATTTGGCTTCCTGATGCGCACAGTAATGCACCATCTCCAATTTCTGGACTTTTCTCTGGTATTCTTTTGAACATTGCGCTATATGGAATTATTCGTTTCAGGTTCATTACTGATCTTTCTCTTGGCAGCAATGAGTGGACTGGACACTTGTTTTTGTTTTTTGGTTTTATTTCAATTGTCATTCCTGCTTTCATGATGTTGGTGCAGAGCAACTACAAGCGTATGCTAGCCTATTCTAGTGTTGAGCATATGGGGATTATAACTTTTGCACTTGCTCTTTCTCCAGTGGGTGCTATTGCTGCTGTGGTGCATATGATTGGACACACTTTTTCAAAATCAATGTTGTTTTTTGGAGCTGGCGAGATTCTGACAAACTATCAGACAACGCAAACATCCAAAGTTCAAGGATTGTTGAAGAGAGCTCCGTTTACTGCAATATTATTCTTGCTGGGAATTTTGTCTATCATCGCTTTGCCGCCTTCAGTTTTGTTTGTTAGTGAATATATGATTTTTGCTAATGCTTTCTTGCTGCATCCATTTCTTTCTATTTTGATCATGATAGCACTCAGTGTGATTTCTTTTGCCATGCTGAGATCAACCATTGGAATGTTTTTTGGTGGAAATGAAAATGAGCAAAACCAAAAGAGGGAAAAATGGAATATTACGCATTCAGTGATGACCTTGGAATTGGTTATTATCATTTGCTTGACTTTCTTTTTGTCATCTCCAAATGGAGTCAAATTTATTGATTTGATTGCTAGAAATATTATTTATATCTCAAAATAATCAAATGAAAATATCAGAAATAATTAAAATTTTTCCGGAAATAAAAGTTGTTGAAATTAAAAATGACACAACCGTGGCAACTGTTGAAAGCAGTGATTTTGCAAGAATTTCAACTGTTCTTGTTGAGGCTCATGGTTTGTTTTTGTCGCTTTTGTACGGCAGTGATGATCGAAAAGAAAATGAATCTTTTGGCGTGCATGTTATTTTTGGAAATGATAAAACAGGCGAGTGGCTGAATCTTTCTGCTGCTTTGCCAGAAAATAATCCAAAATATCCAGCACTAACAGCTACAATAATGGCCGCACATTGGTATGAGCGCTATATGCAAGATATGTTTGGCATCATTGCCGAGGGACATCCTGATCCGCGTCGCTTGGTTTCACATGAAAATGTGCCAGTTGGTCAGTTTCCACTCAGAAAAGATTTTGCCTGGAACAAGAAAATGGAAAAAGCCAATGTGGAATATCCAATGCATCATGTCTCTGGAGAGGGAATCTATGAGATTCCAGTGGGCCCTATTCATGCTGGAATAATTGAACCAGGGCATTTTCGTTTCAATGTTGCTGGCGAAAGAATCTTAACCTTGGAAGGAAAATTATTTTTCACCCACAAGGGCGTTGAAAAATTACTTGAAGGGAAGATCGTGGAAAATGCTCTTCCGTTTGTGGAAAGACTTTCTGGCGACATGGCAGCAGCTCACGCTCTAGCATATGTTCAAGCGGCTGAAAAAATTGCTGGAACAGTTGTTTCGCAGAGGGCTCAAATGCTACGCATGCTTGTTTGCGAACTTGAAAGGTTGACCATGCATATTCATGACTTGGCCAACATTGGAGGAATGGGAACTGGATATAGTTTCATTGCTGCCAATGGTTTTCGCATCAAGGAAAGATTAATGCGTGTTTCTGATGAAGTTTTTGGCAATCGTTTTTGGAGGGGATATATAATTCCCGGCGGAGTTGAATTTGATTTATCACCTGAGAAGTTAGAAAAACTTTTTACAATTGGAAATGAGGCTTGGATTGAAATGAAAAAAATAGTGACATTGGCTTTAGAGTCAGATGGTTTTCTTGATCGCTTGCAAACAACCGGTGTGCTTCCACTTGATGCGGCAAAGGCATTGGGCGCACTTGGAATAGCAGCTCGCGCCTCAGGCCTTGATCGTGACACCAGAAGAGATCATGCCTATGCTTGCTACGAAAAATTTCCAGTTGTTGTTGCTAGTGCGCAGAAAGGTGATGTGCATGCCAGATATCTCATGCGCATCAATGAACTTGATGCAACAATGGAATTGATTGAAAAAATTGTCAAAAACATTCCAGAGGGTGAAACGAAATCAACTTTCCAGATCAAAGATGGTTTTGCTCTTGGCGCAGTTGAGTCATGGAGAGGTGAAGTTCTTTGTGCTTTGGAAATTAAAAATTGTGTGATTGAAAGATGCTTTCCGCGTGATCCATCATTTTGCAATTGGGCTTTGTTTGGAATCATGGGACCAGGAAACATCGTGCCTGACTTTCCACTGATCAACAAAAGCTTAAATCTTTCATATTCGGGAACTGACTTATAGTAAGTTATGCACTTTTTGAAAAATAGACCTATCTTTTGATGGGTCTATTTTTGTAAAATTATGGCTTATTTTGGCTATAAAATGGCAAAATAATGCCTTTATTTCGTTGCTTGAAAATATATTGACGAAAATAGATGTTAGGAGTAAAGTTTATAGTTGTGCATGAAACCATGAATAACTAAGGTAGCTTAAAAATTTCAAAGAAAGTCAAACCAACGTTCATCAAAAACCGGGAGGTAGTAAAAATGCAATCAAAAAAGGGAGTAGTATTTTACGATGATGAGTTTTTCGGTAATCCAAGCTATAACGATGAAAATTGCTACATTAGTCGTTCGGCTCGAATAACCGGCAAGGTTGAATTGGAGGATCACGTGATAGTCTGTCCACATGTTTCAATTAGGGCTGATGAGGGTTCGCCATTTAAGATTTGCAAGGGTACCAACATTCAGGATTCTGTGATTATTCACGGACTACACAATGAATATGTCGAAGACGAACATGGTCACAAGTATTCCGTGTTGATTGGATCTCATTGTACAATTGCTCATCGAGCAACTATTCATGGTCCAACAGCCATTGGTAAAAAGACATTTGTTGGTTTTCATGCGATTGTGCATAATTCGATTGTTGGCAGAAATTGCTATATTGGACATGGTGCGATTGTTGAAAACGTTATAGTTGACTCTAATCGTTTTGTGCGATCAGGTATGGTAGTTGATTGTCAATCCATTGCCGACAGCTTACCTATGGTTAATGAACAACAAAAAGGGTTCAACAAAACAGTTGTGGACAAGAACAAGCATTTGGTTAAGATATACCAAGAGAGGCGTAAGCATCACGAAACAATTTGAGTTGTTATTTCATTAAGGGCGCAGTCAAAAAATTGACTGCGCCCTTTTTCTTTTCTAAATAAAAAATCCACATCGAAGTGGATTTTTTAAGATTGGGTGCCCAAGAAGAGACTCGAACTCTTATGACTTGCGCCACACGATTTTGAGTCGTGCGTGTATACCAATTCCACCACTTGGGCATTTTTCCTTGAAATAGTGTGTATTTCAAGAGTCAATGCTTTTTTTATGATAAGTTATTGATTGCTAATTGTCAATGTGCTATTATAGTCAAATAGACAAAAGATAAAAGACAAATCGAAAAAATATGGCTAAAATAATTTCACTTATAAATCAAAAAGGGGGAGTTGGAAAAACAACAACTGCGACCAATGTTGCAACCTACCTTTCTTCCATGGGGAAGTCTGTTTTGCTTGTCGATCTTGACCCGCAAGGCAATGCCTCTTCTGGTTTGGGAATTGATATTCGTAACCTTGAAAAGGGTTTGTATAACACGCTGGTTGGTGGTGATCATCCTCATAATGTCATCATTCGGGCTGAAGCTGCTGGTCATGACCTGATGCCATCTTCGCAAGAGTTGGCAGGTGCTGGCGTCGAAATGGTTCATTTTGATAATCGCGAATTTAAGCTCTATGACGTGCTGCGGCAAATACGCACTGAATATGACTATATTCTTATCGATAGTCCTCCTAGCCTCGGTTTGTTGACGATTAATGGGCTTGTGGCCAGTGATGAGGTTTTGATTCCAGTGCAAACTGAATATTATGCCCTGGAGGGATTGAGCCAACTTCTTTCAACAATTGAATTGGTCCAAAAGCATTTGCAGCCAAAATTGAAGATTATGGGGGCTGTTTTGACCATGTATGATCGTCGCAACCGTCTTTCTAGGCAAGTTGTCAAGGAAATGCGCAATCATTTTCCAGGTCATGTTTTTGAAAGTGTGATTCCTCGCTCAGTTCGTTTGGCTGAAGCGCCCAGTTATGGAAAATCAATTCTGAGTTTTGACAGTCTCTCAAAGGGAGCCCGATCATACAAAAATTTGGTCAAGGAAATCATTGCTCGCGATGAAGCTGAAAGAATTAGAAATCAGATGTGATGATGCTTTGGTATTTGTTTTATTATCTGCACGTGAATATTATTTTTTTGCTTGCCTTTCGTTCACTTCGTTCACACGGAAGCCGCAAAAAAACAATATCCACCTGCAGATGTTGCAAATATTTAATTGTTTGTAAATTCAATATATAAATTAAAATTTAAGATTGATTGTATTATGAGTCAACAATTCGGACTTGGAAGAGGTCTTTCATCTCTTATTCCAAACAAACAACCTGATGAGGATAATCAAGCACAAGTAATTGAAGAGCAAGTAGCTATTGCTACTCAATCCAGAAACATTAGCGACGAATCAATTCGTGGTGACAAATATGTCATTGAAGTTGATGTGAATCAAATTGTGGCAAATCCATCTCAACCAAGGGTTCAATTTGACGAGGAAAAATTGCAAAATTTGGCTCAATCAATCAAGATTCACGGCATCATTCAGCCTCTTATTGTTACTAAAAAAGGAAATTTGTATGAACTTATTGCTGGAGAAAGACGTTTTCAGGCTTCAAAATTAATTGGCCTCAAAAAAGTGCCGGTGATCATCCGCGAAGCAACTGATTTGCAAAAATTGGAACTGGCGATCATTGAAAACATTCAAAGGCATGATTTGAACGCAATTGAAGAGGCGATGTCATATCAAAAACTGGCAGCCGATTGGGAGATGAGTCAAGAAGAAATTGCAACAAAAATGGGTAAATCAAGAAGCTTGGTGGCAAACAAAATGCGTCTTTTGGGATTGCCAATTGAAGTTCAAAAAGGTTTGATTGAACAAAAAATCACCGAAGGTCATGCCAAGGCAATTTTGTCACTTTCAAATCCAGAAAAACAAAGAGCGATGTATGAATTGATTTTGAAAAGCAATTTGACTGTAAGACAGGTTGAAGAAAAAGCCAAAGAAGTTTCAGTAAAATCATACGAAAGACACAAAAATATTGATCCGCAAACAAAAGAAATGGAAAATAATCTGATTGAAAAGCTAGGAACAAAGGTGAAAATTTCCAAAGCTGGCGATGGGGGAAAGATTGTGATTGAATATTACTCACAAGAAGATCTTAGTTCTCTGTTGGGAAAAATCGTTCAATAGATAAAATCAAAACAAATAAAAAATCTTTCACTTGAAAGATTTTTTATTTTATGAGCATCAAAATACTTTTTATTCTTTTCTTAATTCTCTTTTGATGTGTGATTTTGCAACTGATGTTTTCACAAATTTCAACCAATCAGCATTTGGTGTTTTGCGATCTTTGGAGGTTAGGATTTCAACCACTTCTCCGTTTTTGATGTGTTGATCGAGTGGCACCATTTTGTTGTTTATTTTTGCGCCAGTGGCATGATTTCCTATTTCACCGTGAATTGCATAGGCAAAATCAATCGGAGTTGCTTCTTCTGGTAAGTCAATGATGTCGCCCATAGGCGTGAAGGCAAAAATGTGATTTTTGAAAAAATCAATTTGCAAACTTTGCATGAATTCTTCATCGTCTCTACCGATTTCATTTTGCCATTCGCGAAGTTGCTTGACCCATTCAATTTCTTTTTCGGGCAAACTTTTTTTCTTTTTGAAAATATAATCTTTCCAATTTTTCTTCTTGCTTTCACTGTAAAGCCAATGAGAAGCGATTCCAAATTCAGCTTCAGAATGCATTTTTTGTGTTCTTATTTGAATTTCAATGATTTTTCCATCTGGCCCAAAAACCGTAGTGTGGATTGATTGATATCCATTTGGTTTTGGAAGTGAAATGTAATCCTTGATTCTCCCGATCATGGGGCGATATTTTTTATGCACGATTCCTAGTGTTTCATAACAATCAGTCACTTCTTGCACAATGATGCGCACTGCAGCCAAGTCATAAATTTGGGTGATGTCCATGTCATGTTTTTGCAATTTTTGAAAAAGACTGAACAGACTCTTGGCTCTCCCGCTTGTTTCAATGATAGCAACTCCTTCTTTTTTCATTTCAATCTCAATTTCCTTGATTGCTTGCAAGACGTATTTTTCTTTTTCTTTGTAGTGAGTTTCTTCCAACTGTGCTGTTAGTTTGTAATTTTCTGGGTCCAAATATTGAAAAGACAGATCTTGCAATTGTGATTTTATTTCTCCCATTCCAAGTCTGTTGGCAATGGAGGCAAAAACCTTCATTGTTTCCCTGGCAATGCGTTGCTGTTTGTCTGGTGGATTGAATTCGAGTGTGCGCATGTTGTGCAAACGATCAGCAAGTTTGATGATGACAACTCGAATGTCAGAAGCCATAGCAAGAATCATCTTGCGCAAATTTTCCAAAAAATATTCTTCATGTGAGCCGCGCAGTTTTATTTTTCCCAATTTGGTCACACCATCAACCATGGCAGCAATTTCGCTGCCAAATTTTTTCTCAACATCAGCAAGTGTTGCACTGGTGTCCTCGGGCACATCATGCAAAAGGCCAGCTGTAATTGTTTTTCCGCCCATGCCAAGTTGTGCCAAGATTATTGCAACAGAAATAGGATGTTGGAAATAGTCTTCTCCAGAACGACGCAATTGCCCCTTGTGTGCCTCCATGGCAAATTCATAAGCCAAAGTGATGACTTTTATTCTTTGGTCAGAAGGCTTGGTTCGAAGCGCCTTGAGAATGTCGTTTAATCCTAATTCATTCATGCTTGTTAAAATTATTTGTTTATGTCTTTTTTTGGAGCTTCATATGAATATTATTTTTTTGCTTGCCTTTCGTTCACTTTGTTCACACGGAAGCCGCAAAAAAATAATATTCGTATGAGCTTGTGGTGAAAGAACGGCTACCATCTTCAATGTTATTTGTATGTTTTTAGTATAGGAAAATAAGCACTATTTTGCAAGCAGGAGAAGTCAAAAAAATAGCTTAAAAAAAAGAAAAAGTTGTCCACTTTTCCATCCTGTACTCCTCCCTCAAGATATGATATAATAACCCCATAAAGATTCGATAGAAGTGTGCAATTTCTACTGCTGGATGAATATATTTTGAAAACAAAAAAGTGAACCTTTTTTCGAGGAAAAAAACAAATAACAATCAAAAAACAAACTTTCCAGGTGAGAGGATTTGGTCATGGAAAGAATTAAAAAAAACCCAAAAATTGAACCAGCAAAAGAGGCTGTGAAAACAAGATTAAAAGATCTTAATGTTGAAAGAAAATTTTGGGATAGATTTAATTTCAAGAAAACATTTTCAGTTCAAAAAATTGCAGTTTTTTTGCAAGATCATTGGCACTTGCTTTCAAAATCAGCTGCAGAGAATCATCTTCGAATTGCGAAAATAAAAGCAGAAAAAAATCTAAATTCACAGTCTAATCTTAATTTTAACTCATATTCTCATCTTAAGAATTATCAAAAAAAAGTAAAACTTTTCACCTACAGTTTTTCTTCCACTGCTTTTTCAATTTTCCTGGCAATAATTGCCATTCAAGTTTTTTTTCCAGGAGGAATCACTCACAGTGCAACTTTTCATTTCGCACAAACTTCTTGGGCAACACAAAGTGCTAATGTTGCTGTGCACAATTCCAATCAAACGCTTTGGAGTGAATTTCAAAGCAAGGATGCCGGAATTGCCTTGGCAAATGGTGGCAATGATTTGCAATTGCAACAAATCACACAAGCAGTGACCCAAACAACTGAAGCTGATTTCAATGCTGGCACAAAAACTAACACAGAAACACTTGGTACGGGAAATTCAGCTTCTCTTTCAATTGTCAAAGATCTTTCGGTTAATGAATATACCGTTGGTCATTTGGCTAATGTTTCACTGACTGTGACAGCTGTCAATCAAGCTGGACCATGGCTATTGGTTCTTTCTGGCACACCAAATCTTTCTAGAATTTTTAAGAATGATAAATTTGTTGATTCAACTGGAAAACCTTGGAAAGTATTGTCACTCAATCCTTCAAACACAACGCCTAGACTTTTAGTTATTGATTCAGAGGGCAATGGTGGCTCGCCAGCTTCTGGTGTTGGTTCAGTAGGAAGATGGTACTCTGACCTTGCTGCTTGGGAAGCTGGCAGGCAAGGAGATTTGGTGGCGCGCAATGCTGTGGAAAGGGCTTTGCCATATTATGACGTTGGACCAGACACTACACCACTTGCAATTGCTGGCTGGACAACTGATGCTACGCATTATGTGGAAATTAATGTGCCACTTGGAGAAAGGCATCGGGGAAAGTGGGATGATGGGAAGTATAGTATTCAATATACCTCTAATACTGGTGGCATAGGAACTATTGATATCTCGACAAATTATGTGAAAATCATTGGTTTGCAGATAAAAAGAATAGGAAACAACCGTGATTATTTAAACGGTATTAATGCAAAAGCTATAACCGGTAGTAATGGTGATATCATAATTGATTCAAATCTCATAACAAGTAATTGTGCTGGTGGTAGTCAATACAATGCTGGTATTGATGCTAGGGCGCCGATTGGAATTAATGTAAAAATTTCTAATAACATAATATACGACTGGAAAACTACAACTGTAAGTAATTATGGTATTTATGCGAGTAATAATGCATATATCTACAACAACACCTTGTATAATGTGGGTGGTGGATTTTTTGTTGCAAATTCTACTCCAGTTTTAAAGAATAATATTGTCAATGGAACAACTGGCATTGAATATGTTGGAACATTTTCGGCTGCCTCTGCTGGCAATATTTCTGACGATGCAACCTCGCCAAATGTTGCGCTTAGGAATAAAGCAGTCGCATTTGTCGATGCGGCAAATAAAGACTTCCATTTGGAATTTAATGACACTGTCGCCAAGAATGCTGGAGTGGATTTATCGGCTGATGCAAATTTGCCAATATCGACAGATATTGATGGTGATATAAGAGCTGGAACTTGGGATATTGGAGCTGATGATGTGGGTGCTGTTTATGTACATGTTTCATCAATTGGATCTGGTGTGGGTATGGATTTTGCGACATTGCAGAATTGGGTGGGGTGGAGAAGTGGAAATTTGACAAATCGAGGTGTGTATAAGATTAGTGGGCAAATAGGTATTTTTACTGCCGATGAAGTTATAATAGGGCAAACATCAGGAAATCAGGGAACTTATACAAAAGAGCACAACACAGCAACTGCAAATGAAAAATATTTAACTGAAAATCCTACTACCGGTTATTTTCAACAAGGTGAGGTTGTAGTTGGGCAAACATCAGGCGCACAGGCTACTGTTTTATCTGTAATTACTACGACTGGGATAGTTGAAAAGGGTGAGGCATATAAATGTTCAGTGTTTACCGATGGGGTTAATATTGCTGGCTCAACTGTTGATGCTAATCATTACATGTGGCTTACTGTGGAGCCAAGGAGCCGGCATTGGGGGGTGGCTGGGACAGGTGTTATTATCTCACCAGGTGCGGTGGCTTCAAATATTATTTCTGTTAGTAATCAATATACCATAATTGACGGATTCGAAATTACGAATTGGGGTACAGATGATAATCAACCACGATATGCGATTAATATAGGCTTTAGAGGAATTGTTGCAAATAATCTAATATATAATCCTAGACAGGGCGTATCTACTAGAGTATACGGAATTGGTATGCCAGCTGATAATTCAACTGAGAATCCAGTAGTTTATAATAATATTATTTATAATTTTACCAATTCAAATATTGGCTGGGGTATTAACTCTGGTCGGTATGATAATATTTATAATAATACCGTTTATAATATTTTAGGGAATTCAAATTTTAACTATTCTATTCGTTTATCTGGTGGTAATGAGATTGTTTATGAAAAAAATAACATAACGGCTAATTGCACGACGGGCACTTGCTTTACATTTTTGGGTGGAACAAGGGGTGATGCATATGAAAATAACAATATCTCCTCCGACGCCACCGCGCCTGGCACCAATTCAAAAACCAATCAAACACTTGCTGATATTAAGTTTGTCTCTACTGATTCATCGCTCATTGATCTGCATTTGATGCCGGGATCTGTTGCAAAAAATGCTGGTGCAGATTTGTCAGCCACTTTCAAAACTGACATTGATGGAAACCATCGTCTAACTGGCGCCAACAGTTGGGACATTGGAGCTGATGAATGGCAAGCCAGTTCACCAATTTTCAAAACAAGTGGAATTTTTGAATCGAACTCAGTTGATCTTGGAGTGAAGGCTGACATTTCTTCAATAACTCTGAATGCTAACACCACTGCTGGCACAAACATCAAAACTCAAATTGCTGTCAATAATGACAATGCAACTTGGAACTATGTTGACATTGGTCAGAATCAAAGTGGAATTCCGATTTATTATTCAGTTGGTCAAAACACACTCGACCATAAAACTGGCTCTCCAACAATCAGCATTACAAGTGGAGTTGCAACTTTTTCGGTAGCGCAAACTGCCACCAATATGGGAGTGGGGGACAAAATCACATACAACGCTTCTAGCGTGGTCTATATTGCTGGAAAAATTTCCACAACCCAATGGAAAGTTGTCACCAAGCTTGGCGCTGTGCCAGCTGATGTGACAAGTCAAACTGTAAATTCTATTGCCCATGCTTTTTCGTCATTGAGTGCTGCTGTCACTGGAGCATCGGGTGCAAACTTTTTGAACACAACTGATTTGGTGACTAATAATTATCAACTCAATCTTCCTTGCTATTATGACACTGGCGCGGACACCACCGCAGTTGCTGTTTCTGGCTATACTACTGGGGTTAATAATTTTATTAAAATTTATACTCCAAACAATGTTTCTAGTGAGGCTAATCAGAGTCAACGGCATGCGGGGAAGTGGGATAATTTGAAATATTCAATCAGAATATCATTCGCTGCTGTGTTTCCAATGGTGATCAATATAAGTAATGTAGTAATTGACGGTTTAATGCTGGAATATGGATTTAATCAGGCTTATCGCGGAGGTATTTTGGTGGACTCTGCTTCATCACTTGTTCAAAATGTTAACGTTTCTGATAATATAATCAGAACATTGGTTAATCAGTCAAACAGTACTGGTATAAATTTAAGTGCTGGTGGATATGGGCAAATGAATGTAAAAATTTATAATAATATAATATATAATTTTATTGGTACTGGTTCATTTGGTATATTTAATAATTCTGGTTCTTCTAATTATATTTTCAATAATAGTGTTTATGGTAGTACTACTGGCTTTGCTAGTAATGGGGCAGTTCTTAAAAATAATATTGCAAATGGTAATGTTGCTGATTATTCTGGATCGTTTAATGTTGCATCGGTTAATAATATTTCACAAGATGCAACTTCACCAAACATCGCATTGAGAAATAAAACCGTACAATTCATCGATGCTGCTAATTTTGATTTCCACCTTTCTCCTTCTGACACTGCCGCCAAAAACGCCGGAACAAATCTCTCCGCTGATGTGAATTTTCCTTTTTCAGCTGACATTGATGGGCAATACCGCAACGACACTTGGGACATTGGTGCCGACGAAGAAGGTGCTCCAAGTTCACTTGGTGCTAATCGCTATGTTAAATACAAAACATCTTTCACTTCAGACTCAACCAACACCCCAAGCTTGAATGACATCACTCTTGGCTACACTTCATATCCAGCAGCTGCCTCATTGATTTCATCTTCATACAACACAACTGACAATGCTAATATTTTTGCCAAACTTGCTTGGAACCAAATAGTTGATGCCAACACTGCAGTGACGATGCAAGCCAGGACTTCAGCAGATGGAAACACTTGGACTTCTTGGATGGGGCCAGATGGCACAAGCGGCACTGAATTTTCTGATCCAACTGGAGCAACCATAATGCCAACTGCAATTTCTGATGGGTCAAATGACAAGTTTATTCAATACAAAGCAATCCTGCATTCAGATGGAACAGCCACTCCAACTCTTTCTGATGTGCAGGCAACCTATGTTGTCAACGCTCCACCTGAACTTCAAAATGTGACTGGCGTGCAAAATACTGATGGCATAGTTTCAATTTCATATGATGTCAGAGACCAAGACACTACCACGGGAAATCTAAATGGTTTTGTAAATTCAACTTTGCAATATTGCACAGCAAATTGCTCATCAAATGGAAGTGAGACATGGACAAATGCCGTTGCAACAAGTGGCAGTCTTGGATCTGTGGCGGTACAAGAGGGAAGTTTTTCAACTTATACTGCCACTTGGAATGCAAAAACAGATTACAATGGCGTATATAATGCCAACATGAAAATTAGAATCAAGGTTGATGACAATGAGGCTGCCAACAACTTGGCCTATGGAATTTCTCCAATCTTTATTCTTGATACCAAGAATCCAGCCAACGTTTCTTTGACGGTTGATGGATCCACTAAGAGATTGTCCATTGCTGTACCTGCTGATGATTCAACCTATCAAATGCTGGTTTCCAATTTTGCAGATTTTCATGATGCCACTGCTGAATCTTTTGCTGCCAGCAAAAATTGGCCAACCATGACCTCTGATCCATCCACGGTATATTTGAAAGTCATTGATGCTAAAGGGAATTTTGCAACAACGAGTTCCACAACACCTCAAAAACCAAAAAACATGGTATATTTTGATGTTTCAAATTCTGCTGCTGCTGATTTTAGAGAGTTTATTGCTTGGAGCGTGATTTCTCCAGCTGAAGTTGGCACAGGTTTTGATTCCTATCAAATTGAGAGAAAAGAGGATACTGGCAGTTTTGCAAATGTTGGACAACAAACAGATCGTCTTGCCAATTTCTATATGGATAACAATCTTAATACTTCAATCCTGTATTCATATCGCGCGCTTACTAAAGATTTGGCTGGCAACAAATCAGCATTTTCAGACACGGTTTCTGACATTCCAAATGGACAAGGTGGCACAGACACCACGCCGCCAACAATCACCAATGTTTCGATTTCGAACATCACCCCAACCACGGCGGAAATTACTTGGACAACTGATGAACTTTCTGATTCTATCGTGGGATATTCTCCCGACACCTCATTTTTGCCAGAATATGGAATTGGTTCGATGGTAATGACTCACTCCGTGATACTTTCAAATCTAACACCAGAAACAAGTTACAACATTAAGGTAAAATCAAGAGATCCAATGAATAACCTTGGTCAAGTTGAAGGCTTAAATCCTGGTTCAAATGCAATTGGAGACTTTTCCTTCACCACTCTTGCTGGTCCAAAAATTTCAAATGTGATCATCACACAGGTCAACAACAATGACGCCACCATTTCTTGGAAGACAGATATTAATGCTGATGCAAAAATTAATTATTCTGAAACTATTTCCGGTGGAGTTTTGATTAATCCTCAAAGTTTGGCTGACAATGCTTCTGGAAAAAATCATCAAATAACTTTGTTTGGACTTTTGGAAAACACCAAATATTATTTCGAAGTTGCCTCGAAAGATTCAAGCAACAATGAAACTATTGATAAAAATGGAGGAAACTTTTTTGAACTAACAACTACTCAAGATTCAACTGCTCCAGTGATTTCAAATCTAACAACTGCTTATGTTAGCAAAGATGCGGCTGTCATCACTTTTACTACTGATGAGTCAGCTAAAGTAAAAATTAGTTATGGAAAAACTTCAAAAAATATTGTGCAAAATATCACGACCTTTGATCGTTCGCATGGAATTTTTCTATCAGGTCTGACTCCCGACAAAGATTATATCTATGACATCCAGGTGACTGACATTAATGGCAATGTTGACACTAGCGCAGAACAAACATTTAAAACACTAAAGGATGCTGAATTTGCACATAGTCCACTTTCTTCAATTGTTTTTGCTGATCCAAATCCATCAATATTGACTGATGTTGCCGCAGTGATTGCTTTCTCATCAGATCAAGCCGCAAAGTGTTTTGTGGAATATGGAAGCTCGGCTGGAATTTATGATGCTGTTCCAAAATCTGAAGATGTTTTTAATGTGGTGCATGGAATTCAGCTTAATGGACTCTTGTTTAATACGAAATATTTCTACAAAGTTACTTGTAAGGACAATCTTGATACAACGATTTTTTCTGGCGAAAAAGATTTTACCACCAAAGAACAATTGTATACCGCAGCTGGTGCAGGTGCACTTGGGGATAAGACTGCGCCAGTTCTTTCCAATATTTCAGTTGGCAGTATTACTGGAGAAAGTGCAACAATAAGTTGGGACAGTGATGAAAAGGCAAGTTCAAATGTTGGCTATGGCATCATTAATACTGATGAAAACGGTGCTTCCGATAGAACTGTCAACAAGGATGTTGCAAATTATTCCACAAAACACAGTGTGCTGGTCAGTGGTCTTATTCCTGCTACAAAATATATTTTTGTGGCTTCTTCTACTGATGCAGTTGGAAATATTTCACAATCATCGCAATCATCTTTTCAAACCGATGCTCCATCATCACTTTCATCAATCAAGGCTCAATCAACTGCTCTTGGTCAAGCAATCATAACCTGGCAAACTAGCACCGAAACAAGTTCAATAGTTGAATATGGACTAACTACTAGCTATGGCGAAATCAAGGAAAACAAATCGCAAACAACTGATCATCAAATTGAACTATCATCACTAAATCAAGGAATAACTTATCATTACAGAGTTAAGGGGAAGGATGTTGATGGCAAATATTTTTCTTCATCTGATCAAACTTTTGAACCAAAATCGCCGGCAAAAATTACTAATATTTCAATTAATGATATCAGTGAGCATGGTGCAATTGTTTCATTTAGGACAGACGTTCCAACGGATGCTAATGTAACTTATACTGATGTGCGTGATAGTGCAACAACTGGATCGCAAGGGTCTCGTAATCTTGCCACTGAGCACAAGATTGAATTGATCAATTTGAATCAGGGTACAACTTTTTCAATCTCAATTTCTGCTAAAGATGAACAGGGAACAGAGGCAACAATCAAGGCGCAAGACTTGACCACTGGAAAAGATGAGAATCCACCAAGAATTGACAACATCAAAACAGACAATGCGCTCACACAAGCAGACAAGGTTCAATCGATCATTTCCTGGAAAACAGATGAGCAATCAACAAGTAGTATTCTTTACAAAGAAGGTAGAAATGGCGAAGAAAAAGAAATGAAAATCTCTGATAACTTGACTACTAATCACGTGGGAGTGGTAACAATTTTCAAAGCTGGCACGGTGTATAATTTCAGGGTTAAATCAGTTGACGTCTCTGGAAATGAAGGAATTTCAAATGATTTTGCACTGCTCACACCGCGGCGCAAAGAAAATATTATTCAAATCATCATTGGAAACTTCACAGACATCTTTGGTTGGGCAAAATTCTAGTGAAAAAATAAAACAAAAAATCAAAGCAATTGCTTTGATTTTTTTATAGAAATAATTCAATGTATATTAATTTCGTGAGCCTATTTTGTTTTTAGGCCGCTAGCTACGACAGTAATCAAGAGTCATTGGTCATAGATTTCGACCAATGACGTGCCTAAAAATAAAATAGGCGAAAAGAAATTAATTATCTCCTTGATTGCAAAGCTTCGTGATAATATTATTTCTTTGCTTGCCTTTCGTTCACTTTGTTCAAACGGAAGTCGCAAAAAACAATATTATTACGAGCTTGTATTCACGGTTAACGTCTTAAAAAATGCTCATGGATTAATGTTTTATTTATTCTCCATCTTTTTCAAAGCCACAATCCTTGTTTGGACATTTGATTTTTCCTTTGGCAGCAAAGGCAAGTGGTTGCTTGCACATTGGGCACATTTCTCCAGTTGGTTTGTTCCACATCACAAAATCGCAATCAGGATATTTGTTGCAACCATAAAACATTTTGCCTTTCTTTGATTTTCTAGCAATAACATCTCCCTCTAGGCATTTCGGACATTTGATTCCGGTTTTTTGCTCGATTTTCATGATGTTTTTGCATTCTGGATATCCACTGCAACCAAGAAATGCTCCAAAGCGTCCACGCTTAACTTGCATTGGTTTTCCACATTTGTCACAAACTATTCCTGAATTTTCCTCATCTTCTTTCTTTTCAGAATCTGTTTTTTCAGTATATTTGCAGGTTGGATAGTTTGCACAAGCAATGAATTTTCCAAAACGTCCAAATTTCATGATCAAATCAGCACCACAAGTTGGACATGGTCGATCAAGTTTTTCTAGTAAATCTTCCTTTTTAACGCTATCATTTTTTTCTGCAAGTAATTTGTGAAATGGTTCATAGAAATCCCTAATAACTGGCACCCAAGTTTTTTGACCGTCAGCAACTTTGTCAAAATCTTCTTCAATATTGGCAGTGAAATCAACTCCAACAATGACAGGGAAGTGTTCAACCAAAAGATCATTAACAGGAAAGCCAATTTCAAGTGGAAACAATCTTTTGTCTTCATTTTTGTCAACGTATTTTCTATCAATAATTGTTGATATTGTTGGAGCATAAGTTGATGGTCTTCCAATTCCATTTTCTTCCAAAGCCTTAACCAGTTTTGCTTCATTATATCTCGGGGGAGCTGAAGTGAATTTTTGAGTAGGAATAATCTCACTTGCACTCAATTTGTCGCCCTTTTTGAGTTCAGGCAAAAATGTTTCAGCTTGAGCTGCCCTTTGCGCATATACTTTCAAAAATCCGTCAAAAATAACAGTTGAACCAGCTGCTCGCAAAAGATAATTGTTTTTTGCTGCTGTAGCTTCGACATCAGCTTTGACTGAATTTAGTTTGGCACTTTGCATTTGACAAGCAATCATGCGGTTCCAAATGAGGCGATATAGCTTCAATTGTCCTGGTTCTAAAACTAATGACAATTCTTCTGGTGTTTTTCCTGGATCTGTTGGCCTGATTGCTTCATGCGCTTCTTGTGCGCTTTTTGACTTGGTTTTGAAATAACGCGGACTTTCTAGAGAATATTTTTTTCCAAATTCTTTTTCAATAATCTTGCGCGCGCTTACTAGCGATTCAAGAGAAAGATTCATACTGTCCGTTCGCATGTAGGTGATGTATCCTTGCTCATATAGTTTTTGAGCAGTCATCATGGTTTGTTTGGCTGAATATCCAAAATTGGAAATCGCAGCTTGTTGCAATGTTGAAGTAGTAAATGGTGCTGATGGATTGCGCAGTGTCTCTTTGGTCTCAACTGAAAGTACCTGGTATTTTGCGCCAGTAAGTTCCTTGGTTATTTTTTCAGCTTCCTTTTTATTTTTGATAATACTTTTCTTGGTTTTGTAGTCACCGGTAAAAAGTTTCAAGGTTATTGTTTGTTCGATTTTTTCTCCATTTTGCTCCAGTAAATTAGCTTCAAATTCTTCTTTTACTCCAGTTTTTTGCAGTTTGGCATTGATGGTCCAAAATTCTTCAGATTCAAATTTTTGAATTTCTCTTTCTCTTTCAACAATAAAACGAAGAGCAACTGACTGCACACGTCCAGCACTTAGGCCTCGGCGAATTTTTTTCCAAAGAAATGGTGAAAGTTCATATCCAACCAAACGATCCAAAACTCTGCGGGCCTGTTGTGCATCAACCAGGTTCAAATCAATGTTGCGTGGATTTTTGAGAGCATTTTCAATAGCAGTTTTAGTGATCTCATGAAAAACAATGCGAGAATATGGTTTTTTGTTTTTGTCATCAAGGCCAAGTGCGGTTGCCAAGTGCCAAGCAATAGCTTCTCCTTCGCGGTCTTCATCGGAAGCTAGAATAACCTCGTCAGCCTTTTTTGAAAATTTCAAAAGTTCATCAACCTTAAGTCTGGCTTTGTCCGGAATTTCATAGGTTGGCAAAAAGTCATGTTCAATATCAATTCCCATCCCACTTTTTGGCAGATCGCGAACATGACCAAAAGAAGATTTCACCACGAAATCTTTGCCCAAGAATTTGGTAATTGTTTTTGCTTTGGTGGGGGACTCTACGATAATTAGTTTCATTGATATTTTCTGTTATTAGTTAATTGATGATTTTTACGTTATGCTTGAAAATTTTTAATTTTAATTTCGAAGTATGAATTTTAAATTTTAAATTAAATCTTAATGATTGAGTGATTGAAACATTGGAAAATTAATGCATTAAAAATTAATTTAAAATTTAAAATTGGAAATTAAAAATTTATTTAGATGAGTATATAGTTCTGTCCTCCAACGTTCTTTATTGCTCCTTTTATCTCTAATATAGCCAGGATTGAACAAATCGTTGATGTATCAAGTTTAGTCAGTTTTGTTATTCTGTCAATGTGAAGTGCTTCATGGGTCAAAATTTTGTAAACATTTTTTTCTGTGGTGGTCAGTTCGATTTTTGGCATTTTTTCCTCTTGAATTTTGGTTGTTTTGTTATTATTAAGTCTCAATTCTTCCAAAACATCATTGATCGAGGTCACCAGCTTTGCTCCATTTTTGATTAGCATGTTTGTCCCAGTTGATTGTGGTGAGAAAATTGAGCCAGGCACAGCAAAAACCTCCCGATTATAATCAAGAGTGAGATTAGCAGTAATCAGGCTCCCGCTTCTTTGTGCTGCTTCAATGACCAAGGTTCCAAGACTCATGCCCGCCATGATTCTATTTCTGGCTGGGAAAGTTCCAACATTGGCTGATGTTTCAACTGGAAACTCACTAACAAGTAGTCCGCCATTGTTGATTATATTTTGCGACAAATTGAAATTGCTTCTCGGTGCAATACTTTTTTCGTCTAAGCTGTTGCCAAGCACCGCAATTGTCCTTCCCTTGGCTCCAAGTGCTCCAAGATGAGCCTTTGCATCAACTCCAAAGGCAAGGCCGCTGACAACGCAAATTTCATTGCGTGCAAGATCTCTGGCAAAACCATTGGCCACCCTTTCTCCATATTCAGTTAATTTGCGAGATCCAACAATTGCAACTAGGGGATAGTCAAGACAAGACAAATCTCCCTTCATATATATAAGATATGGATGATCTGGAATTTGCTTGAGCAATGCTGGATAATTTGGATCATGAATTGAGGCTGCAATGATGTTTTCTTTTTCTAATTTTTCCCACTCAGCATCAACGTCTATGTTTGGACGCTCGGCAACAATTTTTTCTGCTAACAATTTAGGAATGCCAGAAAGAAGTAGTTGGTCAAAGTTTGCTTCCCAAGCATCTTTTGAGCTGGAAAAAAAACTCATTAGCAGTTTTAATTTTTTACTGCCAAGTCCTGGGATTTTGTTCAGTGCATTTAGATGTTTCATTTTTATTTTTGTATTTGTGGGATAATCTTTTCGGCAAGATTTTTTATGACATCAATTTCCTCTTGTGAAAAATCTTGTAACACGAAGTCACTGCCAGGAATTTTTCGAGTTAATTTTTTTTGAGCACCTTCAATGCCAATGCGAATGCGTTTTATTTTTTGGCTGCCAAAAGTTTCAAAAATGGAAGTCACTCCATTGTGTCCACCAGCAGAAGAGTCCTCGGATATTTTGAAATTGCCAAGATCAATATCCAGTTCATCGTGGATAATGATAAGGTCTTCAATTGGAATTTTATAGAAAGTTGAAATTGCCAGCGCGCTTTTTCCAGAAAGATTCATGAATGTTTGAGGTTTTGCCAAGATTATTTTTTCGCCAGCAATATTTTTTTCACAAAGCTGCGCCTCGAATTTTTTGTTATTTTCAAAATTTGGAAATTCTAATTTTTTGGAAATTTCATCAAGCACAATAAAACCAGCATTGTGTCGGTTGTTTATATGTTTGTCTTCTGGATTTCCAAGTCCTAGTATTAATTTCATAGCAGATTTTTGATTGTTAATTATTTTTTGTAAAATCAATATTTTCCTGACTGTCCTGCGCCTTATTAAAATCTTCAATACTGTCTTCCTCGTATTTATATGTTTCAATCAGGTCGCTGCCAAGGTTTATGATAATGTCCTCAGTACTATCAGTGCTGGCAGTCGAATCTTGCGAGAGGGTGGCAGGAAGTTTTTTGATCAGCTCATCAAGAGTGAATATTTTTTCATTGTCAGCATTGCTATTAATAGTAGTCTTGCTTTGGATGTTTGTAAAACTGCTTGGAATTGTTTTAATGTCCTTGATGTCCAGTTTTTCGCTCAAGAGCTTTTTTACTTTGTTTGGAAGTTCTTTGTCTCCGCTATTGTTGACAATTGCGATGCTGGCATTTTCATTGATAATTTCTTCGTGACGTTTTTTTAATTCTGCTTGATCAAAGATGTTAAGTGCAACATCCTTGATTTCACTATAATTTCCAACGCGTGGAACCAAAATGAAAGCGCGATCATTTCCAAGCATCACATGAGAAACTTTCAAAAGGCTTTCTGGTTTCCAAGCATCAACAACAACATTGTTGATATTTTGAGTGTCAACAGTTTTACTTAATCCAATGAATTTTTCCAAATCAACAAAGGACATATCTGTTTTGATGTTATCCCCAAGTGTATCCAAAACATTGCTAATGGCAATCACATTGAACATTGTTTGCATGGAAAACAATTTGCTTTTGACTGCTTGAATGACTTGTTGTTGACGTTTTGCTCTTCCGAAATCTCCCTCTGGGTCATCATGACGCTCGCGCACATATTTTAAGGCCGTTTTTCCATCAAGTTTTTGAAAGCCCTTTTTCAATGAAAAAGTTTCGTAGCTATAATTTGGTCCGGGATATGTTGGATCATAAATGTCTCGCTCGGCCATAACATTGATTCCTCCAATATTATCAATGATTTTTTCAAAAGCATCAAAATCAACCGTGACGTAATAATTGATAGTGAGACCGGTTATTTTTTCTACAGATTCCTTGATCAAATCTGTTCCTTTTCCGGCATTGAGGCTTATTTTATAGAGACTGTTTATTTTTGTGAATGAATTTGATGATCCAATTGAAACATACAAATCTCTTGGGAGTGAGAGCATGGCAACCTTTTTGTTTTTAGTGTCGATACTCATCACCATAACGGTGTCTGTGAGATTTCCGCCAGGCTTGTGTTCTCCAGCGGCTCCAAGCAAAAGAATATTAACGCGCCCTGATTCCTCTCCTGCCAAGAGATATTTATTTTCCGTTGGAATAATCGGCGCCAAAATTGTTTTCACATCTTGCGTCAATGATGTTTCTTTGCCGGTGTCGTTCATTTTTTTTGTGGTGGCGTATGTTTTCCAAAGAAAAAAAGCCGCAAAAACAATTGCGCTCATCAAAAGTATCACTAGTGTTGTTAGAATGATTTTTTTTGCAAGTTGTCTGGTTTGAAATTTTTGTTCATGCTTTTCTGCGACAATCGTCTGCTCTCTTGGAATGTATAGTTCTGGATTTTTTGGAAAATTCATTATTGGCGATTTTTCTGAAACTTTTATGCTTGACTGTGTTTGCTCAAAAAGAGGTTCATGTTTATTGGCATAAATAGGCTCTTTTTTTTGTATTGGCGGCATTTTTTTTCTGATTCCATCCATTTACATATTTTACCTTAAAATGGTCATAAATGTCAAAAAATAGCTCCAATAAGCTGAAAAACACCACTTGCTTTTGCTTGAAATACGTGGTATTATTGCTGTGTTTAAAATAAAAAATAAATTATCCTGTGCGTATATTTAAATATGGAAAATATGAAAAATAATACAGTTGCAAATGAAGAAGAGGAATTCTATGGAGTTGGTAGTTTTATTTGGGAAGTGGTCAAGGTTTTTTTCTGGGCAATTATTATCATTGTGCCAATTAGAATCTTCCTTTTTCAGCCATTTTTTGTGCAAGGCGCCAGCATGGAACCAAATTTCAAAGATGGTGATTATTTGATTGTTAATGAATTGGGTTACAAGCAAACTGACATAAACCCCTTTGGAATGGCTCATTTTTTCACTGTAGGTTCTTTCAAGAAATTGAGTCGTTTGGATGTAGTAGTTTTTCGTTATCCGCGCGACCCTAAACAATTTTTCATTAAGCGAGTGATTGGACTTCCCGGTGAGAAAGTGAAGGTTGAAGCGGGGCGAGTAACGGTTTATAATGAAAAAAGTCCAGAAGGCTTAATTTTGGATGAGCATGCATATTTGCCTGCAAATTTGATGACAAGTGGGTCTGCTAACATTGAACTAAAGAAAGATGAATATTTTGTATTAGGGGATAATCGTCAAGCATCTCATGATTCACGCGCATGGGGAGTCTTGCCGGCAGATGATGTTATTGGAAAAGTTTTGGTTCGTGCCTGGCCTATTTCAAAAGCAGAAATTTTATAAACCTTAAAACTGTTGTAATTATATGGCTCAAGTCAAAGGTAAGATTGTAAAAAAGATTGCTACAAAAAAAATGGAAAAAAAAACAACACCCGTAAAGAAGGCTGTGGGAATTAAAACTGCCAGCAAAAGCAAGGCCCAGGAAGTGCAAGAAGAAATAATGCTACAACCACCAAGAGGAATGAGAGATCTTTTGCCTGGTGATCAACCATATTGGAATCAGTTGCGACGTATTTTTTCAAAGATTTCTTTGGAATATGGTTATCAGCGAATTGATACACCAGCTGTTGAATATGCAAATCTTTTTGTTCGTTCAATTGGAAAGGGAACCGATATTGTTGATAAGGAGATGTATATTTTCACCACTAAGGGTGGAGACAAGGTTGCACTTAGGCCAGAATTGACAGCTGGAATTGGTCGCGCCTTCATTCAGCATGGGATGAATGTTCTTCCAAAGCCAGTGAAGCTTTTTTCGACTGGTCCGGTGTATCGCTATGATCGCCCACAAGAAGGACGCTATCGCGAACATTTTCAGGCAAACTTCGATGCTTTTGGGGAGCAGGATCCAATTTTGGATGCTCAGCTTATTCAATTGGCACATCGCGTGGTAACAAGTATTGGAATTAAAAATATTCAATTCCAAATCAATTCTATCGGTTGTCCAAAATGCAGAAAGGAATATCAAGGTCTTTTAGTAGCCTATTTTGAATCAAAAAAACAAAAGCTTTGTATTAACTGCAAGAAAAGATTGGAAATAAATCCACTTAGAATTCTTGATTGCAAAGAAGATAAGTGTATTCAGGTGGCAGCTCTTGCACCGCAATCAATCGACAGGCTTTGCAACGAATGTCGCGTGCATTTCAAGAGTCTTTTGGAATACTTGGATGAATTGGATTTGCCATACGTCATTAATCCTCGCTTGGTTCGAGGTCTTAGTTATTACACTAAAACTGTTTTTGAAATTTGGTCTGGCGATGAAGAAGGCAAAAAGCATTCTCTTGGTGGTGGAGGCAGATATGATCACTTGATTGATGAACTTGGCGGTGAGCACACTCCAGCTATTGGTTTTGGACTTGGAATGGATCGTCTTGTGCAAGAAATGAAGAGAGTTCATGCCAAAATGTATATTGAGCCAAAACCACGAGTGTTTTTGGCGCAGCTTGGAGATTTGGCTAAGAAAAAAAGTCTAAATGTTTTTGCTGAATTGCAAAAAAATGGAATCTTGACTGCAGAAAGTTTTGGACGTGGATCACTGAAATCACAATTGCGTTTGGCTGATCGTCTCGGAGTGGAAATAACCTTGATTATTGGTCAGAAGGAAGCATTGGATGAAACCGTGATTGTTAAAGATATGGTCAGTGGAACACAAGAAACTGTTAATCATCAAAGGCTTATTATTGCAGTTAAGAAAATATTAAAAAATAATGTAGTTGTTTTGCACACAGAGGAATAATTTGCATAATATAAAAATCAATATGCTTACAGATGTAGCCTATATTCAACCAGAATGCATTTTTTGTGAGATTGGCAAAAAGAAGGCTCCGGCCAAAATTGTTTTTGAGAACAAGGAAATTATTGCCTTTAATGATATTAAGCCACTTGCGCCGGTGCATGTTATTATTATTCCAAAAAAACATATTTTTTCGATTAATGAAATTGTTAATCCTGACGATGTCCAATTGTTGGGCAATATGATTGTAGCGGCAAGGGATATTGCCAAGGAGCTTAATATTGCCAAGGATGGATATAAACTGCTTTTCCGTACCGGAAAGCATGGTGGTCAGGAAGTTGATCATATTCATTTGCACTTGATTGGTGGAGCACCGCTACATGAGGAAATTAGACCACTTGAGGTGGAATGGAAGTAGGACTGACTACTGCTCGATTATTGTATTATCAGCTATTGAATTGACTAATTTGAGATTATATGTATAATATGATAGGCTGTATAAGTAAAAACAGTTTAACTATAGAAAGGAGGTTTTTCATGATTGAAGTAAGAAAAAAGGATAAAGAAACTACTGAAAGCTTAATGCGAAGATTTTCTCGTCGTATTCAGCAAAGTGGTGTTTTGGTTCGTGCCCGAAGAACAAGATTCAAGAAAGACGAAAAAAGCAAAACTGAAAAACGCACAGAAGCTTTATATAAAGTTAAAATCAGAAAAGAAATCGATAAGCTTAAGAAGCTTGGAAAATTTGATGATGAAGCTTTGAAAAACATTAAACGAAAAATGACAATTTAGTTTTTTGTGCTAGCTTTCGAATAAATACTAGTTTTGCTAGTATTTATTCGTTTAATCAGCATAAATTTAAATTTTAAATCAGTAGAATCAAAAAATTAATACTATAAAAATATTTAATATGACGTTAAAAGAACAAATAATTTCAGATTTAAAAGCAGCAATGAAAAATGGTGATTCTTTGAGGCGTGACACTTTGCGTTTGCTGGATAGCGCCATTAAAAACAGTGAAATTGAAAAACAAAAACGCGAAACTGGACTTAGTGATGAAGAAGTTTTGGAGGTTATTTCAAGGGCAGTTAAGCAAAGACAGGACAGTATTCGTCAGTTTAATGATGGAGGAAGGCCTGATTTGGCAGAAAAGGAGGTGGTTGAGTTGGACATTTTGATGCCATATCTTCCAGCTCAGCTTTCTGCTGAAGAAATCACTAAAAACGTTGAACAAATAATTGCAAAAGCAGAAAATGCCACAATTGGTGATCTTGGAAAAATTATGGGTCAAGCAATGGCTGCAATGAAAGGCAAGGCTGATGGCAACATTGTGCGTGAAATTGCAAAACAAATTCTTGAGAAAAAATAAAAGATGAAATTACTACTTGAAATAAATAATCAAACATTGTATAAATTTCCTAAAAAGATTTTTACAGATGTTTTTGCTTGGACTATTGAAAAAGCAGCAATGAAATGTTTGGCCGAAAAGAATCTTGAACTTAGTATTGCTATTGTCTCTGAAGTAGAAATTCATACCCTGAATAAGCAATACAGAAAAAAGGACAAACCAACTGACGTGCTTTCCTTTTGTGAATTTTCAGACAAGGATGAATTTTGTGCTTGCATTGATGAAAAGATTTTTCTTGGGGAACTTATTTTGTGTCCTGCCTATATTGAAAAAAATGCCAAAGAAGATGGTGAATCATTGGAATTTGCCATTAGTTATATCACATCACATGGAATTTTGCATTTGCTGGGTTTTGATCATGGCAAGAAAATGTTTTCCCTACAAAATGAAGTTGCACAAAAATCGATAAATAATAATTTAATTTAATTATTACTGCTTAATGGTCTTCGTTGCTCTTGTTATTGTTTGGATGATTATTGTTTTTTTTTGCGGCTTCCGTATGAACGAAGTGAATGAAAGGCAAGCAAAAAAATGATAATCATCCGAACATGCTCTAATTGTATAACTTTTATAAAAAATAAAATTCTAATAAAATATTCTATGATTGAAGAAATAAAAAGATTTAAGCGAAGTTTGCGACATGCTTTTGATGGCATTAAATATGCCATTTCTCATGAGAAAAATTTTAGAATAGAATTACTTTTTGCTTTGGCTGTTATTTTTTTGATCGTTGTTTTTCATGTAAAAAGCTGGGAGGCAATAATTTTGCTGCTTTTGATAATGTGGGTTCTTATTTGGGAGCTTACCAATACTGTTTTTGAAAGGGTGGTGGATATTCTAAAGCCAAGAATCCATCCTTATGCAAGATTGATCAAAGATTTGATGGCAGCTGTTGTTTTGATTTCAGCCACAGTTTCAGTGGTGATTGGGGTTATAATATTCTATCCATATTTTCGAGATTTGATCGTGTTTATCTCTTTCTACTAGGCCACAAAAACAGCTGTTTTGCAAGAATTGTGAAATTCATATATAATATAATGTGAGTAAAGTATTCCTGCGAATAATCTATTTTACTTTGCAAAAAAAATAAAAAAACGTGAATAACTTTCAAGATTAATTGGGCAAAGCCTATTTTAATTTTTTGTTACTGATTATGCCTAGGGATAATGATAATATTGTTGTGGGAATAGATATTGGCTCGACGAATGTTCGAACAATTATCGCTCAACAACTTAAAAATGAGGAAAACCCTCGTGTTATTGGTGTCAGCAGTGTTCCCTCATTTGGAATACGGCGCGGCGTGATCACTGATGTTGATGATGTCATCAAAACCATCAACGACTCTGTTTCCAAAGCTGAGCATATGTCAGGAATCAACATTAAGAGTGCTGTTTTTAATATTGGAGGCTCTGATATTGGTTTTCAATCTTCAAAGGGTGTGATTGCAATTGGAAGAGCTGATGGTGAGGTTATTGAAGATGACATCAATCGTGTTATTTCAGAAGCGCAAATAATCTCTTTGCCAATGAATAGAGAGATTGTGCATGTATTGGCCAAAAAATATCGTCTGGATGATCAGGATAACATCAAGGATCCAGTAGGACTAAAAGGTGTTAGACTTGAAGTTGATGCACTTGTTATTGAAAGTAGTAGCACGCATGTGAAAAATATCAGCAAATGCGCATATCAAGCAAATATTGAAATTGATGATCTCGTGCTGGAACCATTGGCAGCTGCAAAATCAGTGCTCAACAAAAAGCAAAAAGAGCTTGGTGTTGTTTTGATTAATATTGGAGGAGGAACAACATCTATTGCTGTATATGAGGAAGGTGATTTGATTCATACTGCGATTATTGCAGTTGGCGCTGGACACATTACCAATGACATCGCTATTGGTTTGCGAACTTCAATCGATGTTGCCGAAAAAATAAAACTAGAATATGGTAGTGCTCTTTCGCGCGATATTAACAAAAAAGAAGGTATTGATCTTTCGCAAATTGATTCAAGTGAAGAGGGTGTTGTTTCCAAGTATCATGTGGCAGAAATAATAGAGGCCAGATTTGAGGAGATTTTTTCCTTGGTGCAAAAAGAATTGAAGTTGATCGGAAAAGCTGGACTGCTTCCTGCTGGCGCAGTGCTGGTTGGTGGTGGCGCCAAGATGACAAATTCTGGTGATTTGGCTAAAGAAATTCTTGGTCTTCCTGTACAGATTGGATTTCCAATTGGAATTGGTGGCATGCTCAATAAAGTTAATGACCCAGAGTTTTCAACAGTTTGCGGTTTGATTTTGTGGGGACATCACACTCAAAGCGTGCCACAAAGTAGTGAAAATTTTCTGAATTCTAAGACTATGGATGTTTTCAAGCAGGGAACTGGCGATACAGTCAAAAAGGCAAGTGAGTGGATCAAAAAGTTTTTGCCATAATTACCGATAAAATAAGGCGTATTTGAAAAAAAATTCTTGACACCAGGCGCTTACGCATGCTAAATTAAAGAACTAAGAATAATTTAATATTTGAAAGAAATTTAAGGATAGAAAAAACAACAAGAAATGGGCCTATTGGTCTGGCAAAAACAAAAAGGGAGCAATTTCAAAAATTTCTAATTTATATAAATCGTTTGGCGACAAAAAAGTCTCTAATCATTGTAAAAATATGGCAGAAATAAAGCCTGATATTGAAACATTTGCTAGGATTAAAGTTGTTGGTGTTGGAGGTTCAGGAAACAATGCAATCAGTAGAATGATCGACTCTAAGATTAAAGGGGTTGAATTTGTTGCGATCAATACTGATGCTCAAGCCTTGCATCATTCAAAAGCTTCTGAGAAAGTGCATATTGGAAAAAATCTTACCAAGGGTCTTGGTGCTGGCATGAATCCTGAAATCGGAAGACAGGCGGCAGAGGAAAACAGGGATGAAATTCAGGATGTGCTCAAGGGTGCAGACATGGTTTTTGTTTGTGCTGGTATGGGTGGAGGAACAGGAACAGGTGCAGCGCCAGTTGTGGCTGAGACAGCCAAGGAATTGGGAGCACTTACTGTTGCAGTTGTGACGAAGCCATTTTCTTTTGAAGGAGCGCAAAGAAGAAACCTTGGGGAGGAAGGATTGCAAAATCTTCGCGATCGCGTTGACACCTTGATCACAATTCCAAATGACAAATTACTTTCAATTATAGATAGGAAAACAACTCTGATAAATGCTTTTAGAATCGTGGATGATGTTTTAAGACAAGGTGTGCAGGGAATTTCTGATTTGATTACAAAGCCTGGTATCGTTAATGTCGACTTTGCTGATGTGCGCGCAATCATGCAAGACTCAGGGTCAGCCTTGATGGGCATCGGAATTGCTAGTGGCGAAAATAGAGCTGCGGAGGCTGCTCGCGCTGCAATTAACAGTCCACTTTTGGAACTTTCAATTGATGGAGCCAAAGGAGTGCTTTTTAATATCTCAGGTTCAAGTGATCTTGGAATGCTTGAAATTAATGAAGCTGCCAACATAATCACGGAAAGTGTTGATCCAAATGCTAAGGTTATCTTTGGAGCAGTGGTTGATGATCAGGTCAAAAAAGGTGAAATTCATGTTACCGTTGTTGCTACTGGTTTTGATGCTGACAGAGTTGTAGAGAATGCCTTTTTGAACAGGGTTGTTCCAAATCCAGTTTTGCAAGAAACGATTGAACAAAAGCAACAACAAAATGAAATTGAAATTGAAGAACGCAGTGAAGCAATAACCTTTCCGGTCAAAAAAATTCTTGAGCCGCGCATGATCATTGAGGAGAAAATACAACCTCGTCAAATCAACGTGCAGCAGCAACCAAAAGAGGTTGAAGAGGATGAGCTTGAAATTCCAGCTTTTATTAGAAGAAAAATGGAGAAATAGAGAGTTGGAAATGCTTACAATATATCAACAAGACATAGAAATTTATTTTCCTGTGTCTTGTTTTTTTGTGTTATAATTAGACATGGTTTACTTTTTTAAAATATGAAAATAAATAAAAAAATAATATCTGCTTACTTTGCAATCTTTCTTGTTTTGTCTTTTTTTATTTCTTTGCAAAAAGTAAGTGCTAGCTACTTGGCAACGCCAAATTATTCTTGTGAGGGTTTCGATCTGTTGTTTGAAGACATGTGTTATGCAAATGCATCACTAACTGGTGGTATAGTTTTCGACAAGAAGATATACGTTAAAGCTGATGGCTCTTTGACTTCTGAAGATATTGGAACTGCTGGCTTTTGTGAGTATTTTAATGGTGAAGTATGTCAAATCTATGCAACTGCTTATGCCGCAACTTTGTCATTTGTTAACAGTGTTCCAATCTATAGTCTTAGTGATAATTCCTTATCCTCACTGAGTACTCAGCAATGCATTAATCCTGATGTAAATGGAGTATGTGAATCATATTTTACGCCAATCTTATTCGGCTATGTTGCTAGTACGCCAAGATTTGCTTTTTATGGAATAAGTCTTTTGCATGACGGTAGAGTTGCTTTTTCGAATGCTTTTTTATCTGCAGATGAGTGTGTTAATCCTGACATAAACGGAGTTTGTGAATCATATTTTACTCCTACTCATTTTGGAAATGCAGCTGATCATCCTTGGATACTTGATCAGACCTATGTTTGTCCTCCTGATAGGACACTTTATACTGCTTATTGTATTTATTCTCCAATTATTACATACACTTGTCTTGGAAATGATTACCCGTCAGGCAATCTTTGCTTACCATCTGGTCCACCAGCAGCACCGAGTGGATTGTATGTTTTTTAATTTTTTTGTGCTATAGTAAATATGTTTTTGGATGATATTATTTAATTAAATAAAAATAAAATATTGAAAATGAAAAAAGTATTACTATTGTTTTGTTTTGTAATATTGTTTGGGATTTTTGACTCTAGAAGTGTTAAGGCTTATGATGCAACTCCATCTTGTTCTGTTAATATTGGATCATGTGGTCTTGGAAATTATAGGGGAATGACAATACAGGGAAATAACTGCTTCACAATATGTCACAGGCAATTTATGTGTACAATACCAGAGCTAGCAATAAGTTATCCCATGAGTGGTGGAGCTGATTGCTATAACCCACAAGCAAAACTTCCAATTGATTTTCATGTCCTTCTGGTGGAACCCTTTCTGGTTCAATATGTCTTGTTCCATCGGGAGTGTGTGGTTCAGCTGATGGGACAATGAGAACTTCAATTCCAATCATGGGTCAAGAATTTTGTGCTGTTGGAAGTAAGATAAGTACTGCTGTTTCATATGTCGCAGGTTCTCCTGCTGGCGCATGGAAATGGGGATGTAAAACAGTAGCTAGTCCAAGCAATGAAACTGCATGTATTGCTTATGAAAAAATCAATGGTTCTTGTGGCTCATCACATGGTGGATCATTTTTAAATTCACCAGGTTCAAATCTTTGTGGAGATGGTTCATGGGTACCAGTTTCTTTTGCTGGAACATGGAATTGGACATGTGCTGGAAAAAATGGTGGTTCAGATGCATCTTGCTATGCAAATAGGAATTGTTTTTTCTATTCTTCTTATTGGGGAACATCTGATAACCCAAAACAATGTGGTGTTATCTTAAATATGGAAGTGGCCTATAATTTTTCTGGAAAATTTGATAATGCTATAAATTCAAATGTTGGCTTTACTTATATGTCATGCGATAATGGCACTATTAGTTCTGGCGGTGGTGAGTGTCATGACCCAATTCCTGGTGTCTGTGGTTCTGCTAATGGTCAATCATTCCCGTCAGCTCCAACCTCTAATCTTTGCCAAGCTGGCACAGCTTCAGCTTCTGGTGCTTGGTCTTGGAGTTGCCTTGGACAATATGGGGGAGCAGCTGCAAGTTGCTCTGCAACTCAATCAGGATGCGGCTCATCAAATGGTCAATATTTCCTCTCTGCTCCAACTGCCAACTTTTGTTCATCTGGCACAGCTTCAGCGGTATCAGGATCTGGACCTTGGTCCTGGACCTGCAGTGGAACCTCTTGCTCTGCCAACAAAAAGTATACTTGTGGGGTAGGATGTTCTAGTTTGTACAACAATACTAAGGTTGCTGCACCATATGAATCTGCAGATGCTAGCTGCGCAACCTTTCTAGATCCACCAGGTATTGGTTATGTTGTTGACTGCACTTGTCATAGTGGTACTGGTTCACTTGCAACTCTTGATTATTCATCTTGCACTACTCCAACACTTTCATTGACAGCGTCTCCGACTAGTGTTGATCAGGGAGGGTCTTCGACAATTTCATGGTTATCAACCAATACTGCCTCTTGTAGGTTTATAGATAGTTATGGTTCAATACTCGGCTGGGCTCCTGATCCAGCAGCTGGTTCAAGTATTTTTAGTGGCATAACAGTACCAACAACTTACAATATGGAGTGTTTGAATTCATCGAATATTTCCATTGTTAATCAAAGTGTCACAGTTGGGATAAATTCGCCGGTAGATGGAGTTTGTGGTTCATATTCAAATCCAGGCAATGATTATCTTTTTTCCCCTCCTTCTTCAGCTGATCCTGTTGGTCTCTGTGGTGATGGTTCAACTCCAGCAGTATCAGGATCTGGACCTTGGTCTTGGACATGCAACGGAAAAAGCGGTGGTTCTCCAGCAAGTTGCACGGCAAAAAAGACTTGCATTCCAGTATATTCATATATTTGTCCTATGACTTCAACTGGCGCTGTTTGCAATACTACTGATAAAGCAGGAAAAACAATTACAACTGCTAAACCAATGTGTGCTAAAACGGATACTACATGCGGTGGTGGAACAACGTATCCAGCAAATGCAGACTGTGGTGTGCCTTGCTCTTCTACGAGTGAAACATTGTATTGTCCACTTCCAATTTCAATTCAAAAATGGCAAGAAACAGCCTTGTAAAAAATTAAAATCAAAAAAACAATTCATGGAAATGGGTTGTTTTTTTTGAGTTTTTTCTGTGCATAACTTTGAAAAATAGCTTAAAATGGGATGCTTGGCATATTATTGGCTTGTGGTATAATGAACTAGTAATACACAACATGTAGTATAAAAGTACACAAAAATCAAAAAAGTCAAGTTTCAAAAAAAGTGAAAAATAAAAGTTGTCAAGTTTTATTGTAATGTCTTTTTTTGTTGCATTTGCGATAAAAAATCAAAAACAAAAAAATTAAAAATTAAATTGGAAATTTGAATTTATAATTTTGAATTTCATTGAAAATTTAAAGTTGGAAATTGGAAATTTAATAAACACATGATTTGTCCTTTTTGCGCGCACAGCGAAACAAAGGTGGTGGACTCGCGCGACACCAATGAGGGAAGGGCCATTCGTAGACGCAGGGAATGCGAAAAATGCCAATCGCGTTTCAGTACCTATGAAGAAATGGAAATAATGAAATTAAGTGTTATCAAGCGTGATGGCTCAAAACAAGAGTATGATCGCAAAAAGATTGAGGTTGGTTTGCACAAGGCCCTGGAGAAAAGACCAGTGAGTGAAGAAAAAATTTCAAAAGCAATTGGCGATATTGAATATGAAATTCAGGCCAGAGAATCAAATGAGATCACAAGCAAGGAAATTGGGAAAATGATTTTAGACAAATTAAAAGAGTTGGATGATGTGGCATATCTGCGCTTTGCCAGTGTGTACAAATCATTCAAGACAGCTGAAAGTTTTCGCAGAGAAGTTGAGAAGATGTCAGTCGAAGATTGATTTATATTTTAGCAAAATTGTATTTTTGAGAAAGTTTGAATATGTTTTATTTTTTCACCTAAAACAAGTATCATTGGTGTTATATTGAAAAGGTTGCAATTGTTTTTCAGTGATAAAAATAAAATATATTCAAACTGTTTACGTGGGTTGGTTTGAATTAAAATTTTTTTAAAAAATATAACTCTTAGGGGAGAAAACAATATGAAAAATCAAAAGAAGGTGGAAGAAAAAAAGATTGAAAAGAAAAAAGTTGTGAATTTGGTGAAAAAGATTGTAAAGAGAAGTGGAGTGGTTGTGCCTTTTGACCAGAAAAAGATTGCAGTTGCGGTTGAGCGAGCATTTTTAATAACAAAAGAAGGAACAAAGGATGATGCCAAAAAAGTTGCTGACAAAGTTGTGCAATTGCTGAACAAAAATTTTAAAAAGGGTGAAATTCCAGCAATTGAACAATTGCAAGATTTGGTTGAGCGTGTGCTGATGGTTTTGGATTATGAGGAAACTGCCAAGGCATATATTTTGTATCGAGAACAGCATCGAAAAATTCGCGAAACAGAACACTCTCTGGATGAGGCTGTAAGTTTAGTGGATAAATATATTCAAGAATTAGATTGGCAAGTAAAAGAGAACGCAAACATGGCATACTCTTTGCAAGGCCTTAACAATTACATCGCTTCAATCGTTAGTTCTAAATATTGGATGAATCGTGTTTATTCTAAGGAAATTCGATCTGCCAATGAGAGTGGTGATATTCACATTCATGATTTGCAGCTGGTTGCTGCCTATTGTTGTGGTTGGGATTTGCAAGATTTGCTTCGCAGGGGATTTACTGGTGTGCCTGGAAAGGTTGCCTGCAAGCCAGCAAAACATCTTGGTTCAATTCTTGGGCAAATGGTAAATTTCATTTATACTTTGCAGGGTGAGGTTGCTGGAGCGCAAGCTTTTTCAAATTTTGACACACTTCTTGCTCCATTTGTGCGCTATGACAAATTGACCTATGAGCAAGTTAAACAAGAAATTCAATCTTTTGTTTTCAATATGAATGTTTCAACGCGCGTGGGATTTCAAACACCATTTTCAAACATCACTATGGACATGACCGCACCAGGAATGCTTGCAAAAGAAGCTGTCATCATTGGTGGGGTTCCACAAAAAGAAACTTATGGTGAATTTCAAGATGAAATGAACATGATCAATCGCGCCTTTGCTGAGGTGATGACTGAAGGTGATGCTAGCGGGCGAATCTTCACTTTCCCAATTCCGACATACAACATTGCCAAAGATTTTGATTGGAGTGACAAGCGCTTTGATGCTGTTTGGGAAATGACAGCAAAGTATGGCATTCCATATTTTGCAAACTTTGTTAACTCAGACATGGATCCTGATGATGCTCGTTCTATGTGCTGTCGTCTTCGTTTGGACAATCGAGAATTGCGCAAACGAGGTGGAGGACTCTTTGGCGCAAATCCACTAACTGGCTCAATTGGGGTGGTAACAATAAACATGCCACGTATTGGTTATGCCGCAAAAAACAAAAAAGAATTTTTTGTGCAACTTGATTCATTGATGGATGTGGCCAAGGAAAGTCTTGATACAAAAAGAAAATTAGTAGAAAGTCTAACAGAAAAAGGATTATATCCATACACCAAATTTTATTTAGATGCGATCAAAATGCGTCAGGGGTCTTATTGGTCAAATCATTTTTCAACCATTGGCTTGGTTGGATTAAATGAGGCTTTGGTAAATTTAATTGGAAAGGATATTACCACCAAAGAAGGACAGGATTTGGGAGAGGAAATTTTGGTGCATATGCGAGAGAAAATGCTCAAATTTCAAGAGGAAACTGGCAGCATGTACAATCTTGAAGCAACTCCAGCTGAAGGAACATCATATCGCTTGGCCAGAAAGGATCGTGAAAAATATCCAGAAATTATTTTTGCAAACAATGTGGCGGTTCGAACAAAAGGTGCAGAGCCATATTATACCAATTCTTCACAATTGCCAGTTCACTTCACAGAAGATATTTTTGAGGCTTTAGATTTGCAGGAAAAAATGCAAACAAAATATACAGGAGGAACGGTGCTTCATGGATTCTTGGGGGAAAGAATTTGGGACATTGAAATGGTGAAAAATCTGGTCAGAAAGATTGCGGAAAATTATTCTTTGCCATATTTCACGCTTTCTCCAACTTTCAGTATTTGTCCGGTGCATGGATATATCAACGGCGAACAACCAGTTTGTCCAAAGTGTGTTATTGAACAAAAAACCGAAGTTTATTCTCGCGTGGTTGGGTATATTCGCCCCGTTGAACAATGGAACAAAGGAAAGCAGGCTGAATTTGGAGATCGCAAGGAATATGAAAATGGAAAATGCGAAGTTGCTTGTGCGGAGAAAAAATAAAACAAGAAAGTTGAGATATTTTTTATTTTTTCACCTCACCCAAGGGCATATATTATCTGAACAAAATCATAGATTTTGAAAGATAATTAAAAACAAGCCTTCTTGGTGTTATTTGGAAAGTTGTAATTGTTTTTCAATGATGAAAATAAAATATATCTAAGCTTGCACTTTAAGTAAAAAAGTATTTAGATTTCATTAAACAGTATAAATAAAAAATAATTAAAAACAAAAACATGAAAAAACACACATGTCATGATTGTCAAAAAAGCCTAGAGCACAATGAAGAATATATGCCATATTCTGTCGGCAAAGAAACCTTTGCTAAATGCAAGTCTTGTCATCAAAAAGATTCAGTGCTTCGAAATTTTCAAGCAACAGAAGTTTATTCTCGTGTGGTTGGGTATATTCGCCCAATTTCTCAATGGAACAAGGGCAAGCAGGCAGAGTTTGGAGACCGCGCAGAATATATGGTTGAGCAAGGCGCCTGTGTTTCTTGCTAATTTTCTAAATTATGATGTGCCCGCAATTGCTCGACTATTTTTATTTTTGGCACGCTTTTGGATAAATGCACAATATCCAAAAGCTCAAGAAGCCGCTGTCGCCGGCTATTGGCCAAAAACAAAAATAGCCTCACATTGCTGGAATATATGTAAGTTTTAAAATTACGCGTATGCGCATTGGTGGTTATCAAAAACTAACCCTAATAGACTTTCCAGGAACAATTGCAACCACGGTTTTCACTGTTGGTTGCAGTTTTCGTTGTGGCTTTTGTCATAATCCAGAACTTGTCCTTCAGTCTCAATTTCCGTATCCAAATGAATTGGAAAAAGAATTTTTTGAGCATTTGAAAAAACGTATTGGAAAATTGGAAGGAGTTTGTATTACTGGGGGAGAGCCAACTATTCAAAGTGATATTATTCCATTTATCAAAAAAATCAAAGATCTTGGTTTTAAAGTTAAGCTTGATTCTAATGGCAGCCGGCCAGAAGTTTTGAAAAAGGTTATTGATGAAAAATTGGTGGATTTTATTGCCATGGATATTAAAAATTCTCCAGAAAATTACAGTAAGACTGTTGGACTTAATGTTGATATTGAAAAAATAAAGTTAAGTGTGAAATTGATCATGGAAAGTGACTTGGCCTACGAGTTTCGCACCACTGTTGTTCCTGGGATTCACAATGAAGAAGATTTTAAAAAAATTGCCAAATGGATCAATGGTGCTGATGCATATTATTTGCAAGAATATAGAGACGGAGTAATTCTTGATCAAAATTTGCGCACAGTGTCACTAAACAAAAAAATAGATTTAGCCAAGATAAAGGAAAAAATAGAAAAAAACTTTAAAATATGTGGAATTAGGGAAAATAACTAAATATGTCGTGTGTGATATTGTTGATTTTGTGATATAATATATTTAAAAGTAGGTTAAAAAGTAAATTTTTTTCATGCACTTAAAAATAAAAAAAAGAAAAATAATAAGCATCACTTTTTCAATCCTTCTGGTTTATTGTGTGCAGTTTTATATTGACTCATTTATTTCTATTGTAAAATTTTCCAAAAAATTCTTTGCACTTGTCAGGCAAGGTGATTCTTTTGATGTTGCTAAGAAAAAAGGATTATTAGAATTTAAAAATGATCAATACCAAAAAGAGAATATTTTTGTGCATGCTGTTTCGGCTGCAACAATTTCTGATTCCATAATAGCACCAACTGCTGGTATTGTAATTCATGGGACATTCAATTTGACAGCTACAGCTATAAGTCAGCCAGCTGAACCAGCTATTGTTAATGGTATTCAATTCCGATTAGATGGAGCTAATCTTGGCGCAAAAGCCACCGTGGCAAATTCTATGTTGACACTTGTGGGAAATGATGCCACGGCTATTTTTCCTTGGGATACAACCACCACTACAGACGGGGTTCACTCATTGACAATTATTACATACAATAGCAGCACAAGATATGGCACTGGACAGGTATCTCCTGTAACTTCAGTAACGGTTGATAATACAGCCCCGGTTCGTTTGCTTGGAGGTCCATCCACGGCCCTTGCCATAGGAACAACACAAACAAATATAACACTTACAACCAATGAAAGTGCAACTTGCAAATATTCAACTTCTGCTGGCGTTCCATATGCCTCAATGACAAACGCATTTGCAGCAATTGGTGGCACAGCTCATTCTGCTACGATCACTGGACTTATTGGAGGAAATTCTTATCCATATTATGTGCGTTGCCAGGATTTGGTTGGAAATCAAAATGCTAGTGATTATACCGCTATAAATTTTTCTGTTTTGACTGATGTGACAGCACCAAGTGCACCAAGCAGCCTAATGGTTTTATAAATATTTAAAATATTTGAGTTTTTATTTCACATGATAAAAATAAAAAAAAGAAAAATAATAAGCATCACTTTTTCAATCCTTCTGGTTTATTGTGTGCAGTTTTATATTGACTCATTTATTTCTATTGTAAAATTTTCCAAAAAATTCTTCGCACTTGTCAGGCAAGGTGATTCTTTTCGTGATTCTAAACTTAAGGGACTATTAGCAATTAAAGAAGATCAATATCAAAGAAATGACATTTTCGTGCACAGCGTTAGTGCTATGACTGTATCGCGTAGTATTACTGCTCCGGTGGATGGCTCAACAGTTTCTGGTGCGTCTGTTTCTGTTACTGCTGATGCAACTAGCCCGCTTCCGATTGATGTCCCAATTTCTGGGGTTCAGTTTAAATTAGATGGCTTTAATCTTGGCGAGCAGGACACTGTTTTTCCATATGGCATAACATGGGACACTACAGGTGTTGCTGATGGTGTTCATTCATTGTCATGTGATGCGAGTACTGTCGATTATGGCGCAAAGGCGTCTGCTGCAATTTCCGTAACAGTTGAAAATCCTCCAATTCGCTTGAACAAAGCTCCAACTTCGGCGCGTTCAGCAGGCACAACTAGTTCTAATATCTCACTCATGACTAATGAAAATGCCACTTGTGCCTATTCAACATCTGTAGATACTCCTTATGCTTCAATGACACAATTTGCAAACACTGGCGCAAGAACTATTCATTCAACGACAGTTACTGGGCTTTCTAATGGGTCAACATATTCATATTATGTGCGTTGCCAAGATGATTCATTGAATGTGAATCTTGATGATTATATTATATCTTTTTCAATTCTAAATACTGGCGGAGACTTGATTGCACCAACAGTGCCCGGAAGTTTGAGTGTTAATGTTGTTTCCGCAAATCAAGCCGATCTTTCATGGGCAGCATCATCAGACATTGTAGCAGTTGCTGGATATAAGATCTATAGAAACGATATTGAGATTGCAACCACGACAAGTCTTAGTTATTCTGATTTAACAATAAATCCTTCAACCGCATATCAATATCGTGTTTCAGCTTATGATGATTTTGCCAATGAATCTGCACTTTCTGCTGCCTTTTCAATTCAGGCTCCTGCAGCTGCAATTCCAATTTCAACGCCGGTTTCAGCATCTGTTGAAAAAAAAGATGATGAAGATGAGGTTGAAGAGCCAAAGCGTCAGATAAATCAAAGTTATAGTAAAGTTAAAAGAGGTGGTGAAATAACCCAAACAGGCAAGCGATTTTCCAAAAATTCAATGGTTAATTTGTATTTTTCTCGTTCTAATTTGAGCTATTATCCACCAATCTCAGTTAAGACTGATAAAAAAGGAGCATTTAGTGTTTATTATATCGCAAAAAAGAACTACGGAAAGTATAAATGGTATGCTGTTGACTTGAAAACTGGTCGCAGAAGTAAACTGATGAGATATGAAATAACGGCTGATATAACAAGAAAACAGGCTGGATATAAGAGTTCATCTAAGGGTACCACTAAAAAATCATAATAATCTTGCTGTAAAGAAAAATATAAATTACTGCGTAGTAGTTATTATTCGGCATTTGAATGTGCCTGGGCGATAAAGTAATTTATTCAAAAATAATTAAGCATGCAATTGTTTCAAAAGCATTATAAAAAAATCTTATTTTTCTTGGTGAATATTTTAATTATAGTTGGTGGTGTATTTTTGATTAAAAATATTTCGCAGAAAAATAAGACAGCTCAAAGTACCGCAGAAGTTAATAATAAAAATGCACCCCCCACAAAGGCGACCTCAGCGACTACCCAAAGCAAGCAACCATACACATCGTCAACCACAAAAGTTTCATAATATTAATAATTTATTTAATTTACAAAAAAATGATTTTAGAAAAATTAAAAGAACATGGTGTTAAAATAATGTTTTTGATTATGAATATTTCAGTTGTTGCAACTGGAGTGATGCTTATCAAGCAAAAAAGTACCGAAAAAGAGCTTGAAAAAGTAACAACGGCTGCGGCGGAAGCTGAGATTGCTCCAACATCTCAGAGCTACAAATCAGCTGCTGACTATGCCTATGATGCACAGCAAAGAGTTAAGGCTGACAAGGAAGCAAAATTAAACAGTATTGCAAATAATACTGGGACTGTTTCAAAACAACAATCTGTTCCTGTGACAAAAACAATTCCAGCTGTAACAAAAACGGTAACAACAACAGCGCCAACATCAAGCACAACAGCTTCCTATACTGCTCCAAAGGCAGCAGCTCCAGCCAAGGCCACTACAAAGAAATCTTAAGAATTTTATTATTAATATAAAAATATGTTCAAAAAAAATTTATTCTTATTTCTTGCAGTAATCTCTTTGATTTTTGGTGGCTTGTTTGTTGGTTCTTATTTTGTGCATGCTGAAAAAGAAGATGGTAAATATGAACGCGATGGTGAAGGTGAGGATGATGACTATAAGCCAGCAACCGTTAGTACTCCAGCGGCAACAGTTCAAGAGGCCACAACAAGCACTCCAAAACCAGCAACATACAAACAGACAGTTGTGGTGACTCCTGCGCAAATAGTGACGGAATATCAAACAGAAACTATCTCATTGTCTGATCGCGATCTTGATGGGATTGCTGATGTGGATGATCAATATCCTGATGTCGCTGATATTTATATCGTAAAAGATGAAAATGGAAATGGAATTGTTGACACCTTTGAATATGCAAGCTAACGCTGAAAATTCTGAAAAATTTCCCAAAATAGCACGTTTTCAATTTAGAAAGTTGGGAACTGATATTGATATTCAAGTTGTGGTTACCACCGCTGAGGAAGAAAAGTTGATGAGAGAAGATTTTTCTTTGGTAGAAAAAGTGTATGATGATTTTACTAAGATCTTTAGTCGTTTTGATTTAGAAAGCGAGCTGTCAAAATTAAATTTGAAATTAGGTGTTTTTAATCTTGCATCTAGCCATTTGCTCGAAATTGTTAAAATGTCACTGAAATACAATAGTGATACTGATGGGATTTTTGATCCAAGAATACTCGATGTTTTGGAAAAGGTTGGTTATTTTGATGATTTTAGTGATGGAAGCAGATTGTTCAGGTCAGATATTGATGAAAAATCAACACTATTGCAGGGTCCCTTGGTAGATGATTTGAGAATTGAAGATGGAAAAGTTTTTTTTGGTGTTAAGATGGATTTTTCTGGAATAGCAAAAGGATATATCACTGATAGAGTTGCTGAATTTTTGATTTCAAAAGGTTGGAATAATTTTTTGGTTGATTCTGGTGGTGACATGTTTATGCAAGGATTAGATGAGGAGCAGCGGCGCTGGACAATTGCAGTTGAAGGTATTGATGAAAAAAAAATGATTTTTGCTCTTGATAAGAAGGGGATAGCAACTTCTGGAATTGGCAGAAGACGCTGGGAAATTGATGGAAAAAGAGTGCATCATATTGTTGATCCAAAAAATCCTGAAAATTTTTCTTTTGACTTAAAATCAGTTTCTGTTATTGCGGATGATACAACCTCGGCTGATGTTTGGGCAAAAACAATCTTTCTAATGGGTGCAAAAGGTGGTATGCTATACGCAAGGGAGCATGACCTGGCAGTAGTGATTTTGAATTATCGAGGAGCCGCCTGGATCTCACCTAAAGCTAAGGAACATTTATATTAATCTTAATTTTAAAAAAATGAACACGACAAATAAGATCAGCAATAAGGGTAAAATCGTGCTAGCATCATGCTTTATTGCTGTTTCTGGCTTGATGTTTTTTGCTTACACCAAGGCGCAGGATGCACCTATTGGCACACAATCAAAAGTTAGCTATGAAGGAGGCCCAGCATTAGATTCAGACTTGGATGGTTTGACTGATCAAGCTGAGGTGCAAATATATGGGACTGATCCTAAGAATCATGATACTGATGGCGATGGATATTATGATGGTAGTGAAGTTTTGGCAGAAACTGATCCGCTTGATTCAGCTTCAATTCCTGGTCTTCCTCCAGTAGGAGAAAATCAAGCCTCATCTTCAAATGAAACCCCCTGGGCTTGGTATGCTTCAAGAGCTAGTGGCTTGGTTGGATTTACCTTGCTATACCTCTCTATTTTTCTTGGCCTAACAATTCGCGTAGGATTTCTTCGTAAATTTTTTGCTCCACTTTATGCCATGCAAGGCCATTGCTGGATTGCTTTTCAAGCGACTTTGTTTGCACTTATTCATGGTGTGTTTTTGATGTTTGATAAATTTATTCATTTCAGTTTGATTGATGTTTTTGTTCCATTTGCTACGCAATACAAATCAACCTTGGTGGCGCTTGGAATTATTGGATTTTATTTGATGGTTATTCTGACTGCATCATCTTATGTTCGAAAATATATTTCTGCAAAATTGTGGAGAGCTTTGCATTTTTTGAACATCTTTTTGTATGGTGCTGTAATTTCGCACGCATACCTTCTTGGGACTGATATGCAAAATATTATTGTGAGAAATATCTTCGTGGTTGCTAATATTTTCTTGATACTGCTGATGCTAATAAACATGTTTGTTCGCATTAAAACTAATATCGATAGGAAGAATGCTGCAAATGCTAGTGCACAAAATCAAGTCTAATGAGAATTTATATTAAAGTTTCACCTCGATCATCAAAAAATGAAGTTGTGAAAACTTCAGAAGGTGAATACAGAATAAAATTAACTGCTCCGCCTGTTGATGGTCAAGCTAATGACGCATTGATAGATATTTTGTCAAAACACTTCAAAGTTGCCAAAAGTTTGATCAAGATTGTTGGTGGGAAATCTACTAAAATAAAAATGGTTGATATTGGATGATTACTAAATCGAAAATATTATTATTTTTGCTTTTAAGTTTTATTGGCGGAGTATTTGCCCGTTCATTTTTTGAAATAAGTGGAAATTATTATTTTGTTTTATTGATTTTTTCTTTAGTTTTGTTTTTTCTTTTTTATAAAAATAAACTAGCGACCTTGGTCGCTTTTATTTTGCTCGCCTTTTTTGTTGGATATTTTGTCACTAATAAGAAAATTGATAATGCAAATAATCTTGTTTATCTTGGAATGAATTTTGACGGAAAAGTTATTGTTCAAAAATCTACGCAATCATTTTTTGGTCAAAATGTAGTTGTTGGCTTGCAAGAAGAAAATATTTATTTATTGTTGCAAGCACCGCAGTATCCGCAATATACCTATGGTGACATTTTGCAGCTAAATTGCACATTAAACGCCATTGAAAACAAGGACGCTAGTTTTGATTATAGGATGTATATGGCCAAGGAGGGTGTGCTGTATCAATGCGAAAAAGGTAAGATTGAAAAAGTTGAAAAAAATGCTGGAAGCTGGATTTATGCCAAAATAATCTCGGCCAAAAAAAGTTTTGAAGACAAAATTGTCAAAGTTATTCCCATGCCAGAAGGGGCACTGGCAATTGGACTTTTGTTTGGTGGAAATGCCGGTCTTTCCAAAGAAATTCAAAAAGATTTTTCAATCACGGGAATGACTCATATTGTGGCAGTTTCCGGGTATAACGTTACGATCGTGGCTGAATACTTGATTTTACTTGGAATTTTCTTGGGACTATGGCGGCCTCAGGCGATTTGGTTTGCTATTGGTGGCATTGTGCTATTTGTTGTGATGGCAGGCCTTCCTGCCTCTGCTGTGCGCGCTGGAGTGATGAGCACGGTTTTGCTTTGGGCGATGAAAAATGGAAGATTGGCTTCATCACAAAACGCCATCATCTTTACTGGATCTGCCATGCTATTGCTTAATCCTTTGCTTTTGCGCTGGGATGTTGGTTTTCAATTGTCTTTTTTGGCAACATTGGGAATTGTTGCCACTTCATCTTTTTGGGAAAAAAATTTTATCAAAAAAAATAAAGTCTTTGGTATTTCTGAAATAATAGCACTTTCGCTCAGTGCTCAATTTTTTGTACTTCCAATAATTGTCTATAATTTCAAAATTGTTTCCCTGATTTCACTTTTGGCTAATGTTTTGATCTTGCCGATTATTCCACTTTCAATGCTGATTGTTTTCTTGGTGGTAATTTTTGGTTTTATTTTCACGCCACTTGCAATTGTTTTTGGCTGGCTCTCATTTTGCTTGTTGTTTTATGAAATAAAAACAATTCAACTTCTGGCATCATTCTCATGGAGCAGTGTTTCAATTGCAAAAATAGAGGTGTGGTGGATTGTTTTTTATTATATAATACTAGCAATGCTAATAATGCACATAAATAAGTCTGCCAATCAAAATCAAGAAAAAGAATAAATGAATCAAAAAAATAACCGCAAATTAATATACTTTGTTTTGCTCGCATTCTTTTTGCTTGGAATAATTTTGAGTGTGATTATTTTATACCCACAAAAGAATGAACTCACGGTTGTTTTTCTAGATGTTGGTCAAGGTGATAGTATTTTGATTTCTGAGGGCGATCAGCAAATCTTGATTGATGGTGGAAAGGATGGAAAAATATTATTGGAAAAATTGGGAAAATATGTTCCATTTTGGGATAGAAAAATTGAGACCATTATTGAGACACATCCGGATGCTGATCATATTGGTGGATTGATTGATGTGCTTGGCGCGTATAACGTGGATTCTGTGATAGAAACAAAAATGCAAAATGATTCACAAACTTTCAAAAAATTAGAAAGCCTTATTGTTGAAAATAGAATAAATAAAATTGAAGCCAAGCAATCTTTGATAATAAGATTTGATAGTGGAGCAGTGGCTGAAGTTATCTACCCATTTCAAAGTGTTGATGATGTTAACAATAAAGATACTAATAAATATAGTGTGGTGGTGAAACTTACTTTTGGGTCTAATAAATTTCTTTTTACTGGTGATTTGCCAACTGAGCAGGAAAATGAGTTGTTGGCAAAAAATATTGATATCGAGGCACAATTTTTGAAAATAGCACATCATGGTTCAAAATATGCCAGCGGAAATGAATTTCTTGCTGCAGCAAAACCATTGGATGCCATTATTTCAGTTGGAAAAAACAATTCATATGGTCATCCAAATCAAGAAGTTTTGCAAAGACTCAAAAATCACAAGATTAATATTTTCAGAACTGATGAGCTTGGGGATATTGTTTATCGCTGTCAAAGGGCTAAGGACATGTGTCAAAGGCTAACCTCCTTTTGACTGTTTTTAAATATTGGGCTATGCTGTTTAGAGTAATTAATTTAAGTTGATAAATAAAATGACACATCCAAAAAAGCAGCAAACTTTTGTTATTATTAAACCAGATGGTGTTCAGCGTTCTTTGATTGGTGAAATTATTTCACGTTTTGAGAAAGTTGGCTTGAAAATTACAGCTATGAAGCTTTTGGTTCCTGAAGCGCAGCAATGTTGGGATCATTACAACAAAGACGAGGCTTGGTTTCAATTGAAGGGCGATAGAATCGTGAAAAATCGAGAAGAAAACAAAATGTCTATCGACAAACCAGCTATTGAATATGGTCGTGATATTATTGGTCAGTTGGTGACTTTCATGACTGCTGGTCCAGTTCTTGCGATGGTTATCGAGGGAAATCAAGCTGTTGATATTGTGACCAAGCTTGTTGGTGGAACTGAGCCACTAACTTCTGACATTGGAACAATTCGCGGCGACTACACTTTGGATTCATATGAATTGTCTGGAATCGATGAGCGTGCAGTGCGAAATTTGATCCATTGCTCCGACAAGCCAGAAGAAGCTCAAAGAGAAATCAAGATTTGGTTTAAGGAAAATGAAATCATCAACTATCGATCAATTAATGAAGCTATGCTATATGACGTTAATCTTGATGGAATCTTGGAATAATATCAATTGAGATATTGAAAAACCGGCTAATGTGGCCGGTTTTTTGTTTGTCTTGACAAAAAGTCAAAAAAATGTATAATGATTTGGTATCAAATATTTGCCATTGGCAAATATATTCTGTTGTTTAAAAAATGAAAAAGGAGAAAAACATGCGACTAAGAAGAAAAAAAGAGGAGCTAAAAATCAAAATGACCATTGAAAAAGAAAGAAATTTTCAAAGGGAGAATGCAAGAAAGCAGCTTGAATTTGTTGAAAAAGAAATTGCTGTTTTCCAATACGGCAATGGCAACACTATGGAAACGATCCATAAGCTAATGGTGGATGCAATTTTTTTGAGGAAAAGTCTTGGGCTTTGTGTTCAGGATGCTGTTAACTTCAGAGGTTAAATTAAAAGGGGGCAAGTCATGCAAGGATGCTTAAGAAGTTTGAAGAGAGAGGTTGAAGTTCGCCAGAGTTCAAAGCACTCAGTAAATATGCATAATACGATCCGGAAGTTAGCTAATATTCCGGAAAATCATTACAGTGGAAAAAGTCAAATAGAGGAGCGAATTCTTCATTTGTACTATGTCCATAACGTCAAAATTGATGGAGCATTAAAGCGCATGCTGCTTAACGCAAATCCGTCAAAGAGATTGTTAAATGAATTATTCATATCAGAGGCAGAAGTTGCCTAGTTTTCTCCAGCAGTAAATAAAAGGGATATTCTTATTATAGAATATCCCTTTTTTCTTTTTCAAAATATTGCTATGCTTGTAATTAGAATTCAATGTTTCGATAAAAATAATCTCACACGAATTCCCATGCTAATTGTAAATTTTGGCAATATCAAAATGAAACAACGTGAATTTGGCGTATTACACAATATCAAATAAAAAATAGCATACTAATGGTTAATTTGCTACGGAAAATAGGAATAGTTTTGATTGAGCTGGCTTTGATTGGCGGTCTTCTTTTGTATGTGTACCAAAAAAAGAATTTTGAAAATATAGGCCAAATGGTGACTGCAATTGAACAATTAGCAACGGGGTCAGAAGCGTCTTTGACTGTAAAGCCGCAAGAAGCTGTTTTTCCTGTCATGGAGAATCAGGTTTCTCGCGATTTCAATTGGGAATATAGGGGAGTGAAATATTCCTTAAAGGAAAAACTTTTTGAATCGGTATATAAGTATTACAATCTGCAGCCAAAGGCATATTTTTATGAAGGTGAAATCAAAGCAAATTGGCAAGATGATTATTACGCCATGTTCTTGAAGGCAAATGCAAATGATGATTCCATTGCAAAACTTGCCCTGGAAATTCAAGCGCTTGGAAAAGCTCACAAACTTAGCGACGACCAAATTGTTGATTTGGTGTTGGCTTTTGTTCAGGCAATCAAATATGACGACGCGAAAGCAAAAAACATTTTAGCCTCAATTGGAAGTGAAACTGTGCTATATCCCTATGAGCTTTTGTATCAACAGTCTGGTGTTTGCTCTGACAAGAGTTTGCTTGCAATTGCAATTTTAAGGGAGCTTGGTTATGGCACTGCAATTTTTGCTTATGAGCAGGACAATCATATGGCGATCGGCGTGCAATGTCTAAAAGAATATTCAACCTATGGCTCTGGTTACTGTTATAGTGAAACAACAAGTGTTGGCAACAAGATTGGAATTATTCCATCCTTTGATTCTAACAGTAATAAAACAGTTGACGCAGGTGATTTGGCAATATTTGATGCAAGTCAAGGGCAACAGCTGAAACTGCAACAACTTGGACAGGTAACTATATATCAAAAAACAACTGGCAAGGAATATGCCGGGATTATTGAAACGAAAAAAATCAGCAAAGAAATTGATATTCTCAAAAAAAATATTGCCAATTCATTGATTGATTTGCAAGCTCAAAAAAAATCAATTTCAAATGAAGAAAAAAAATTGTCAGACATGAAAAAAACCCTAGAAAATTCAAACAGTAGTGCTGATGTTGAAAAATACAACAAAATGGTTGGTCATTTTAATGATTTTCTTGAAAATTACAAGAAAGATGTAAAAAAATACAATAATAGTGTTTCCCTTTACAATAAATCAACCGCAAGGTATAACGTATTGATCAAGCAATAATGAGAAAAAACATATTAAAACATTTTAATGTTTGTTTGTCAATGTCATCTCTTGGTGGAAATAGTTTTTCCCTAAATGATGGCATTTCATTGCAGCAATGGCTTGATAGGGATGAAAAAGTTAATAATGTCCAAACGAAAAACAAGATGACTGTTCAGAAAAAAATGACGCTTTTTAGCGAAAAAATTGAATATACTGTACGAAAGCACCGGACCGCAAAAAGGCTTAAATTGGTCATTTCTTGTGATGGAAATTGCACCGTGACTTTGCCATGGCGCATGGGTTTTGTTAGCGCTGATGAGTTTATTCGAAAAAATGCCGCTTGGGTGCTGGAAAAAATGAAAGCCATGAAAAAAATTGGCAAAAATAGTCTTTTTGCTAGGCACGACCAAGTTGAATACACCAAGCTCAAGGAACATGCTAGAGAAATGGTGACCAGAAGACTGGAGAAATATGCCGAATTTTATGGTTTTAAATATGGAAGCGTGGCAATTCGAAATCAAAAAACTCGCTGGGGATCATGTTCATCGAAAGGTAATTTGAATTTCAACTACAAGATATTACTTTTGCCACAACGTCATGCTGACTATATTATCGTGCATGAGCTTTGCCATTTGAAAGAATTTAATCATAGCAAAAGGTTTTGGAGTCTAGTGGCACAGACTTTTCCTGATTATGAAAAAATAGTCTCACAATTGAAGCTGCTCTAATTTTTTTCATTTAAACTTGCTTTTTCGTGTTATAATAAAAAAATCAACAATAAAATTTTCAATCAATACAAAATCTATGCGTAAATTATTTTTAGACATTGAAACGTTGCCGGCGGATGAATCGAAAATGGAGACACTGCGAACACTCTTTGACAAAAAAAATCCCGAGTTTGATCAGGAAAAATTTGATGAGTTTGTGACCAAAACAAATTTTGATGGAGCTTTTGGTAGAATTTTATGTATTGGGTATGCCGTTGATGATGATGCGCCACAAAATTTTTACAATGAAAATAATGAAAAAGAAACCTTGCAACAATTTTGGCACTTGGTTGATGCATTGAGTTCTCCCAAACAAGGATATCAAGGCACTGACTATGGAATTTTGTTTGTCGGTCACAATGTGATGGACTTTGATTTGCGTTTCATTTATCAACGTTCAATAATTTTGAATGTTAAGCCAACTGCTGATTTGAATTTTGTGCGTTATCGAAACTATCCAATTTTTGACACCATGAAAGAATGGGTAAAATGGTCAAATTCAAGTGTTGGTTTAGAATATCTTGCATTAGCCTTGGACATTCCTTCACCAAAGGATGGCATTGATGGTTCGCAAGTAGCGCAATTTTTTGCAGATGGAAAAGTGAATGACATTTTGGAATATTGCAAACGCGATGTGGAAACGACTCGCGCAGTATATCGCAAAATGGTTTTTGAAAAACCAGCCGCAAGACTTTTCTGATTGAAAGAAGTTTTTAAATTTTTCGTAATCATTAACCATGAGTAAAATGGCAAAAATCACCGAAAAAATAGTCACAATTAAAAGCCGAGGCGCTGAACTTGAAAAGGAAGTTCGTGAAAAAACACTAGGGTACATCATCACAAGTTTTGGACTTGTGGCAGGTTTGGCTTGGAATGATGCTATTAAGGCGTTCATTGACAGATTCTTTGCTGACTCTGGAAATGGCTTGCGAGCCAAATTTTTATACGCCTTTATTTTAACCATCGTTGTTGTGTCAGTTTCACTTTATTTGTCGAGAATATTAAAAGTTGAGAAAAAAAAGAAAGATGTTGAATCTGGAAAAGAAATAGAAAAAAAGAAATAAACACACCCTCCGGGTATATATTGTCCGGACAAAATTAGAAATTTTGAAGGCCAATTAAAAAATCCCCAATCTTGCGAAAGGGGATTTTTATATGAAGTAGAAAACTAAGCTTCTTTGTTTTCAGTTTTGATGCACTTGGTGCAAACCTTAGCTTTCTTTCCATCAATCTTTTTTGTTTGAATATTGATAGAGAATTTCCTTTTAGATGCGATATTTGAATGACTTCGGGAATTTCCAGCAATTGTTCCGCGGCCACACACGCTGCATGTTTTACTCATAGTTATTAGTCGTTATAAGCGGTTGATTTATTACAGAACTCAGTGTATCATATATATTGAGTTTTGACAAGAGCCAAACATCTAAAAACATCTTAAATTAAATTTATGGATTTAAATTCAATTGTTCTTATTGGATTTTACATTTTGATCTTGGTTTATACGATCATCATTCATGAAGTTGCTCACGGCTTTGTGGCTCTTTGGCTTGGTGATTCAACGGCAAAATATGCTGACAGGCTTAATTTTAACCCAATAAAGCACATTGATCCATGGGGATCTGTTATTGTGCCATTGCTCATGTTTATTAGCACTGGTCTTGCTTTTGGTTGGGCCAAGCCAGTGCCATACAATCCCTATAATCTCAAGGATCAAAAGTGGGGACCATCCTTGGTGGCACTTGGAGGACCACTCTCAAACATTATCATTGCCTTTGTTTTTGCGATGATTGCGCATTCAATTGCAATTCCAGCTGCTGTTAAGATCGAGATAATTCGTAGTTTTGACAAATGGAGTAATGTTTCCACGCTAATATCAGGCTCAGTTGGCTCTATTTTCTTTGAACTTTCCATGATAGTGGTCTTTTGGAACGTTATTTTGGCGTTTTTTAATTTGATACCATTTCCACCATTGGATGGTTCAAAACTCTTGTTTGCAATTTTTCCTATGCGAAATGAGGTTATGATGATGTTTGAGCAATATGGATTTATGCTTTTATTGTTGTTTATTTTCATTTTTTCCGGACCACTTGGAATTTTTATAAACACCATGCTAAACATCTTTTTTAAGCTCGCAGTCTAATTTTTTGGATTTTTCGAATTTTGATGCCTAAAAAGCTGCTCATGGTTGACATAAATTTGATAATTGTGTAGAATAGTTTTGCTAGTTTACTAGCTGTTTTTTGTATAAAAAGATGTTATTTGAGGCTCACTTCGTTCTGGTTGGGATTTCAAAATAGCATCATATTTTTGCTTATTGCTTTTGCAATAAGGGTTTTTTAGGAGAATTTTTGTGTATTTACAAGTAATTAAAAATTGAACTTATAATTTTTCAATTTTATTTTTTGAAATTTGGTCATTAAGATTTGATTAGAAATTAGAAATTAGAAATTAGAAATTAAAGCGAAGCGCGTTATGCCAACAATCAATCAGTTAGTGAAAAAAAGCCGAAAATCTGCAGTAAAGAAAACAAAATCGCCAGCAATGACGATGACTTTTAATACTTTGCAAAACAAGCCCAAGAAAACTGTAAACCCATTTAAGCGTGGTGTTTGTATTAAAGTTAGTACAACCACACCAAAGAAACCTAACTCAGCTCTTCGAAAGATTGCTAGAGTTCGACTTACCAATGGTATGGAAGTTACAGCTTACATTCCTGGAATTGGTCACAATTTGCAAGAACATTCAATCGTGATGATCCGTGGAGGAAGAGTGAAGGATCTTCCAGGTGTTCGATATCACATCGTGCGTGGAGTTTTGGATAGTGCTGGTGTGGAAAAGAGAAATCGTTCACGCTCAAAATATGGCGCAAAACGTCCAAAAGCAAAGACTGAATAATTATATATAATTAAAGATTAGGACTTACAATTTTTAATTTTTACAATTTTTAATTTTTAAATAAATTCAAATTCTTCAATGCTTAAAGCATTAAGAAATTAAAAAATTATTTAAAAATTACAAAATTACAAAATTAGAAATTAATTGAATTTATGGCACGAAGAAAAAGAACATTTGTAAAACAATGGAAACCTGACTCACGATATGGAAATATCTTGGTTGGACGCTTTATTGGTAACGTTATGCAAGACGGAAAAAGAAGTGTTGCAGAAAGAGTTATCTATGATTGCTTTGATGTTATTCATGAGCGAACCAAAAAAGGTGGATTGAATGTTTTCGAACAAGCAATCAAGAATATTTCTCCACTGCTTGAACTTAAATCAAAAAGAGTTGGTGGTGCAAACTACCAAGTTCCAATTCAAGTTTCTGGTGAACGACGTCAAACACTTGCAGTTCGTTGGATTTTGACAGCATGCCGAGCAAAAAAGGGCAAGAGAATGGCTGAGAAACTTGCGGATGAGCTTATTGATGGATCAAACAAGGTTGGATCAGCAATGAAGAAGCGCGATGACACTCACCGAATGGCTGAAGCAAACAAGGCATTTGCCCACTTCGCTTAGTATTTATGATAGAAACTTCTTTCATGGGGAGTTTCTATCTTTGTTTATATAATCAACAAAAATTAATAATAAAAATTTTGAATTTTGAATTTTGAATTTTGAATGAATTTTGAATTCTTTAATGTATCAATTAATGAATTGGGATTTGATTAGAAATTGTAAATTAGAAATTAGAAATTTAATGAACTATGTCTGACCAAACTAGCGAAATCGCAAAATTAAGAAATATTGGTATTATTGCTCACATTGATGGTGGAAAAACCACTACCACTGAGCGTATTTTGTTTTACACTGGAATTACTCACAAAATTGGTGAGGTTCATGATGGGTCAGCAACAATGGACTGGATGGCTCAAGAGCAAGAGCGTGGAATCACCATCACATCTGCTGCCACAAAATGTTTCTGGAAAGGTCATCCAATCAACATCATTGACACTCCGGGACACGTTGACTTCACTGTTGAGGTTGAGCGATCACTCCGTGTGCTTGATGGTGCTGTGGTAATTTTCGATGGAAAAGAAGGTGTTGAGCCACAATCAGAAACAGTTTGGCGTCAGGCTGACAAATACAAGGTTCCTCGAATTTGTTTCATCAACAAGATTGACAAAGAAGGAGCTGATTTTGATTTTGTGATTGGTTCAATTTGGAATCGTTTGACTCCAAATGCAATTGCGCTTCAAATGCCAATCGGAGAGCGAAATGAATTTTCTGGTGTGGTTGATTTGATCAAAATGAAGGCATATTCTTTTGATGGTCCTATGGGTGAAATTGTGGTTGAAGGTGAAATCCCTGCTGAGCTTTTGGAAAAAGCACAAGCTTGGAGAGAAAAGATGGTTGAAAAAGTTTCTGAAACAAATGATGAACTTACTGAAAAATATTTAAACGGAGAAGAAATCTCAATTGATGAATTGAAAGCAGCACTTCGCCAAGGCGTTATTGATGCAAAGATTGTGCCAGTTTTCACTGGAACAGCTCTTCGCAACAAAGGTGTGCAATTGGTTTTGGATGCAGTAGTTGACTATCTTCCATCTCCATTGGATGTGACTTCAATCAAAGGAACTGACCCAAAGACTGAATTGGAAATCGAAAGACACGCTGATGACAACGAACCATTTTCTGCTTTGGCTTTCAAAGTTGCAACTGATCCTTTTGTTGGACAGCTAACATTTTTCCGTGTTTATTCTGGAACATTGAAAGCTGGTTCATATGTGATCAATTCAACAAATGGTGAGCGAGAACGAATTGGACGAATTCTGCAAATGCATGCAAATCATCGTGAAGAAATTGATGAAATTCGCGCTGGTGGAATCGGAGCCTTGGTTGGACTAAAAAACACAACCACTGGTGACACTCTTTGTGATGAAGCAAATCAAATTCAATTGGAAAATATTGTTTTTCCAGAGCCGGTTATCGACATCGCTGTTGAGCCAAAGACCAAAGCTGATCAAGAAAAAATGGGAGTTGCTCTTCGCAAGCTTGCTGGTGAGGATCCAACACTGCGTCTACGAACTGATGAAGAATCAGGACAGACAATTATCTCTGGAATGGGTGAACTTCATCTTGATATTATTGTTGATCGTATGAAAAGAGAATTTGGTGTTGAAGCAAATATTGGTCAACCACAAGTTGCGTACCGCGAAACAATCAAAGGAGAAGCTCAGGCTGAAGGAAAATATGTCAAACAATCCGGAGGTCGTGGACAATACGGTCATTGCTGGCTCAAAGTTCGCCCACAAGAAGAAAAAGGCAAAGGCTTTGAATTCTTTGATGAAATTAAAGGTGGTGTTATTCCACAAGAATACATCAAGCCAGTTTCTGTGGGAGCAAAAGAAGCTTTGGAAAATGGTGTACTTGCTGGATATCCAATGGTTGATGTTGTGGTGACTTTGTATGATGGATCTTTCCATGAAGTTGACTCCAATGAAGCAGCTTTCAAAATTGCTGGTTCAATGGCAGTTCAAGAAGCAGTAAAACGTGCCAACCCAATCATTCTTGAGCCGATCATGAAAGTGGTGGTAACTTGCCCAGAACAATTCATGGGTGACATCGTGGGTGACATCAACTCACGTCGTGGAATGATCAAGGAAATTAATGATCGTGGAGAGGGAAATGCGCGCGTGAAAGAGATTGAATCTGAAGTTCCTCTTGCAAACATGTTTGGTTATGCCACACAAATGCGCTCAATGACACAGGGACGTGCTAGTTATTCAATGGAATTTGCAAATTACAATGAAGTTCCAAAGAATGTTGCTGATGAAATTATTGCAAAAAAATAATCTTTAGTTTTAGGAAAAATAAGACACTTTCAAAAAACAGCTTCGCAAGAAGCTGTTTTTTTGTTTTATTGAAAGCAAAAATGTCAACATTGGCATCCCATCTCAAGTTATCCACATTGCAGACTATTGCAGTGGTCACATATCAGTGATATAATAACATCATGAGCAGTGGCCAATGCTCAAAGAGAAAATAAATAATAAATAGAGAATCTCAAGCAAATTACCAACAAGTTGATTTGATGGGATTGAAAAAAATATGCAAAAACAAAATCAAATCAAAAATCAAGCAAAGAGCAAAAATCAAGCTCAATTGCAAATGCCAATTCAGGACAAAGTTCAAAACAGAGTTTTTTCAAAATTGCTGCGCGCTGGCGGCAAAAATTATTTCTTTGATGTAAAACTCACCAGTAATGGCAACAATTGTTTGTCGATAACTGATTTATATAAGAACAAAAAAGGTGAAAAAGTGACCAATCGCATGATGATCTTTGGTGACCATGTTTCAAGTTTCATTTCAACTTTTGAAGAAGCAAAAACTTATCTATCTTGATTTGACGCAGTCGATTTATAATTATAAAATAAGAGGAATCTTGTTGTTGTCGTTCGCTCGGAAATGAAATTGCTATTTCATTTCTCTCACTTCACTAAACAATAAACATATGAAAAAACAATCAAACAAAACTGAAGAAAAAACATTTACTGCAAATGAGGTTGGCTTGATGATTGAAAGATTTGATGTGTCCTTAAATGCTATATCTGAAAATACTAATAGGAAATTCGAGCAATTGGGTGTCTTAATGGAGAGATTTGATGAAAATCTTTCAACGCTTGCAGAAAGCATGGAGATTAAATTTGAAAATGTTGATCAAAAATTCGAGGCAATCGATAAGCGATTCGATGGTATTGACCGTAGGTTTGATGGAATCGACAATAGGCTTGATGGCATAGACAATAGGCTAGATGGAATTGATGATAAACTTGAACTGGTTGAAACCAAGATAGACAGGCTGCAGGATGATATGGTCGAAGTGAAATTTGAGCTCAAACGCAAGGTGGATGCCCAGGAATTTGAAAGACTTGAAAAACGTGTTGTGAAGCTGGAAAACTTATCATTATCGCATCAAGCATAAAACACTTTTCAAAAACAGTCTCGCAAGGGGCTGTTTTTTTATTTTTGTCATTCCCACTAAGGCGGGAATCCAGGTTCTACACATTTTTTTAGAATATCATTTTTTTGTGGTATAATTTTTATATATAAATATATAAAAAAATAAAATGACAAACAAAAAAATTGCCAGTGAAATTGCAGTTGGAATTATTTTGCTCATCGCAGTTGTTGTTGGTGGAATTTTTTGGTTGCAAAGCAAATCAATATCCAAAATTCAAAATACAACAAACAATAATTTGGAAATTCAAAAGCCAGTGGCTCAAGTGCCTGCTGAAAAAAAAGTCACCATGTGCACACAGGAGGCCAAGCTCTGTGAGGATGGAAAAACTTATGTTGGTAGAAGTGGTGAAAATTGTGAATTTGCACCATGTCCAAATGAGAAAAAAAATATCACTGAGGAGCTGTGTGAAAAAAAGGAAAATGGTGGAGTATTTCAATGTGGAAAGTATTTCAAGGTGATGCCTCCGCGGAATGTTACTGATATGCCATGGACAGTTTATGATGAAAATAGAAAACTTTTGGGTCATTGTGGTGGAATGCCTGGACCAGAGCCAATGATTGATCCTGATTTTTGCTATCAATTATGTGTTGTTAATGACCTGTGCCATACTCAGAAATAACCATTATTTAAGCCAAAAATAGTAGAGAACTAAAAGTTAAGAAGCTAATGCCTAAAAAGCTTATTCAAGCTCTTGACAGTATTTTTAATTCGTGTAAAATAATTAAGTATCTAATTTTCCAATAAAGGAATTTTTGAATTTACTTTTTGGAGTAAATTTGTGATAAGATAAATAATAAATCAGCTTTAAACAATCGCGCTTTTGAGCAAAAAAACAGCTCAAAGAGAGTAGCGAGAAAAAAACTATGGCAGTAGCAAAGTTTGAAAGAACAAAACCACATGTAAACGTTGGAACAATCGGACACGTTGACCACGGCAAGACAACTCTTACCGCGGCTATTTTGCATGGTCAGTCTTTGAAAGGAATGGCAAAGGAAAGAGGAGTTGGTGAAATTGACAATGCTCCAGAAGAAAGAGAGCGTGGAATTACAATTGCTACTTCACATTGTGAATATGAATCAGACATTCGTCACTACGCTCATGTTGATTGTCCAGGTCATGCTGACTACATCAAAAACATGATTACTGGTGCAGCTCAAATGGATGGAGCAATCTTGGTTGTTTCTGCAACTGATGGCCCTATGCCTCAGACACGTGAACACATCTTGCTTGCAAAACAAATCGGTGTGCCTGCAATCGTTGTTTTTATTAACAAGGTTGATATGGTTGATGATGAAGAGCTTATTGAATTGGTTGAGGCTGAAGTTCGTGAACTTCTTTCAAAATATGAATTCGATGGAGACAATGCTGCTGTGATCAAAGGATCAGCAACGCAAGCTTTGGCTGCTACTTCAATTGATGATGCTGCTGTGAAGCCAATCTATGACCTTATGGCTGCACTTGATGCTCAAATCCCTGAACCTGTTCGTGAAACAGAAAAACCATTCCTTATGCCTATTGAAGATATCTTCTCAATTGAAGGTCGTGGAACAGTGGTAACAGGAAGAATTGAATCAGGAACAATCAAAATCAATGAAGAAGTTGAAATTGTTGGTCTTCGTCCAACAGCAAAAACTACAGTTACTGGAATCGAAATGTTCAACAAATCACTTGATTCAGGACAAGCTGGAGACAATGCTGGACTTTTGATTCGTGGAATCAAAAAGGAAGATGTTGAACGCGGACAAGTTTTGGCTAAGATTGGTTCAATCACTCCTCATACAGAATTTGAAGGTGAAATTTATATTTTGACCAAAGAAGAAGGCGGACGTCACACTCCATTCTTCAAAGGATACAAACCACAATTTTACATCCGAACAACTGATGTTACTGGTGAAGTTGTGCTTCCAGAAGGAACTGAAATGGTTATGCCTGGAGATACAATTAACTTGGTTATTAAGTTGATTGCCCCAGTAGCTATGCAAGAAGGAATGCGCTTTGCTATTCGCGAAGGTGGAAAGACTGTTGGTGCTGGAGTTGCAACAAAGATTATCAAATAGTTTCAGATTTACTTAGCAGACACGAGTTAATCCTTGTGTCTGCCAGTGTTCACCTGAACAAAACTTTAGATTGTAATTTAAATCGTTTATTATACAAGAATCAGATGGCTGCGAAAAAAAATCAAGACGAACAAGCTACAAGAATCAGGATCAAAATTAAGGCGTATGACAGCAAGGTCATTGATCAATCAGCACGCAAGATTGCTGAAACTGTCGAACGTAGTGGCTCAAAATTTACTGGTCCAGTTCCACTTCCAACTGAGATTCACAAAGTAACAGTAAACAAATCAACATTTGTATACAAGGATGCTCGTGATCAATATGAAATGCGAATTCACAAACGTTTGATTGATATTTGGGATCCAACTCCAAAAACGATTGAAAACCTAACAAGTCTTGATTTGCCAGCAGGTGTTGATGTGGAAATAAAGATGTAGATTGGAGGACTTGCATTATTTTGAGAAATAGTTTAATATAGATAAGTTAGAAAAACAGAAAAATACTAGTTAAAGTCTCAGTAAATTGGGATACTCAACTAGCCAATACAAGAGAAATCTTGGGTTGTGCTGGCTGAGAGGCCAGATTTTTTTTATCAAGAAACGCTTTATTTAAGAACAATATGTATATAAAATATATTCTAGGGAAAAAATTGGGAATGACAACGCTGTATGATCAAGCAGCTGGTGCTTTGAACGTGACTTTGATTGAATGCCCTGAAAACGTTGTCTCAGTTGTAAGAACTCAAGAAAAGAATGGATACTGCGCTGTTCAATTGGAACTTGCCAAGACCAAGAAGGTTACTCATCGTAAAGAATTTCGTTTGGACACTGATCCAACAGTAGCTGTTGGTGACAAAGTTAGCATCGAAAGCTTTGTAATAGGTGATGAAGTTCAAATTAGTGGAATAGCCAAAGGAAAAGGATTTCAAGGTGTTGTAAAAAGACACGGATTTGCTGGTTCTCCTGCAACTCATGGACATAAGCATGATCACAGAGCGCCAGGTTCAATTGGAGCTCAGCAACCACAACATGTTATTAAAGGAAAAAGAATGGCTGGACGCATGGGTGGAAAAAGATCAACAACAAAGGGAATTAAGGTTGTATACATCGACGCACAAAGAAATATTATGGGAGTTTTGGGAGCTGTTCCTGGTGTAGTTGGTAGAATTGTTGAACTAAGAGGATAATTTCATCCCCAAGAGTCAGAATTGAAGTAAAAAATTAGATATTAGATATTAGAAATACTATGGCTACAATTGCTATTCACAATCAAGAAGGAAAAAAAATCGAGGACCTGAAGATCTCAGATGCTGTTTTTGGTGCAAAGGCAAACAATGAATTGCTGCATCAGGTTTTTATGGTGATGGCTGGAAATCAAAGAAATCCAATTGCTCACACTAAGGATAAAAGTGAAGTTGCAGGATCAGGAAAGAAGCCATTCAAGCAAAAAGGAACTGGATCAGCTCGACAAGGACAAAAAAGAAATCCTGTGATGCGAGGTGGAGGTGTTGCTTTTGGTCCAACAAATGAAAGAAATTTCAAAAGAGACTTGAACAAAAAAATGAAGCAAAAGGCTGTAGTGATTGCAATTTCTGAAAAACTTCGCTCTGGAACATTGATCGCGATTGACTCTTTGGTTGTAGCTAAGGCTAAAACTAAAGAATTTGAACAAATTTTGAAGAATTTGAAAATTTCTGGAAAAATTTTGGTTTCTCTTTCTGAAAATGAAAAGGAAACATCATTGATCAGTCGAAACCTCAAAAATACTTTGAACATTATGACAAAGGATTTGAATGTAATGGATTTGCTTAATAACAAGTTCTTACTTTTGAGCAAGTCTTCAATCGAATTTTTGGAGGAAAAATTTGGAGACAAGAAAGTTGTTGAATAAATTTGATATTAGGATAAATATTACGAAATAATTAGGATAAAAAAAAGTATATGGCAGTAATTGAAGAGAAAAAAGAATTAGTTTCTAAAGCAAAATCAGTTGTTGCAAAAGCAACTAAAAAGGTTTCTGCTCCAAAGAAAGAGGTTATTGCAGTGGCAAAAAATGCTGAGGTTGCATATCGCGTACTGATTGAACCATGGATTACTGAAAAAACTCACAAGGCAATTGCTGACAACAAATATACTTTCAAGGTAGTAAAGAGCTCAACCAAAAAACAAGTAAAACTAGCAATTGAAGGAACATATGGTGTGGCAGTTTCAAAGATAACAGTTGTTAACATTAAGCCAAAGAAAAAGGCTTATGGAAGACACATGGGCGTTAAGTCTGGTTTCAAAAAAGCCACAGTGACATTGAAAGAAGGAAGCAAGATTGAATTATTCCAAGCAGTATAGTAAATACAATAATTTGAAATTTTAGGTAAGAGAATATTATGGCAATTAAAGTATACAAAAAAAATACAGCTGGCAGACGAAATATGTCAATTGTAAAACCTGATAACTTGACAGACCGAAAACCTGAGAAGTCTTTGCTTGCACCGATGACTCAGAAAGCTGGGCGATCACATGGAAAGATTTCTACTCGTCATCAAGGAGGTGGACACAAGAGACGATATCGCTTGGTTGATTTTAAGCAGCAAAAATTTGGAATTTTGGGACGTATTGTTTCAATTGAAAAAGATCCAAACAGAAGCGCTTTGATTGCTCTTGTTTCATATATTGATGGAGACAAGAAATATGTTTTGGCTACTGAGGGAATGAAGGCTGGAATGGAAATTATGACAGGAGTTGATGCTCCAATCAAAAAAGGGAACAGAACAGTGCTTAGAAATATTCCATCAGGAACTATTATTTCAAACATTGAGTTGATTGCTGGAAAAGGTGGTCAGATCACTAGAAGTGCTGGAAGTGGAGCAACTTTGATGGCTATTGATGAAAAAATGGCACAACTAAAAATGTCATCTGGTGAAATTAGAATTGTAAGTAAGGAATGTTATGCTACAATTGGAAGAGTAAGTAACTTCGAACATAGTAGTGAAACTCTTGGTAAGGCTGGAAGAAACAGATGGAAAGGAAAGAGACCAGAAGTTCGTGGATCTGCGATGAATCCTGTTGATCATCCACACGGAGGAGGAGAAGGAAAACAAGGAATTGGACTTAAGTATCCAAAAACTCCTTGGGGTAAACCTGCTCTTGGAAAGAAGACAAGAAAGAAGAACCGATATAGCGACAAATTTATTGTAAAACGAAGAATTAAGAAATAGTTAAAATGGTTTCTTAGCTCCGAAAAGACTAAGGAATTAATAAACTAATTAAAGAAAATTATGTCAAGAAGTTTAAAAAAAGGGCCATATGTTGATCCGCGAGTAATGAAAAAGGTTGTTAATGCAAAACCAGGCGAAGGAACAATAAAGACTTGGTCCAGGGCTTGCACAATTGCACCTGAAATGATCGGATTTACTTTCGGAGTTCACAATGGAAGAGAGCACACTGCAGTTTATGTTACTGAAGAAATGGTTGGACATAGACTTGGAGAATTCTCACCAACACGTAAATTCACAAGACATGGTGGTAAGATGCAAAAAGAAATGGAGCAGGCTGCAAAGCAGAAACAACAAGACGCTTTGAAGGCAGCAAAAGCTGAACCAGCAGGAAAGAAGAAAAAATAATAATTGCAAGTCTGTAAATTTGAATAATATATGAAAGTAATAGCATCACTCAACAATTTAAGAACATCTCCAAGAAAAGTTCGCTTGGTAACAAACAGTATTGTCGGTATGAATGCAAGTTCAGCGCTTGTTCAACTGCAACATCTTGTTAAAAAGACCAGCGAGCCAATGGAAAAATTATTAAACAGCGCACTTTCTAATGCTGAAAATAATTTTGGTTTAGATAAAGACAACATGTTTGTAAGTAGTATTCTTGTTGGTGAAGGTGCTAAGCTTAAAAGATGGCTACCAAGAGCTCAAGGAAGAGCGACATTGCTTTTGAAGCGAACATCTCATATCAAACTGGAATTGGAAGAAAGAGTTGAAGGAAAAAACAAGAAAACCAAACAAGAATTGGAAAAACAACGCGCAGAAAGAGAGGCAGCTCGAGCAAAGATGATCAAGCAAGAAATGGAAGAGATTGAAAAGGAAGAAAAAATTCAAGATGCAGTTGTTGAAAAGGCTACAGTCAAAAAAACTACAGCCAAGAAAGAAACTGTTAAGAAAGGACAAGACAATGGATTTTTGAAAAAAGTTTTTCAAAGAAAATCAGGAGCATAAATTCGACAAAAGAGAAGTTTAAAAATAATAAGTGATAAAAAATACAGTTAATTAGAGATTTATAAAATTATGGGACATAAAGTCAATCCAACAGGGCTGCGCCTAGGAATAACCTCAACATGGAAATCAAGGTGGTTTGCTGGCAAAGATTATACGAAGAAACTCAAGGAAGATGTTCAAGTTCGAGAGTTTGTAATGAAAAAGTGGAAATCTGCAGCAATTGCTGATGTTGAAATTGAAAGAAATGCTAATACCTTGAAATTGATTATCAAAACATCTCGTCCTGGAGTATTGATTGGAAGGGGTGGAACTGGTATTGGTGACATGAGTACTGTTATTAAGAAGAAATTCTTTGCTGGCAAGAAAGTTGATCTTAAGATTGAGGCGCAAGAAGTTCGACAATTTGAAGAGAATGCCTCATTGGTTGCTCAAAATGTTGCTGAACAACTTGAAAAGCGTGTGCCATTTCGAAGAATTCTCAAATCAATGTTGGACCAAGTTGAGAAGAACAAGAATATCAAAGGTGTGAAAATTGAAGTTTCTGGAAGACTTGGAGGAGCTGAGATGTCAAGAAGAGAATGGCTTTCAAGAGGAACAGTTCCACTTCACACACTTAGAGCTGATATTGATTTCTCAAAAGCAACAGCTTTTACAACCTATGGAGCAATTGGAGTTAAGACTTGGCTTTATAAGGGAGAAGTTTTCAATAAAGAATAAATTGCTGTCATCGCCTGCCTAGTAATAACAAATAAATCAAAGTTTACATTTTGAATTAAAAGATACGCATATGTTGATGCCGAAAAAAGTTAAACATAGGAAGATTCACCGAGGCGGAGAAATCCGTGGAGTTGCTCAGACTGGCAACACAGTTAGTTTTGGTAGCTTTGGTCTTAAGGCCATGACTTCAGGATTAATCTCAGCAAGACAAATCGAAGCTGCTCGTAGAGCAATGACAAGATACGTTAAGCGCGGTGGTAAAATTTGGATCAGAATTTTTCCAGATAAGCCGATGACCAAAAAAGGTGATGAGACTCCCATGGGTAAAGGAAAGGGAAGTGTTGATCACTTTGTGGCAAAAACTAAGCAAGGAAGAGTTTTGTTTGAAATGGATGGCATCACTGAGGCAATTGCCAAGGAGGCAATGAGACTAGCTTCACATAAGCTAAACATCAAGACAAAGTTTGTAGTTAAGGAAAAATAAGAATAATTGCAGTCCATAAAGTTGAAAGTCATAAAGTCCATAAAGCAGAAATGCATCGGCTTGAAAGACTTGAAAGACTTGAAAGACTTTTGACTAAAGCATATGAAAATTCAGGAAATTAGAGATATGAACATTGAGCAATTGAAAAAAATGCTCGCTGAAAAAAGAACTCAAGCTGTTAAGCTTAGATTCGACATTGCTGCTCGTCAGATGAAGAATCATAGGCAGTATCGCGCAATTAAGACTGACATTGCTCGCGCGCTTACTATCTTAACTGAGCGTAGCGTTCAAAAGTAATTATTTTTAGAAGGCATTGAAAAGATATATGACAAATACTATGAAAAAAGTAGCTAAGAAAAAAGGAATAGTTGTTAGTGACAAAATGGACAAAACAATTGTTGTTGCTGTTGAGTCTCTTAAAACTCATCCTAAATATCTTAAAAAATATCGCTCAACTGTGAAATACAAAGTTCATGATGAGGATAATAAGTTCAAAAAAGGAGATAAGGTTGAATTTTCACAGTGTAAACCAATTAGCAAGGACAAGAGTCACAAAGTAATAGCATAAATAATATCAGTTCATAAAGTCGAAAGTCCATAAAGTTCATAAAGCAGAAATGCATTTGCTTGATAGACTTGATAGACTTGATAGACTTTTGACTAAAATATATGATTCAAGCAGAAACAAAATTGAAGGCAGCTGATAATTCAGGCGCAAAAATCATTGAGTGCTTTAAAGTGCTTGGTGGATCTCGCAGACGATATGCTTCTGTTGGTGATATTATTGTTTGCTCTGTAAAGTCATCTGAACCTAGAGGTTTGGTTAAAAAAGGAGACAAGGTTAGAGCTGTAGTAGTGAGAACAAAAAAGGCTATTCGCAGAAAAGATGGTTCATATATCCGATTTGATGAGAACGCAGCTGTTATTTTGAATGACAAGGAGCCAAAGGGAACTCGTATCTTTGGACCAATTGCAAGAGAATTGCGTGAAAAAGGATTTTCTAAGATTGTTTCATTGGCACCTGAAGTATTATAATAATTGTGGTCTGTAAAAAGACTTTTGACTAAAATATATGCGAATTAAAAAAGGAGACCTCGTAAAAAAAATAGCTGGCAAGGACAAGGGAAAACAAGGAAAAGTTGTTAGAACTGTGCCAAGCGAGGGAAAAATTGTGGTTGAAAAAATCAATATCGTGACCAAGCACCAAAAAGCTCGTAGAGAAGGACAGCAAGGGCAACGAGTTGAGATTGCAGCACCATTTGATGCTTCAAATGCTATGATTATTTGCCCAGCATGTGGCAAAGCAACCAGAGTTTCATATGCCACTGTTAATGAGAAAAAAGTGAGAGTTTGTAAAAAATGTGGTAAGGAAATGTAATAATTTGTTTTCTAATTTATTTGTCTTAAGTGAATCGTATGAATATAACTCCAGCAAAAGAGAAATACATCAAAATAGCTGTAGCTGAAATGAAACAAAAGTTTAGCTATAAAAGCGTCATGGCTGTTCCTCGGATTCAGAAGGTTGTTGTTAATGTCGGAATAGGAAAAATTGTTAAGGAAAATGATAAGATCGAGGAAGTTGTTGCTGCGCTTACTGCAATTACTGGTCAAAAACCAGTAAAAACAAAAGCAAAGAAAGCTATTTCTGGATTTAAGATTCGTGAAGGAATGGAAATTGGAGTGAAAGTTACTTTGCGAGGAGCTAGAATGTGGCAATTTATTGATAGAGTTGTTAGCGCTACTCTTCCACGAACTAGAGATTTCCAAGGAATAAATAGGAAAGCTGTGGATACTGGTGGAAATTTGAACATTGGACTTAAAGAACATGTTATTTTCCCAGAAATATCTCCAGAAAAAGTTAGATACCCATTCGGAATGCAAATTACCGTTTCAACAAATGCACACAGTCAAAAAGAAGGTTTGGAATTGTTTAAATTACTAGGATTTCCGCTAAAAAGCGAATAAATAATTGATATAAGAATTTATATGGCTAAAACATCTACAGAAGCTCGAGCAGAGAAGACACCTAAGTTTTCAACCAGGATTGTGCGCCGTTGTTGGCGATGTGGTCGTAAGCATGGCTATCTTCGTGCCTACGATATCTGCAGAATTTGTTTTCGAGAATTGGCAAGCAGAGGTGAATTGCCAGGAGTAACAAAGAGCAGTTGGTAAAAATGTTTAAGTGTTTATAATTATAATTAGGATAAAGAATTAGAATATGTTAGATCCAATAGCAGACATGCTTACAAGAATTCGAAATGCGCAGATGGTAAAGCACAAAGAAGTGTCAGTGCCTTTTTCGAAATTGAAACTGTCTATTGCTAAAATTTTAGAGCAAAGAAATTTCATTGAATCTGTGAAAAAAGAAATGGGTGAAACTTTTCCAGTGCTTAAGATTGTTTTGAAATATGAAGTTGTTTCAAACACTGAGAAAAATCCTGCAATTCGAGAAATTAAGCGTGTTAGTCGTCAAGGACAGCGCATTTATGTGAAAAAGACTGACATTAAGCGTGTCAAAAATGGATATGGTATCTCAATTATCTCAACATCTCAAGGTATGATGACTGGAGATAAGGCAAGAAAACTAGGTCTAGGTGGAGAGGTAATTTGTGAGCTTTGGTAAATAATAATAAGCGAGTCCATAAAGTCGAAAGTCAAAAAGTCCATAAAGCAAATGTTTTGGCTTGAAAGACTTGAAAGACTTGAAAGACTTTTGACTAATATAATATGAGTAGAATTGGAAAAAAACCCGTAGCTATCCCTGAAGGTGTGAGCGTGACTACAGATAAAAATGTTGTTACCGTTGTTGGCCCAAAAGGCACACTTAAATTTGAACATCATCTTGATGTTTCGATTAAATTTGGAGAAAAAGAATTCACAGTTGAAAAGGAAGGCAGAGGGAAAAATGTTCCAGCTCTTTGGGGTACTACAGCTCGTAGGATTGAAAATATGATTGAAGGAGTGGTGAGCGGATTCAAAAAACAACTTGAATTGAATGGAGTTGGTTTCCGTATGGCTATCGCAGGAAAGACAATTACTCTTGCACTCGGATTTTCACATCCAGTCGTGGTTACTGTTCCAGATGATCTTGAGGTTGTGATTGAAGGAAATGTTATGAGTGTAAGTGGAAATGACAAGCACAGTGTTGGTCAATTTGCTGCTAACATCAGAGCACTTAAGCCAGTTGAGCCATACAAGGGAAAAGGATTTAAATATGTTGGAGAACATGTAAGAAGAAAAGAGGGTAAGAAGTCATCAAAGTAAACAATATAACATAGCGCATAAAACATAGAACATAAAGCGTAGAGTGTTGCAGCATTGAAATGCTAAAGACTCCATGCTCCATGATTCATGATAAGTATGAATAAAATAAGTAGCAACAGTGGTAGATTACAACGAAAACGAAGAGTTCGTGCAAAGATTTCAGGATCAGCAACACGTCCACGTTTGGCTGTGTTTAAGAGCTTAAAAGGTATTTATGCTCAAGTTATTGATGATGCTGTAGGAAAAACTTTAGCAAGTGCTAAACTCTCAGAAATCAAAAATGCTGCCAACACAATTGAAGGAGCAAAAGAAGTTGGAATCTTGGTTGCTAAGAAATGTAAAGCTCTTAAGATTGAAACGATTACTTTTGATAGAGCTGGGTATCAATATCATGGAAAAGTTAAAGCGCTTGCAGATGGAGCGCGAGAGGGTGGGCTTCAATTTTAATGTTTTGAATTATAAATACTATATTATCTTATGAATAAGAGATCAGGAAAAAAGAATGTGCGCAGAGAAAAACCAGAGTTCGAACAAAAACTTTTGGATTTGGCTCGCGTTACTCGTGTGGTAAAAGGTGGACGAAGATTTCGTTTCAGAGCAACATTAGTAATTGGTGATCGCAAAGGAAGAGTTGGTGTCGGTGTTTCTAAAGGATCTGATGTTTCCGATGCTATCGGTAAAGCATACAATGATGCCAAGAAGTGCATGATAACAGTAAATCTTTCTGATAATACTATTCCTCATGACATTAGAATGAAACTTGGAAGCGCTAGAGTTTTGCTTAAGCCAGCTTCAGAAGGACGAGGTGTTATTGCTGGTGGTGCTGTTCGCGCAGTAGTTGACCTTGCTGGTATTCGTGATATTGTTTCAAAATCACTTGGTACAGCAAACAAGCTTAATGTGGCAAGAGCAACAATCGAGGCTCTAAAAGCATTGAAAGCTCCTCGCATTAAAATGAACAAAGAAGCTGAGGTTAAAGAAGTTAAGGAAATTAAAGCGGTAAAATAATATGCAAATTCATCAACTTACAGTTAAAAAACGCAAGGACAAAAAAACAGTTGGTCGCGGAGGAAAGCGTGGAACTTATTCTGGAAAAGGAAATAAGGGTCAAAAAGCTCGCTCTGGTGCATCTATTGATCCATTGTTTGAAGGTGGACGATCTTCACTTGTTGAACGTTTGAAAAAAGTGCGAGGATTCAAATCTCTTGCTGCCAAGAAATCAGTTGTAAAACTTGAAGCACTTGAAAAATTCTACAAAGATGGTGATGTTGTTTCTGTTGAAACATTGCTTGCACTTAAAATTGTTGACAAGGCTGATGCTAAAGATGGTATCAAGATCTTGGCTACTGGAACAATTAGCAAAAAACTTACTATTTCAGCTGAGTTGCTTCTTTCACAAACCTCTAAAGATGCTATAATAAAAGCAGGTGGAAAAATTCTAGAATAGTTTTTGGCCAATAGGCATTAGCTTCTAGGTTGGATGCCACTTTGGACTAAAAACTAGCAGCTAAAATCTAAAAGCTAAAATAATGTTTGAAAAAATAACACAAATATTTAAAATTGTTGAACTTCGCAATAAGATCCTCTTTATTTTGGGGATTCTTATTGTTTTTCGTATTGCTGCCAACATTCCTCTTCCAGGTGTTAACATTGAACAATTAAGACGTCTTTTTGAAGGCAATCAATTGCTTGGAATGTTGAATGTTTTTTCTGGTGGAGGTTTGACCAATATTTCAATTGTGATGTTGGGAGTTGGTCCATATATTACCGCATCTATCATCATGCAGCTTTTAACTATGATTGTTCCTCGCGTTGAACAGCTTTACAAGGAAGAAGGTGAGGCAGGACGTCAGAAGTTCAACATGTGGACACGATGGCTTACTGTTCCATTGGCAGTTTTGCAAACGTTTAGTATGGTGACATTGCTTCGTTCGCAAGGAGTTTTGAGTGCTACATCCATGTATGACACTGTTGTTATTGTAGTGATTGCAACAGCTGGAACTATTTTCTTGATGTGGCTTGGCGAACTGATAACAGAAAAAGGCATTGGAAATGGTGTTTCTTTGATTATTTTCGCTGGAATTGTCAGTGGTCTTCCTTCTGGCCTTTCAAAATTATTGCTAACATTTGATCCTGCTCAAATTTTTATCTATCTTGGTCTTTTGGTGGTTGCTGTTGTGACCATTGCTGGTGTTGTTTTGGTGACAGAGGGACAAAGAAATATTCCGGTTTCATATGCAAAAAGAATCAGGGGAGACAAAACTTTTGGTGGCTCAACTTCGCATTTGCCACTTCGAGTGAATCAGGCCGGTGTTATTCCCATTATTTTTGCCATGTCTATCATGCTTTTTCCTGGCATGATTGCAACTTTTTTGAGCAAGGCTAGTAACCCAGCTGTAGCGCATGCTGCAACTGCGGTTAATAATCTTTTTCAAAATCAAGTTTTTTATAGCAGCATGTATTTCATCCTGATTGTGATGTTTACATATTTTTATACTGCTGTTGTTTTTGATCCTGTTAAGATTGCTGAGAATTTGCAAAAGCAAGGTGGATATATCCCAGGAATCAGACCAGGAAAGACTACTGCTGATTTTCTTTATCGAATAATGAATAGAATCACACTTACAGGCTCAGTTTTTCTTGGTATTATTGCAGTTTTGCCTTTTATTATTCAAGGAATGACAAACATTCAATCATTGAAAATTGGTGGAACTAGCATTCTTATTGTTGTTTCAGTTGTGATTGAAACAATCAAGCAAATCGAAGGACAGCTTGTTATGCGAGACTATGAAGGATTCTAAATGCCTCGCCTTGCTCGAATTTCTAATTTAAAATTTTTAATTTTGAATAAACCTTTAATGTTTAAATATTTTAATCATTAAAAATTCGAACTTGATTCGAAATTCAAAATTCGAAATTCAAAATTTTACAATGAACATTATCATCTTTGGTCCACAGGGTTCAGGAAAGGGAACACAAGCTGATCTCTTGGCTCAGAAATTCAACTTAGCGCACATTGAAACTGGATTAATCTTCAGGGAAATTGCTAGAGATGATTCAGAGTTGGGGAGAATAGTTAAAGCCTTGAATGAGCAAAAAGAAATGATTCCTGATGACATCACTATTGATGTTCTCAGGCATAGTCTTGAAAAAGTTCCAGCTGGCATGGGTGTTATTATTGATTCTGCTCCCAGGACTTTTGGTCAGATATTAGGAGTTGAGCAAATGCTTGATGAAATGAAATTTCCGATTGATAAAGCTATCTATATCAAACTCCCTTATGCTGAATCAATTGCGCGCATTTCGAAGCGCTATGCTTGCACCGTTTGCTATAGGCACTTTGTACTTGGAAATCAAATCAAAGATGTTCATGAGCATTGTCCAACTTGTGGAGGACCTGTCATGCAAAGAGGGGATGACACTCCAGAGGGAATAACAAAAAGACTTGATACTTTTTACAAAATAACAATTCCTGTTATTGAACATTATCGCAATCAAGGACTATTGATTGAAATTGATGGAAACAAAAAAGTAGAAAAAGTGTTTAGTGATATAATTGAAAAACTTGCGGAATAATATAAATTTGTGATTTGATTATTTGTTATAATTTCAAAATCAAAATTTCAAATTTCAAATAAAATCCCAAATCAAAATTTTTTAGATTTTAAATATTTGAACTTAAGTCATTTATTTGAGATTTGACATTTGGATTTTGGATTTTTGTATGCTATGGGTATTCACATCAAAACAGAAAATGAAATAGCGATCATGCGCAAAGCTGGAAAGGCTTTGGCTTTGGTTATGCGCGAACTTGGAAAAAAAGTTGCTGTTGGTGTCAGCACAATGGAAATTGACGCTTTGGCTGAAAAAATGATTTTGCAAGCCGGCGCAAAGCCAGCATTCAAGGGGTATGGCGAAGGTAAAAATCTTTTTCCAGCAACCATCTGCGCTTCGATTAATGATGAAGTTGTGCATGGAATTCCTAGTGAAAAAACACTCTTGAGAGATGGGGATGTTTTCAAGATTGATATTGGACTTGAAATGGATGGTTTTTTTGCTGACATGGCCCGCACTTTTGCTGTGGGGGAAGTTTCAGCTGAAGCAAAAAAATTGATCGAAGTTACTGAGAAATCTTTTTGGAAAGGTATTAAAAGTTTAAAAGCTGGAGCAAATTTGAGTGAATATTCCAAGACATCGCAGCAAATTGTTGAGGATGCTGGATTTTCGGTGGTCAAAAATTTGGTTGGGCATGGCATCGGAAAAAACTTGCATGAAAATCCTCAGATTCCAAATTATTTTGAAAAAGGCTTTCGCGACCTTCTCTTGCAAGTTGGCATGACACTTGCCATTGAGCCAATGGTCAACATCGGAACTCATCACACCGAGCTTGGCTCTGATGGTTGGGTTTTTGTGACAGCCGATGGGAAACTTTCTGCACACTATGAAAATACAATTTTGATTACAGAAAAAGGAGTGGAAATTTTGACCGCATAATATTCTGAATTAATAATTGCAATGTCTTTTTTTTACTACGCTTATTGCTTTAATATTGCTTAAATTTTCAAATCTCAAATCTCGATTTCCAATCAATTTTCAATGCTTCAGTGATTAAAAAATGTGTCATTCCCGTGAAAACGGGAATCCAGGTTTGACACAAATTAATCTAATATGTATCAACAAAAAACTTACTTTGTATATATCTTAGCAAGTAGTAGAAATGGAACTCTTTATATTGGAATGACTAGTAATTTAATAAAAAGAATTTGGGAACACAAAAATAAAACAGTAAAAGGCTTTACTGAAAAATATAATGTTGGTAGATTGGTTTATTACGAAACCACAAATGATATAACCTCTGCATTACTAAGGGAAAAGCAATTAAAAAAATGGAACAGGCAATGGAAGACAGTATTGATTGAAAAAGAAAATCCTGATTGGATAGATTTGGCTAAAGAATATTATAAAAGTGAAATAAATTAGGGCTGGATTCCCGTTTTCACGGGAATGACATATTTGTAAATTTTAAAATAAAAAAGACCCCCAATTCCACGATGTGGAAAAGGGGATCAGATGGATGTTATCGCGCAATAAATCTGTTGCGCCGACTTTCCTTTTTTAGGATTCTCTCTCCAGTCAATCCAGAGATGAATCCCAGAACAATTACTGCCCATGCAGCCCAAGGGCTAATTTGCCCAATGATTGTGTTGCTGAAGTCTGGATGAGTGTATGAAAACCAATACACTACGAAGAATAATACAGACATCAGGCAAACTAATTCCAAACTTCCGCCGATTATTTCCTGTTTTGTTTCCATTTCTTTTCTCCTTTTTTGGGTTGTTTTTTGGAATATATGGTACAATTAAATTATACCAATGTATAATAATAGCACAATAACACTAATAAGTCAATAGTATATCAATATATGGCTCAGGTTAGCACATTTTTGGGGGTAGATTATGGCAAGTCAAAGATTGGACTGGCTATTGCTGACGAGGAAACTCGTATGGCTTTTGCCTATGACACAATCAAAAACGATGGTGATTTTTTTAGCAAATTGAAACAAATTGCCAAGGAAAAAGATGTTAAGATGATAGTTTTGGGTGTGACTTGGCATCAAAATGATCAAGCTGGCGAGGATGAAAAGATTGAATTTGGCAACAAGCTTGAAAAAGAGCTTGGCATTGCGGTGATGTTTCAAGATGAAATGTTCACCACCAAAATGGCGCAGGACAACATCAAAATGCATGGCGGAAAAAATATCGCCGAGAGTGATGACAAAGAAGCTGCCAGAATCATTCTGCAAAGTTGGCTGGACAGGCAAGCAAGTTCTCTTACGCATGAATCTTAAAAATAGATATTTTACGTATATTAATGTTGTGGTATAATGAATTTATAAGATATTTCAAAAATGTTGAGATATTGATGTTTTAGATTAATAAAAAATTTTAATATAAATTTGACATAAAACTCATGGAGCAAAAACCATATTTGTCGGTTGTAATTCCGGCTTACAAAGAAAAGGAGCGCATCGGAAGTAATCTTTTAGAAATTGAAAGTTTTTTGTCGGCCAAGGATTTCGAATACGAAATTATTATTGTGGTTGATGGTTCACCTGACAATACAGCTGAAGTTGCTCGCAATTATTCCAAACAAGTCAAAAATCTTCGTGTTATTGATAATAAAGAAAATCACGGAAAGGGCTATGTTGTTAGGCAAGGATTGCTTGAATCAAAAGGTGAGTATGTTGTCTTTCTGGATGCCGATGGCTCAACATCTATTTCTCATGTGGAGAAATTTTTGCCAGAACTTATTGCTGGTAATGATTTGATTGTTGGTTCACGAAAGATAAAGGGAGCATTTGTGCAAGTTCATCAACCAAGATATCGAGAATTCATGGGGGAGGGTGGAAATTGGCTCATCAGAATTGTGCTTGGTCTTTGGAGTTTTCCAGACACGCAGTGTGGATTCAAAATGCTAACAGGAAAGGCTGCACATGAAATTGCCAAGAGAATGGTTGTGGATCGTTTTGGTTTTGATTTTGAGCTTATCATTTTGGCAAAAGTCCTTGGTTTTAAAATCAAGCAAATGCCGGTGAGATGGTTGAATGAAGATGGTTCTACCGTTAGTCTTACTGGCCCAAATGGTTTCATTCAAGTTTTAATCGACTTGTTTAAAACAAAATTACGTTTAATATTTGGAAAATATAATATAAAGAAGCAATAGTTGTTGATATAAAAGCAAAAACAAAAAATTAAAATTACCCTAGTTGAATTTTTGCCCATGGCGAATTTGACGGGGCAAGACATTGTGAATATTTCAATTGAAAATAACGGAGAGCGGCAACCACAAGAACCTGAGAATTCACTGCCTGTTTCTGAATTGCGACAGGACATTATTTCTACTGATTGGGTTGTGATTGCAACGGCCAGGTCAAAGCGTCCAGATGATTTTGCAAATTTTCAAAGAATTGCTGACGACAAAGGTGTTGGTGGATGTGTCTTTGAAGACCCAGTTGCTTCTGGTCAAGAAAAAGATGTTTTACTGTATCACAAGGCTGATGGGGATTGGACTCTGCGCGTTTTTCCAAACAAATACCCGGCTTTTTCACAAGGAACAACTTCGAAGCCAATTGCCGAAGGTCCATATTTCGCAATGCCTGGAGTTGGATATCATGAAGTTATTGTGACTCGTGATCATCATAGGCAACTTGCATTGATGGATACTATGGAAATTGCAGAAGTTTTTGATGCCTATCAAGACAGATATTTGGATTTGATGAACAACAAGGGAATCAATTATGTCGCAATTTTTCACAATCATGGCAAAGAAGCTGGTGCATCGATCCCTCATCCACATTCTCAATTGATGGCAATTCCTGTTGTTGCTCCTTATGTAAAATTGGAACTTGATGGCGCTGCAAAATATCACAAAAGCAACAGGAAATGTGTTTTTTGTAATATCATGGAATATGAAAGTGAAGAAAAAAAACGTGTTGTTTTTGAGAACAAAAATTTTATTGCCTTTTGTCCCTTTGCTTCACGTGTTGCCTTTGAAGTTCATGTGATGCCAAAGAAGCATTCTCCATATTTTGAACGCATTACCAATAAGCAGAAAGTTGAATTGGCTGAAGTTTTCGGAAAAGCTTTAAATGCTATCTATAATGCACTTGGCGATCCTCCTTATAATTTTTACATCCATAGCGCGCCATGTGATGGCAAGGATTATCCTCATTTTCATTGGCACATTGAAATTTTGCCGCACACTGCAAGTTGGGCTGGATTCGAGTTGGACACAGGGATTGAGATTTCAACTCTTGCTCCGGAAGTGGCTGCGCAATTTTTAAGAAACAAGCTGCAATAACGCTGGTAAGAAATATTTTTAAGAGATAAATTAAATTTATGAATATAATTGATTTTGTTTTGCATTTCGATGTTCATTTGGGTGAGATTATTTTGAACTACGGAAAATTAACCTACGCCTTCTTGATTACTATTGTTTTTGCTGAAACAGGGTTGGTTTTTACTCCCTTTTTGCCTGGTGATTCATTGCTTTTTGCCTCTGGCATGTTTTCTGCCACCGGCTCCTTAAATGTGGGAATTTTGTTTTTTTCTTTGTGGGCAGCATCATTTTTGGGTGACAACACAAATTATTGGATTGGATATTACCTTGGTCAAAAGATGGTTAATAATAAAAAAATACCAATCAATCAGAATCATATCGACAAGACACAGCATTTTTTTGAAAAGTATGGCAAAAAAACTATAATCTTGGCTAGGTTTATGCCTATTGTTAGGACCTTTGCTCCATTTGTTGCTGGTATTGGGAAAATGAAATATCGCGACTTTGCCTTTTTTAGCTTCCTTGGTGGTCTTTGCTGGGTTGGATTGTTTATTTTTGCTGGATATTTTTTCGGCAACATTCCAGTAATAAGAGACAATTTCTCAGTTGTGATTTTGGGCATTATTGGAATTTCCGTTTTGCCTGCTATTTTTAAATTAATCAAGAGATAACTTAATATTTGAATCGACTGAGTTTCGTATAGGAGGGTAAGTTGATATGGTAAATTTATGGAAAAAGTAATTGTTGGAAATCTTAAAATGTCAGCCATGGGCTGATCAGCCTTTGGCTGAAACTTCTCCGCGAGGTAATATCATAGAATAAAAAATATGCAGAAATTAATAATTGGCAACCTGAAAATGAATCTTCTCACCACGGTTGAACGTGAGCGATATATTGAGTCTCTGAAAAAAGAATTATACGAAAAAAGAATTGTAAACTCAAAATTGGTTCTTTGTGTGCCATCTTTGCATGTCGAAAATTTTATCAACAATCTGAAAACACAGGACGTTGCTATTGGGGCTCAAAATTTGTTCTGGGAAGACAGGGGATCATATACTGGTGAGATTTCTGCTCCAATGCTGAAGGATCTTGGGTCAGAATTTGTGATTATTGGTCACAGTGAGCGCCGAAAATTTTTTGGAGAAACAAATGCCGATGCAAATTTGAAAATCAAGGCAGCACTAAAAAATAATATTACTCCAATTTATTGTGTTGGCGAAACAAAGGAAGAAAGAGAGGCTGGAAATGAAGCGCAGGTTATTGCTGAGCAAATCATGGAAGCATTTGTTGATGTTTCATCAATGAAGGCATCATCTGTTGTTATTGCCTATGAACCAATTTGGGCTGTTGGCAGTGATGCTATTCCCAAAAGTGATGAAATTTTGCAAATTAAAATTTTGCTAAAAAAGATATTTGAAAAAGCCTATGGAATTGCTGTAGCTGAAAAAATAAAGGTGCTGTATGGTGGAAGTGTCAAAGCAATCACCGTAAAACAGGTTTGCATTGATCCTGGCATGGATGGTGTTCTTGTTGGGAGGGAAAGTTTGATTCCTAGCGAATTGGTGAAGATTTTAGAAATAATAAATAGCTAAAAGCTAAAAGCTAAAAGTCCATCAAGCGTTAAGGACTTGTGACTTTTGACTTTATGGACTAAAAAATATGATAACCAGTGTAAAAGAAATTCTTACAAAAGCAAAAGAAGGTGGATATGCTGTTGGAGCATTTAACACCACCAACATGGAAACAACCAGGGCTATTATTGAGGCTGCCAGAGAAATGCATAGTCCTGTTATTGTTCAAATTACTGAAAAAACTTTGGACTATGCTGGTGGTCGGCAGATTTTCAATATTGTGAAAAATATGGCGGAAATGTATGCACCAGAAATTCCAATTGGAATTCATCTTGATCATGGCAAGAGTTTTGACATTTGCAAGAGATGCGTGGAGATTGGTTTCAATTCAGTGATGATTGATGGATCCAGAAAGCATCTTAATGACAATATCTTGATCACAAAAAATGTTGTCGATTATTGTCATGAAAAAGGTGTTGATGTTCAAGGAGAGCTTGGTAGTGTTCCATATATTGGAGAAATGGATGCTGGCGATGTTGATTGGGACAAATATATGACTGATCCTGATGAGGCTGCTGAGTTTGTGGAAAAAACTGGAATCGACACCTTGGCTGTTGCTATTGGAAATGCGCATGGATTTGTGAAGGAGCGCAGTGAGCCTGATTATGCAAGACTTGAGAAAATAAGGGCTAATGTTGATGTGCCGATTGTTTTGCATGGCGCATCTGATTGGGAAAATGGCAGGGTCAAAGAGGTTGTTAAGCGTGGGGTTAATTGCTTCAATGTTGACACAGCAACACGTGTTTCATTTATAAATAGCATAATCAAAACTGTCAGATCTCAAAATGAAATTTCTTTTGATATTCGCAAGATTCTTGGCGATGCACAAGAGGAAGTTAAAAAAACTGTAATGAAAAAAATGATTGATTTTTGCAGTGATGGAAAATGCGTTGTCACAAAAGAAGATGAGGCCAAACATAATCATCACAAAAAATCAGTTGAAGTTGGAGAAGAATAACTGAAAGTGTAAAGCTTAAGGCGAAAAGTTAAAGGTATAAAATATAAAAAAATAAAAAGGTAAGACTAGATTGCTTTTAGTTTTGCACTTTTAGTTTATAGTTTTTCATATGTGCCTAACAATTCCAAAAAAAGTCGTTGAAGTCAGGGGTGATCTTGTGGTGGTAGAAGATTTCAAGGGCGATAGACAGGAAATGAAAACTATTGTAGAATTAGCAATCGGTGATTTTGTCATGTCGCAGCAAAATGTTGTGCTTGAAAAAATGGACAAAAGACAAGCTCAAGAGATCTTTAACATAATCAATGAAAGGAAATAGGCCATGAAAATTACTGCTGATGCGATGGAGCTTTTTTACAAAATGTTTTTCAGTTGCTATGTTGATGGGAAACCTAGTAGTGAAAATAATCGCAAGGTTATTGAAGAAAATTTAGCAAAGAAGATTGATATTGATTTTGCAAAATTTTGCAAAAAGCTGCAACAATGGGATGAACGCAAAGAAGCTATTGTTTTGGTTGCAAAAAATCTTGGCAAAAAAGATATTGACAGGGAGGTGATTGTAAATTATTTTGGCTCATCGTTTCACACGGATGTTGTTTTGGGTGATCTTGTAAAGGAGCAAATCCCCAGAGGTGGAAAGTTTTACAATTACACCATCTTCAATCACATGCTGATGCCAATTGTGATCAAAAAGGTTTCACCAAAAGACAATATTATGATCGGTGAATATCGAAATGGCAGCGTTGCAGTCAAAGTCAATGGTATTCTTTTTTGGGAGAAAGACAGAAAAGAAATGATTGAGGGAAAAACTGTGCTTTGTCACTATCCCATGGTTGTTGATGATGCGCCAGGTGTTGTTTTGATTAAGAATCTTTTGTATTCACAGGCAAATGACTCTGATTTTATGGAGGCTGCAAGGTTTTTGGCTGGAAATGTTAATCATTTTGACTTTCCATATCTTTCAATTTTGAAAAAAAGGATGTAGTGTAATGAGGATTCTAAGAATCCTCATTTTTTTATGTTTAAAAATATGATACAATAAAATAGGTTTTATTAGTGTGCAAATATTACAAATAAAAATAAAATAAATATGGAAAATCAAGAAGTGAAAAAACCAAAAATTGCTATTGTTTCTTTGACATCATGCGAAGGGTGTCAATTTGTGCTTTTGGATTTGGGTGTCAAATTTTTGGAAGCTGTGGCGCAAGTTGAGATGGTTGATTTTCGTTTGCTGGAGGATTTGGAAGATCCAGGTGTTGATTTGGACATTGCCTTTGTGGAGGGAAATCCTGCCACCAAAGCAAACATCAAAACTCTCTTGGAGCTTCGAAAACGCAGCAAATTGTTGGTGGTGATTGGAAACTGCGCTGCCATGGGTGGTGTGCCAGAGATTAAAAATTATCAAGAAGGAAAAAACACCATCAAGCATGTGTACAAATACATGCAAGGAATTGAGAATGAAGAAATCAAAGAAGTTAATAATTTTGTGAAGGTTGATTTTACTTTCCCTGGTTGTCCAATCACAGGAGAAGAATTTTTGGCATATTTTCCGATATTGCTAGCAAACGTGAAGGATGGCACTGCTTTGCCAACAATTCCTGACAGTCCAGTTTGTGTGCAGTGCAAAGAGCAAGGAAATCGTTGTTTGCTTTTGGACAAAAAGCCTTGCTTTGGTCCAATGATTCTGGGTGGATGTGAGGCCGTTTGCCCTAGTTCTCGCATGGGATGCCAAGGTTGTCGCGGTCTGCGTCCAACTGCTAATGTCAAATCAATGAAGATGGCGCTCAAAAACATGATGACAGATGAAGAATTTGAAAACACTACTGAGATTTTTGGTCTTCGTGATGATGTTGAGAAATGGGAAGGGGAGCACAAGGGATAGGTTAGATTGTTCAAATATATTTTTATTTTTGGCGCGGAAAAACAATTGCAACTTTCGAAATAACAACCAAGGAATCTTGTTTTAAGCGCAAAAATAAAAACATATTTTCACATACTATTTACAAAAATATTAAACATAAAAAATCTATGAATATAAAAATAAATCACATTGCAAAAATTGAAGGACATACTGGCTTTATGGCTAGTGTTATCAAGGGCGATGTGAAATCAGCCAAATTTGAAGTGCAAGAGGGAATTCGCTTGATTGAAGGGATTTTGGTTGGCCGAAATTACAAAGACATGCCAACAATCGCCCAGCGAATTTGTGGTATTTGTCCAATTGTGCACAATCTGACAGCAATCAAGGCCATTGAAAATGCAATGAAGGTTGAGGTCACACCAGAAACAATAAAAATGCGAAAAGTTTTGGAGCATGCTCAATTTATTCATTCTCACGCGCTGCATCTTTTCTTTTTGTCATTGGCAGATTTTTTGGACATTGAAAATGACTTGGATTTGATCAAAGCCTATCCCGAAGAAACAATCAAGGCGGTGAAAATTCGTGAATATGGCATGGCTATTGTCAAAACTCTTGGTGGCCGAGTCGTTCATTCTCTCACAAATGAAGTTGGTGGTTTCAAAAAAGTTCCAACAGTTGATCAATTGCAAAAGCTTATTGCCAATGGGGAGGAGATTTTGCCAATAGCCTTGGAATTGGCAGCATTTTTCAAAACAATTAAAGTTCCAAATTTTTCTCGTCCAACTGAATATGTTTGTCTTCGCACAAAAGGTGAATATGCAATTTGCGAGGGTGATGTTATTTCAAACAAAGGATTGAATGTTAGTGCTCAAAAATTTGAAGAAAGTTTTCATGAATTTCAACGTCCAAAGGAGGTCATCAAGAGAGTTGAACGTGATGGAAAAACAAGTTATATGATTGGCGCTATTGCCAGAATTAACAATAATCACGAACAATTGAGTCCTGCTGCTCAAAAATATCTGAAAAGTTTGGAATTTAATTTGCCAGACTATAATCCATTTCACAATGTTATATATCAAATGGTGGAGGTTGTGCATTGCATTGAGGATTCAATTCGCTTGCTCAAAGAGCTTACACATGAAAACCTTGAAAATGCAATCACAAAGGAATATACTGTGCGTGAGGGGTCGGCTGCTGCTGCCATTGAAGCTCCACGCGGAACCTTGTATTATTGGGTTGATATTGATGCAAAAGGGTATATCAAAAATGCAAATATCATCACTCCAACAGCTCAAGTTTTGACACATCTGGAAGATGACATAGCCGCCTTTATTCCTGGAATTTTGGACAAAGACGAAAAAGCCATGGAACGAAAAATGCGCGCTTTCATTCGTGCCTACGACCCATGTATCAGCTGCGCGGTCCACTAGAAAGTGCAAAACGCAAAGCTAAAAACGAAAAACTAAAATGCAAGAAAAAAATAAAACATAATTGAAGCACAGAGCATATTTCTATGCAATTGATGTCATAATGTTTGTTGATGGATTAAATAAGCGAGATTTCAGTACTGAAGTTATTTCAAAGCAATTATTGAGAAGCGCAACTAGTATTGGTGCAAATATTGTTGAAGCGCAAGCTGGTGCCTCCAGGAAAGATTTTGCAAATTTTTTTAGTTATGCGCTTAAGTCTGCAAATGAAACAAAATTCTGGTTAGGATTATTGCGGGACACTAAAAAAGCAGAAAAAGAAAAGGCTGAGAAAATTTTAAAGGAAACGCAAGAAATAGCAAATATTTTAGGATCAAGTATAATTACATTAAGAAAAAAGAGTTGAGTGTACTTTTATTTTTACACTTTACATTTTACACTCTCGTATGCATGATTTTATGCTGGCCAAGGAAATTGTTGATGATATCATGAAAATTGTGAAAAGTGAGAAACTTTCACAGATTGAATATGTGAATTTGGAAATTGGGCAAATTGCATTGGCGCACGATGGTCATGAAAAACACACAGAAGACATCAGTATTGATAATTTGAAATTTGGAATCAAAAACATTGCCAAAGGCACAATTCTTGAAAGAACAAAGTTTAATATCAAAAAAGTGAAAGGTGAGCATTGGCATCTGACTGAAATTGAAGGACAATAGTTTGCAAAATTTTTAATTTTTAATTTTATAATTTTTAAATAATTCTTAAATTTCTAATGTTTAAAAAATTAAAACATTATGATTTATTTATAAAATTACTCGCACCCGCAGGGTGAAAATTAAAAATTAAAAATTATTTTTTATAATTAAAATAAAAAAATATGTTGAAAGTTGCAATTAATGGTTTTGGTCGTATTGGAAGACCATCATTGAAAATAGTTTTCGAAAAGAATGATATGGAAGTTGTGGCTATTAATGATTTGACTGACATTGAAACAAGTGCACATCTTTTGAAATATGATTCATCATATGGTGTGTATGGGCGCGATGTAAAAGTAGACAAGGAAAATAGCGAGATCATTATTGATGGAAAGCCAATAAAATATTTTTCACAAAAGGATCCTTTGGAATTGCCATGGGGAAAATTGGAAGTTGATGTTGTGCTTGATTGCACTGGAATATTCTTGGATCAAGAAGGTGCTGGAAAACACATTGCAGCTGGTGCAAAGAAAGTTGTGCTTTCTGCTCCACCAAAAGATGATGTGCCAGTTTTCTTGCTTGGCATCAATGAAAAAGAATATAACGGCGAAAAAATTGTTTCCAATGGTTCTTGCACCACAAATTGTTTGGCTCCGATGATCAAAGTTTTGGATGATCTTTGTGATGTTGAGCAGGGGTTCATGACAACCACTCATTCATATACCAACGATCAAAATCTTTTGGATTTACCTCATCGTGACATGCGAAGAGCACGTGCTGCTGCACTTTCTATTATTCCAACCACCACTGGTGCTGCCAAGACAGTTGGAAAGGTGATTCCACATCTCAAAGGAAAGTTGGACGGAATTGCTCTGCGCGTGCCAACGCCAGTTGTTTCAATTGTTGATTTCATTTGCACAGTCACAAAACCAAAGACAGTTGAAGAAATTAATGCTGCTTTTGAAAAAGCTGCCAATGGAAGCATGCTCAACATTCTTGATGCCACACACAAAGAACTTGTCTCAATGGACTATAAAATGAATCCACATTCTTCTATTGTTGACTTGCCATTGACCATGAGCATGGGAAATCAGGTGAAGATTGTTGGCTGGTATGACAACGAATGGGGATATTCAAATCGTTTGGTGGAGATGGCTCACTACATTTGCAAATAAAAACTAGCTCAAATTTTATCTTTAAAAATGGCCTTAATTGGCCATTTTTTTTGTTTGATTAATTCTGAATTATTGACAAAAGGCCACTTTGCTATATGATGAAGGTGTCAGAGGTAGTTGGTGTTTGAGTATTATGGCGCTATGAACACAACACACCAAACCTCTGACACCTAAAATCTCTTTTGATTTCAAACCTTCTTCAAAAAGAATTTTTGAAATCTTACATCCGGGTGCATTTAATTTTGATGACTCCTGAAGCAAAAAAACATCAAATTAGATGTACCCAGACCAACCTAAAGACTTTTATCATCGATAAAAGTCTTTTTTCTTTTCTAAAATAAAAAAGTATAGTACAATAAAAAAGCTTAAAACTTATAGCTAAAAGCGAAAAGCATGTAAGATGCTATATGTTTCGTGTTTGTTTTTTGTTTTTAGTTTTTCACTTTAAACTCTACACTTTTTTATGTATCTAAAAAAAGTTGAAATATCGGGCTTCAAATCATTTGCAAACAAAACCGCGCTGGAATTTTTACCAGCGGGGAATTTTAATAGTGCAGGAGAAGCTTGTGGGATAACCGCTATTGTTGGGCCAAATGGATCTGGAAAATCAAACACGTCCGATGCAATCAAGTGGGCCATGGGCGAGCAATCAATGAAAACCTTGCGTGGGAAAAAGGCTGAGGACATCATTTTTGCAGGTTCTGGAACAAAGGCAAGACTTTCCAGTGCTCAGGTTTCACTTCATTTTGACAATAGCGACAAAAGAATTCCTTTGGAATATGGCGAAGTTGTCATCACCAGGAAATTGTATCGCTCTGGCGAATCAGAATATTTGATCAATGGAAATCGCTCCAGGCTTTTGGATGTGAGCGACCTTCTTGCCAAGGCTGGAGTTGGAAAAGAAAGTTATTGTGTGATCAATCAGGGAATGTCTGATTCCTTGCTAAATGCCACCCCAGTTGAACGCAGAAGCGTGTTGGAAGATGCAGCTGGAGTGAAGCAATATCAAATCAAAAAAGACAGGGCACTGAAAAAGCTTGATTCTACCAAGGAAAACATGGAAAGAACTGCTGGGCTTATTCGTGAAATTGAACCGCATTTGAAGATGCTCAAACGTCAGGCTGAAAAAGCACAACAAGGAAAAATTGTTTCTGATGAATTGAAAGAAAAACAAACAAAATTGTTTTCTTTTTTGTGGCATCAATTTCAAAATGAACGTGAAAAATTCTCGAAAGAAAAAGAAACATTGGGAGCATCAATGATGAACATGCAAAGAGAGGTGGACAAAATGAATGATGAGCTCACCAATGAATCAAGTAGAGCGCAGGAGGCAGGAGCTGAAGTGGAATTGGACAAGAAAAAAACTCAAATTCGCTATCAATTGAATGACATTGAGCGGGAATTGATCATCTCAGAAGGAAGGATTGTGGTTGAAAAAGAAAAATTGGCCAATCAAAAAGTGATTGAGATTATTCCGGTTGATTTGAAATATGTTCAAGCAAAACTTTCCAACATTCGCATGGCTCAGGAGCGTCTCATTTTGCGCGTTGAAGAGGCTGAAAACATGGATGACTTGCAGGAGATCAAAGAATCAGCCAGGGCCATTCAGCAGCAACTTTTTGACTTGTATGAACAATCTGGCAAGGGAGAAGTTTCAGTAAAAAGAGATAATTCCAAGGAGGTTGCTGAGATCAACAACAAAATTGCTGAACTTGAGGAGAAAAAGAAAAAATTCAAAGCAAAAGAAGTTGAGCTTCGAGGTGATTTTGAAAAAGTAGAAAAAGAAATTTCAGCAGAAAATCAAAGAGTGCGAGCTTTGCGTGAGAGATTTTTTCAAGTTGAAAGAGAATCGCGCGCTCGTCAGGAGCAGCTCAATCTCATCAAGGATCAATTTAATGATGCAAAGATAAAGTTGGCCAGAGTTGAGGTTCGAGAAGAAGATTTGGTCAATGAAATCAAGGATGAACTCAGATGTGAAGTGCAAGAATTGAAATATGATGGAACAGAGATCAACAGAGAGCAACTTGAGCGTGACATCATGAGACTCAAAACTCAGATGGAGCAAATTGGTGGAATCGATCCAATGATTGTTCAGGAATATACTGAAACAAATGCACGTTTTGATTTTTTGACCCAAGAATTGAAAGACTTGGCAGATGCACTTGTTTCTCTCGAAGAGATCATAAAGGAGATGGATCAAAGAATCAAAGTTGAGTTTGAGCAAGCTTTTGAGCAAATCAACAAGGAATTTACCAAATATTTCAAAATTATTTTCGGTGGAGGGAATGCAAACCTGACAAAAGTCAAAATTCAAAAGTCAAAATTCAAAAATAGTGAATCAGAGGCTGGCGATGAAACTGAAAAAGAAGATCAAGATGCCGAAAATGAAAGAGGTGAGGTGGGGGTTGAAATCTTTGCTTGTCCGCCAGGCAAAAAAATTGCCAATTTGTCCATGCTATCTGGTGGAGAACGCTCACTGACTTCATTGGCACTTCTTTTTGCTATCATTTCTCACAATCCACCACCATTTGCAATTCTTGATGAAGTTGAAGCTGCCCTTGATGAAGCAAATTCAGCTCGCTTTAGCAAGATTTTGCAAGAACTTTCTGGCACAACTCAATTTATTGCCATCACGCATAATCGTGAAACCATGCGCCAAGCATCACTTTTGTATGGTGTGACCATGGGGGAAGATGGAATTTCAAAACTGCTTTCGGTTAAGCTTGATCAGATTGGGCAAGGTGGAAAAATAATTGCAAAATAAAATGAGACATTCTGTCTCATTTTTTGTATTACTTTAATAATTCAAATAAAATTTTAAATTTAAAAATTATGTCGGATAGTGAAAATTCAAAAAAATAGAAAAAGTATAGATAAATGTAGGATATAATTAAAATTAAAAAATACATAACTAAGGAGATTCATATTGGCCAAAGGCCATTTGAATTTCTACTATCCGATATGGAAAATGAAATTTCAGTAAAACAAGACAGTAGCGCGCAGGATTTCTTTCTTTATTTGGTGACTTTTTTGTCGCTGGCATTTGTTTCTATTGGTGAAGGTTCTATTTTGTTTGGTTTTGTTGATAAATTTGTGACTGACACTGAGGGACTTTTGTATCAGTCATTTTCTCAGGAGTCTGTGAAATTTGGTATTGCAGCACTCTTCATTGCTGGACCCATCTTCCTTTTTGTTTCAAGGATAATCGTTGCAAGAATTAATGCTGGAAGGATTTCATTGGAGTCAAAAATTAGAAAATGGTTGACCTATATTGTTTTGTTTTTTGCATCAGCAACAATCATTGGCGATCTCATCACCTTGGTGGTCAATTTTCTTGGTGGTGATTTTACTTCCAGCTTTTTGTTGAAAGTTTTGGTGATTCTTTTGATTGCTGGCGGAATTTTTGGATATTACTTCTGGGATATGCGTAGAACTGAGGATGTTTCAAATATCAATAAAAATGCCATGATTGTTTGCATGCTAGTGCTTGGTGTGACATTTATTGCGGCTTTTTTCATTATTGACTCTCCAAATGTGGCAAGGCAAAAGAAGCTTGACCAGCAGTCAATCGACACCATTCAGTCAATCGACAATTCAATCCAAAGCTATTTTGGTGAGTCTGAAAAATTGCCAGCAAAATTGGATGATTTGCAGACAACAAAATTTTCATATGGTACTGGAAACTTGAAAGATATTGAATATAAAATAGAAGATGAAAAATCATACAAATTATGCGCAACATTTTTGCGTTCAAGTTTGAATGATGTTGCTCCACAATATTTTCAATACACAAATGAATGGAAACATGATGCTGGAAATTTTTGTTTTGCTCGCACAGTTCTGAAAAAAGTTGATATTGCGCCAATAAACGTCAAGTAAATTTTAAAAATCAAATGCACACACCATGACCATTGACAAAAATCAAATTGCCTATTGTCAAACCTTTTAATAATGGTGTATAATGATGACATGCATGAGTCAACATGCATAATGATAAATAAATAATAAATAATTTGTTTTTAAACTAGCATTATTGCTGGATTAGAAATGAAAAAAAACACAATGGCAAAAATGACAAAGTCACAACTAGTGACAGTCTTGTCTGAAAAAACAGGCTTGGCAAAAAAAGAAGTAACTGGATTCTTTGATGAATTGGTTGCAATTGCATACAAAGAAGTAAAGAAGACTGGAGAATTCGTTCTTCCTGGATTTGGTAAAATGGTTAAAGCAAAAAGAAAGGCTCGTATGGGAGTGAACCCTGCAACTGGAGAAAAAATCAAAATTGCTGCAAAGACTGTTGTTAAATTCCGTCTTGCAAAAGCTGCTAAAGAAGCAGTATTGTAATTTTAGAAGTTTTCAACTTTTCAAAAACCCTGCTTCGGCAGGGTTTTTGTTTTTATTATATTTTTTGCAAATGATGAAATTTTACTATAAGCATTGAAATTTCAGCAAATGGGGGATGTTGACTAGCAAACTATTGACAAATTCGTCAAGAGGGGTATACTAGATAGGTACTAAAAAAAGGCCTAATTTTGGCTAAAAACAGGGATTTTTGAATACCTGGTAATTAATTGTAATAAAGACGGAAATTATGTTGACTATTAGATTCTCACGCGTTGGACGAAAAAACAGAGCTCAATTTCGAGTAGTGCTTCAACAGCACACAGCAGCCCCTACTGGTGGACATGTTGCAGTTCTTGGAAGCTATGACCCACATCAAAAAATTGCTGTTCTTAAGGCTGATAAGATTAGAGAATGGATTGCAAAAGGAGCGCAAGTTTCTAACAGTGCATACAATCTTTTCATTAAAGAAGGTGTGATTGAAGGAAAGAAGCGTCAGGTCAAGATGGAAAAACCAGCTGCTCCAGTTGTGGAAGAAGCAAAAGCTGAAGTTGCCGCACCTGCTGCTGCAGAAAAGAAGGCTGAATAAATTAGAGTATTGGGAAATTTAAATAGAAATAGTGTCCGCAGACAGTAGGCAGCTTGCAAAAGCAATAAGTCCTATCGAGGAGCTATGGGAACATTTGATTTTGAATGTTTCTGTGGTTTCAAAGGTCGATCTGCGGAAACGCAGATTTTTTTAATTCCTACGAGGTTACAAAATTTTCAATTAAATTTGTAATTAGTAGAATGCAAAGCAAATGCTTACAAAGAATCAAAAAATTGAGCTTGTAAAAGAGCTTACAGATAAAATCAAGCTAGCAAAATCTTTGGTTTTCGTTGATTTTAAGGGTTTGAAAGTTAAGGACTTAACTGAACTTAAAAAATCATTGAGAGCTGAGGGTGTTGGATATTTCGTTGTTCGCAAAACTCTTTTGGACATTGCACTGAAAAATGCAGGAATCGAAGGAGTGAGCATCAAAGGTATGGAAGGTCAGGTTGCTGTTTCATTGTCAAATGTTGACGAAGTTGCTGGGGCCAAAATCATTGATACTTTTGCTAAGACCAATGAAAACATCAAAATGCTTGGCGGTGTTCTTGGAACACAAATCATGAGCGCGGCTGAAGTTAAAGCCCTTGCAAAGATTCCTTCAAAGGAACAGTTGCTTGGACAACTTGTTGGAACATTGAATGCTCCAATTTCAGGTTTCGTCAATGTTTTGGCTGGCAATTTGAGAGGTTTGGTACAGGTGCTTAATGCTGTAAAAGAGCAAAAAGCGTAGGGTTTGATAGCTTTTGCTATTTGGCTCTTGGGTTAATTTATAAATAATAAGTGTATTTTAGTTTTTGTCTTTACTGTAAAAGAGTGAAGCTGAAAACTAAAGACTAAAAATATGACTGAAGAAAAAAAGGACGTTGTGGTTCCTGCAAAATTTGAAAAACTTGTTGCAGAAATTGAGAAGATGAGTGTTTTGGATCTTTCTGAACTTGTGAAGGTTCTTGAAGAAAAATTTGGTGTTTCAGCTGCTGCTCCAATGATGATGGGAGCTGCTCCTGCTGCTGCAGAAGCTGTTGAAGAAAAATCTGATTTCGATGTTGAATTGACATCTGCTGGTGCTCAAAAAATCAACGTTATTAAAGCTGTTCGCGAAATCACTGGTCTTGGACTTAAGGAAGCAAAAGACTTGGTTGATGCAGCTCCAAAAGTGATCAAAGAGAAGATTGCTAAGGCTCAAGCTGAAGAAGTTAAAAAGAAACTTGAAGAAGCTGGTGCAACTGTAGTATTGAAATAGTCAGTTAGAATATTTCAAAAAACAACGAAAGACCTCCAATGGGGGTCTTTTTTTGTGCTTGACTGCTTGGTGTTTGTGTGTTTAACTTATGGGTACCAAAAGAAGTACTAATGGCTATGGTTTTTTGACAAGTTAATACCAAAAAGCAATGATCTTGCTAATAAAAAGGGGGATGTTATGAGAATTTTTGTCTTGTTTGCCGTGATGATGCTTGGTCTGTCTTTTGCTGAAATGTCTTTTGCTGAAAACATTGAAATTGTTGTTAAAAAAGGTGATAACTTCTGGAAATTGGCAAAGCGCTACAACATTTCGCATGAAGTTATTATTAAGCTCAACAAAGAGAGATTGAAAGATAAGAATAATCCAAATCTTATTTTCCCTGGTCAAAAAATGGAAATACCACCAGGCAAAAAGATTGTTGAGAATGTCATTGAAAAACCTGTCGAGAAAAAAAAGGTTGCTGCAAGGATAAGTTCAAAGGAAGAGGTCTTGGCCGCCATGGAGCAGGAGAAAATAATCACAGAGGCAACCAAGATTGAGAAGGTTGACATTGTTAATGCATTGCAACACAAACAGGGAAATGAGGAGAGAAAATTGGAAAATAAAATGATTATCATGGTTCTTCTTGGCGTGCTTTTGATTATTGGAATCCTATGCTATCAATACCCAGTCTTTAATTTCAAGAAGAAAATTTTTGGTAGGGGGGATAGGAGGCAAATTTTTATTTGCATCATTCGCAACGACAAAGGATCTCAGTACTGTTGTATTGATGGAGAATCAATAGTAATTGTTGATGCTATGAAAATGGGGCAATTTATTCTTAATAGGGTTGGTCGCGATGAATCTCGCATTAATTTTCGATTAAGCATGAATCTTAAGAGTAAAATAAAAAAAGCTGGTTTTGAAAAAGCAAATATTATATTGCTTGAAAACGAAGCAAGGGAAAATTTCTTCAAATTAATACGACCTCGCCCTCCAAGAGTGGCTTAAAAAAGTTGGCCGCATAGTTAAAACTGTGCGGTCTTTTGTTATTCATTTTTCCTATACCGGCAACAATAGTTGGGCAAGTTCTGCTTGTTCATCAGCGGTAAGCTCAATGATTCCGCCAAGAAGTCCTGCAATGGCTTCATTTTTGTTGCTTTCAAGGAGCGCTCCAAGCAAGCCGACTAATATTTTTTTCTGTTCAAGATTCAGCGAATTGAAAATTTTTGGTTGCATTTCGTATAAAATCCTGATTGTTTGTTTTAGATTTTCTTTGGCATCAACTGGAAGAATATTTTTTTGCTCATATTCAAGCAAGAGTTGCTCAGCAAAACCCTTGAGAAATGGTCTTCTTTTGATGCGCAAAGTGTTTGCCAATTTTCTTCGCAAGAATCGAAATTGCGAATCGCTCCTGGTTCCAACAATGAGAGCATCTTGAGTTTGAATCGAAGAACTTTGAAATCCAAAAGAGTCAAAATATGAACTTTCGACAAAAAGGCTGTGATAAAATTGCTCACCCTTGTTCTTGATGGCGGTTGGCTCTTTCCAGCGCTCCTGATGCTGTGCGTTCATGTAATAATAGCGTGATGGTTCATTGTTGAGTCTTTGTTCCCATCTGATGTATGAAACTTCAAACAAGGTTTGTGTGTCTGGATGCAATATTTCAAATTGTTCACTGTCGGCAACAATATTTTTGAAATCAATAGCAATGCCGTTGATTAGAATTGAAAAATTGCGCTTTTTGTTGAGTGCCAAAAACCAGGCAAATTCTTTGAGCAAATATTCTTGAAATTTTTCTTCAAGTTGAGAGGCTGTCAATCCAAAAATTCCAGAAAATGTTGTTGTTGTGCCGGTTTGCTCGGTGGTCTTTTTTGGTGTGGCGTTGATGCCGGTGTATAGGTTGATGTTTTCAGCGTTGGCATATATTTCATAGGTCAAATTTTCTTGGCCGCTGGAATATGTTGTTTTCCATGATGAATTTCTGGCAAAAGTGAAAAAGGTCAATCGTCCAATTCCGTTTTTTCCATGAATAGCTGAGAGATTTTTTTTGAGTTTGTTTTCGAGGGCTTTTTTTGATTCAAAAACTGGTTCAAATTTATCTTGCAATTTTTCATGTGGAATGCCATAGCCATTATCACTGATTGAAATTGATTCGATTCCTCCCAATTCGTTGGCGATATAGTTTATTTCAATGGTTGATGCTTGAGCGTCAAAACCATTCCAGATGTATTCTGTTAGTGATTGATATGGTGTATATTTTTTTAGTGCAGCTCTGATACCCTTGGCGGTAATTTGAATTTTTGGCATAGTAGTGATATTTTTCTGTTCACGCTATTTCTTTTTCAGCACGCTTGCAGTTGGGAACTATAACTGCTTCGCTAAGAGCTCGCTCTCGCTTGCTGTTGCTTCATAAGAAATAGGTTTCACAAAAAAATTCTATAGTATTTCTGAATTATCTGTGTGTCTTTGGAGGGTGCTCTTTTTTGTGGCTATAATATTGGATATAATATTTTTGACAGGGCCAGGATGACATAGTCAATAAATCGCATTTTGTGTTTTTGTGGTTTGAATATTTCTGAATTCTGTTTCCATTTTTTGATGGTTGTTTCCAGTTCTGTTAGCAATTTTTTTTCTTTAAAAAATATCCCTACTTCAGAGTTCAATTGAAAGGAAGCAAGGTCAATGTTTTGCGAACCAATCAATCCTTCTTCATGATCAACAATAAGAAGCTTGGCATGATTCATTTTTTTTGACAAATAAAACTTTACTCCCGAGGGATTCAATTTGTTCATGTAGTGGCGGTTCACATTGTTCATTATTTTTAAATCAACATCGCTTGGAATGAGAATTTCAATTGCGACGCCTCTGCTGGCGGCACTGTCGAGCAGGGAGCTGAGCCAGCGTGGCGGAGTGAAATATGGAGTTGCAATTTGAATACTTTTTTTGGCGTTAGAAATTTTTTCGATGTAATGACTTTTCAGGGTATGAATGTTTTTGGTTGGCCAATGCTCCATGATCAAAAATTTTAATTTTGCTGTGAATTTTCCATTTTTCAAGTGCAAAATTTTGTGATCTTTTCCGCCAGCCATTTCATAGGTATAGGCAAATGATTTCAAGATTCTTTTGACAATTCCACCTTTCATGCGAAGTTGCAAATCATCCCAGTGAGCAAATTCCTTGCCAATATTGACCCCACCCACAAAGGCTATTTTTTTGTCGACGATTAATATTTTTCTGTGAATGTGCCGCAGCCAATGACTAAAAAAAATAAGCTCAATGCCAGCTGCTTGCATTGATTTTGCCAATTCATTTTTCAGGTTCTTGCTGCCATAGGCATCAGCCACAATCACGACTCGCACACCATCACGGGCTTTTTGTTTCAGCTTGCCAATGAAGTCATGACTTGAAGTGGTGTCGCGTTCAAAAATATACATTTCAAGGTATATTGATTTTGATGCTCCATCGATTGCCTCAATCATGGCATCCCAAGCTTTGAAGGAAGTTGTATATAGCTTGTATTTCATAATATTAGTTTATCTGAAAAACAAAAAAAACGCCACTGATTACAAGTTTTATGGCGTTTTTTTGTTGAGCGTGAATTTTATTTCTCCCACTTTTTGCTTTCAAATGTTTGATAGAGCAATGGGAAAATGATTAGGGTTAAAATGGTTGAAACAGAAAGTCCGAAAATAATAGCCCAAGCAAGTCCTTCCCAAACAGGATCAGCAATGATTGTCATTGAGCCAAGAATGGCTGTCATAGAGGTCAAAAGTATTGGGAGCAATCTTACGCGTCCAGTTTCCATCAATGCCTCGGTAAGTGCCATTTTGCGCTCCTTGAGCTCATCAAGATAAGCAAGATATATGATGGCATTTTTAACCACAATTCCTGAAAGAGCGATAACTCCAATCATGGAAGTGGCATTGAAATATGTCCCCTTGGTTGCTGCTAAAATAGCAAATCCACCCAGCACTCCAATCATCGCTAGTGGAATTGTTGCCATGATTAATAGGGGGGTTATGATTGACTTTAGTTGAATGACAAGCACGAAATAGATCAGTAATAATGCTATTCCCATGGCAATGCCTAGATCTCTGAAAATTTCTAGGGTTAATTTCCATTCGCCATCAATTTTGATTTCAACTTGTTGGCCTGCTGAATTTTCCAAGGTAACACCAAGTGGCGACCAAGAAGCAATATGTCCAGTTCCGTCACTGAGTTTATACTTGAAAAGTTTTGGAAACAAATCAAAAACTGCATACATCACGCTGCGCGCTCCCATTTCTCCGCTGACATAGGTGACTTGCTGTCTTGAGTCAGTGGCAATTTCACTGACTTTTGAAAGTGGTTGTTCAATCAAAAGCTCGGAAATTGGCACAGTGTTTCCATTGGAACTTTTGATGGTAATATTTGCAAGATTGTTGATGTCTTGTCGATCATCCTTGCGCATGCGCACGATGGCAAATTGCTGCTCAGTTTGACGCCCGCCGTCGTTCATCGCAGCTGAATATCGAGCAACGTTAAAGCCTGAAACGGAGATGTGCAATGTTTCAATTATTGCTTGCGCCTGAATTCCTAGTCTTCCAGCTTTTTCAAAATCGATAGAATATTGTTTTTCCACTGATCTTTGCGCGCTGGTTGTTCTCAAATCAACAATGCCAGGAATGTTTTTGGCAAATTGTTCCAAATCTTTGGCGGTTGCATCTAGCAGTTGCTGATCATTGCCTTGAACTTTCAAAAAGAAAGTGCTGCGCACTGGTGGTCCTGGTGGATCTTCAACTATTGTTATTTTTGCATCAGGTTCATTTGTCAGAACATCCTTGGAAAGTTTTTCTCTGAGAATCATGGCAATTTGTTCTGATGTTTGCTTGCGCTGATTTTTTGGTGTGAGGTTTATTTTCAAAGTTGCTTGATTTTCGCCTGAGCGCATGAAGCTTCCTTTGAAAAGACCATTGAAATCTGAAATTGGTGCGGTGGCAACGAAACTTTCAACACTGGTAACTTCGCCATAGTCCAGCGCGCTTTTTTCAAGTTCATTGGCAACTTTGTTTGTTGTGTCATATGTCATGTAGGATGGCATATCAAGATAGATATAGAATTGCTCTTTGTTGGCCTTTGGTAGCATGCGAAATTGCACAATTTTAAACAGTGGCAACAAAAGAGAAATAAACAGCAAAACCGCAGCGCTGATTAGTACAAGGTTTTTCTTTCGTTTGTCTTGGGTTAATTTTCCGATTAATTTTGCATAGGCATTTTCAATTTTGTGAATTGTTTTCACAAAAATATTTTCTTTTTCTTCAGTTTCATGCGTGCTGAAAAATCCTGTCAGAGCTGGATTTATAGTAAAGGCAATAAACAAGGAGACCAACAGGGTGACTGAAACAAAAAATGGAATTGGACTCATGTATGGTCCCATCATGCCACTCACAAATGCCATTGGAATAAAAGCCAATAAAATTGTGATTGTCGACATGAACACGCCCATGCCAACTTCATCCACTGCTTGAATTATCAATGCTGATTTTTCCTTGCCAGGATTGTTTTTGATGGTGCGATGCACATTTTCAATAATAACAATGGCATCATCAACCAAAAGTCCTAGTGCCAAAATCAAAGCAAAAAGTGTGATGCGGTTGACTGTTTGTCCAGCCAAAAGCCCAATGCCAAAAGAGGTGAGCAATGTCAGTGGGATTGAAATGGCCACGATCAATGAATTTCTCATGCCAAGAAAAGCCATCAAGATTATCACCACAATTAAAATGGAAAAAATTAAATGCTTGGTGAGAGTCGAAATTTCTTCATGTGCTGTTTGTCCATCATCTCGCAAAACTGAAAAATCAATATTTGAAAATTCTTTTTGCTTTTTAATGATGTCTAATTTTTCCGTGATGACGCTGGCAACAGAACTGATGTTGGCACCTTTTATTTTTGCAATTGTGACATAGGCCACTTCTTTTGGGGTGGATTTTTTCTGGGTGTAATGGACATTGCTGGTTATTTCTCCAGGACCAAAGGAGATTGTTGCAACATCTTTGAGCAGTGTCGGATTGTTTTGGTTTGGCAAGATGACAATGTTTTCTGCATCATTAATTGATGAGATGCTTCCATTGATTTTTATTATTTCTTTGTCGCTTCTATTTTTTAGTGTTTCAGTGCTATAGATTCCATTTGCTGTTTGCAAAGCTCCAATGACATCAGAAACAGACAAATGATTGGTGGCTATTTTTTCTGTATCCAGTTCTATTTGCAAATTGTTCAATTTGTCTCCAAGCACACTTACTTTTGAAGTTCCATCGATAAGCTTTAATTGATCAACAACCTCAAAAGCCAAGCTCCTCAACGCTTGTGGTGATCGTTGGTCTGATGTCAGTGCAATGCTTATGATTGGAACATCATCTGGATCCATTGTTACCAAGGCTGGATCGCTGGCTCCCATGGGTTTTTGAAATGCATTGTCTCTAAGTTTTTGAGATATGGAAATTTTTGCATTTTCAGCTGGCGTTCCAACTTTGAATTGCACCATAGTAACACCTTGACCGCCATCGAAAGAATGTGAGCTCAGTTGGTCAATGCTTGGAAGTTCACTAATGGCATTTTCCATTGGGCGAGTTATGAGCTCTTGAACTTGCTGGGCACTTGCTCCTGGAAAGCTTGTTGTGATTGTGAAAGCCGGAGCAATAATCTCAGGATTATATGCCTTTGGCATTAAAATGAAGCTGCCAATGCCCCAAACAACAATGAACAACATGGCCAAGATGTTTAATTCACGATTTTTGACAAAGACGCTAGTCATTTTTCCAGCCAATCCCAACTTCTTTTGATTTTCATCAACAGTGGTTTTAGTTTGTTGCATATGTCTTTGTTGTTAATCCGTTTATTAAATATTGTTGACCTTCAACTACGATTTTTTGATTTTCAATAATGCCATCACTAATGTTTGCAAGGCCATTGTTCTCATTGCCAACTTTCACGCTTTGTTCTTTTGCGATATTGTTTTCATCCACAGTGAACACAATCAAATCTCCTCCACGAGAAATTATCGCATTTCTTGGAATGGAAATTGTTTTTTCATTGTTTGGAATGAGAATTTCTCCATGCAAAAAATCTCCAAGATAGATCCCATCTTGTTTGCTGTCAAGATGAATGCGCATAAGAGTTTTCAAATTTTGCGTGTCGCTGCCAGCAGAAACAGCTGTGACTGTGCCGGTTAATGGTGCGTCATCGGTGTTTTTGAATGTTACAGTATTTCCGATTGCAATTTTTCGACCATTGGCAGCTGAAACATAGGCTTCAATTTCAAAGCTGTTTGCGGTGCTGATGTTCAAAAGGGGATTGCCAAAACTGGCAAAGCCACCAACATGATTATATATAGCAGTGATTACTCCATCAAAGGGTGCTATTAGTGTTAAATTTCCTTTGCCGGCTTTGCTTATGTCTGCATTGCCTTGTGCTGCTATTAATTGATCTTTGGCGGCTTGAATTTGCAAATCACGAGCACGCTTGGCGCTGCTTGTTGCTTCATCGTTTGCTTTTGAACTTGGCATGGCTTCAGCTTGGCTCACTAATTGGTCATAATATTTTTCAGTATCGTCTAAGGTTTTTTTCATGGCTGCAACACTAGCATTTGCTGCTGCAAGTTGAGCGTCTGTTCCGAGAGCTTCAATTGTGGCCAAGGTCTCACCCTTCCTAACCATCATTCCTTCCTTTTTTGATATTTGCAGGATTTTGCCACTAGCCATAGGTGCAACATCGGCTCTGTTTTCGCCCTTAACAAAACCAGCAATCTCAATGGTTGTTGTTGCTTGTGTTTTTTTTGCAATGACTGTCTTTACCGCAAGAGATTCTGATGACTCTTTTTTCTTTGTTTTGTTTGAAAGTGTAAATGCGATAATTATTATTAGTAGTGCGCTTGCCGCCATTGTTAGTGCTGGTTTTTTTGATTGTTTGTTGCTGCTCATGTTTTTAGTTTAAAAATGTTTAATTGCTTAGAAATATTGTCTTTGACTACATTTGACATAATACCCCATGGGGGTATATGATGTCAATAGACAGGTGAAAACATTTTAAGTCAAATATCGTTATATTTGTAACTAGCTAAATTAAATTTTTTAAAAATAAAAAATATGAAAAATGAAGGAGTTGTTGAGAGGTCAATTCAGGCCACAATAAGTGCGACTTTGATTGTGGTGGCTTATTTCTGGCTTGCTGGTTTGTGGGCAGTGTTGGCTGGTGTTTTTGCAATATTGATTGCGACATTTGCTGTGATTGGTTTTTGTCCGTTGTATGTTTTGTTTGGAGTGCATAGGAAAAATATTGACGGCGAGATTGGAAGCAAAAAAATTGCAGCTATTGTTGCTCTATATTTGTTGATATTGATTGGCGGTGGATATGCTAGCAATTTTTTCACTAAGAAAATTTTTGTGGAAGATTTCAATGCTATGAATGCTTCTTATAAGCAAACATTATTTGAAACTGGTCAGGAAAAAAGAGCAGAGTCTGTCAAAAATTATGATGATTTGATTTCGTCTTATGCAAAATTTCAAGCAAAATATGCAAAATATCGACCATTTGCTTTCAAAAAAGATGGCAATTTTGAAAATGATTTGAATGCTGTTCGGGATATTATTGCAAAAGTTGATGGGGATGTTCGAACTGGAAGCCTGAAGGATGCTCATTTGGCATTGGAAAAAGTTCGACCAATTACGCAGGAAATGTTCAAGAGAAATGGTTTTTCAATGTTAGCCATTACCTTGGTTGATTTTCATGATTCCATGGAGAAGGTTTTAGATCCAGCTAATGCTAAAGATGCTGTTGGAGTGATTAGCGAATATCAAGTGGCTAGTGATAAGCTTGTTGCTGTTGAGCAAATTGCCAATGATCAAGAGATTCAAGCAATAAGGGCTAATTTGGATGCTGTTTTGAAGTTGGCCCAAGATGGCAATCCTGAGGCTTTGCCAGCCAAGGCGGCTGAATTGAAAAGTAGCTTTGTGAAGGTTTACCTGAAGAGGGGATAATGATTTAGTTGAAAGTTAATTTGCCTTAGGTGGTATTAACTTTTGAGGGAAGTTTTTTAGTGTTATTATATAAATAGGTTTGTATTAATTGATGTAATAAAAAAAATATGAAAAATGAAGGAAATGTAGATAGAATAATTAGGGCTGTTGTTGCTGTGGTGTTTTTTGCTTTTGGCAAGCTTGTTTTTGTTGGAACCATGAGCACCGTTTCTTATGTTCTTGCTGCTGTGGCCCTCGTAACTGCTGTTACTGGTTTTTGTGGACTGTACAAATTGCTAGGCATAAACACCAATAGCAAATAATAGCTGGCTTGAAAAATCCTTACGGACAAAAGACATGGATTTTCTGTGTCTTTTTTTGAAAACAAAAGTGCTCCCAACTCGTATTATATCTGCATTAGCAAGGATTTATGATTGAAGAAAATCAGCAATCTGATGCTGAATTAATTGAATTGGCCAAGAATGATCCTGAAAATTTCGGGTTTTTGATGGAACGCTATCAGGCGCCATTGTTTGGATATATTCGCAGATTAACGCAGTTGGGAAATGATGACATACAAGATTTGTTGCAAGAGGTGTTCATTAAGATTTATCAAAAGCTTAATGAGTATGACGAAGAGTTGAAATTTTCAAGTTGGGCATATCGCATTGCACATAATCATGTGATTGATTATTTTCGCAAAACAAGTTCCAGACCACAAACAAATTCACTGGAGGATTATGAATGGGAGAGGATCATTACCGCCAGCGTGCATATTGAAAAGGATATTGTTAATAAGGATTGTGTGGAAAAAGTGAAAAGCTGCATTGCCAAGTTGCCGCTTAAATATCGAGAAGTTTTGATATTGCGATTTGTGGAGGAAAAAGAATATGAGGAGATTATGGATATTTTGAAAAAACCAAAGGGTTCAGTGGCGACACTTATTTCCAGGGGAAAGGAGATGCTAAACACAAATATGAAACGAGAGAATATTAATTGTTTTTAATTATATGAATAACTTAATCAAAGATACAATTGGAAAAATCAAGAAAGAGCATATTAAGCCAACTCAAAAATGGAAATTTTTAGTGAAAAAATATTCCACATGGCTGCTGTTTGGCTTGATTGTTTTTTTTGGTGGAATTTCATTTTCAGTTGCATTTTATTTGATGTCTAGTTTGGACTGGGATTTGTATCGCTTTGTTCATCAAAATATCTTCAGTTATTCTCTGTCTATTTTTCCATATTTTTGGGCTTTTATTTTGGCGGTTATTGCATTTGCAGCATTTTTCGATCTTAGAAAAACCCAAATGGGCTATCGCTTTAGTTTTGCAAAAATTTTGGTTTCTACGTTTGGAGCCATTGTTGTTCTTGGCGCACTGTTGTCATATTTGAACCTTGGAAGAAATTTTAATAATATGATGACTAATGGTGTTCCATTTTATGGACAGCACATGATGGTCACCAAAGAATCACAGTGGACAAATCCCGCTGGAGGTTTTTTGTCTGGAACAATTTCGTCTTATTCTGCTGACAACATTGAGTTGATAGATTTTTCAGGAAAAAAATGGGAAATAAAAATTGATGAGAAAACATTGATCAGAACAAGGGCTGAAATTTCAAATGGGCAAATGATCAAAATTATTGGAACAAAAATTGATGAGCATGTTTTTCAAGCAATAGAAATTCGTCCATGGAATGGCATGGGTCAAGGAATGATGGGTGGTGGTCGCGGTCAAATGGGTAGATAATTAAAAATGAAAACTTTTTAATTGCTAATACGTTTTATATTGTGCTGGCAGCAATTAATAAGTAAGTAAAAAAATATGATTAATAAAGGAATTGTTTTTGGAGTTTTAAGTTTGGCAGTAGTTGGTGTTGGAGCCTATGGGGCATCTGTGTTTGCCGCTCAAGGTGCTGGAAGAATTGGTGGCGCAAAAGAGGGTCAACAACTTGGTCAATGTGCTGCAGGTGGTCAGTGTGGACAGGGACAAGGACAAGGAAGGGGGATGCATGGAGCTAAGCAAGGGCAAAATTTGGGGGGTAATTTTGTTGATGCTAATGGTGATGGAAAATGTGACCACATGCAATAGTCCATATTTAAAATATTCGAAAAGAAGCATCGTAAAAAGTGCTTCTTTTTTGCTATCTGCATTGATATTGCCAAAAGTTGCATGTTGGGAGTATACTAATTGCAAGCAGGCTCATTTCAATTAGCAGGAGGGGATCATCATGCATCCAAGAAACAAGGTGGCAGCATCTTTGGACGTTTTGTCAAAAATTTGTCAGGCTCGTAAGAAGGCAGGAAAGACAATTGTGCTAACTAGTGGTTGTTTTGACTTGCTACACGGTGGACATTTGGAATATCTCTGGGATGCTTCAGAATTGGGTTTTTTGGTGGTTGGGGTCAATAGTGACCAATTTGTCAAAAAAATCAAAGGAGACAGTCGTCCAATTCGTGATCAAAATGATCGAGCGCTCACTCTGGCAGGTTTTTCAGCTGTAAGAATGGTAACAATTTTTGATTGCGACTATGAGCTGATCAGGGCCGTTAAGCCAGATGTGTATGTTGCATCACCAACATCGCATGTGACAATTTGGGAAGACAAAATGCGCCTTTGTGTGCTTGAGAGTATTGGAGCAAGAGTAGTCGAGATTGAATCGAAAAGACAAGATTCGACAACAAAAATAATCAAGAGATCTATTGCTGGATAAAAAAACATAATGGTCGTCTCATGAGACGACCATTATTCATTTAACACTATGAGAATTTTAGATAAAAATAGAGCAAATTACAAGCGGACTTTTTCAGATGACAAAGGATGTGTTTTTTGCGCTAGTGATGAAACACTGGAGTGCCAAGGTTTGGCTGGAAAATATTGGAAAGTTTTGGTGAATCGTTTTCCATATATGGATGGCAATGTGATGATTGTTCCGACAAGACATGTTGAAAAAATAAAAGATGTGACATCCTTGGAGTGGCAAGAATTTGGTTTGATTCTTGCAAAGACGCAAGAGATTTTGGGTGCAATTTTTGGCACAGAGTCTTTCAATGTTGGGCTCAACACTGGGCCAGAATCAGGAGCTTCAATTGCTCACTTGCATTGGCAGATCGTGCCAAGAAAATTCAAAAACATTACAGTGCTAAACACCTTTGCTGATCTGCACATCGTTTCAGTGACGCCTGAGCAAACAAAAGAATTGATTGAGAAAGAATTAAAAAAAGAAATTCATTAATTCTTTTTGTTAAATTTTGTCAAAAGAAAGATCGCAATAATAAAAGAAAAAGCTGTGAGCGCCATAAGTGGAATGGTTACATATCCAAGTCCTAGCACTACTTTTGTTGTGCATGAAACAGCTGAAATTCCACAAATTGAGCTTTTGCTGGCAGTATAGATGAGAAAATTTTGATATAGTGAGAAAAGTATTCCCACGCTAGCAAGTCCCAGGCTGTAGTCTATTATCTTGCTTTCTTTTTTTGCCAGTGCAATTCCAAGTAGGATCACTTGTGGATACATGAAAATTCTTTGAAACCAACAAAGCTCACATGGCTGAAATTTGGCAATTTCAGAATAGAAAAGACTTCCAATTGTTGAAAGCAGTGCAATTGCAAATGCTGCCAAAATTGCATTATGTTCATTGATCAGAATGTTGGTTGCTTTTGCGATTGCTTTGTTTGGAAAAAGTGTTTGAATTACAATAAGAGCTATCGCAATTTGTGCAAGCATTGTTAATGCTGAGAGTATGATGTTTGCTGTTTCTGTCATATTATAAGAGATTGCAATTTGTTTTTTTAGCTAATTCTTCTAGCGAAATTTCACCACTTTGTCTTGTCCCATCTGCAAAAACCCAAGTTGGATAGCCTTCAATTTTGTTTTCTGTGCAAATTGGAAGTTGTGATTTTCCATCTGGAGCAGAGCATTCGATATACGGTATGTTTTTTGAATTTCCCAAAAGCTTCTTTTGATTTTGACAATGTGAGCACCAAGATGCTCCATAGAACTTAGCACCATTAGCTTTTATGCATTGAGCAAGAAGATCTGCATTGGCAGAGCTGGTCAAATCTGGTGCCTTGTAATATTTGACGAAAAGAAACAATACTACAATTGCTGTGGCTAATAGTGTTATTTTTATGTTTTTTCTTACTCTTTTTACATCCATTTTTTTATATTTATTAAATAATTTGTTTAGTATTTGAATCTTAGCATTATTGAAGGGTTATTACAATTATTACTTGCTATAGAGCTTAACTATCTTTCTTCTTGGCACATTTTTGGATGAAAGACTCAATATCCAAAAGCTCAAGAGAAACTCTCGTTTCTGTTGGCCAAAAAGTAAGATAGCTAAGCTCTATGGCTTTATAGAAATAAAAAACCCTATTTTCAAATCATTTGATCTGAAAATAGGGTGGGTGATTTTTCTGTTAGGATCAAGTTTGATCCCAGCAGATATATCCTTTTGGTACTTCAAAAAAGTCTGGCTCTTCCTGTGTTAGCGAGATGTGAATCCCACTACCTTCGGAAATTGCATATTTGCAACCTGAATACCTGAAAACCTTTGTGCCTGGCTCCAAATCTCTTGGTATCCATGGGCAGATGCTTTTTTTGAGGTGTTTGCTGATTTTGCCTTCTCTTGTTGCCATTGTTGCCATTTTTTTGGCCTCCTTTGTTTTTTGCCCGAGCATGCTCAGACGATAAATGGTACTATTTTTTGTTTTTTGTGTCAATAGGAAATAAAAAGGCTTTGCAGTGCGTATTAATTGGTATGATTGAACTTAAATTGAACAAAAAAATAAAAATGCCAGCAATTTTTGTGGGACATGGAAGTCCTATGACTGCTGATGTTGATAATGCTTACAATGAGGCTTGGAGAAAATTTGCCAAGAAGTTGCCAAAGCCTAAGGCAATTATTGTTATCTCTGCACATTGGAACATCAAGGATGTTGCAGTTTCTGATCTTGAAAAGCCAAAGCAGATTTATGACTTTTATGGTTTTCCAGATAAATTGTATAAGTTGAAATATCCAGTGGCTGGCTCTTTCGAATTGGCAGAAAAGGTCAGGAAAATTCTTGCTCCTATTGTTGATGTTAAAATTAACAACGAATGGGGGATTGATCATGGTGGCTGGATTCCTCTTTTGTCTTTTTTTCCAGAAGCTGATGTGCCAGTTGTGCAATTGAGTTTGGATTATTCAAAATCAACACAAGAACATTATGACATTGGAAAGGCCTTAGCTCCTTTGCGAGAAGAGGGGATTATGATTATTGGCAGTGGTGACATTGTGCATAATTTGAGGGAGATTGAATATGAAGAAGATGCAAAACCTTTTGATTGGGCAGTTGAGTTTGAGCAAAAAGTTTTGACATTGATTGCAAAAAATGATCACAAGTCATTGATTGATGTTGAAAATTTGGACAATAAATCATATTTATCTGTGCCAACCATTGAACATTATCTGCCATTGCTATATGTTCTGGCAACAAAAGACAAGGATGATGAAGTTGAATATTTTGCCAAGGGGATTACTCATGGCAGCATTTCAATGACCAGTTTTGTTTTGAAATAAGTTTGAAAAATCTTCCTCAAGAGTCACTTGCTTGCAGGTGGCTTTTTTGTTGACCTTTATCTTATTTGGTGTTAAAAAAGATAGATATGTTCTTTGTAAAAATAATCTATCTGACAAGCAGAAAGCGTCTTTTGTTGTTAAAAAAATCAAAAAAAGGAGTTTTTATGCACAAAATGATCAAAGAAGCTGAGATTGGTAGTATTGTGAAAGTGCCATTGACCCTAATCAAACCAAATCCAGATCAGCCACGAAAATTTTTCGATCAGTTGAGCATTGAATCGCTTGGGCAATCTTGCGCCAAAAAGGATGATGTTGAGCAGCCAATTTTGGTGGTGAAATGTGATGATGAAAAAAGTGTGATGATTGTTGACGGGGAACGTCGTTGGCGCGCTGCCAAACATGCTGGAATTGAATCTGTTTCGTGCTTCATCAAACCTCCCATGTCCAGCATTGATATTTTTGTTACAAGTGCGATTACTAATTTTGGCAGAGAAAATATGTCGCCAATTGAAGAGGCATTTGCACTAAAAAGAATCATGGATGAGAAAAAAATGAATCAATCAGAGCTTTCAGCTTTGGTTGGGAAACATCCTGCTCAGATTTCTAATATTTTGAAATATTTGAAACTTGATCGTGAAATTCAGGCCATGGTTGTCACAAAAAAATTCGACAAAGGTGCTGCTTTGCAACTTGCGTCATACAAAAAAGATGATCAAGTCTCTTTGCTCAAGGCTCTGAAGCAGGAAATTGCGCAAAGAGGTGGGAACAAAATTCATCCCAATGAAGCTTCAAGATTTTTGCGTGGTGAGGCGGAAAAACGCGGCTTGGGACATGCTCCAAGGGGCCGCGGACGAGAATTGAAATCTCATGCTGATCTGACCACAAGAAACATTAGTAATAATATCAAATCGATGCAAAAAAGCCTGAATGAATTTGAAAAGCTTTCTGTTGAGGCAATCAAAGATTTGAGTGGTGGTCACTTCCTTGACATCATGCAGGACTTGAAGGGTCTTTGTCAGAAAATTGAAAATCAAATTGCAAGACTTGAAAAAATGGATTAAGCAGATAGTGCAAAAAACAAAAAGGGATTAAGTTAAAGACTTAATCCCTTTTAAATTTGTTTTACATTGAACTTGATATTGTGTGATATAATTATTTGTAGTTATTGGGAAATTTAATATAAGATTAATTTTGATAAAAATATGAAAAACAAAAAAGGAAATGTTGTGATGGTGAGTCTTGTTGCGACGGCTGGTGTTTTGTTTGTGGTTCTTGCTGTGCTTGCTCTTTTTGTTTTCAAAAAAAATCAAGCATCGAAATCGGTGCAAGTTCAACCAGTGCAAGTGCAAAAAAATGTTCAAGAACAAGTTTTGGTGCCTAAGGAAAGTCAGAACAATGAAAAAGAATTAACCGCACAGGATATTATTGATCAGGTTAATGTTTTGAAGAAAAATCTTTCCGCTGGAGCTGCCACGGGAGATCCATCTGAGGCTGACGCACAAATAGGTGAACAGATTTATGAATTAAGCAAGCAACTGAAGGCTTTCGACAAGGACCCAATTAATATGATTATAAATGCCAAGGCATATGGATATTTGCTGGATGTTTCAATAAACGGCAAGCAGACTGGTGCCAACATCACCAAGGGTGGAAGTTTCTTTGCGCAATTGTTCAATTCTGACAGTATTCAACGGGAAATAAGTATTCCTGAAATTGTTGCACAAAGTTTCGTTTTAAACAGGGGAGAGAACACAATAAAAATTAACTATAAAAGATATGGCACAAAAAGCACTGGTGATGAGACTAGTGTGGAGCTTTTGGCATATGATCAAGCCAAAGTGCTTACAGTGAGCGTGAAAAATAGTGATGAGGGGACTATTGAAAAAACTTTTATAGTTCAACCACAAAAACCTGCCGATTTTGCAACAATTACGATTGAAAAGTAGCATTTTTTGTAAGATATATAAATTAATATATAAAATAAAAAAATATGGAAGAGCAACAGCAACAGGCAATTCAAGAAATGCAAATTGAGCCAGAGGTTAAGATTGGAAAATTTAAGGCAAGCAAGATGCTTGTTGTGGAAAGCTGGAATATTTTGAAGCAAGACAAGGAGATGATGCTTTTTCCAATTTTTTCTGTCATCACAAATGTAGTTTGCTTCGTCTTGATCTTGGTGGCATTTTTCTTTTTGGCACTTGGTGGAAATATAGCCAAGCTAAATAGTGATGTGACCGCTCGTGGCTTGGAAATTGCACTAACTTTCGTTCTCTATTTTGTAAGTATTTCAATTGCTACCTTTTTTCAGGCAGGAGTGGTTTCTATTGCGCAAGGTCGCATGAAAGGTGAAGACTTGTCATTTTCTGATGGCTTCAATAATGCTATTGGACACATTGGAAAAATTGTTGTTTGGGCACTTATTTCTGCCACAGTTGGGACTATCCTTAGGTTTATAGCTGAAAGATCTAAGCTTTTGGGAAAAATTATTGTTTCATTGCTGGGATCAGCTTGGAGCATTCTAACATTCTTTGTTGTTCCCGTTATTGTTAGTGAGGAACTTTCCATTAAAGATTCTTTGAAAAAATCTGCTTCTATAATTGGCAAAACATGGGGTGAGGCTGTGATTATTAATATTGGTGTTGGATTGTATTTCATGCTGCTATCTGTAATTGGAATTGCGGTTTTTGTGGCAGCTTTATTTGTTCAAAATATTATTGTTATTGGTATTGTTTCTGCTTTGCTTGTCCTATATCTCATGGCGCTTATGGTGATATCCTCAACTCTTGATACGATTTTTAAGATTGTTTTGTATGAATATGCCAACACTGGAAAAGTTCCACAAGGATTTTCTCCTGAGGTTATTGCTATGGCATTTGGCAAGAAATAGTTTTTTTGAAATTTAGATATAATACAAAAAAGTCATCCTCTGCAGGATGACTTTTTTTATAACCAAGATAATAAATATTTTAATTCTTAACCCAATGTTTTGATAGGCATTCCTTGTAGCTTGAGCCATAATCAGCAGGCAAATACACGTTTCCGCTTGCAGCATTTTTGAATTGAGGATTGTTCTTTGTTTCTTCTGTTGTTGCTTTTGCTTTGAATGCTGCTTTTGCAAATTCTTTTGCTGTTGTTTTGCATTCTTGTTGAACCTGTTTTGGTCTATATTTGAACCAATAAACAGCGACACCTGTTGTTATTGCGATTATTACGATTGTTGCGATGATCAATTTAATTTTTTTTATTTTTTCCATATTCTTTTATTTTTTTTGAAAGCTTATTTATTAATAATAGGACAATATCACATTCTTGTCCAAATATATTTAAAAAAAGAGTGTTGATTTATTTTGCTTTATTCTTAAATTATTAAGATATTGCTTTTTTAATAAATAAAAAAATTTTAATGACAATGTGTTATAATTATCCTATACTTAAAGATATTATTTTGTGCTACTTTTCTGCATTAGAATTGATGAATGTGTAATGAATAAAATACAAAAACAAATTCTTAAAATATTTTGCTTCCTTGTGATTGTTGCAATGACTCACGAGTATGTTTTGGCATCGGGAACTTCAAATTATTTGTTTTATCCTCACGATAATAATAATTATCCAATAAGTGATGTTACAAATTGGAGCTTGTCTCATCCGACAATAGGGGCTCCTGTTTTAGCTCCTGCAGCCTATGGCTCAAGTGCGATTCGCAGAGCTGATCATGCGCAACTTACCGGTGATTACAACAATCACAATTCCTTAAATTCACTTGTTGTATATTCAAGATTTACACCTGTTAATGTGACAAATGAATTCATGCTTGTTCATGGTGATAATTCTACCAGTGCTTGGGTTTTCAGAGTTTCAAGTAATGAAGTCGCTACTGGTGTTAGTGGTCCACCGCTGCGCATGAAGCCATCACTTGGCTCATAATCGCAAGCGTTGGGGGAAGTCAATGAAGTGCGTTGGGATTATTCAGGTGATCATCCATATCGCTTGTATTTTACTGGTCACTCAATTCCTAATTCACAAGCAGCTAGTGGTGAAAATGTTGCTACAAGTTTTTACTATGTCGATATAGATCCTGTAAGTGGGGTTCAATCGGTTCCTGTTTTGATTCATGATTTTTCAGTTGAATTTCCATTAAGCGGGACATATCCAACTGGTGGGTATTCTTCCACAATGATTCTGAATGATGTTGAGGGTGACTCTTCTAATGATTCACGATATTGGACTTGGCAAGTGCGAGGACCATATGATCATTCATCTTATGATTTATCAACTGCTCTTACTTACAAGCGATATGCCATAATAGTTTATGATAAAACAACCAACAGTCTGGTTGGACGTTTTCAACGAGATTGTGCTGGTGTTAGTGGTGTATGTACGGTATATGACACGCCAAGTGAGGCTTATCCCTATATTCCTGCTCCGAACATGACCGAATCATCACCATTGGGCGTAAAAGCCATTGTTGACTGGGGGCGTGCATCCAGTAATCCATCTGTTTTGTCTGGTACATGGGTAAATGTTGGTGGAAATATTTGGTCGCTTACTGGATATAAGGCGCTGACAAGTAGTAATAGTGTTTTTGGTAAATTTTCTGTTGATGGGGTTCGTTTTGTGAAAGTTGGTAGTGGTACAGGTGGAACTTCGCTCGATATTGTTGGTGAAAATCAATACACCGTAAATAATGTTTCTAATACTATTTATGTTCAATTAGCTGGAGGCATAGATCCTAATACAAAAACAGTAATTGCTGATTGGGGGAGTAGGCCTGATGATCTCGGCACTATTGCAGATGGACCGAAAGCATGCAGTAAAGATTTTTCTGAATGTTTCAGAATTGGAAATTCAGAAGAACATTCCGGGTGGGCCTGGGGGCTTGGTGGTGAAGAAATGTTTGTTTCTCAAAATAGCGGGAACGATTATATTGAATCAGTCGATATTACTTCAAGCACATCAGCTGCATGCAACTTAATAAGTACGCTTGCTTCAAACAAGGTTTCTTGTGGCATCAAGATTGCAAGACTTTATCCTACTTTTTCAAAATCTGGAGATTCTTCATATCCAGTTAGTGTTCATTTTGGCAAGGTTTATGATCAAAATAAAAGAGGGTGGGCACTTTTAGACACAGCTGCGGGATATTCTGACACATGGTTTGCTAATCAGATTATTTTTATGGAAATCAAAGCATTTGATGCTGTTCCTGCTCCAAGAGAATGGAGGGTTTCGCCAACCTTTAATACTACTTATGACTACAGATCGGAAGGTTCTGGCGCGCTTAATTTTGATGGAACACAAGTGTGGGTGACTGCTAATTTTGGCTTGCCTAAAATTTCCAATGCAAATGAGGTTTATTCAGTTTTTTTGCCAGAAAATTGGCATGACGTTTTGACTGGAGCTGATGTTGTGGCCCCTGCTGCACCATCAGGATTAAGTGTTCAATAGCTTAAAATGTGATAATGTTACAAATTTGTAAATAGTTTGTATTAATATTAATAATTTAGTAGATAATGAAAAAGTATTAATATTTTTTTAAGTAAACTCATATGAAAAAAATAACAATAGAGCGCTTGTTTTCTGCTCCGATAGAAAAAGTTTGGGAGGCACTAACTCAGCAAGATATATTGAAAAAATGGTGGTGTCCTGAGAGCATGGAGTCAGCACATCTTTCTGTTGATCTAAGAAAAGGTGGGGTGTTTGGATATTGTTTTAAAGATTCGAATGGCAAAGAGTTTTGGGGTAGGGGAGTTTATCAAACAATTGAAAAGCCAACTTTTCTGAGCTTCTTGGATACGTTCACTGATTCAAAAGGTGAGCCTGTTCCATCTTCATATTATGGAATGGGTGGAACGGAAGTAGTAGAAGCATTGGTAGAATTTAGTCTAACATTTGACAATGGTGTTACGAAAATGAAGATGGTTGGAGAAAATCCTCATGATGAATCCATACTTGATGACATGAAAAAAGGATGGAATGGGATGTTTGATAAGCTTGAAATTTTATTGATGAAATAATTTTTGCAAAATAAAAAGCGGCTTGGTGTCATTGGACAATTCACAAGCCGCTTTGTTTGGGGCAGCACCTTTGGACACAGCTAAGGACTTCCCTCGGAAAAAAACATTTATTCATTTTAAATTTTCAGTTATCCCTAATATCCATCCTTTTATTCTTCTGTTCAGATCAGTACTTTTTGTTATGTCTATTCTTAGTAATCCATTGTAATCATTATTTGCATGTAGTGCAATTGTTTTTGGAGTGTGCTTTTTGAGATGTGTTTTCTCGATGTACTCATTTAATAATTTGCTCCAAAATTTTTTAGCTTTCTCAATGTTGGCTGTCTCATGTATGTAAATCCTATAGTCAAATCTTTCTTTTGGGATATTGCAGCACTCATGCATCCATTTGTGAAACAGTAAGATCATCCGTGGATCAGAATTTCCAAATGATACACCTTGGGATACGTTAGTTTCTTTTTGCTTGGAACCTTCAGCCCAATACAATGCAGTTCCGATAAGCCAGAGTTCTTTTTGTGAGATTTTTCTTATTTCAGATTTTGCTTGTGTGATGATTTTCATTTCCTTTTTTATTCTGTTGTTCCGACAAGTTTGGTGAGCTTTTTGTTGTGCAGCTTTTCTTTTCTCTGTTAATCTTTGGGTTTGCTTTTTTGCAATTCCAATATCTCGAAGCCAAACAGAAAGTGTTGATTTTGCAACCGGAATTTTTTGAAGAATTTCATTATATGAGAATCCTTTCTTGCGCAAATCTATTGCTGCTTTTTTTTCTTCATTTTTTTTAATCATATAAAAACCATTATTATTATATTTATATAATACATCTGTGGTTCGATATTGTCAAAATATATAAAATTAAAAAAATACGTAATTAGTTACGTATTTTTTTAATTAATAAGGTTTTGTGCGCAGTTGACCATCTCAGTCTAGAACCTTTGAGGATGGGGCAGTTGAGGGATTATTTGATGGTTTCATGATATATCGATTTGAGGCCTCTAGGTCTGGGCTTTTAGGGTAAAATGAGACAAATGAGACACGAGACATGGTGTGTCTCATTTTGCCGTTTGAGACACACCGCTGTATCATTTATGGTCTAATATGGCTTATAAATGCAAATTTGATTGGTCTCGGGGTCTTTGACAACATTCTCAATTCTGCGCTTCTCCATGTTGGGCATTTGGTCGTCTAATGAGAATAAATGAAGACGTTTTAGACCTCTTCCTCTATATTCAAGGCTACAGAAAAGATAGGTCATAAAGGATCCAGTGAATCTATATCTTCGAATGCAAGTTTCTAGTTGATCTTCAATTTCTGATTCATATCCTTTCCATGGCGATAAGCATGGTATCCATTCAATCCAATAACTGACTGTGTATTTTAGAAGTGAAATAATTTCTTGCTTAGCTGATAGGTTACCTTTTTGTGAAATTCTAACCAGTGCTATAGTGATAGCATTTCGTATTCTTCTGTCATCAGTGTCTTGAGGTGATAAAAATGTATAGAGCTTATGTTTCTGTTTCCTTATAACCAGATTAACCTCCTTCTTATTGCGATACCACTTTAATGCTATCCATTGCTTTTTTGTTTTGCAATAACCAGAAGTCCATCTTTTTTGAAAATTCTTATCTAAATGACTAACAATTCTATCCCAATCAATATCTCCAACATCATTGCGGATATGCTTACAAAAGAATCGATAGGCGCACGGAGCATTTTTTGAGATCCATGAGCAGGTTATTTTTGAAGGTTGCTCCTTGAAAAGAAGATCGTTGAGTTCCAGTATTCTTTTATTGAAATTTTCAATTTTGTAACATTTCATGTCAATGAATAATACTAAAAAAATCCTTGAATATTTTGATGATATCATCGCTTCGTAAAAATGAAATACATGGAGTCTTATATTGTAAAAGTTAAAGCTTTATAAAATAAAATTATGAGCTTATCTCAAGAACGTATTAATGAATTTAAGGAGATTTTCAAGAAAGAACGTGGCAAGGAATTAACTGATGCTGAAGCCAGCGAAGCAGCTAATAATCTTGTGAATTTTTTTGAATTACTTTGGAAAATTTCAACAAGAGACATGCAAAGGAAGAGGCGTCTTAAAAAAGAGCCAGGAGGATTTCATGTTACTGATGGAATATATGATTGCAGTTTATGTGGTCGTTCGATAACGGGCAATGAAAGTTGGTATGATCAATGGGGTATAAAATGTTTATTGTGCGCTAAAGCAGTCAAGGAAGAAGTTGTGCCTGGTTTTGTATGCGAGGAACGTGATAGTCATTACAAAATGTGGCAGCTGAAAGACAAATTTAATATCCATCCACAAACTGCCATTAAAATGGTGCGGCTAGGAGGGCTTAAAGCTAGGATTGTACTAGCTGAAAATGGCAAGCCATATGAATACATTTTTTTAAAAAAAGAAAATCCACATCTCATATGCCGTTATTCACCAGAAAGAAAATCTTATGATCGTCATAGGGATAAAGAAAATAAAATACGCGCACGGGAATGGAAGATTGAAATGAGAGAAAAATTGAAAAAAGATAAAACTACTATCAAATAAAATACGTAAATCAGTAAGATGTTATTTTGGTTTAATTTACTAAGTATCCTTAATAACGGCAGAACACATTATTGTGCATCTACTTGCATTCTATGGGCTATACTCCTTGTAAGGATGGCTTCTACAATAGTGTCAATTTCAGCGACAACAAAGTCGAATTCCTCATCTCTTCTTGAAACAATTTCACCATGACTTATTGCTGATCTAAATCTATTCCATGTTCCAACTAGCTTCTTCTTTTCATCTTCAGAAATAATCTCATTTTCATACATTAACTCAAAATTTTCAATAATCATTGTTTTTGGACTTTTTCTGATATCACAAGATCTGTCTATAATAACATTTTTCTTTTCTGGGGAGAGCGGTAGTGTATTTATGGCCTGCCTCACTTGCTTAATTTCGCCTTTGTTTAATAACTTCCCACTTCCTTCAAAGAATAGTTGCTCTAGAGCCGAATAAAGCTTGGCCATTTGTTCTCTTGGGTCATTTGTTGATACTGATTGCCTGTATAAGCGAAGAGCTAATTTTACTTTCTTATCATTTTCGTTTTTTGGTTCGCTTAGTTGAGTATAAAGACTCCTTGTTTTAGAGGGATTTATTGGATGGTTATTGTTAATTTCGCCATCTATACAGGTAACTGATGAAAAGAAAAAACTTTCATCTTTTATTTTTATGCCTCTACCAACTTCCAAGGAAAGCAAATCCAACATAGTTTCAATTTCTTCTTCAAATTCTTGAAACTCTGGTAAGTATTCCGATGGGCATTCATCAATTATTCGTTGTTTTTCGTCATATTTTTTAAGAACGGCATCAAAGGAAAATGAGACTAAAACTTCATCTTCACTTGTCCTATGGAATGTATATCTTCCAATGGTTAAATTCCACTCTTCTGAAAAGAAAGATCTATTTCTGTGAGTATTATTTGCTATAACTATCGAAAATTTAACTGATACTCTTTCTGGATTCATATTCTCTTCAATTTTTTATTTTTTAATACTTCGTGTCAACATAAAAACCATATCTTCCACCGCATCTATGTCCATTTTTATCCTTATGTTCACGAAGATTGCCATCAAAAGTTGTTTTAGTAAATTTTCTTCCACAAAAACTACACTGATAGACATATCTTATACCAAAGGACGTACGTCTAGGTGATCTTTTGACTCCATGAGGCGAATACGTCCTTTGTCTTGGTGCTGGAGTTGGCTTATTTGGATCAAATAAATACGGATTTTCTGGTGTTTCGCCAGCTTTAGACAATTCTATTTGAAATTGCGGATCAAATTTTTCCTCAGTATTTTCAATTGACTCTATATTTTCCGGAACGAAGCATCTTATTCCTGGTTGATTACTACCACCACTTCTATTGTAAACATAAAAATATTCACGCTCTGTCCCATCCTTGCGTTGCAAATATTTCAATGAATATGGTTCTATAATTCTATTTTCTCCCTTGTAGCAAATTTTTAAAAGTGTTTGCTCTCTTCCGGCTTTCATTATTGGGATTCTTAATTCAGGTTCAAAATATGCAAATTGAGCATAACCATTATCTGGATAAATTCCAAACAAAGTTTCCATATCTGCAATAAATATTTCAATTGCTTCTTCTACTTCAAATATAAACTGCTTTGCGCAAATAACAGTTTTACACCAGTATTCTTTGAAATAATCAAAAGGTGTTTCACGTAAAATGTTTTTTAAAACGTGAGGATTTCTCTCAAAAATTGTTTTTTGTACAAAAGTTTTAACAACTTCTTCTTTGTTAAGCTCTCCACCTAAAAGCTTAATAGAATACACGTAGTCAAATAAGTCGGGAGCATGTTGCCGTTGCAATAAACATTTTAATTTTGTTGCAATAATTTCCTCAAGTTTCATGCATTTTATTTTACAAGCAACATCACTAGCATCAGAATATGGATGTATCAAACTAACTTCTTGAATTGGAAGTATCGTTTTATCAAATCGAGTAATATCCATGGAAATCTTAATTTTCAATTCTGCCTTACCATAAAAATCATTAAAATACACCCTTACATCAAAAACTCGCAGCCCAGGAATAGGCGCCTCAGTAGCTGAAAACTTCTCCTTGATTTTATTATCTTCTTTCGTAAAAGAAACACCCGCTTTTTCTTGAATAAAATCACAGATTTTGTTGATTTCATCAAGTAAAACAATCTGATCCATATCATCTGGTATCCCTAAATCTAAATCTGCAGAAAAGCGTGTATTTTGAAAATATCCCTTACGCAACGCATTGCCACCCTTCAAAAAAATTTTATCTCTCAGATTACTAATTGTAAAAAGTCCAAAAAGAATCCACCCGAAAACATAATCGCGCTCTACATTTGCCGCATGTATTTCAAATTCTTTTGCTTTTGATTCAATTTCGGATTTTTCTATCATATTATTTGTTTTCCATCTTCACTTTGTGTCTTATATTCTCCTTGATATCCCTTAATTCATCTTTTATTTGTCCCAATTGAACAGCTATGTTTTCAAGAGCTTCGACAAGTCTTCTGTTTGTATTGTCCTGATCGTATGGATTAAATTCTCCCATATTTTTTTATTAATTTTTTAAGAATGGAATCTTTTCAAGATCATATTTCCGTTGTCTTTCGAGTGATGATATTTTTCCTTGAAAATTTAATTCTTCTCTTCGGGTTCTGCCATCTATAACATTCATTGCTACTGTTTGTTTTTCTATTTCAGCTATTTTTTCATCTCTTTCTTTATACAAGGCAAGAATTTTTCTCTCAGAAAAATGGATTCTTATGAAAAGATAGGCAAAATAAACAAATGCAAAAAATAGCATTATTTTCCAAAGGGCATTCCAAATTTCAATTAAATTACTCGTAACCAAAAAAATTAAAATCCCTATCATCACAATCTCCACAGCAACAAGACTTATTTCTATTTTCTTTTTCATAGACATTAGTATGGATTTTTTTATTAATTTCATACAGTCCTTTGACAATTGTCCTTTATATATGTAAGAAGGTCGCCAATGTTGTTAACTAACTTTTCAAAATCCATATCGAATAATTGCGCATATAAAGAATTTACACCTCTATCAGCACCATAAGCATGGTTACGCGTACAATGAATAAAGCCATCTCGCAGTTGCTTTAAAGTTTTGAAATCTTGCCAAAAAGTTTTACCCGCTGGTGACTCAAATTCATATAATTGCGGTAAGACATTTTTTAATTTTTCTTCTATGCCTAAAAATAATAACTGCTCCAAGGATAGTGGTTGATTCTTATTTTGCTCTATAATATATTTTCCAATGGAAAAAATTTTATTTTTCTTATCTTTATTGTAATTATGTTCAGATGCACTTTCTATTAGATTATTAGTTAGAGATTCTGTTGCAGCAAATAATAAAATAACGCCAGAGCAAGCTTCCGTGAAAAACTCGAAGACATCCTTTTGATTAATGAAAGCTTTTCCCTGATCTGGATCAGTTGGGTTTATTGGTTTTCTATTTTCAAACACCTTCTTTCTGAGTTCTATAGCATTATTAAAAAAATTTACAGCTTTACCAAAATAGACGCCATCTATTTTGGGAGCAACAAACCAAGTTTTTTCTCTTGTGCTTTTATTTATATATTGATCAACGACTGTAATGGCAGTTCCTTTTGGGTGATTATACTTTAACGGTGTTGCTAATTTTATTTCAGGCATAAACTTTGGATTAAATTAGTGCGCAATTATTTAAGAACTTAATAAGTTAGTCAAAATAACTCTTTAACGCTTTCTTTGAATTTATTGCCACTACCTAGGTATGGCTGGAAACTATGTACGCCGTTTAACTTTTCAAGAAACCCCTTGTCTTCATCGGTTAAATCATCCCGAAGTAATATCTTATTTCTCAAACATTTAATTATTTGTCTTGTGTCATTTATAAGTGGGTTTAACCAAAAATCTTCATCAGCACCATGCAAGCACATGTTATGTAGCAAAGTTCTTAATTCTTTTTCGGATAAATTCTCTAAATTAATATTTCTAATATTAATGCCCGCCTTAATAGCCTTTGGTATTTCATCTGCATTATCAGCTATTTTTTTAAGACTAGCTGTAATTTCTTTTAACTCTTTTACGACCTTGCTTTCACTCACCTGAGAGGATGTGCCAATAAAAGTGCTTGGGTCGATAGTTTGATCACTAATATATTTTTCTCCACTTTCCAAATCAAAATAAGTTATACGAATGTCGAATTGTTGCAATATTTTTTTCTCAGTGAATGTGCCAAAAAAGAAACGAATGCTTTGACCTGGTGCGAGTTGATTCAAGTTTTTGCAAAAATTCGAATCATTTACTAAATTATTTTCTCTTACTTCAATATTGGGAGTAAAAGTAGTTTGAATGTTTTTCGCATAACTATTTCCTATGTTTTTTATGTACAAATAGCAAATATTAAAAGATGAAAAATCGTAGTCTATTATTATTTTTGGAGATTTAATTTTTCGCCTTGCTTTAGACCAAATTCTATACGATACAATAGGAAATGCTATTAATGCATACGCGAAGGTATATTGCGATGGGATTATAAAATGATACTTAGATGGAAGATATAAAGCGATGTTATCTAGAAGAGATGGGATAAGACCAAGAAATCAATACCATTCTCTGGCTATTGATTTTAAATATTCATAGATGTCTAGAAAAACCCTTTTCATATTAAGAAGCAATTAGAATTTAACCTATTACAAGTCTACATCAAAAATGATATAAGTAAAGCAAAAACCGCTAAAATAAGCCAAGTTTCACATTTTAGAAAAAACATGCTATACTATAAACATACCTTAAAAGAAGACATGGCTTTCTCCATGAAACATACGTAATGGAATATTCGCTTGCTTAACGGCAGGAGTTATATGGGTGGTACAACCCATATAGCAACGAGGTTTTTAACCTCAACGTGCCCATATTATAGAACATGTTCAATTTTTGAACGTGACCTATAATATGGGCTTTTTTTATTATTAATTTTCAATAACATGAGTCAAAAACTGGTTTGGCGTACCGAAAAACGCCTAGTCAAAGACCTTCTTCCTTATGAGAAGAACCCTCGCACAATTAGCGAGAAGCAACTCGAGGATTTAAAGAAAAGCCTCAAAAAGTTTAATTTGGTTGAAATTCCAGCCATAGACACTGATGGCAAAATTATCGCTGGTCATCAAAGAATTAAGGTTCTTCAGATTCTTGGTCGTGAAAATGAAGAAATCGATGTGCGTGTGCCAAACAGAAAACTCACGCCAAAAGAATACGAGCAATACATGCTCACCAGTAATGCGGTTGGCGGAGACTGGGATTTTGAAAAACTCAAATCTTTTGACATGGAAATGCTTATGGACATCGGATTCAGTGATGATGACCTTGCAACTATTTGGGATGGATATCTTGAAGCCGAGGATGATAATTTTGACGTCGAAAAAGAGTTAAAGGAAATCAAAAAACCAAAAACAAAATTGGGAGATATTTATCAACTTGGGATGCATAAACTTATCTGTGGCGACACGACAGACCTTGATGTTATCAAAAAGCTTTTTGAAAAAGAAAAAGCGCACATGATATTTTCTGATCCAATATACAACATAGGGCTTTCGTATGATTCAGGATTGGGTGGAAAACAATCATATGGCGGAAAAACCATAGATAAAAAGACAGATGTGGATTACAAGGAATTTCTCAGGAAAAGCCTTACAAATGCAGTGACAATTTCCCATGATAATTGCCACTACTTTTATTGGTGTGATGAGGCATACATCGGAATTTTACAAGAATTATATCGAGAATTTGAAATTGAGAATAAGAGGGTTTGTCTATGGATTAAAAATGGACAAAATCCAACACCAAATGTTGCATTCAACAAATGTTATGAACCTTGCGTGTATGGTGTTAAGGGAAAACCATATCTATCAAAAAATGAGCAAAGCTTGAACGAAGTCATGAACAAAGAAGTTGGCACGGGAAACAGACTCATTGATGATGTTTTAGATTTGTTTGATATATGGCTAGTAAAAAGATTAGCTGGAAATGAATATGAACATCCAACCATGAAACCGCCGACGCTTTATGAAAAAGCCATCCGAAGATGCACTAAACCAGGAGATATTATCTTTGATGGTTTCGGCGGCTCAGGAAGCAGTCTTATTGCCGGCGAGCAACTAAAACGCAAAGTCTATCTAGTCGAGATAGAACCTATTTTTTGTGATCTAATAATAAAACGCTATGAAAAACTTACAGGACAAAAAGCTACAAAACTTAATTAATTATGGAGATTGTTTTCAGCTGGGGGATCACATCCTCATTTGTGGCGATTCTCGAGATTCTAAATTATTGGAAAAAGTTATTGGGAAACAAAAGATCTCATTGGTCATCACTGATCCGCCTTACGGAGTTGAATACACTGAGAATAAGGCAGGTTTTAGCAAGGTGAAAATGGATAGGCAAATTCTGAACGACGACATTGTTTCTGAATTGCAATATTCCAAATTCACCAAAGATTGGATTATTCCCATTCTTCCACATTTGGAAAAGAAAAATACTTTCTATATTTTCAATTCCGACAAAATGCTTTTTGCTTTGCGTGATGGCATGATTCAATCACGGATAAAATATTCTCAACTTTTGATCTGGATTAAAAATCATGCAGTTATTGATAGAAAAGATTATCTTCCAATGCACGAATTGATTGCAGTTGGCTGGCACGGAACACATGCCTTTAGAAAAGCAAAAGACAAATCAATTATCTTTTGTCCAAAGCCAAGCAAAAGCTCATTGCATCCAACGCAAAAACCCATCAGTCTTCTTCGAAGATTAATTCTTAATAGTACTCTCATTGGAGATTTTATTTATGACTGTTTTGGCGGGTCGGGATCAACGATGATGGCTTGTGAGCAAACAAAAAGAAAATGCATCATGATTGAATTTGATCCTAGATATTGTCAAACAATTATCGATAGGTGTGACAAGATTTTTGGCATTAAGGCAAAACGCATATGAAAAGCAACAACATTAAAAAATTATTTATTGAAAACTTAAAGAAAGTTCCAATTGTTCAAGTTGCATGTGAAAAATCTGGAGTTTCTCGGGCTACAGTTTATCGCTGGCGAGATAAAGACAAAAAATTCCGTAAAACATTAAACCAAGCATTATCTGAAGGCGAAGCATTAGTAAATGATATGAGCGAGAGCCAGCTCATATCATTAATCAAAGAAAAGAATTTTTCAGCAATAAGATTTTGGCTAAATCACCGACATGAAAAGTTTAAAGAGCGTGTTGAGATTACGACCAAAGCAGAAGATCAGGAAAAACTTTCGCCAGAACAACAAAAAATCGTCAGAGAAGCGTTAAAACTTGCTTCGCTTGGCAAGAAAAAAGTAACTAACAAATAATTTAATTTTAATCATATGGAAAACACAATTCTGCCAGCAAAAATAATAGATAAAATGATCAAGGATAAAGCTATTAGAGTAGCAATAACCAAAGAAAGCCACTTTATGTTCTTTCATTTGTACTTTGCTCACTATGTAAAATATCCAACGGCAGATTTTCAAAGAGAAATTTTTGCACTGACTGAAGATACATCTGTTAAGAATCTTTTCGTTGTAGCGTTTCGTGGTTCTGCAAAGTCTACAATCATAACCACTTCATATCCTATTTGGGCAATTCTTGGAGAGCAACAGAAAAAATTTGTAGTAATTCTTTCGCAAACAAGAAATCAGGCTCGCCAGCATATGGGAAATATCAAATATGAATTGGAAAATAATGAACTGCTTAAAAATGACCTCGGACCATTCAAGGAATCTTCCGATGAATGGGGTATGGCAACATTAGTATTTCCAAAACTAAATGCTCGCATCAGTGTTGCTTCTTATGAGCAAAGCGTCCGAGGTTTGCGTCATGGACAACATCGCCCAGATCTTATCATTGGAGATGATGTTGAAGATCTTAATTCCACAAGAACACGTGAGGGTCGCGACAAAACTCATCGCTGGCTTACTGGAGAAATCATTCCTTCTGGTGACAGAGATACACGTTTAGTGGTTGTTGGAAATCTTTTACACGAAGATTCTCTTTTAATGCGAATCAAACAAGATGTTGAGGAGGAAAAACTTAATGGATTATTTAGATCATATCCGCTTATTGATGAAAACGGCGAGATCTTATGGAAAGGAAAATACAAAGACAACAATGCTATTGAAGAAGAAAAGAAAAAGACTGGTGATGATATTGCTTGGCAAAGGGAATATTTACTTCGCATTGTTCCTAGTGACGGACAAATAATATATTCAGATTGGATTCAATATTACGATGAATTACCGAAAAATAAAGAGCCAAGATATACGGGTATAGGCATTGATTTGGCTATATCAAAAAATGATACGGCTGATTATACGGCAATTGTTTCAGGAGATATCCATGATTATGGATCTGATATGAAAATATACGTTCATCCAAATCCAATCAATGAAAGGATGAATTTTCCCGAGACGGTTATGCAAATTAAAGCACTTGCTTGCATCGGCAAAAGATATCCATTCTTCTATATCGAAGAAGTAGCATATCAAACGTCACTTATTGAACAACTTAAATATGACGGCGTGAAAAATGTTAAAGGTGTGAAAGTTCACGGACAAGATAAGAGAATGCGATTGTCCATGACAGCACATCTTATTAAATCAGGAAAAGTGCTTTTTCCAAGAAAAGGCGCTGAGAAATTAATTCAACAACTCACGGGATTTGGCGTTGAAAAGCATGATGATTTAAGCGATGCTTTTGCAAATCTTGTTTTGAAAGCTATTGAAGAAAATCGGTCAAAAATAAGGGTATTTACGAATAAGCCAGTGGGATTTTAAGGGGTCTGGACTTTATTTAAGGGTTGCGTCATCAATAGTGGTAGCTATGAATAATACAACCACAGGACAAAAAATAGGGGCTATCGGAGGCCCACAGGCGATCGTAGAGGCGGTCAAGGTTAGATACTGTCTTTATGCACGAAAAAGCACAGAATCTGAGGAAAGGCAGGTGCTCTCGATCGATTCACAGATCAAAGAAATGCTTCAAATAGCGGAGCGGGATGGTATGGATATTGTTGAAATCAGACGCGAAAGTCACTCCGCTAAAAACTCAGGGGAGCGCCCAGTCTACAATGAACTCATAAAGGATATTCAAAAAGGAAAATTTAATGGAATCATGACATGGGCTCCAGATAGACTAAGTAGAAATGCGGGCGACCTTGGGTCGCTCGTTGATCTTATGGATCAAAAATTATTAGTTGAAATTAGAACTTTTAGCCAAAGCTTTACGAATTCACCAAATGAAAAATTCTTGTTGATGATTTTGGGATCGCAGGCAAAGCTTGAAAACGATAATCGAAGCATAAATGTAAAAAGGGGACTCAGAACAAGGTGTGAGATGGGACTCTGGCCTGCTATTGCTCCCACTGGATACTTAAATGAAAAAAGAAGCGACAAAAAATGTGAAGTGCTAGTCGATCCTGAGCGGGCTGTAATTATCAGAAAGATGTTTGAAAAGATGGCTTATGAGAAATGGAGTGGACGGCAGATATTCCATTGGCTTAGATATGAAGCAAATTTTACAACTAAAAATGGAAAGCCACTTTCACTGAGTAATATTTTTATCATCCTGCAAAATACTTTTTATTACGGAATATTTGAATATCCAGAAAAAAGTGGCAAATGGTATACAGGAAGACATGAGCCAATAATCACCAAGGAACTTTTTGATCAGGCAAATGAACAACTTAAGCGAGATCAGGTTGTGAGGGAAAACAAGGAATTTGCGTTTACGAAATTATTAACTTGCGGACTTTGCGGATCAGGGGTTACGGCTCAAGAAAAATTTAAAAAGCAGAAAAACGGCAATGTTCACAAATACATATATTACGGATGCACGAGAGCAAGAGACATTAATTGTAAATGTGGATACATGCGAGAGGAAGAACTAATTGATCAACTTATCAAGATTATAGACAAAATCCATATCAGTGAAATTGGACTAAAGCATAAGTTTGAAGAAGAGGTTGCGCGTTATAACCGATTTCAAAGAAATGTACTGAAAGCCGACAAAACGGCAGACATCAAAAAACATAATGAAGTGGATTTGAAGACTTACGCCAAGTACATACTTAAAGAGGGAACTATGGGTGAAAAGCGAGAATTGCTGTCCTGCATGCGGAGTAAAATTGTGTTTAAAAATAAGCAATTAACATTGGAAAAAAATGAGACCACCATAAAAAAATAGCTAGGGTTGATAAAAGTTCCTTTATATTGTAATATTTAATTAACAAAATACCAGTCGTCAAACTAAACGAGCCTTATGGGTTCGTGGACTAGTCGTGCACAGCGAGGGGCAACCTCCGAAAAGTGCATGACTAGTTTGACGACTGGGACAGCCTGAGTAGGGGTTGTCCCTCTTTGTTATCTAAAATCAATAATTTTAAGTATATTAAAATCCATTAATTATTAATATTAAAAAAATGAAACTTTAAAAAACAGTAAGAAATTATAATTTTTAATAAAACAATATGAAAAAGACAGTAAAGTTATCGTTATCAGCACTAGGTTTATTTGCAGCAGTGTTTATTCTATCTGGATGTTCAGGAGCAACAGGAACTCCTCAAGGAGCAAAGCCAGAAAAAGTTGACGTTAGCACTCAATCAGACAATAAAGCGGTGCAAAAGGAAAAAGAAACATTTAAGATTGGTGATGCGATTAAGCTGGGCGATTATGTAGTTACTGCTACTAAATTAGAAGATCCTTTTAAATCTAAAAATCAATACCTTGGACCAAAGGCGGGAAATAGACTTGTCGCAGTAGAGGTTTTATATGAAAACAATACTGCTGATAAGTCACTCAATTACAACCCATTTGATTGGAAACTTTCTGATAGTGATGGCTACAAATATGATATGGGCATAACTGATAGCAGAGAACCAAGATTGAGCTCAGGCACATTGAATCCAGCAGGAAAGGTTAGGGGATGGATAACATTTGAAGTTCCTGTGGCATCAAAAGAATTCAAGCTGCAATTTTCTCCAAGCATGCTAAGTAATGACAATGCTGAGGTACAACTTTATTAGAGAAAGGCTTAATATTATAGAATCCCCTAAATTGGGGATTTTATAATATTTAATGAATATTATCATTGATAAAAAATGGTGATCAAGCCTTTTTTTGTGGCTTGAATAAAGGGATACTTAGTGGTATGATTAGAAATGTACAGGAAAAATATACATTTTTTATAAATAAGTATCAAAAGTGACAATATTCAATAAAAAAACTATATGCCAACAATAACAAATGAGGGTACAAATACATTATCAGCTAACCTAAAAAA
>JBAXDL010000001.1:0-211037 GCA_037140955.1 bacterium | reverse complement strand
ACAAGTTTTTCAGCAGAAGAGCTCATTTTATAATTTTAGTTTATTTATTTTTTACAAATAAATTTATTTTAATAACTCCTTAGAAATCTTTCCAAAACCTCAATAGAAATTGAAGTTGAAAGCTCATCTGATCCAAAATATAAAATTGGATCAATTATTCCAGTAACATAAAAAGTTTGAATTTGCCAAGAGCCATCTTTTCTTTGAGCTTTAAGCAAAGAACGCACACCAGATTCAACGATATCCCTTTTTTCAAAAGAATAATTCAATAATGTCGCTAATGAAAATGCTGTTTGAAGATTACTGCCAAATGAACCATCTTCTTTTTTAAATGCAATTGTTTTATTGATCATATCGTCACGACTCTCACTTAAACATGTAACGCCATTTGCATACGCCTTAGATATAATGTAATAAAATGCTTGCTTATCTGGATAATAAAACAAACGCCTTCTTTCATTTTTAACCACATCATTTATAAAGTCACAAACTTTTTTATCATCACTTTTCAAATAAGCAAGAATATTTGCATTTACAGCTGGATCTATTTCTGTTTTTTTTATCAATTCATCTCCGGATAACCAAGTATAATAAAGACCGTTTGGATTTTTTTCAAATTTTTCCTTATTTTGTTTGAATTTTATTTTATTTTCTTCAAAAAACCTAGATGCTACTGCAGTATCATCAAAATCAGGATTTACAAAAAATTTACTCCCCATTGCCCAATAACTCCAAATACCATTTTCCCCTTGCTGACTCAAAACAAAGCGCGCCCCTTTTTCTATGATATCTATCGAATCTTGTTTTTGTGAATATGACAAAGCATCCAAGGCGAGTATGGTTGGAACAGTTGCACTTTCAAATTTGCAATTTTCCATTTTGCTATTTTCACAATAAAGGGACTCTATTTCTCCATTTGCTAACTGACTCTTCTTTAAAAAAAACAATCCGGCATTAATAGATTTATTAACATTTATTTTCAATGAATGGCCATCAAAAAAGAATACCGAAAATAATACAACAATAATAGAGAGCAAGAGCCAGGCAAATAAAATACCCTTAATGCAGTTTTTTCTTTTTTTATTATTTATTTTCATTTTTAACAAAGTTATTTTACCCAATGTTTTTCTCTTATCTCCTTATCATCATCTTCTTTTTTCTCCTCTATTTTTTCTTTGGCCATCTCACGAAGTTTTTTCAAATCTTCATTTTTCAGTTGTTCTGCTCGCATCAAAAGATATTCATACTTATTTTTTTCACTACTTTCAATCACCTCAGCAAGAAGAACCTCTAAAATTGCACCAATTTTTGGACCAGGTGCAATGCTCAATTCATTCATCAAATCATTGCCATTTACTTTTAACATCTTAACAGAAACAGCGTCTTTTGAAACTTTTTCGATTATATATTCCAGATGTCTAAGCTTGTAAGGTTTAGCTTTTGGCGTGCCACTACCAAGACGATCTGCCACACGCAAATCCATCAAATCTTGCATGTTTTCAAGACCAACCTTTTTAATGAGCCTTCTAACGCTAGCCTCACTCACCTCTTCTGGATTGTAATAGAACATATGATTATCGACGAGCATGACAACTCTCTCAATAACTTCATTTGAAAAACGAAGTCTTGTCAAAATTTTTCTAACGATTTTTGCCCCAGCATGATCATGATTATAAAACGTCGCATAAGTCCCCTCACCTCTTTTTGTTTGTGGTTTTGCAATGTCATGAAAAAGTGCAGCCAGGCGAACTTCTAATTTTTTTGAAGGACAATATTTCAACGCCAAGGTTAAGTGCTCATAAACAGTGTGAATATGATGTCTATTTTGAGCAACATCAATTCCTTTTTCCAGTTCCGGGATGATATATTCAAGCAGTCCAGTTTGTTGCATCATATCAATTCCCTCTGCCGGATTGTCCGAAAGAATTATCTTTACCAATTCATCCTTAACTCTTTCAAGAGCGACATGACCAACAAAAGCCACATTTTTTTTGATTGCTTCAAACGTATCACTTTCAATTTGAAAACCCAACTGCGCATGAAAACGAATCGCCCTTATCATGCGCAAAGCATCTTCAGAAAAACGCTCATCAGCACTACCAACTGTTTTAATTATTTTTTTTTCAATGTCATTTTGTCCATCGAACAAGTCTACAATTTCAAAATCAACCGCGCTTCCATTGCTGTCAAAAATAGGACTAAGCGCAATTGCATTCATAGTGAAATCTCTCCTTCCAAGATCATCAGACAATGATTTTGCAAATGCAATCTCATCTGGTCGCCTACGATCAGAATATGTTGATTCGATGCGATAAGTCGTAACTTCCACAACATCATGCTCTCGATCGTCTTTCAAAAAATTATCGGTAATAAATTTTTCAACCTTAACCCCAACAGTTCCAAAATTATTTTCATAAAAACTATCAGGAAAGATGCCAATCACCTCCATGGGCTTAGCATTCGTTGTAATATCCCAATCTTTTGGCATCTTATCGAGCAATAAATCTCGCACACATCCACCAACAACAAACGCTTCAAATTTGTTCTCTTGAAGTTTTTTTAGCACATTTAAAACCTGAACTGGTATTTTACGAATCATAAGTTTTACAATGTGCCCCCAGCAGGAATCGAACCCACATCTTGTCCTTAGGACGGACCAGCTCTATCCATTGAGCTATAGAGGCAAAAAATTAAAAATAAACAGCAAAATCTTGTGGAGATCTTGTGGAGATAAGGAGAATCGAACTCCTGCTACTTGCATGCCATGCAAATGTTCTACCACTGAACTATATCCCCAATCACACATCCACACAATAAATCAAGAGACTTATTATTTTAATAATAGCAAGTACATAGTCCTGGTCAATGTTTCCTTTATACAAAAATGCGCTATACTGTCGATATGTTAAAAATATTCAAGAAAAATTACGCTAATTTATCAGAAAAACTAAGCCTTTGGTTCTTTTTTTTGTTTCTAATGACCAGCACATTGACCATTAGAAAAGTTTTATACTTTTTTCCAATCAATAATTTCTTCAATGAATACACCGGAGTATACATCTACCTATCCGACATCTTGCTCATATTGACTTTTTTATTTTACATATTATACAATATTAATTCAATATTGTCAAACATAACATCTTTTTTTACTACCAATAAATTGTTCCACGTGGAACAATTAAGATACAAAAATTTAAAAGAATATCTCAAATTAGCATTGAAAATTAAAGCAGACAATGCAGAAAAAATTGTTCCACGTGGAACAATTGCATTATTAAATAAAAGTTATGCACACATTATTAACAATTATTTCATTTATTTTCCTTTATTTGCAGTATTATTTTCATTTTTATCGATTATGTGGACAACTAATTGGCAAATAGGATTATTCAGATCAGTAAAATTATTTGAATTTGTTTTGCTATATTTTTATGTAATCAATATTGTTCCACGTGGAACAATAGAAGAAAGAGAAATAAAAGGAGGATCATCAAAAAGTAAATTGTTCCACGTGGAACAATTCCACAAACTCATTACCAAAGCAAAAACAGAAGAATTTTGTTCCACGTGGAACAAAATATTCGCGAACAACATTGTTCCACATGGAACAATGTTAAAAAAAATACTATTCATAGTGGCCTTAATTGGAATATTTCAATCATTTATTGGCATCACACAGTTCTTGTTGCAAAAGTCTATAGGATTATTTTGGCTCAAAGAAAGCATAATATCGCAATCACTACCCGGTATTGCAAAAATAATAATAAACGATCATGCCTATATACGGGCTTACGGATTATTTCCTCATCCAAACATCCTAGCAGGGCATTTAATACTTTCAATAATATCATATGTTTTATTATTGAGATTGTTTCACGTGGAACAATTTAAGCCATACAATAAATCGCAAAAAAATTGTTCCACGTGGAACAGTGACAATGAAAACTTAATCAAATTTGTTCCACGTGGAACAATAATAACAAAATTATTCTTAATAATTCAAATAATCGCACTTCTTTTGACATTTTCTAAATCAGCATTTTTTGGCTTGTTGGTGGCATTACTTTATATAAAATATAAACTACATGCTATCTTTGTTCCACGTGGAACAAAAAATATCAAATTGTTCCACGTGGAACAATACAAAAAAACGATCTTATTAATAGCAATATCAATATTATTAATTTTCAATATTCATGCAATAAAATTAATAGCATTAACAGACAGTCTAACAGAGAGACTCATTTATTTAAAGATTTCATATGAATCATTATTGGCAAATCCAATCATTGGAGTCGGAGCTGGTCAATTTGTCCCGAGCATGGCAAAATATACAAACCTATTGACATGGCAATATCAACCAGTTCATAATGTTTTTGCTCTTATTATAAATGAATATGGCATATTTATCTTTATTGGATTCATTTTTTACCTAATTAAAGCATTTAAGAATGAGGAATGTTCCACGTGGAACAGAAAAACAGACGCAATAGGGAAATCTCTAGCATTAATTCATTTAAGAGGCGCTTTACTATCATTTTTATTTATAATGTTTTTTGATCATTACTTTTGGGATATTCAGCAAGGACAAATTCTTTTATGGCTATTACTGGGATTAATTATTTCCCACCAAAAAAATAACCAAGATAATTAAATATCAATATACATAGATATTAAACTGCCTACTTTTTTAAAAAAATATTGTCCAAAAAAACAAAAATATAGTATAATGTTTTTATGTATATAAAAATAAAACACATAAAACAATTTTTAATTATTTTTGCCTGCATTTCACTTGCTAGTTGGAATTATTTTGCCTATGCTCAAGTCGCAGATGCGACAAAAAAACAGTGCAACAAAGCAATCGATAGCGATTGCGATGGACTAACTAATTCTGAAGAGATTCTCTATGGAACTAACCCTGAAAACTCAGACAGTGATGGAGATGGATATTCTGATGGTGTCGAAGTTGCTAGCAACTATGACCCAACAATAGCAGCGCCAAATGATAAAATCACAACAGGGGCCAAAATTGGAGCATCGCAATCGGCAAAAAAAACAACACTCTCAACATCATCTTCAACAAATTCATTAACAAATTCATTAATAAGTGAGCTAAAAACCTTTAAAGCTTCAAAGGGAAACCAAGCAGTCACATCGAGTGACATGAAGGACTTCCTAAATACTTCAATATCCGAAAAATCAGGAACAATACTGACATGGGAAAACCTACCAGAAACAGACATCACAAAAATAAAAACCATCAACCAGGCATACGCATCATTAAGTATTAATGAAAAAAAAGCAAAAATAAAGGAAGATGCTTACATTTATACAACAAAGATACAATATCTTTTTTTAAGTAATTCACCCATGTCAATAACCTCAGATAGTGATATGACAGCATTTGAGGAAGATCTTAAAAAACATATGTACTCTCTCAGTACTGAAAATCCTGATCTTGCCTATTTTTCAGACCTGGGCAACAGGGTTGAGCTATTCCTAAGTCAAGTAAATGAGGTTGCTATCCCGGAAACATTAGTGCCAACACACATTAAGCTTTTAAGATTACTTAGTGGCTTTTTATTGATGAGGAATACAGAATCACCAATAAATGACCCAGTAGCTGCCATGATAATGTTCAAAAAGATAGAAAATTTAAATGAACTTACTACTGATTTTCTCCAAAATGATGTACAGAGCTATTTTGATAAACTTTAGCAACATAAATTATGTACAAAAAAAGCACACTCTTTAGCTTCATGTTGAGCATTATCCTTTTTGCGATAGTTTTTAATCAAGGAGTGGGCATAGTACATGCATGGGTAGGACTAGATCCTCCAACAACAGTAACTGGAGTTATTGGGGATGGTGCTGGAATTGCTGGTGCTGGAGCTGGTGCAGTTGGTGCTGGAGCTGGGACTGCTGGAACGGCTGGGACATTCACACAGATCGCAGCAACCTTAGCTAAAAAAATAGCTGATAGTGGTGCCTCTTGGATACTTTCTGGATTAAAGATGGCTGCATTGCTAATAGTACAGAAGGCCACACAGGCACTCATTGGTGAAGGAGGTGGTGGAGTTGTTACTGATTGGGGAAAATATATGTACAACTCACCACAGCAAGCGGCCATGGTTCAAATGAATTCCTTTTTCAATACTGTGAGCAAAGGAAGACTATCCTCACTGAATTATGAGGGAGTTGGGCCAAATATAGACTCTTATTTAGTGGGTGAAGCAAAAAAAGACATTGCCGGCAGAAGCTTCAATACAACACTGCCAGAAATAACACCGAATCAGAAACAGCTTTTTGCCAGTGGCAACATGAAAGGCATCATGACGTACATGCAATGCGCCAATAATGTCGCTTGTTACACACTAAACTCAACTGCCAAATATAACCTCGAATTAGAAAAAGCCAAAAAGGTTGCTGAAATGTCTCAAGATAGAGGCTTTCTTCCTGTTAAAAATAAAAATGGGAAAATAACGCAACCAGCAGCAGTGCTGTCTTCAGCACTAACACAAGTCGATCAATTAGGGACGCAGGTTATTATGAATGCCGACACTAAAACATATGAGGGGCTTGCTGGTGCAAGTTTTCAAATAGTTCAAGGCGCACTCATAAGCATCGCGTCAAGATCATTCAACTACATGACAGCCGACAGTAAGGGAAAAGAAGAGATACGAAACAAAAATGATGAATTTCCTTTTAGTGCTGGATATAGCGCCGTTGGGGGAATAGGATTTAGTGCTGGAGGTATTAATGTAAACACCGGTGCAGGTGCTGTCAATGGTTCAGTAATGATTGGAAACACCTGTGCATCGCTTGGAGCAACAGCGGCAGCCAGTGGAGCAACTGTTGATATAAATGGTAAGAGATACAATTGTGCAACGAAATTAGAGGTTGGAGCAACAGCACCATCTGTAAGTGTGACACTGCCAAGTATAACAGGATGTAAACCACCAGCTGGTGATCTTGCTTGCTTTCCAGGAAAATGTGGTCCTGCTGGCACCTGCATACCAAAATAATACAAAATACACAAACAAAAAAACACCAATATGGTGTTTTTTTGTTTGTGTGGGTTTATGCAGACTCGAACTGCAGACCTCTACAATGTCAATGTAGCACTCTAACCAACTGAGCTATAAACCCTTTTTAGGCAATCTCCTGTTCTGTCATTATTGCATCAATTTTATTTTTTTTCAATATCACATTACCCTTTATCCTTTCTGTAGCTATATGCTTAAAGAATAATAACCAGATTGACTGTAAAAATATTACATATATTGATAAAATAAAAACAACAACGGAGGCAAAAAGAGCAACGTAACATCCCACCAAAAAAGATGCGGTACCACTTAAGTCAAACCCACCAAGCGTAATAAAAAATAAAATAATTAACCCAAAAAAAGAAACAGCCAATACTGCAACAAAGACAAAAAGCATCATCCCAGCAAAATAACAGGGGATCATGCTTAATTCTTCTTTAACATTAGCCAAAAAAAGATTACTTGCAAGCTCAAATGCCGCTTTTATTTTTTTGTTTACCAGGACAACATAAAAGGTAGCATACTTATGCAAATAAAAAACCACAAATATTAGCGCTAAAAAGATAGCAATTGCAAGCACACCCATCGCAATAGCAAACATTTGCGCATCAATTGAAAACAAATAAGCTACTGGCAAAAATATAACAAAAAATAGTACAAGTAAAGCAAATCCAGAAATAATATCGACAAGCAAGACTCTTAACAAATATAGCATTGCATCTTTCGTAATTGCACTTATACTTAATTGTCGATACAACTCAAGATTATTCAGTGATTTAGTTATACTAATAGTGGCCAATGTTTTTAGGAAAAAAAATACAAGACTAGCTATTGCAAAAAACAAGCCTAACATAGAAACTAATTGTTGCTTTTTTTGAAAAAAAGCAACAAACAAAAAATATTTTCCATTCTGCTGTGAAAAAATATTATTAATATTTGGCACAATTGAAGCAAAAACTATTATTACACCAAAAAACCATAGAAATTTATTTTTCCAGGTCACCAACAATCCTTCCTTGAAAATATCCAGATAGGGAACTTTTTTCACAAAAAAGTAATTTTAATGCTTTATTTTTTTACTATTAGAGGCTTTATTTTATGATATCAATAAAGCCTCCAAATTAAAAAGATAGAACTAGACTGAAACAATAGTCTCTTTTTCTAGAGACTCTTCTTTTGCTGGCAATTCAATGCCAACTATCTTATTAAACATCTCTCTTTCGATTGTTTCTTTTTCAAGCAATTCAGCTACAATTTTTTCCAAAACAACCTTATTTTCTGTAAGTATTCTTTCAGCTGTCTTATATGCATCACTAATGAAGCCAGAAACTTCGATGTCAATATCCTGAGCAGTCTTGTCGGAATAGTCACGCTCCTCACTTATTTCACGACCAAGAAAGACCATCTCTTCTTTCTTGCCAAATGTCCTTGGTCCCAATGTGCTCATTCCATAGCGCGTTACCATAGCGCGAGCCATATGTGTTGCACGTTCAAGGTCATTAGATGGTCCAGTTGTCACATCGCCAATAAACATCTTCTCACTAACATGTCCACCAAGCAGTGTTGCCAATTCATCTATGAAATATGCCCTGGAATGAAGACTCTTATCTTCGGTTGGTGCTGACAAGGTATATCCGCCAGCTTGACCACGAGCAATTATTGACACTTTTTGAATTGGGTCAGCATTTGGCAAAATAGAACCAATAAGAGCATGTCCCGCTTCATGATAAGCTATGATATTTTTTTCTTTTAAGTTGATAGCCTTAGATCGTCTCTCTGGCCCAAGAATTACTTTTTCAATTGACTCCTTGAGTTCATCCTCTGTTATTGTTTTCTTTGAGCGACGAACAGACAAGATGGCGGCCTCGTTGACCAAATTTGCCAAATCAGCACCAGAAAATCCCGAGGTTCTCTCAGCAAGAGTTCGCACATTAACAGTCTTTTCAATCGGCTTATTTTTCATGTGAATTTTAAGGATTTCCTCTCTCTCATTAATGTCTGGCAAGTCCATAACCACGCGACGATCAAACCTTCCTGGCCTGAGCAAGGCTGGATCCAAAACGTCAGGGCGATTTGTGGCAGCAATCACGATAACACTTGTGGTTCCCTCAAATCCATCCATTTCAACCAAGATTTGATTCAATGTTTGCTCTCTTTCATCGTGTCCACCACCAAGACCAGCTCCACGATGACGACCAACTGCATCAATCTCATCAATAAAGACAATGGCTGGAGCACTTTTTTTGGCTTGTTTGAACAAATCTCTAACGCGTGAAGCCCCAACTCCAACAAACATTTCCACAAATTCTGATCCACTGATATTGAAAAATGGCACACCAGCCTCTCCCGCAACAGCCTTAGCCATCAAAGTCTTACCAGTTCCTGGAGATCCGAGCAACAGCACACCTTTCGGTATTTTTGCACCTATAGCAATGAACTTCTTTGGGTGCTTAAGGAAATCAACGATTTCGCCTAATTCTTCCTTTGCTTCTTTTGCTCCAGCAACATCAGCAAAAGTTGTTCGCTTATTCTTGTCCTTTGGGTCTGTCATCCTAGCCTTGCTTAGGCCAAAAGAAAGAGCTTGTGAGTTTCCACGTTGTGCCTGACGAAGCATGAACCAAATGAAACCACCAATAATAAGAAAAGGTAGCAAGAAGGGAAGCAAGATGTTTGAAGCAAAAGAACTAAAACCAGATGCTTGCTTGATATCAATTTTTACATTTTTAATCTTTTCTTTGTCTACGCCATAGTTATTCAAAGAATCGGTAAGTGAACTTTGTGGCTCTTTGACTGATTTTTCTTTTGCTCCATCATTAAGCTCAATTGCAAGATCATTCAAATCAACTGCAATATTTTTTACTTTTCCATCATTAACTTGGCTTGCAAGCTCACTTAGTGAAATCTCAACTGGCTTTTGAGCTGGACCAGAATAAAGAATCATAATAGTCGAAACCAAAAGAAAAAACAGCACAACAAAGCCAATATTTTTCAACAACTTTTCCATAATTTTTTAATTTTAATTTATTTAAACATTTAACAACGTATGTCAACTTTAGCACCTTTTTTTGATATATTCAAGCCTCCAATGGATGCTTTTTGTGATTTATTCTTTTCACTTTTAATCACCTTAATAATTTCACTAACTTGACTATTTTCAAGATTAAAATTATCACCCTTTAACTTTTTTCCAATTATTTTTAATGCTTGACATTGCAAGGAGGGATGCATCTGGAAAAATTCAGAAACTAAAAAGTTGCTACATTTATTTTTATGCTTTAGCTCAGCAAAAGATTGCGCATTGCGATCAATAAAGTCATAATCATTGGAGACCATATGTGACCAGCCACTTAATGTTTCTTTTATTTTTGGATTAAAGTTTTTCTCCAAATAGGGAAGTAATCCATGCCTAATGCTGTTTCTAGTGAACTTAAAATCAAAATTTGTCTTATCGGTTTGATATTTTAATTTATTTTCTTTCATGTAAAGCAAAACATCAGCCTTGCTAGTTTCCAAAAGAGGCCTAATGATGTTTCCACTTTTTGCTCGCATAGCGCCAATACCATTCAGACCGCTGCCTCTTATGATACGCATCAGGACAGTTTCTGCTTGATCATCCTGATTATGAGCCACTGCAATTAAATCGAAATTATTTTTTTTTCTAAGTTTTTCAAAAAAATCATACCTAATTTCACGTAAACTATTTTCTAAATTTCCCTTGTATTGAGACTTTTTTGGCCTTAAAACAGAAACTGCCATGTCATATGCTTTAGCAATTTTCTTGACAAATGCCTCATCTTGATCGGAATCCTTGCCACGAAGCCCATAGTTAACATGCGCAACATGCAAGTCAAAATTATACTTATCTTTTAATATATTTAAAATATTTAGCAAACAAGCACTATCACTACCACCAGAAACACCAACAATAATCTTTGAATTTTTTTCCCAAAGATTATTCTCAAATGAGAAATTCTGAATTTTTTTTACAAATCTAGCCATAAAGATTAAATATCAAACCCTTCTTTTTTTAATATCTTTACTATTTCAATTATTGCAATTTCTAATTTGCCATCAATATTGAAAACCACATTGTCATAATATTTTTCTTCTTTTTCGATTTCATTTTTTGCATTTTCAAGCCTCTTTTCAAGCTCAAGCGTTGTCATTTCGGGATTTCTTTTCTGGAGTCTAGCTTCAAGACTTTCGATCGACTCCGGTTTAATGAAAATAGTTGTTGCATCATATTGCTGTTTGTAATAAATCGTTCCAATATAATCAACATTGACAATAACGTATCCGTCTTTAAGTTTTTTTTCTAATTCTGGCAAATATGTTCCGTAATAAGTGTCTCTATTTTCTATATATGAGTACTCTAAAATTAAACCTTTTTCAATCAATTCCTTAAACTCTTCTTTTGAAAAAAAATAATAATCAATTTTATCGATCTCGCCAGTTCTTTTTGGTCTTGATGTTGCAGTAATTAATCGCTGAAAGACTGGGTATTGTTCTATTATTTTTTTGGTAAGCGTACTTTCTCCGCTACCGGTTGGACCACTAATAACAAGAATCTTGTTGTTTTTCATTTTTTTATATTTTAAATAATGACTTTATAAACAAAGTATAGCGCTGTTTAGGCATAAAGCAATGCCAGACAAAAAAAGAACCATCATTCATGACGGTTCTTTTTTGAGCTGCTACTTCTAGGGTTCTTTTTAATTATTTTTCTTGATAATCATAAGACCCATTCTGTGATCCTTGGGCTCAATAGAAAGTATTTTCCAGTCATAAGCTTCTCCTGCGCGCAGAATTTCATCCATTTTCTTTCCAGGATAAACCTCTTGAAATTCGCTAACGTGAGCCAATCCATGAATATCCTTGTCCAAATAAACAAATGCTCCAAATGGATTGATTTTGTCAATTTTTCCAGAAACGGTGTCTCCAACTTTATATTTTTCAGCAATTTCACTCCAAGGATCTTTGGCAAGAGCCTTCATTGAAAGTGAAATGCGAGTATCGTCAATACCAATAATCTTAGCCTTGACCTTATCTCCAGTTTTCACGATTGTTCTTGGATCATCAATAAGTTGCCAAGCAAGTTCAGAAATATGCACCAATCCCTCAAGTTTGTCACTTTCGCGATCAGATGCAGCTTTTGCTGGTGGCAAAAATTTGATAAATGCACCAAAGTCAACCACACCACTAACTTCTCCTTCGATTGTGTCTCCAGCCTGCAATTGAGAAATAACTTCTTTTTCTTTTTCACTTGAAGCAGCTCTTTCTGAAACAATCAATTTTTCAGTCTCGCGATCAGCATCAAGAATTCTAACCAACATTTCCTTTCCAACCAATTTTTTGAGCAATTCCAAGATCTTGTTTTTATCTCCGTCTTCAACGCGTGGATAGTGTTCACTTGAAAGCTGAGAAACTGGAACAAAGCCAGTAATACCATTCACTTCAACCATGAGTCCTCCCTTGTTTGCATCAAGAACTTTGGTTATGACAGCACCCATTCCATCTCTTTTTGCTTCAAGATCATCCCAAGCTCTTTCATATGAAGCTTCCCGTATAGAAAGTTCAATATAACCATCTTCATTTTCTAGATCAATAAGAGTTGCTCCAACCTTATCTCCTTTTTTTACTTTTCCAATAGCAAGACCGTCCTTTATCTCCTTTCCAAGAACTATACCAGTTCCAAGTGCTCCAAGATCCAAAAGTAGTGAATTTGAAGTAATGTCAATCACAACACCCTCCAAAACATCTCCTATTTGAGGTATCTTAACAGGATTTTCCTCCAATAATGTTGCCATAGGAGACATTTCCTCAATACCCATTTCTTTTGCTACAATCTTTTTGATTTTTTTCACGATTATTTGCTTTTCTTCCTTGATTTTGTCCACCTCTTCAGCGAGCTTATCAAGAATACTTGTTTTCTTTGTTGTCATAGTGTTGATTAGTAAGTGTGCAACTTACAAATTTAATTATTATTAGCACTTGGTTATAAAAAAATCCCTTAAAAAAGGGAAATAATCAAGAAATTAGCCGTGAAATTAAAGCATTTCACTATTAAATTTTCTTAATAAATTAACCACTTGATGATTGTATACTATAATTGTTTTTTTGGCAAGCTTATTCTCACTATAAAATAACCTTGAAGAAAGTTTTCCTGACTTGATTTATTTTTTATATTTAGCTTTAAATCGGTACTTTTTATTTATTATTGTCTCGACAAGAAGTTTTTGCCGTGATATGCTGTATCTATATAAAAATTTCTAAGAAATAAATTCAAAAAAATATGCAAATACAATACTATGGACATTCTTGTTTTAAACTCACAACAAAGCCAGGAGGGCGAGCTACTGAAGATATAACCATTTTCTTTGATCCTTTTGATAAGGAATTAGGAATAAGGCCACCGCAAGGACAAGCCGATATTGTCTTTGTTTCTCATCACCATCATGACCATAATAATATCAGCGCGCTAAAAGGGGAGCCAGTTGTAATTGAAACACCGGGAGAATATGCTGTAAAAGGAATTAATATCGTTGGAGTTGACTCTTTTCATGATGATGCAGAAGGAAAATTGCGAGGTCGCTCAACTATCTATATTCTTGAAGCAGAAGATTTGAAGATATGTCATCTTGGTGACCTTGGAACAGAGCTTACAGGAAAACAATTAGAGGAAATTGATGGTGTTGATATTCTATTTATACCAATAGGAGGTAATTTTACCATTGACGGCAAAAAAGCTGCCGAATTAGTGAGAAAAATAGAACCAGCAATTATCATTCCAATGCATTATAAGACAAATGGCTCAACTGCAGATATTGAAAATGAAACAAAGTTTTGCAGCGAGATGGGAAATTGCCCCAAGGAGAAAACCATAAAATTTAATGTCAAGAAAAAAGATCTTGAGGGAAAGACCATGGAGGTTGTCTTGATGGATAACGAATCTTAATTTTTCCTAAGTACAAAAATCAAAAAGACCAAACAAACATGAATATTTCAGATAAAATTGAAAAGATACGACTTGAGCCCGAGCACATACGCCTGCGCTATGTTTGGGGCGCTGTTTCTATTTCAATGTTCTTTATTGTTATTATTTGGATTTTTTCAATGAGCTCACTTTTTCAAAACAAGGACAAGGGATTGGACGAAAAAACTCAGCAAGATCTTAATGGTGTTGCAGAAAAAATAAAAACCATAAAAAAGGATCTTCCATCAATAGGCGACATCAACAACGGACAATCAGAAACAAACACCACAAATGGAAATGTGGGCACCCAAGAGCGAGCTCCTTTGCCATATCAACCAGCAAGTGAAAGCGAAACTCCACAGGCTGAAAATTATAAAGATTTGCAGGCACAATAAAACGTTCAATAAAAAAATAATATTTCAGCTCAAGTAAATATAAAAGATATTAGACTTTTCATATTTACTTTTTATTGTAATAGTATTTATAAAAAGTAATTAAAAAAATTAGGATAAGCGCAGCTTAGACAAATTTTATACATGATATGAAAGCAGTTGCTCAAAAAAAAATAGACTTTGTCCCTGAAAACATTCAACCACGCCAAATTGTTCCCGAAGTGCAACAGTCTTATTTGGATTATGCCATGAGTGTTATTGTTGCTCGCGCGCTTCCTGATGTTCGTGATGGTCTTAAACCTGTTCATCGAAGAATTCTATACTCAATGTGGGACTCTGGCCTTCGTCCAACTGCAAAGTTTCGAAAGTCAGCAACGGTAGTCGGAGAGGTTTTGGGAAAGTATCATCCACATGGAGATACTGCTGTTTATGATTCAATGGTTCGATTGGCACAAGATTTCTCATTGAGATATCCTCTTGTTTGGGGTCAAGGAAACTTCGGGTCAATGGATGGTGACAGCGCTGCTGCTTATCGTTATACTGAAGCAAAGCTAAAGGCTATTGCTGAGGAAATGCTTTTTGATATTGAAAAAGATACTGTTGATTTTATTCCAAACTTTGATGGTGTTCATAAGGAGCCGTCAGTTCTCCCCGCTAAGCTTCCGCAATTATTGCTAAATGGAACAATGGGTATTGCTGTTGGTATGGCAACAAACATTCCACCACATAATTTAAATGAATTGGCGGATGCAATAAATCATCTTATCGACAATCCAGCAGCCAATGTTGATGATTTAATGCAATTTATCAAAGGACCAGATTTCCCAACTGGTGGAATTATGTATAACACTCCTGGAATCAAGGAAGCTTATTCAACTGGCCGTGGAAAAATTGTAACCAGAGCAAAAGCAGAAATCATTGAAACAAAATCTGGCAACTTTCACATTATAATCACCGAGATAACATATTTGACCAATAAATCAAACTTGATCATTAAAATTGCCGATCTGGTTAAGGAAGGGAAAATTTTGGGAATCAAGGATCTTCGCGATGAATCTGACAAGGATGGTGTGAGAATCGTGATTGAACTCAAAAAAGATGCTTATCCTCAAAAAGTTTTAAACAAGCTATACCTAGCAACTGATTTGCAAAAAAACTTCAATGTAAATATGCTAGCACTTGTTGATGGAATTGATCCTCAAATTCTTTCACTGAAATCTATTTTAGAGCATTATATCGTACATAGAAATATTGTCGTGACCAGAAGAACACAATTTGAGCTCAATAAAGCCAAGGACAGGGCACATATTCTTGAAGGATTAAAGATTGCACTTGATAATATTGATGCCGTCATTGAAACGATCAAAAAATCACCAACCAGAGAAGAGGCTCATGCGAATTTGATCAGAAAATTCAAACTATCAGAAAGACAAGCGACCGCTATTTTGGAAATGCGACTTCAAACACTGGCTGGTCTTGAGCGCAAAAAAATTGAAGATGAATTGGTTGAAAAACTTGCCCTTATCGCTGTACTTGAAGATCTTTTGGCTAGCCCAAAGAAAATCTTGGCTGTCGTGAAAGACGAATTGATTGCGCTCAAGGAAAAATATGGCGATGAAAGAAAAACAAAAGTTCTCAAAACAGGAATCGAAGAATTCAAACAAGAGGATGTAATTCCTAATGAGGAGGCAATCATCACGATCTCTCAGGATGGATACATCAAAAGAATGAATCCTGATGTATATAAAGTTCAAAAAAGAGGCGGCAAGGGAGTTATTGGCGCAACTACTCGCGATGGCGATTCCATTGAAAAAGTGACTAGTATCATGACACATGACAATTTAATGTTTTTCACCAACACTGGAAAAGTATTTCAAACAAAGGCCTATGAAATTCCAGATTCGTCCAGAACATCCAAGGGTCAAGCGGTAGTTAATTTCTTGCAATTATCACAAGATGAGAAAATTACTGCCATGATTCCATACAACAAAACAGATGCATACAAATTTTTCTTTATGACAACCACTCTTGGCGTTGTCAAGAAATCAAAAATTGAAGATTTTGACAATGTTCGTCGCTCTGGACTTATTGCTATCACGCTTGACAAGGGCGACACATTGAATTGGGTGCAGCCAACAACTGGCACAGATGAGGTCATCATCAGCACCTCAGAAGGACAAGCAATTCGCTTTGATGAATCAGATGTCAGAGCTATGGGAAGAGGGGCTGCTGGCGTTCGCGGAATTAAACTGAAGAACATCGATCGTGCAGTAGGAATGGATGTCATCACAAAAGGTCAAAAAGGTAATCAGCTTTTGATCATAACTGAAAATGGCTATGGTAAAAGAACTGATTTAAAGTATTATAAAATTCAAAAGCGTGGTGGATCAGGCATAAAAACCGCCAAGGTAACAACAAAAATAGGAAAATTGGCAGGGGCAAATATCATCAACATTGATGATATTGAGAGAGACCTTTTCATCACCTCTGCTCAAGGTCAAATCATTCGCATCCCACTGGCCAGCATTTCAGTACTTGGAAGAGCCACACAAGGAGTCCGAATAATGAAGCCACATGCTGGCGACAAAGTTGCAGCATCGGCAGTTATATAAACCTAAGCACAATATAAAAAATAAAAAAGGGTGAACTTATCACTCTTTTTTATTTTAACGAAAACTTGCCAATTTTAATGATGCGTGTTATGCTTTTTTGGTAATTAATATTTGAGCATGTATTGGTTTTCGGCCTTTCATTGAAGTTTTTGCTTCAAAGTAACCAAAACGAGTATGTTGCCACACAAACACTATGGCACTCACACACAAGCAAAAGGAGAAGGTGACCAAGGATGTGAAACGTCACGACAAAGATACTGGTTCTCCAGAATATCAAGTTGCAATGTTCACAGAAAGGATCAAAAAATTAACTTCTCATTTAAAGAAGAACAAAAAGGATTTCCACTCTCGTCGAGGACTTCTGAAAATGGTTGCAAAGAGAAGAAAACTTTTGGCTTATCTTGAAAAAACCAACGAGAAATCTTACAAAAAAATCATCAAGGAACTTGGTCTTAAAGGCTAAGAATTATCCTCAAAAGACAGGTTTTCCTGTCTTTTGTTTTTATTAAAATAGTGCGTAAGCAATTGTTCGACTATTTTCCATTTTGGCACGCTTTTGGATGAACTCTCAATATCCAAAAGCTCGGGAGCTTCTGTCGAATGCTATCGGCCAAAAAGAAAAATAGTCTCACATTGCTAAAGAATTTCGTACTATGTTGCATATTTTGCAAGCTTGTTTCTTTTTGAGGCAATAGCGAGCGACAGCGAGGTCTTAGCGAAGCAATCATAGTTCCTCGATTTCGAGCGTGCCGAAAAGAGAAACGGGCGAGACAAAATTTTTTATAATAAATAATAAACATAATTTACATGCTTAGATCAAAAGAACAACGCGTAGGCGTTTTGGTTGACATTCAAAATCTTTATTACTCTGCCAAGGCTTTGTATGGCAAAAAAGTGAACTTTCAAAAGGTTCTTGAGGAAGCGGTAGGTGAGCGAATTTTTATTCGTGCCATTGCATATGGAATCAAAACATTAGACGGTCAAGAAGAGAAATTTTTTGAAGCTTTGGAAAAACAAGGATTTGAAGTCAAAACCAAGGACTTGCAAATTTTCCCAGGTGGAGCGAAAAAAGGTGATTGGGATGTGGGCATCGCGGTTGATGCTATCAAGCTTTCCAAAAGTCTTGATGTGATTGTTTTGGTTTCAGGTGATGGAGATTACATCCCTCTGGTAGAATATATCCAAAGCACCACTGGTTGTCGTGTCGAAGGAATGGCTTTTGGCGAAAGCACTAGTGCAAAACTTGGAGAATCATTAGACAGTTTCACTGACCTTTCTGAAAATAAAAAGAAATTTTTGATTTATACAGGAAAATCAGAACAACCAAGAAAAAAATAACTAGTCAATTACCTAAGATAAAAATAAAAAAGAATGATTCAATCATTCTTTTTTATTTTTTATTGACAAAAAGCCCTAAATAAGCTATTATTTTGAACGTTAGTGATGTTAATAAATTAATTTAAAAAACCCTTGCTACTGCACTGATTTGTCTATTTATTGCTAGGCAGAAAAACCACAGTTGAAAAATTAAAGCTATTTTTGATTTTTCAACTGTTGTTTCTCGGCTTCTTGCAAACTTTTACATTATCAGCGCTATTGGCATGAGAAAAAATTTCTATGGGGCATAAAAAATGGTCACTTCAAATTGGAGGACGAGAACTTACGATTGAAACTGGATTACTTGCCAAGCAGGCAAATGGTGCAGTAACTGTTCGTTATGGTGACACAGTTGTGCTTGCAACTGCAGTTATGAGCAAAGGAGCATCACGAATTGGTGGATATTTTCCACTTATGGTTGATTACGAGGAGAGATATTATGCTGCTGGAAAAATTAAGGGCTCTCGTTTTATCAAAAGAGAGGGTCGCCCATCAGATGAGGCAGTCCTGACTGGACGTGTTGTTGATCGTACAATTAGACCACTTTTCAATCCACGCATGAGAAATGACGTGCAAGTAGTGGTTACTGTGCTTTCAATTGATGGAGAAAATGATCCAGCCATTGTTTCAATGATTGCTGCTTCAACAGCACTTTCAATTTCAAACATTCCTTGGAATGGACCGATTGGTGCTGTGCGCGTTGGACGACTCAACAATGAATTTGTATTAAATCCTATTGCAACTGAGGTTGCTCTTAGTGATATTGATCTTATTATTGCTGGAACAAAGGATAAAATTAATATGATTGAAGCTGGAATGAAAGAAGTTCCAGAACAAGACGTTGTAGCTGCTTTTGCTTTTGGGCATGATGCAATCAAAAAAATCACCGCGCTCATTGAGGAGGTTGTAAGTGAGGTTGGAAGCCAAAAAGCTGCCCCTGCACTTTTAGCTGCAACTCCTGAAGTTGAAGCTGAAATTAAAGCCCTATACTTAGCAGAAAATCTTTCAGAAATTCTTTATCACAAAGACAAAATGGTGATTGAGGAAAAAATGAAAACCATTAAAGAAAAAATTAATGCTGTTCTTAAAGAAAAATATCCAACAGAGGCAGATAAATTAAAAGAAATTGCTGAACAAGTTTTTGAGGAAGCCTCTGATGACATTGTGCATCAAAATATTCTTGAAAAAGAACAACGTCCAGATGGTAGAAAACTAAATGAAGTCAGAAATATTGCTTGCATAACAGGACTTTTACCTAGAACACACGGCTCAGCTGTTTTCACTCGTGGCGAAACTCAAGCATTGACAGTGACTACACTTGGATCTCCTGGCGATGAACAATTCATTGACACCATGGAAGTTGACATTAAAAAAAGATATATCCATCACTATAACTTCCCGCCATTTTCAGTGGGAGAGGTTCGTCCAATGCGTGGACCAGGGCGAAGAGAAATTGGACATGGAGCACTTGCTGAACGCGCTCTTGTGCCAGTTATTCCTTCAAAAGAAACATTTCCATATACAATACTTTTGGTTTCAGAAATTTTGGAATCAAATGGTTCTTCATCAATGGCCTCAACCTGCGGGTCAACCTTGTCACTTATGGATGCTGGAGTACCAATCATTCGCCCAGTTAGTGGGATTGCCATGGGAATCATTGTTGGAAAAGATGACAAATTCAAAGTTTTGACTGATATTCAAGGATTGGAAGATCACTATGGTGACATGGACTTTAAAGCTGCTGGAACTGTAAATGGCATCACTGCACTTCAAATGGATGTGAAAGTTGATGGAATTACAGTTGACATGCTTAGCGCAGTACTTTCTCAATCAAAAATAAATCGAGCGGAAATTCTTACAATCATGCTTGAAGCGCTTCCAACACATAGAGAAAATATGTCTCCATATGCACCAAGAATCATTACTATGCACATCAATCCTTCGAAAATTAGAAATGTAATCGGAACAGGAGGAAAAATTATCAATGAGATTATCGATGAAACTGGAGTTCAAATTGACATTGAAGATGATGGATCAATCTTTATAACCTCAGTTGATGAGGCTTCAGCCAAAAAGGCTCAGCAATGGATTGACAACCTTACACACGAAGTAAAACCAGGTGAAATATTCAACGCAAAAATAACTCGCCTAATGACTTTTGGAGCATTTGCTGAAATATTACCAGGACAAGAGGGCTTGATTCATATTTCTGAGTTTTCAGAAAAACGTATTGACAAAATTGAAGACATTGCAAAGGTTGGAGATATTGTCCCCGTTAAAGTAAAGCTTATTGACGATCAAGGACGCATAAACCTTACTGCAAAAAACATTTCCCCAAAAGAATAGACGCTTGTTGGCAATATCATCGATTTGTTGTAAAATAGAAGCACATTAAAGTGCTTCTATTTTTTCAATTCATAAAAATAAAAAAATGACAACTCAATTAGGAAAAACACCATCAACAAAGGAAGATATTAATCAAACAACTACTGGAAATGAACAATTCACATTTAGAACAATGTCTGATGATTTACTTTCTCCACCAAAAATTTCCAATCCAGTTGCAGAAAATATTCCAAAAATGCAAGAAAGGTTAGTCGAAAACAAGATAGAGCCAAAACAAACAATTAGCAATGAGCTTCCAAATCCATTTTTCAAGCAAGCACCTCAAGCAACAAAAATCAATACAGTTCAGGAAATAACGCCTGTTGAAAAAATTATCACAGAAAAACCAGCAATAACTGAGCCAGTAGCACCAATAAAAACTGTCTCTGACTCAAGCACTTCTTCATATAAAGCAATAATTTTTTTTATTTCTATTTTAGTTATTTCTATTCTTTCATTGGGTGGTTATTATTTCTGGGTCACAAGTAATAAAAAACCTGTAGCCATTGAAGAAAAAAAACCAACTACTGAGACAATTAAGCCAGCTGAAGAGATTAAGCCAGTAGTAGTTGTTGAAAAATATTCTACAAGCAAGCCAAATTTTCTAGTTATAGATATAGCAACACTAACAAGCAAAGAAATACAAGATTTGATTTTATCAGCAGCAAATGAAATAAAAACAAAACCAGGTGGATCACTTTATCAATTTTCAGTTGTAGATAAAAACAATAATCCTATTTCTTTTCCGATTTTTGCAACTGCATCAAAATTAAATTTCTCACCAAACCTATTAGCAACTCTTAGTGAGAATTTTTCTATTTTTCTTTATACAGAGAACAATACTGTAAGATCAGGATTAAGCCTTAATATTTCAAAAGTAGACACCTTCAATGCAGAATTAGCATTAAATGAAAAAACATTCCCAACCGATTTATCCTTTATCCTCTTGGATTCAAAAGCTGAAATTGTTCCAACATGGGTCTTTAAAGATGGGAGTTATGGAGCATACAAAACAAGATATTTAAATCTAAATACACAATCAACCCTATCTATAGATTATTCAATTATTGGAACTAAATTTTTATTAGGAACAAGCAAAGACACATTAAGAGCAATTCTAGATAATAATACGAAACCAACAGCAACAATTGAAGGCTCTAATTTAACTCCAGCAACAACAAATTAAAACACAACTGTGTATAACATGTGGACAAGTAGTATAAAATGTGACTAAAAATAAAATATAAATTACTTTTTTATATTAATAAAAAAAATAAAACATCCATTGTTAATAAACAAAAACCAAAAAACAACAACTAACGCCCAAGCAAAGGCAAATATTATAACATATCGTTGACCAAGCACATATTTTCTGCTATAATTTAAATATCAATAAGAACATTAACAATTTACTTCACTCGGTACTCACGTTCCAATCACAATTTCCCCCTATTTGCGATTGGAACGTGAGTACTGTCCAAAGTGTTTTAATTCATTGAAATTAAAACCGCCCTTATTCTGAGAGGGGAAACAAAACAAAAACAAAAAAACTTTTTTTAAAAAATAAAAATAAATAAAAAAAGATAGTTCTTTAAACAAAACAAAGGCTCAATGCCAGAGGATAGGTATTTCACACAAGTATGTCAAATAAAAGCTCAGAATGATATACAAAACCGTATGTATACAAAATACATGTAATCAGTAAATAAGAACTTGCCTTCACCCGGGCTATATATTTCAAATCTACATGTTGATACATACATAACACTCGGCGCTGTACGCCATATTATATTTAATTGGGCGCATTACAGCGCCGGGTTTCCATACTTTTTTCTTCAAAGAAAATGTTAATGCGAAATTCGGTTTTACATCTACACTTTTTTTGAAATAACCCAATTTGGGCTATTTTTTGTATAAAATAATAAAATAATTTATTATTTTAAATCACACTATATGCCTTTTTTAAAGCTAAAAACTAAAAAACCTTTATCTGTTGGCGCAAGAGGTGAAATGGTAGCAGAAAATTATCTAAAAAAAATAGGATATACAGTTTTAGCTAGAAATTTTACAAATAGTTCTGGCAGGAGATTAGGTGAAATAGACATTATTGCGACCGATAATGCTGAAATTGTTTTTGTAGAGGTAAAAACAAGAATAAGTAATTATGATGATCAAATATTGCCAGAAGAGAATATTACCAAAGCTAAATTGTATAAATTAAACAAGATAGCTTCTTTTTATATAAATAAGAATAAGCTATTTGATGTGTCTTATCGTTTTGATGCAATAACAATAATAGCAAACACAAAAACAAGTACTGCCAAAATAAGACACATTAAGAATATTTTCATATAGACAAGCTTGTTTTTTATTGTTATCATCTATTTGACAATAAAAAATACCTAAATTATTAATAAACAAAAAAAATATGTCATTAGAGCAAAATACCCTACAAGAATTAAAATCAAAACTACTTCTAGAAAAAGCAAGAATAGAGGATGAGCTAAATAGAATCGGAAAGCCAACCACGAAAAGTGGTGACTTTAATACTAGTTTTAATGAAATGGGTGATGGCGAAGATGAAAATGCCTCTGAAGTGGAGGAATACACTGACAACTTAGCCCTTGAAACAACGCTAGAAAAACAATTAAAAGAAATTATAGAGGCACTTGCAAAAATAGAAAGTGGCATATATGGATTATGTGAAAACTGTAACTCAGAAATTCCAGTGGAACGATTAATGGCTTATCCCTCAGCACAAACATGTATAAAGTGTTAATTATTCACCATTATACACCTTCAAGCAATAATGAATGATAACAAGAAAAATTTTAATATTTTTGCTAAAAAATTACTATTTATTTCTTTTTTAATAGCAATTGATCAAATTGTTAAATATAAAATCCGCCAAAATGGCGGATTTTATATTTGTAACAGTGGTATATCATTTAGCATTCCAATGGTGTCCTTGTTTTTTTGGATTTTTTTTGGATTTTTTTTGCTCCTAAGTGCCTACTATTATAAAAAATTACTCAAAAGTCCATCTTATAACAAAATAAAAATCTCACTTTTAACATTACTAATGGCAGGTGCTATTTCAAACAGCACTGATCGATTACTCCTTGGCTGTATTACAGACTTTATACATATAAAAAAAACAATATTTCCAATATTTAATATTGCCGATATTTATATTTTTATAGGAAGCTTTTTATTCCTAACAATGCTTTTTACAAAAAAAGAATGAGATTCTGTGAATAAGTTGTTACTAAAACCATTTAACAGCTTAATTTGTTGTGAACAACACACAGCTATCATTGTGAATAATTCATACTTTTTGTTTTTTAAAATTTAAACAATACTTTATCCACCAAGCAAACAACCTTAATCACATATGTTGTACACATATAAAAAACAATTATATTAGCCTATAGATTAATTATTTAATATTATCCACATTTATCACAAAGCTAATAATAATAAATATTATATATTTATATAAAATACTAAATACTTATATAATACAAAGTAAAGGAAAAGAGTAACTTATGTTACTTATAAACATATAACACCACTTATCAACACATTATTAAGTTAATGTTATTTTTTTATATTGTTTGTAGAATATTTGTATGTTATTATGTATTTAATAATAAAAGTAAATGATAATATATAAAATAAATAAAAAAGATAATATTGTTTGTTTTTTCATGTTAACGTGCCTACTGGGATATGTTTTTTTTCCTGCGGGTGGATTTTTTCAGTACCAATTAACTAGTATTATTTTTTTAATATTGCTGCCATTTATTTTTAGTAAATATTTTTTGCATAAAAATTTATTTAAATGTTTGAAATTTAAAATAGAAAAAATAAATAGCCTAAGGAGTTTAGCTATAGGTTTAATGTTATCTTTTGTTTTGATTGCGCTATTGTTTGAATTTACGGATCTAGGAATGCACTATTTGTTATCGCCAGTAGTTAAAAATAATTTTTTTGATTTTTTGTTATATGAATTTACTGGGGTTGCCTTTACTTTGATTCTTTATGAGATTTTTTTTAGGGGATTTGTTATGGGATATTTCAAGGAATCGATTGGCGCTTGGTCAATCCTGATTCAATTTTTGTTTTTTCTTGTGATGATTGGTTTACTTAATTTGCCTTATTGGTTTTTTGTTTTGTATTTAATTTTTACGCCATTTGCTGGATTGATTTATTATGCGACCAATTCCATAATATATTCTTTTTTAGGGCAGTTATTTTTTATAATTTTAGTTGATGCAACTTTTATTGCTTTGACAGTGAAATAATATGAAAAAGGTTAATTTGAGGCGCATAATGGCAATTTGTTTTGAATTTGTTTTGGTGTTTAATCCATTTTTTACTACAGCTCAAACAGTTTTTGATATAGCAAATAATGTTGTTGTTAGTGGTAATAATGTTGCCATCGTGGTTAAATTCAATGCTAATGATACTGTTGGTTTTAATTATGCTGAATATATAGCACCTGTTCTTGAGCAAAGGGATTCTTGGGGTGATATAACAGTAGCAGCTGCTGTTGCTTCATGTTCAGATACGAATGTAAACGTTAACAGTGTTTTACCAAATGCCCCTGGTCCTGCGATTGGTTTTTGCGATGCTGTTGCTAAGTGTAATAATGTTGGAGATAAATCAGTCATTAGTACGATAACAGAATGCAGTTTACTTGGAACATGTACGGCTGTTAATGCTTGTTCTAAAGCGATAGCAAGCGCGTATAATGTTAAAATTGTAAATGCTTTGCAGGCCGCAACGAATGCAAAAATAAAAGATAAAGGCCTGGATACTACAAAATCTAATTCAGCACTTAGCGCTTGCGGTGGAAATTTGGCATGTATTAACAATGTTTTGACTAGTCTTAAAGCTGATGGTGGTTTCGTGAAAGGAAGCACTTCAAGTGATCCATTAACCATGGGTGGATTAAGTGATCTTATAAATAATAGTGATACTGCTCAATCTAGCGATGTTAGTGTTAATCCACTTGATAATGGTGCTGTTAATAGTGTTGATAATCAGGGTGTTGTTGGAAGTAAGCAAGATGGACCAAAGGTTTCAGTTTTATTTTCTGGTGCTGGTAAAAATGGATCAATGATGACAGCAAAGGCTGAGCCTGGATTTTTTAGTAATGCATCTGATTCAAAGAATTTGTATTTTACTTGGTATCTTAAGCGGAAGGATTGTGAAAATGGTACTGATGTGTCAGCAGGTGATGCTAGTACGAAAGCATTAAAAGCCAAGTGCGATCTTGATGATAATGGTAGAATTACAGAGAATGACTGGAAGATTGCAGCTACTCAAATTATAGTGAGAGGTGCTTTTGACTCAACTGGTGCAAACTATTCTCCTGCAAGTTATTCAACCACTGTCGAAAAGGATTCAGGATATGACGCTGTGCCTTCTGTCTCCGATTGGGCTGGAATGGGAAATGCAATTTCTGCGCCTGATTGCTATGTCCAGGAATCATCCTCTGGTCTTATGTATGAATTAAGAGATGTTACTTCTAGTTTTGGATCATGTCCTGATGGTTATCATAAGGCATGTGTTTATAATAAGCCAAATTATCAATGTAGTGGACTGTTGAATCCATCTTATAATCAAGATACGGCTAGTAGTGACCCCAGTTATGCTGTAAGTAAGACAACTAACATGGTATTTGGTAATATTTGTTTTAATAGTACTTTGGCTAGTGATATTAATAATTATAATTTTAGCTGCGATACTACAGATATTAAGAATTTTAAAACAGATGTTAGTTGTACTAATGGTGATACGGCTACCTGTGTTAAGGATACGGGTAATACTATTTATCCTGAAACATCCTCAGTGCAAGTTAAGGGTGCAATATTTGAAGACAAGAGTGACATTTGTACTGCTATTTTTAAAGAAAATCAAAATACGGCGGTACCTATTATTTTAGCTCCGGTGCCAGCGCTACTTACCGAAAAGAAATCATTTTTTGCTAGTTTTAACGGTAATTCATGTGCCACCGCAAAGGCAAAAATAACTGATCAGAACAATGGTGATACTTCATTAAGACCAACATGTACATATAGTAAAAGCAAAAATAATTGTAAACATCTTTTTCCTGAAAAAGCTGGAACAAAAGCTGGTGATGGTAAGTTTACAATAGCTGAAAAATCATTTTGGAACACTGATCCAACAAGGGGTTCAACAGATGGTAATAGTAATGATGAAAAAAAGGTAACAGGTTTGGGTGTTGATACTTTCAAATGGATGTTTTCAGCAGGTGATCAGGTTGGTGTTGCTGTTGAAGGTGACAGTGCTTTTTCTACAGAGCATCCAGATGCATCACTAAAAAGGATGTGGGCATTTTCAAAGGGTATGTGTAAAAAGCTTGAAAATTTGAAAAGCAAGAATTTTTATCTTGAAAGCACGGGTGCAACTAAGCGTGGATTCTTCACTACGGATATTGACCTAAACGATTGTTTAGAGGAAAACTTACTAGATCCAGAGGTGGATAGTGGCTACAAATTAAAGGTGGATCTTATCTCTAATAATGAAAATCCTGTTAATGACAAAAATGGACGTGGTGATATTTTGACTATAACATCCAATCCATCGAATAGTTCTGATTTTAGTGGTTTGTTGTATGATTGGAGTGTATATAAAAGTGATAGTGGCGGTGTTGCGCCAATTGACACAACAACATGGACAAAGATTTCGACCGAACTTGTCAGTGGTGGTTCATTTGCGGCAGCAGATTTGCTTGGTATAAACAAGAAAGATTTAAACATCAATTTGAATATAGCAGACATAATAACCGGAAGTGATTCAGTTTTTTGGTTAAAAATAAAAGTGCGTATCAAGGGCAATGCTGTTGATGGATCTCAGGATGCCGAGGGTAGTATTGATGTCAGAGTAAGAAAACAACAAAATGAAATGCTTTCTTATGAAGTTGTCGCTTCAAGTGCTGGCAATCTAACGATGGACACTTCTTTGGAGTTTTGTGGTGATGCTCAAGGAAAAATGCGTTGTTTTGTAAATAAGAATTCCATTATTGGAGTAGAGGTTCCAAATGTTGCAGGCAGTACTATTTCAAGCTTCTCTTGGACTGTAAATAACACTCCAATGGATTGCTTGGCATCTGTTTCAACGCAATGTGTTCCATCTGGAAATAAGTTATTTTTTCCAGTACTTGGTAGTGAGGGTGAGGCAGTTGATGTTGTTGCTACAGGCTTGAACTCGGCTGGTGAAAAAATTGAAGTTAGTAGGCATTTTATAATTGCTGGCTCCCAGCTTCAGATATTATTGAATGATCCAAGCGGTAAATCCTTCTCACAGCTTTGCAGTGCAGACTGTGGAAACAGTAATGATACTTGTCCTCGATATCTAGGAAAATATAAAGATATCGTGGGTGGAGAATATCCAGATTGCAGCAAAAGTGTATTTGAAACAAAGGCTGGAAAAACAGTTTCATTTTCAGCCAATAGTCAGTCAGGTTTTAATTGGACAATTGATGGCGTGGTGGCTCCGGAATATAGTGACCAGCAAACCATAACTTTCCCAATAGAAAAACTTACTGGAGATGGTTATGCTATTGAACTTTCAAGTTATCTTTCTCCTGCCAATAAGGCACAATTAACAAATATAAGATTGGCTCTATTTAAGAATTGGGCAATATCCCAAGAGGAAGTTCCGGAAGAAAATCAAACAACATCTATTCAGTTGGATGTGTTTGCTGATCCAAATGCGCCAATTGCAATGAGTGGTAGTTTTGGCGCAAGTTTGATTACGCATTTGCCAGAACAGTTGATGTTTTTGTTGAAAATATCCCTAACCTCAATACTTATTTTGTTTGTAAGTGGATTGTTGTTTGCATTCATGCCTGAGTCTATTTTTAGAAAAGAAGATTAAATCGATATATTTTTTGAGATATAAAAAATGAAAAACAAAAAGCAAGGATTGATAAAAGTTTTTTTAACTGTGGTGATTTTTTCAGCCATATTATTTGCCATTTCAACAAAAACTGTCTTAGCAGCCGATGCCTTTAACTACACACTATTAGAATCATTTCCTGGTTTTTTCAATAAAGGAGATACAATGACAGATTTTCCAGTTTTGATTTTATCAATATATAAATTTGGTATCTGGACTGTTGGTATTGCTGGAATGTTTATGCTGGTGATTGGTGGTTTTATGTATATGGCTAGTGCTGGAAACACTTCTACTGCAGGAAGCGCAAGAAAGATTATCTCAGATGCCTTGTTTGGCATTGTAGCAGCCCTGGGAGCGTATTTGTTCATGTATGTTATCAATCCAGACCTAACAAGAATAAATATTGATTTTACGACGGTTGATCTTGAAACAGAGGGAACGCCTATGGGTCCAGCAGGTGTTTGCAAAGCACTTGATTCTGGAGATTGTAGTGCTGCAAATTTAACATCCGTGTTTGGTGCAAATGCAACACAGGCTTCAAGTATTTGTAATGGGGAAAGTAGCGGAAAATCAATTCCAAGTGGTGTTGATATTTGCATTGGAAATGGAGCTGGTTTTCAACCAGCGACTGGAAAGTCTGCCACAGCACCATCAAATGATGCTGCCTCAATTGGCCTTTTTCAAATTAATATATCCGTTCATAATGTGGATGGTTTACCTTGTAGAAATGCCTTTAATCGTGAATATACTGCAGCAATTGGTAAGGATAAAACTAAATGCTGGGTTATTAATAGGAGTCTCTATGATCAGTGTGTGGCAGCGGCAAAGGTCCCATCAAAAAATATTGCCGTAGCAAAAAAGATTTTTTCAGACAGTAAAAATAGTTGGCGACAGTGGGGAGCAAACAAAAGATCAAAATGTTTTTTTCCTTAAATTTCATGAAAAAGTAATATAAAATGAAAAAAGTTTTTATTATATCATCAGTATTGTTGTTTGTGGTACTTATTTTTTTAGGTATTTATAATTTTGCGTTTAAAAAAGAATCTAAGGTTGTAGATCAATCATTAAACAATAAGGATGTTCAGACTACAGTTGAAAGCAAGGTTAAAGAGATAAAGATTGAAAAGATCACTTCAGTAACAAAGGAAGCTGTTATTGGTACGGTTATTGATAAAAAAACACAAGATTTGAAATATTATAACGCTGCTAGTGGAATTGTTTGGATGACGGATGGTGATGGAAAACAGGAAAGACAATTATCTCAAACCAGAGTGGCTAATCTTACTAGTGTGTTTTGGTCTCCTGATCAAAACAAGGTCTTGACTGTGACAAAAAAAGAAGGAAAAGAAGCTTTTTATATGTATGATTATGTTATTCAAAAAGGCACATTGCTAAATGCAGGATTAGACACTGTTGTTTGGGATAATATTGGTACTAAGATATTTTATAAATATTTTGATAAAGCTTCTAGTAAGAGGAGCTTGAACATTGCAAATCCAGATGGAAGTGAATGGCAAAAACTTGCTGATATTGAAGCTAGAATTCTTAAGATTGCAGCAATACCGCTTACTTCAGAAGTTTCATATTGGAATTACCCAAACGCTAATGAAGAAACAATATTACAATCTATTAGTGTAACAGGAGGACAACCAAAAAAAATATTAACCGGAAGATATGGAGCTGATTATGTTTGGTCGCCTGATGGCGCAAATGTGCTTGTTAGCTCACTTTCAAATAAGAATGACAAAACGGTAATGCTTGGAATCGTTACTTTTGAGGGTAAATATCAAGATTTAAATGTGCCTACCATTGCTTCAAAGTGTGTTTGGTCAAGAGACGGAAAGACAATTTTTTATGCCTTACCTGGGGGTATTCCAGCTGGAAGTTTGATGCCAAATGATTATCAGGAAAATAAATTTAATACCGACGATACATTTTGGAAAATGGATATTACTACAGGAAAAAAGGAGCGCATTATTGAAACGAATGAGATAATTGGAAAATACGATTCTATTAATCTTTTTCTCTCTGCTACTCAGGACGCACTCTATTTTACAAATAAAATAGATAACAAACTATATAAGATTTCATTGTAAGTGTTTGTTAAAAAATGAAAAACAAAAATAAAATATCTGTAAAAGTTTTTTTAACTATGGTGGCTTTTTTTACCATCCCTTTTGCCATTTCAACAAAAACTGTCTTAGCAGCCGATGCCTTTAACTACACACTATTAGAATCATTTCCTGGTTTTTTCAATAAAGGAGATACAATGACAGATTTTCCAGTTTTGATTTTATCAATATATAAATTTGGTATCTGGACTGTTGGTATTGCTGGAATGTTTATGCTGGTGATTGGTGGTTTTATGTATATGGCTAGTGCTGGAAACACTTCTACTGCAGGAAGCGCAAGAAAGATTATCTCAGATGCCTTGTTTGGCATTGTAGCAGCCCTGGGAGCGTATTTGTTCATGTATGTTATCAATCCAGACCTAACAGGAATAAATATTGATTTTACGACGGTTGATCTTTCAGATGTGGAAGATCCACAAGTATCAGGAACAATGTCTGGCAGTATGGTTAGTCGTGATGGTAAGCAAGTTGATGCTGATTTTGCGACTGCTTTGGATAAAATAAAGCTAGCTGGTACGGATGCCATTGTAACATCTGGCTTGAGATCCGAGGGTGAACAAAAAAACAGATTATTGATAATTGTGGAGGATTTCATCCTACTAAAAAGTGCTCTCCTTCAACATGCTTGTTGAAAAATGGAACAGCAAGTTGTCCTCATACTACTGGTCGGGCTGCAGATATATGGGCCAAAAATTCAAATGGGGGGGGCAGGCAATTACGAGAGATCAGTGCTTGAGAAATGTAACTGCTTGTTTTGATAATCCATATCAAAAGAAACTCATTGCTGGAATGAGAGCTGAGGGTTTTTGTGTTTTGTCTATTGAGCCATGGCATTTTGAAAAGCCAAAAATGTCAAGTAAATGCAATTAAATTAGTATTTTTTTTCTAAAGTTTTTAGTGATAATACTGAAAAGACAAAAATCCAAAAAACAAATGCCAAATCATTTTTCCAATAAGGCGTGTCAATAAGTCCATGAATTAATATATAAATAAAAAACGCTAAAAAAGTCGCAGCAAGGGCTGTGTTTTTTTTGTTTTTAAACAACAATAAACACTCACTAAATACCACGCACAGCACTATTAAAAAGCCAATGATGCCAAATAAACTAGCTTGAAGCCAGAAGGCTAAAAAAATATTATGAGGCTGAGGAACTGCCCACTCTAAATAGGGTGGGTATTTTTTTTGCATTTCTAAATATCTTTCTTGAAAATTTCCTGGTCCTATTCCCGTTATGGGATTTTCTAAAATTAAATCAATACTGACTCTTGAAATAGTTTGTCTTGAAGCGAGTGATGAAGAGGAATAGTGTTGAAAGAGGTTGGTAAATTTCTCATTATTTTTTTGTGAAAACATTAAAAGCAATATTAAGGTAAATAATAACAGGTAAGACAACAATATTTTTTTACTAGAAATTAAAATGGGCACCATCACTATTAGTGATACATTGATAGCTATCCATGCTCCATAAGAATACGTCCAATATAGAACCACGACGATAAGAGCTAAAAAAATGATATTAATAAAAAATAAATAATTATATTTTTTATTTAAAAAGCATTGTCGTAAGAAGTATAAAGCAAGAAAAACTCCAGGAGAAAGATACATGGCAAGATAATTTGGTGACAAATAAAAAGCCGTTAAGCGATTGTCATAGGTTGTTATTGCTAAAATTTTATATAAAATAGCTATGACTGAAACTGTTATGATAGAAAAGTAAAGACTCTTTAAGGCCCTATCTACTGTAAGTGAGGAATTAGTTTGCAGGTAAAGAGCAAGGGAAAAAAATATTGGAAAAATAAACCAACCCTTAATTATTCCCAAGCTTGCAATATAATTATTGTTATTAAAGAGTGTTGAAAAAAATAAACCAAAAAGAATAAGTAACATGCCTAGAAATAACATTTTTGGTAATTTTTGTAACTTTGTTAATATGGTACCTTTTTCTTTCCAAGAAATAGTTAAGGTTGTTATTATGATTAGTAATTCTAGAATATTAAATGGCACACCAAAAAGGCTTAACTTTATAAGATAAAGTGGAGCACAGAAAATAGTTAATAATGATAGATTATTAGTGGATAATATTTTCTTCATTGTTTTTTATTGGCAAACTAATAACAATAAGCAGCATCAGTAGTGTGAGTATATGAACGGAGTAGATAGGTGTTTCGACTAATGATTGGGTGGCAAAAATTGTTATACTTGAAACGCCTGCAATAAAAAAGGCATTTATTTTTGCCATTTTCCAAAAAGAAATAAAAACCAGTAGTAATATTGATACAAAAACAAGCAATGCCGGAATTCCTAATTCCGCTGCAATGTCTAGATACAAATTATGCGCATAAATAGGCTTGCGATAATCAGCATCTGGATCAATCGCAAGAGGATACATTCCAATGCCAACACCCAGTGGATTTTCTTTAACAATTATAAGTGCCTGCTTCCAATTAGAAATTCTTCCTTGATTTGAACCTTCTTTAATATCAAAAGATGAGGTAAGTCTTCCAGTGGCTGGACTACTTGGTGTTAGCATTAGTATGCAAAAAAGAAATAGTACGGACATGATTATTTTTTTTATTCCAGCTTTTGAAACAAGTGGTAGCGTTATTAATATGCCAGCAATAAGTGCGACATACCCACTGCGCGCAAAGGTATAGATGTCGGCTATCAGTAGGAGAGTAGTTATTAGTAAATAAAACCAGGAATGTCTTTTGGAAAGTTGCCACATTGCAATTGCAAAGGGAAGTAGCATTCCAAAATAATATGACAACATGTGAGGGTCTGGAAATGTTCCAATAACTCGAAAGTAAGTTGTCCCTCCAACATTAACAAGCCAGCTAGGGTAGGCCAATACGGCTTTGGAAAAAGAATTTCCCAGAAAAAATGGTGCAATATTTTTACCTATAAAGGCATACACAATATCTATGCCAAAAACAAATTGGGCTAAAAATTGAATCATGGAAATAAGTGAAAGAAAAAATGATCCAAGTAGAAGCATCTTTATTGCTGTTTTTTTTCTTTTTTCTGTGTTTAACATGGAAGCTCCAATAAAATAAATTGGAATTATTGAAAAGAAAAATAATAATTTCCTGATTGACCAAGAAATGTTTTGTGAAAAAATCAAAGACACAACAGAAATGAATAAAAAAGCCATCAACAAGTGTGTTGTGCGGTCATTTTTCCAAAGTGGTTTTTTGTTTTTAACTTGAACAAATGACCATCCAATAAAAACAAGTGGAATAAGTATTCTTATTATTGCTAAATCAGATCCTTCCACTGGGTTGAGTGCAAACTGAAAAGGCAGAAATGCGCAAATAAAAATAAGACAATAATATGCAATATTCTCCCGTGTTGGTTTTTTTGTAAATTTTCTTGCCATAATTCTTAATGTTTTAAGTGCAAGCAGGGAAAGACGGGAAAAGTGTTTTTTGAAATAATAATCCTGAGATTCATAATAAATCTTTTTTTGTAGGCTCTTGTTCGTTGAACTTTTACCCCCAAGATGTAGCACCTTAACGTTTGGGATCATAACAATGAACAAGTTCATATCTTTGATTCTTTTGCATAAATCAACATCTTCAAAATACATAAAAAAATTTTCATCAAAGCCGCAAAGCTTGTCAAAGGTATTTTTTTTAATAAACATTGCAACCCCACTAATCCAATCAGGATTACTTTTTGAGGAATTGCTCCATAGTTTCTTGTCTTTTGAAAGTCCAAGATTATTGCGCGCAATTGTCCATAGGTTTATGACAAAGCCATTACTCCATTTCTGAATCTTACCATCAGTAGATAAAATAGTGGGAGACGCTGCTCCAATTTGTGTATTGTTTAAAGTATCGATGATTGATTTTGCTTTCCCTTGTAATATTTTGGTGTCAGGATTTAGAAATAGAAGTGTGTTGCCATTTGCAATTTTTGCCCCTATATTGCAGGCTTTTGCAAAACCAAAATTAATATCGTTTTGTACTATTTTTATTTTATTGTTGGTTGCAATGCTTGTTATTTGGCTTTGATCATTGTTTATGATTATTATTTCATGAGAAATTTCTTGTAGAAATTTTTCTAATGACTTCAAACAAGCAGGAAGATATCGCTGGCTTTTATAGTTCAAAATAATAACAGAAATATCCATTTTTTTAGTTTAACAATTTTTTGTAATCCCCATATGCTCTTCTAACTTCAGTTGCAATAGGCTTGTGGAATGCAAGAACATCAATGGTATTTTTAATTTTTCTCAGCAGTATGTAAAAGTAGAGCCATATTTTTTGTAAAAAAGAAGCATGTGTTTTGAAAAAAAGAAGTCCTGAAATTACTAAATAATATATTTTTTCGGCATTTAATTCGCTTTGTTCAAGGTGCTGTATTGTCGCACTTGGGTCTATTAAGAGATCAAATCCTGCCTTTTTTGCGCGCATGGAAAAATCAGTGTCCTCATAATACAGGAAAAACCTTTCATCAAATAAACCTATCTTTTTGAATACATCTTTTTTGATTAGCATCGCACAACCACTTAGATACTCTGATTTGTATGGTTTTTTTGAAGATACTTTTGTCACATGGGATGTTTTCATGGTGCACCAATTGATTTTTCCACCAGCAAACCAAACTTTTTTATTGTCTCCCTCTAATATTAGTGGGGTTATTATTCCAGACTTCTTGTATTGCTTACTTGTTTTGGCTAAAGTTGAGATGGTATTTTTGTCGATGATGGTGTCATTGTTTAATATAAAAACAAGATCGGCAAATTTTTCAAGTGCAAAACGAATACCAATATTATTTCCCCTTGAAAAACCAATATTTTCAGAATTTTTTATAAAATGAAAGCGAGAAAAATCATTTTTTGCTTGTTCAAACGAACTATCTGTGGAGTTGTTATCAACAAGCACCACTTCAAAGTTTGGATAATCCGATTGCATTATTGACTTTAGACAGTTGCTTAAGACAGATGATCCATTAAAGTTTAATACTATGATAAAAACCTTTGGAAAATTATTATTTGCCATATTGAAAAATATTTATTTTTTATAAATGCTATTTGTTTGTGATGATGCTGCGTAAATCTTTGATTGTAATAGCCCTTGTTAGCCAAAGTGATATTATATAAATCAAAGAACTTCCAATTGCAAGTATGATAAAGCTAGTCTTGGCAAAAATAAAGAGAAAGGCTGTCATGATCAATCCTGCCGCAAGAATACGAAAGACATGCTTTAATCGTGGTCTATACCCGGTGTATTTAAGTGTTAAAAGTAGTCCTATTGTTGCAACCATAAATTCAGTTGCGGTTGAGATTATTGCCGCTGCAGTATATGAAAAGGCTGGAATAAAAATTATATTAGCGGTGACATTAAAGATTGCACACACTATAAGCATCCAGAGCATCTTCTTTTGTTGATTAGCTGCAATCAAGATGTTGTTGAAAAATCCTCCAAAGAAAATAAAAGCAAGTGCGAAGATTAGTATGCGCAAAGTGTTGGCAGCCTCGATAAAAGCTGCTCCACCAATAAGATGTATAATTCCTTCTGCAAGAAATAATGTTCCAATTATAATTGGAATTATTATTAACATAAAAACTTTCAATGTTTCATTAGCAAGATGGGAGAAGTGTTTTTTGTCTGAAAAAATATGCCTTGAAAACATGGGAAACATGAGGCCAGTGATCATGGCTGGAAAAAAAGAAACATTTTCAATTACCTTGTAGGCTGCATTATAAATTCCAACCTCAGTGTTTGTCTTGAGTATTGAAAGAATGATTGTGTCGATTTTGAAATAAATAAAAATAACAATAGCAGAGAAACCAAGTGGGGAAGACTCTTTGAGGAATTTTTTCCAATAGACAAAATCAAATTGCAATTTCACTGGTATGTATTTTTGCACTAAAACAAAGACAACACTGAAATTGAAAATCATTGCAGCTAAGATTGAAAGGATGATGGTTATGAATCCAAGATCGTTTTTGACTGCAAAAACAATTATACCAATCTGAATTATTTTTCCAAGAACTTCTGCTGTTGCAACCTTGTCCATGGCAAGATTTTTTTGAAAAACGCCATTTAGGACCATGTAGGTTGAGGAGAAAACAAATGAAGCTGCAGCAATGAGAATGCCAGTTTTAACATTTTGAGAATATGGTAAGAAAAAAACCAATGCAGGCGTTAGAATAAAAACAAAAAGAGAGGAAAGTAGTCTTAGTGAAAAAGCATTTCCAAGAATTTTCCCCTCATCAGCTCCTTGTCTTGAGATGTCACGCGCCGTGATCGCATATAATCCAAGATCAGCAACTGATCCGAAAAAAGCAAAGAAAGCCAATACAGTTGAATAATCACCAAAACCTTCTTTCCCTAAATATCGCGTAATAAAACCTATCCCAACTAATGCTAGAATTGTTGAGAGTATTTTTGTGATTGCATTAAAAACCACATTATAAGCAATTTTTCTTGCGATGGCCATTTAGTTGTCTTATTAAAAAGCTAAGCCAAAACTATTCAACAAGTCCTATGGGCTTAATAACTATTTTTCTTGATTCTCCCTCTCCAACACTGTCAGTTGTTACTTTTTCATTGCCAGAAAGCTCTAAGTGCACTATTCTCCGCTCATATGTTGACATTGGTTGCATGAAAATACTGCAATTTTGAGTGATTGCTTCATCTGCAGCACTATGCGCTTGCTCAACTATTGATTGATTTTTTTGTTGTCTGTAGTTGTTTATGTCCAAAGTGAAGCGAATTTTTTCTGGTACATGTTTTCTGACAATTAATCTTGAAAGATGTTGCAGTGCTTGCAGATTGATTCCGCGTTGTCCAATCAAAAAATTAGAATCAGTGCTTGTTGTAATATCACAATTAATGCTATCGTCACCATCTACTGAAGCAGAAATGGTAACTTGACCATCGAAGCCCATTTTGGTTATCAGTTCTTCTATCGTTTGCTTTATGATGTCTGTTGTTTTCTTATCCATATTCTATGATAGAAATTTAAAGGCAATTTGCCCAGAAAGTTCTTATTGAAAATGATTATTTTTTTATTGCTTTGCGACCCCTGATTTTTTTTCAATTGAAATTTGTTGCACTAACATGAATAATGTTCCAGCCAGCCAGTAAAGGGATAATCCTGCTGGAAATTTTACACCAATGAAAAACGTTAAAAATGGTCCAAGGTATAGCATTTGTTTGCTCATTATTTGTGCCATATCAGGCTTGTCTGATTCAGTTTCTTTTGTTGGTGCTGGCTGACTAGCCATAAGCATTTTTGTTTGAAAATATTGAGCAATAGCGGCAAGAGCAGCTATGACAATGCTTGGCTTTGTTAAATCAACAATAAAAAGAAAAAATTGATTTATTTTTCCAGGATCGGAAACAAAGGAATATAGCTGTGCCTGATCAGCAATTAAACCAGAGTCGGAAATGTTTATCAGAACGCGATAAATAGCAATTAAAAATATTAATTGCACAATCAGTGGCAAGCAACCAGAAAATGGATTCGTCTTGTGTTCCTTGTAAAGTTCCATTAATTGCTTGGTTTGTTTTTCCTTGTCTCCTTTTGTTTTTTCTTGCAACTCTTTTATTTTGGGTTGCAATGCTTGAAGTTTTTTCTGCGATTCGATTTGCTTTTTGTAAAGCGGGATTAAAATTGTTCGAAGGAGGATGGTGATTAGGATAATTGAAATACCGAAATCCTTCCCGGGAACAATGTTATAAAGAAGAATAAGTATGTTATATAATGGTTGATATATGATTGTGTGAAAGAGAGCTAGCATTTTGTTTTTTTATTATTTCCTTAATTATCAAGGAAATGTTACATGAATAAATTAGCTTTATACAAAATTTTCTGTAACTGACCGGAGATTTTTTTAAGTTCTATTTTTTGATAGCCTGGGCTTATTATGACGACGATATCAAAACCTGGTGTTATTTTGCTGGTAATTTCATCAAAAGCAGCTTGCAGTACTCTTCGTGTTCTGTTTCTGACCACCGCCTTCTTTGAATAATTTTTCCCAATCGGAAATCCAATTCTGGTTAATGGTAATGAATTTTTCGCATACTTAATGGAAAGTTCATCTTGCCTGGCATATGCACCCTTGGAAAATACTTTTGAAAAGTCCTCGCGTCTTGTTAGTCTGTATTTTTTTGAAAGCATGCTGGCATTTTTCTCGTGATGTTTTTAAACTGAAAGTTTTTTGCGACCATTTTGTCTGCGTCTTTTGATAACAGCGATACCATTTTTTGTGCTCATGCGCTCAAGGAATCCATGACGGCTTTTTCGACGTCCTTTTTTTGGTTGATATGTACGTTTCATAATATGTTTTTGATTAAATTATTAATATGAAATAGGCATTTTCCTTCGATCGCCGTTTAAATAAAAAAACTTATTTATTTAAAATAGGTAGGACATTAGGTAATACTATAGATAAGTGTAGCAGCACGTGCAGAAAAGTCAACCCGCATCTAACTGAAAAAAGGCGCAATAGCGGTCAATTTTTTAAAAATTCATTAAAAATGATTGACAAGAGGGGATAAGAGAGGATATTCTAAGTTTAAGTGCGGTAAGCAAGCTTCTTTTCCTTCAAAAAAATACAAATTATGGCTTATAAAAGCTAAAAAAGATACTTATGCACTTATCCACATGTTATCAACAGTTGTTATTAGTAACAATTAGTAGAAGAAGGGAAGACATGATATAATTTTTTTGCACTATTAACAGGCTAAGTCATATGAATAATGCGGAACTTTGGCAGGCTGCGCTGGGAGAAATAGAGCTTTCTATTTCAAAGGCAAATTTTAGCACCTGGTTTAAAAATACAAAAATTCTTTCCAACGAGGGTGGCAAGGTTGTTATTGGTGTGCCAAATGGATTTGCTAAGGAGTGGCTAGAAAACAAATATAATACGTATATTTTTAAGGCACTCAGGAATTCGCAGGATGATATCAAGGAAATTAGTTGTGTTATTTATAGTAATGAACAAGCGCCTTTAAATGAGATTAAAAAGGTTAATCAGCCTAATTTTAATCAGGAAAATCAATCCTCACCGCAAGCATATCAGGGGGCAAATAACTCAGTGCAGCAAGTTCAGCACAATGTTAGCCCACAGCATGCAAGTGCTGCTTTTGAAAATAATATCAATGCACGATATACTTTTGAAAATTTTATTATTGGCGAAAACAATGAGCTGGCTAGAGCTGCTTGCTATGCCGTTTCTCAGAATCTAGGAAAAATATATAATCCACTTTTTATTTATGGTGGTGTTGGCCTTGGAAAAACCCATTTGCTGCAGTCAATTGGCAATGAGGTGCTAGCAAATGACCCAACCAGAAGGATTAAATACATCACCTCTGAGCGTTTTGCTAATGAGCTTATTGATTCTATCCGAAATCAGACGGTAAATGACTTTAAATCAGCATATCAGGCTATAGACTTGTTGATTATTGATGATGTTCAGTTTTTGGCAGGAAAAGAAAAAACACAAAATGAATTTTTTCATATTTTTAATGCCCTATATCAAATCAATAAGCAGATAGTAATAAGCTCAGATCGCCCTCCAAAAGCAATTGCAACCCTGGAGGATCGCTTGAGATCGCGCTTTGAAGGCGGCATGATTGCAGATATTGGAAAGCCTGACATAGAAACAAGAATTGCAATTTTGAAAACAAAGTCAGTGGAAAATAATTTCTACATGGACGAGGAGGCGATCAGATTTATTGCTGAGAATGTAAAAAATAATATTCGCGAATTGGAAGGCGCTTTGAATCGCATCATAGCTGCCTGCGAGTTTAACAAAAAATTGCCAACGCTGAAATTTGTTCAAGGAGCGCTTTCTGAGATAATTTCAAGTGGAAAAAAGAAGGGAGTGCAGCCACAAAATGTGATTGAAGCTATTTCGCAATATTTTAATATTTCTACTAAAGAATTAATTGAAAAAGGACGAAAAAAGGAAATAGCCTATGCGCGTCATATTGCAATGTATTTGATGCGCAGCGAGCTCAACGTTTCTTATCCAAGCATTGGCACTCAATTTGGTGGCAGGGACCACACAACAGCACTGCATGCATATGAGAAAATTAATAGGGAAATAGAGACAGATGAAAAAGTCAGAGAAGATGTTGCAATTTTGCGAGAACGCATCTATGCAGTGTAAGAATGTTTAATCGGGACAAGGATGTTGTCAAACCTTAACTAAGAAAACCTTTAGCCAATTATATTTATGAAATTAACATGTACACAGGAAAACTTTAAAAAGGCTATTTATAGCACCGAAAGAGTTGTTGGAAAACAAATAACTTTGCCAATTTTGGAAAATATTTTACTTGAAACAGACAATGGAATGCTGAAAATCTCAGCAACAAATCTTGAAATTGGAGTTTTTTTGAAAATAGGAGCCAAGATAGAAGAAGAAGGAAGAATAACTGTTCCTGCTCGTTTGCTTAGTAATTTTGTGAACAATTTGCCTAATGTTGGAACTGTTTCGCTTAGTGTCATTGGGCAAACACTTTATATTGAAAGCGGATCATCAAAGGCTCAAATAAATGGATTGCAAGCAACTGATTTTCCAATTATTCCCGAAATGGAAGGCGAGTTCTTGTTTTCTTTGCCAGCTCAGGAAATGAAAGAGGCAATTCCGCGCTTGGCAATTTGTGTTTCTCTTGATAGCACCAGACCAGAACTTACAGGTCTTAACTTTGTGCTAAACAAATTAGAAGTGCGCTTGGCAGCAACTGACAGTTTTCGTTTGGCAGAGGCTGTTGTGACTCTTATAAGAGACAATTCGCAGGCCTATGACTTGTTTGTTGAAAAAACACAATCTGTGATTGTACCACTAAACACAATTTCAGAAGTTTTTCGTGTCATAAATCCAGAAACACAAGAAATTAAAATTGGCATCGAGGAAAGTCAAATCTTTTTCCAAATTGATAATGTTAGAATTGTTTCACGCTTGATTAATGGTAAATATCCACCATATCAACAAATAATTCCTCAGGAATTTACTACTAAGGTCTTTCTTTCCAAGGATGATGTTTTGCGTGCGGTTAAAATTGCTGGAATTTTTACACATAGCAAATCTGGCGAGGTTAAATTTATTGTTAGTGGTGAAACCAAGGAAGTTTTTGTTCAATCCAAGGCTGAAGAGGTTGGTGAAAACAAAACTATTTTAAGCGCAGATATTGAAGGTCCATCTCAAGAGGCGCTTTTCAATCCTCGCTATATGGCTGATGGTCTTACTGCAATTTCAACACAACATTTGGTCTTGTTGATGAACTCAGGTTCTTCACCAGCTGTTTTGCGCATGGTGCAAGGAGAGAAAAGGGAGGAACTTTTGAATTATACCTACATCATCATGCCAATTAAAAACTAACCTGTTTTCATATCATGCAAACATTAGGATCTTTTATAAACAAGAAAAGCTTGGTTAAGCGCACCATTATTGATCAGCAAAGTGTTTTTTATGTTTTTCAACTCATAATAAAGGAAGAGTATGGAAAACAGGGTATTGAGAACATAACACCAGTGTTTTTCAAAGAAAAAAAGATTTTTATTAAGGCTTCAAGTTCAACCTGGGCAAGCGAAATTTGGCTTAGAAGAGGACAAATAGTTGCAAGGGTCAACAGAGAATTGGGTGGCGAGGAAATTGTTGATTTGGCAATGAGTCAATAAGACTCTTGTCAAAAGACTTAAAGCGTGTTAATAATATATAGAAGTAAATAAGTATAAACAATTAATTTTATTGAATTTGCCTTTTCCTAATGCTCTCAGGAGAAAGTGAAATCACAAATACTGACGTGCCAATCAAAAAATCTGCAAAAAAATACATGCGAGTTACTGATCGCAAGACAGTTCGCAATAAAATAGTGAAAGGAACTTTCCGAAATGCTATCAAGGAGACAAAGGAAAATGTTGCAGCCGGAAAAGTAGCTGAAGCACAAGAATTGCTTAAAAGAGCTATCAAGGCCCTAGACAAAGCTGCTCAAAAGAAAGTTATTAAGAAAAATACTGCTGCCAGAAAGAAATCAAGATTGAATGCTGCAGTTAAAAAGCTTGCATTGAAAAAATAGTTTCAAAGCTTATTAAAAACCAACAAAGTACTTTGTTGGTTTTTTTTGTGGGCTTTTTAGATTGAAACAATGAAGGTGTCGATAGCTAGAACTGGATCAAATTTTGTTGTTTTGGATTGCAGGTCTATTTCAGCCAGATCGCGTAGCATTTTTTTTGTTTTCTCTTGTGAAAGATTTCTGATTTGACCAAGTGATTTTTGCACAACATAGGGGTGCAGACCAGATGATTGCGCTATTTGGGGCGCATTTGTTATACCTTGCCAATAAAAGTCTCCAATTTTGAGTAGGGTGCGAATTTGATATGTATACATGGAGAGGATATAAAAAATGTCTTCTCCTTTTGCTAGTTGCTGATGAAAGAGCGTTATGGCTCTGGCTTTGTTGCCGCTCGTCAAAGCTTCAATGGTTTCAAACATAGTTGAATCGATTTTTGATTTAACCAAAAGCACAATGTCTTCATCTGTTATTTCTCCTATATTCTTGTAATTGACTAATTTGATGATTTCATTACTCAGCAGTGAGAGATCATTACCGGTGGCAGCTGTGAGCATGTTTAGTGCGCTTCTTGAAAACGAGATATCACTGGAAAGTTTTGTTGTGGTTTCCATTACCCATGTTGATAGTGTAGATCCTTCTAATGGTGTGAATTCTTGTTTTTTTGCAGTTTTGAATAGAAACTTATAAAGTGCTCCATTTTTTTTGGGAGTATTATTTTCATAAAAAATGACAATAGTATCTGGGTTTTTTTCTAGGTCAGTGTTTGACTTGAGCAGCGTGAGTATTTGTTTTTGCGTTTCCAATGAGCCATTTAGCATGCAACCCTTTGCTATGATTAGCTGTTTGGTTGAGAACAGTCCTTGCGCAGAGATTGCAGTTGCAAATGATTCTGAGGAGGCACCATCTCCATAATCAAGAATGCTCAGGTCTGTGCCTGAGCTATTCTTTTGCAAATATTCATTTTTGATGGTGCTGAGTTTTTCTAATGAGCGAAAATTGTCAGCACCATAAAGAAAAATATACATATTTTCAATCTAGATTATGCACTTGGTGTCCAGCGAAGAGCTTGACCTGGATCAATAATTTCAACCCATATTTGTCCAGGAACGAATTTTATTTCTTGCCCAGTTTCATCTAAAAACAAAAGCTTGCTATCAATTTTTGTTCTGTCTTTTTTCCAGGTACCTTTGTATTGTTGTCCATTTAGGTAATAAAAAGCGCTACCAGAATCTTTTTCATCAAACCATGGATCACCAATTTGAACGTTTGCATATTGTTCTCCAACTTTGATTGGAGCAGCATCTGCAATCATGACAACAATGTTTTTTGGTGCGATGCGTTGCTTGTTGTTTCTGTCAGTGTCTGCTGTTCCACCCCATGTTCGAAAATATGAGTTGCTAGCTTTGTCATAGTCATATTCAACATCAAATGGCTTGGCATAGGCCACGCGAAGATGTCCTCCTGTTGGGCGCTGATCAATAGCTGCGTCCGCTTGATGAGGGTATCCTAAAAACTTGTTACTATCTAGTTTATAGCCAAAAGCTTTTGCTCCATCAATAAGGCTGGCAAATTTTGCATAACCAGTGTCAACTCCACGCATGTTTCCCTCGGCTGTTTTTCTGAAACAATATTTGCCAGAAGATTTTCCAGCATCATCATTGCAATTCATGTCATCAATAATTCCACTGTTAAGAACTTCTTTGAATTGTTCAATGTCGGCTCGTCCCCAGTGAACATAAATTGAATCAAGACTTTTTGCAAGGTGCACAAAATCATGACGAGCACTGCGAAGAGAACCAACTTCCTCTGGTAATGTGCAGCCATACACGCCCATCAAACGTGTGATGCTGCCATATACTGCAACCATTTCAAAAGTCATGTCTGACTGAGAAAGTCCTGCCAATGGTCTTGCAGCAACATCTGCTGGTTGCATCACGGAGAAAGTGCGCTTGTTCCAATTGTCGCAAGCAATTCCGGAGATTGGACTAACATTTTCAGCATTAGCGGGCACTGTGCTTTCTGGTGTTCCATTAACCTGAATTTGTTTTACTGTTACATTTTTCTTGCCTCTTGTTAGGTAGAAACCAATGCCAACGATTATGGCAGATGCAAGAACAATCAGACCTATTTGTTTTCTGTTCATTTGATTTTTTTTACATTGTTAAGCTGTTAAATTGTTAAAACATAGAAAAATCTAGGGATTTAGCAATTTTTTCATTTAACAATTTTAGTGTTGACAAGTTGGACAATAAAAAGTGCTTCTTTGTTCAACAATAGCCTTTTGAATTATTGTATCACATTTTTTGCATTTGTCGCCAACTTTTCCATAAACCATTAATTCATTTTGAAAGCTGCCTCTTTTGCCATTTGCATCGCGATAATCACTAATCGATGTGCCACGAAGCAAGATCGCTTTGGTCAGAATCTTGATGGTTGAATTGTACAGAGCCGCAATTTCTTTTTTGGTTAGAGTGCTATTTTTTCGCAGCGGGTTAATTTTTGCAGAAAAGGGAATTTCACTAGCATAAATATTGCCAATGCCGGAAATAGCCTTTTGATCCATGAGCAGGCTTTTGACATTTTTGTTTTTTCTGCTGGCTACAATTTTTTCAAAATTTGCCAAATCAAAATCAGCAGAAAATGGGTCCATTCCTTTGCTGGCCACTATTTCTAGCAGTTTTTCGTTGGTGAGTAGTTCTAGTGTTGCAAATTTGCGTATGTCATGAAATTCAAGCACGCCATTTTTTTTCAAATAAAAAACATGGTGCAGGTGCTTTTCTGACGTTCTTGCTGGTTTGAAATTTTTGTTAGTGAGAATTTTCCCCGTCATCTTCAGGTGAATCATGAGGTGACTGTTATTTTCAAGTTCAAGAACAATATTTTTGCTGATTCTTTTTATGTCTATTATTTTTTTGCCCAGAATATTTTTTTCAAAATCTTTTGATTTTATGGCCTTTTCAAAGTCACTCCAAAAAGAGATGATGGTGTCACCCAGAATTATTTGTAAATCGTTTACGACAGTTTGAACTTCAGGCAATTCAGGCATAGGAAAGTTTTAAGCTAAAAGCTAAAAATAATAATTTAGTGTAAAAAGTGGGAGTGTTTTGCGTTTTACACTTTGAGTTTTTCACTCTCTAGATTTCTCCCCAATTATCTCCAATTTTAACATCTACAATAAGTGGCACAGCAAGAGGGTGAACTTGTTCCATAGCCTCTTTCAATTTTTTTGCAGCCATGTCAGCTTTTTCATTTTTTACTTCAAGAATAATTTCATCATGTACTTGCAAAATCATGCGCACATCGTCGTCATCAGAAAAAGTTTTCTGTGTCGCAATCATGGCAAGCTTCATGATGTCGGCTGCAAGGCCTTGAATAGGCATGTTGATCGCCATGCGCTCTGCACCAGCAGCCACCTGAAAGTTCGGTGAGTTGATTTCATGAAGATTTCTTCTCCTGCCAAGCAATGTTTCTACATATCCATTAGTGCGCGCAAATTCGCGAGTTTCTTTCATGTAATTGGCCACACCTGAAAATTTTTCCATGTAAGCATCAATGAATTTTTGAGCATCCTGTCTGGAAATTCCAGCTGACTGTGAAAATCCAAAAGAGCTCATGCCATAAATAATTCCAAAATTAAGAGCCTTGGCGCTTGAACGCATTTTTTCAGTGACCTGTGAGATTGTGACTCCATTTATTTGAGCCGCTGTGATTTTGTGAATGTCATCGCCGCGATGAAAGGCTTCAATGAGTTTCTTGTCACCGGAAACATGTGCCACACAGCGTAAATCAATTTGGGAATAGTCAGCACTGACCAACTTGTATCCTTCTTTGGCAACAAATGCAGTTCTGAGAAATTGTCCCAATTCAGTTTTGATAGGAATGTTTTGCAAATTCGGTTCTGTTGAAGAAAGTCTGCCAGTTGATGCCACAGCTTGATTGAATGTTGTGTGAATGCGAGAATTGGAATCGACAAGTTTTGGAATTGCATCCAAATAAGTTGTTTTTAATTTGAAAAGCTCGCGATATTCTTCGATTTTTGCGATGATTTTGTGAGAGTCGCGAAGTTTTGCAAGTTCTGCTGCCGCAGTTGAAAGTCCTTTCTTGGTTTTTTTGATGTCAGCTGTTGACAAGCCTATGGTTACAAACAAAATCTCTGAAAGCTGCGAAGGTGAATTGATGTTGAAATCTTTGCCGGCCATTTGGTGAATTGATATTTCCAAGTTTTTTAATGTTGTTGTGATTTTTTCAGAGATTCCCTTGAAAATAACGGTGTTGAGTTCAATGCCAGTCAGTTCCATTTTGGCCAAAATTTCTACCATGGGCATTTCCATTTGGGCAAAAAGAGTTTGCAGTGTCCCATCAGTGAGATTTGCTTGTTTTTGCTCGGCGCTAATTTCTGAAATTCTTTTTTCCAAGGCAAGTTTCAATTTCAGGGTATAGTCAGCTTTTTGGCAAACCAAATTCAAAGCAAGTTTTTCATCTTCTGGATCTGCAACCAAGGAGAGTTGTCCTTTGGATTTTTTTTCAAAAACAATTTCTTCTCCAAGCTCTGAAAAAATCATTTTTTCAAAATCAATTTTTTCTCCAGGACTCAAAACATAGGCAGCAATCATGGTGTCCCAGCCAGAGGCTGGTCTCACGCCAGAGGCGGACACGGCGCCTTTGGCGGAAAAATCTCCAAGATTAAGTTTTATTCCTGCAGTATGAAGTTGCTTGAAAATTGTTTTCAAATCGTGACCAATTTTTTTGATTTCAGCATTTTCCAAGATTCTTTTTATCTCACCAAAAGAATTTGCTGAAACTGGAAAAAAAGCAGCGCGACCAATCTTCCAGGAAATTGCAACTCCACTCAATTTTTCTTCGCTTTCTTCTGTTGCAATTGAGATTTCAGTTGCATTTTCAAATTCAGCAATCAATTCAGTTGAATTTTTTTCATCCGCAATGGTATATTTGAAATCTTTCACTCCAGCAACTTCTTTTTTTTCTGAAGAATCAATTTGCTCATTTGAGCCAGGCAGTCTCTTGATGAGACTGAAAAAATTGAGTTCAGAAAAAAGTTTCACAATTGTGTCGCGATCAAAATCTTTGAGCACTGCTTTTTCCAACTCAAGTTCAACTGGAGCATCAAGTGCAATGGTCGCCAAATCCTTGCTGAGATAGGCTTGAGCTTTGTCACGAACCAATTTGTCCTTCACGGCACCTTTAATTTCCTCAATATTTTCATAGACACCATCAAGTGTGAGATATTTTTGAAGCAAGGTCACAGCTGTTTTTTCTCCAATTCCTTTGACTCCTGGAATGTTGTCAGATGGATCTCCTCGCAGTGCCTTGTAGTCAATAATCTGATCAGGCGAAAGTCCATAGCGCGCAAAAACTTTTTCGCTGTCATACATGATTGAATCAGAAAGACCTCTGCGCATGGTGTAGACGCTTGTTGAGTCATTCACAAGCTGCAGGGTGTCCATATCACCAGTGACAATGATGGTTTCAATTTCCTCACCAAGTTTTTTGACTTGAGTGGCAATTGTTCCAATCACATCGTCAGCTTCAAACCCAGCCACCTCAAAAATTGGAATGTTGAAAGCTGTGACCACTTCTTTCACGCGGGGGATTTGAGCATAGAGCTCATCGTCACCTTTGACTCGCGTTGCCTTATATTCCTCGAATTTTTCATGACGAAAAGTTTTGCCAGCCAAGTCGAAAGATGCCACGACATAGTCCGGTGAAAATTCAGCAATCACGCTGAGCAGCGTTGAAGCAAAACCATAGACCGCATTGACCAATTCTCCCTTTTTGGTGGTAAACGGTGGAAGCGCATGATATGCCCGATGAATGATGGCATTTCCATCGATGAGGATCAGTTTTTTCTTAGTATTTTTCATGTAATTTAGTATATAGCTTTGGATAAATAATACAACTGCAGTGCTTAATTCCTGTTTTTTATTTCACCTTAATCTCTGGTAATAAATCCCAAATCAATTGAAAAATAAGTTTCATGGTGCTATGAATTTCTGTTCCTTCAATAATGAGGCCCATTTCTTCCTTGGCTGACATGAGAGCCACACGATTGTGACCATAAACATTTATTTCAATCGTGAATGGATATTTTTTAGTATCAATGACTTTGGTTGAGCGTCGTTGCTCTTGATCTTTGGAAATAAATTCTTTCATCATCAGTTCACTGCCAGGAATTATTCCCTTGGCATATATTCCAGCTCTGATGCGCTTTTGCAAATATTCATCAGCCCAAGTTTTTCCAAGAATTCCAATCACATCATATGATGCAAAGCCCAAGATTTCTCCGCCATATTTCAGTGTGTCAGCATAAACCTCCTTGATCCCTTCTTTGCCTTCATAGAATCTGATTTTTGGTTTTGAGTCGTTTGCATTGTGAATAGATTGCAGTTGGGGAAGGATTTCAGAAAACAATCTTTCTTTGTTTTTGAGATTCCTTTGAATTTTTTCCGGATCTTCTCCTACGAACAAATGTTTTTTGCCCTTGTGGGTTTGCGAAATCAATCCATAGTTAATCAAATCTTGAATGATGTCATAGCAGGTGGTTCTTTTGATTCCGGCCTTTTTTGAAATTTCAATTGCGGTTGAACTTCCTAATTCCAAAGCAGCCAAATATACATCAGCTTTTTTGCCGGAAAGTCCAAGTTGTTCCAATATTTGCTTTATTTCCATATATGTCGATGTTTATCGTCAACATTATCAGTATAGCATAATCAGCTTTTTTGTCAATATTATGCTTAATTTAGGCAATATATTATTATTATACTTTTTATATTGCTGTGATACTTGACGTTTATTATTGACAATATTTAAAATAGGTGTTATTATTGACCGTTAACATGAGTTAACAAATGCAATAAAAACAAAAAGGAGAGCTGCTATGTTATTTAAAAATTTGAAACCAGGGGATAAGTTTATTTATGAATGTGCAATTGCAGATGGAGAAATGAGATATGGAATTTCGTGTTATATAAAATTGCAAAAGCCAGTAACCTGCTACAATTCCTTAACTCAAATGAACGAGTCATCTAAGTCAGACAATGAAAAGGCGGCATGCTTAATTGTGGTGTGTGGCAGAAATAAACCATATACCGCAATCACAACGACCGGAGAGCCTGCTTATGTACCTGATGATGCTGATATTTTAAAGCTAGGTTGAGAAATTTCTTGAGCAAGGGAAATGAATCTATTTCTATTGCCTCTCTTATCGAGTTCATCATTGTGGTGGTTTCATAGGAGAAAAATGCTCTCGTATTTTAAAAAAGGAGGAAGTTATGAAAAAAGAAAAGTTTCAAATGAAAAGGGGACAAATTTTGCTGGTCGAGAAGCTTGGTGGAGATTATCTGATTTTATGGCAAACAGATAGTTGCATTCAGCATTGGCCGCACGGGGATAATAAGATGATTCTTCCGGTGCGTGATTTGTCAGAAGTATTTCATTTTTTGTTTATGATTAGTCGTATGTTTGGGGTAATCCTTAAGCGACATGACGTTCCTGAGCACCTCAAATATGAATGCATATTTGAGATTATCTAAAAAATGGCCATCGCAAACTTGCGGTGGCCATTTAACTATGTAAGACTACTTTTTAAAAGCAAATAATAAAAAATTGCAGGCATTGTTTTATTTTGTTAAGATTGATGCATGTAAAATATTAATAGTTAAAAATATGAAAAATCAATTTGAAAAACCAAATGTCGTGGGAATCAGCAAGGGTCTAGAACTAAAAGAGAAAAAAGAGCAACGAGAAATTGATCAGATACAAAAAGGGATTATCTCTCTGCAAGAAACGAAAGAACAATATGAAGAGTGGAAAAAGATTGCTCTTGAGCAAGGTGACAAACAAAGTGCCTTATTGTATGAGGTTGAATCTCTTGAAAATGAGATGCTTATTATTGATGGTGAAATTATTTGTAATGACATTGAGCAACGAGAAACGCAACGATGGCAACAGTATTTTATTCATGCGATGGATGTGAATCGCAAGAAGGAATCAGTAGAACGGCTTGAAAATATCGATAGTGAGCTTGAATTTATTTCAGATTATATCGAATCATTACTTGAGGAGAAAAGTTTGAGTGATGAAAATAAACAAAAAATACAAGAATTTCAGCAAAGAAAGAATATATTAGAAATGGAAAGATTAAGTTATTCAAAATAATGATCATGAAAGCAATTATTTTTGATTTTGATGGAGTGATTCATGACACATATGAAATGGCATATCAAATCGACCGTGAGTCTTCAGGTGGAGATTTGACTCGAGAGCAACATAGGGATTTTTTTAGTGGAAATATTTTTGAAAGAGTTGTGGTTGATGAGGAAAAAGCAAAAACCCAAATTGATAAATTTTATGAGTTACAAAAAGAAGCATTTAAATATTTGAAAATAGATGAAAACATTAAAAATAATTTAGAACAACTATCTAAGGACCATATTTTGTTTGTCGTTTCTTCTAATTGGGAAGAAACACTGAACACATATTTTCAAAATAATAATTTCACTCATATTTTTAAGGAGGTGTTGGGTGCAGAAACTCATCGATCGAAGGTTGAAAAATTTAAGCTTTTGTTTGAGAAATATAATTTGAATGTGAATGATTGCGTTTTTGTCACAGATACACTGGGTGATATCTTGGAGGGCAATAAGGTTGGTGTCAAAACCATTGCTGTTGATTTTGGTTTCCATGAAAGAGATAGGCTAGAAAAGGGTAGTCCATTTAAAATTGTTTCCAGCTTTGATGAAGTTGTTGGTACAATAAGAAGCATTTAAAAAAGGATAAGTTTATTTCTTAAGAGATGAAAAGGAGGTTGAGAATTTTTTATTGAGAAATAATAATTTGTTATATTATCTTGAAAAACATGAAAACAAAATTTATTTTGCAAGGGGGAAATTCAAGCAAAAAAAGTGATGACAATGAAAAGTTTTTTCATGAAATTATAAACAGCGTAAGTTCAGAAACAGTCAAGATTTTGTGCGTCTATTTCGCGAGGCTCGAGGACAGATGGGAAGATTCATTCGATGAAGATCAAGCAATTTTTTTGAACCTTGCAACAAAAAAAGATCTGGAGATAAAAATGGCAGTTCTGGAAAAGGAGGAATTGGTTGAGCAAATAAAAAATGCTGATGTTGTTTTTGTTAATGGTGGCAGAAGAGGCTGCCTCAAAGAAACACTTCAAAATTTGGAAAATTTTTCTGAGCTCATTGATGGCAAGGTTGTTGTTGGAATCAGCGCGGGTGCCAACATTCTTTCCAGATATTATTATGCAAACACATTCAATGAAATCAGGGAAGGTGTTGGAATTTTGCCAATAAAGCTTATCTGTCATTATTTAGATGAATATGGCGAGGTTTTTGAGCAACTGGATAACTATAAAGAAAAATTACCGATTTATAAGATTGAAGAAGAAAAATATTTGATTTTTTCTTAAAAACGTGCTAAAATGTTTAAAGAGGTTGACACTTTTTAAACTTAAATAGAAAAAATATGCTAGAACAAGAGCTTATTAATATTGGAATCAATGAAAAAGAGGCCAAAATATATTTGGCCACACTTGAATTGGGACAATCAACTGTTCAACAGGTTGCGCAAAAAGCAGCGGTGAATCGGGCCACAGCATATTTTATTATTGATGCTTTGATGCAAAGAGGTTTGGTTTCAAGTTTTTATAAAGGCAAAAAGCAATATTTCATTGCTGCTGATCCGGAGCGTTTGCTGGAAATTTTGGAACAAGAAAAAGAAAGTATTGAAAAAAAGAAGGAAAATTTGAAAAAATTGTTGCCACAATTGCAAAGCTTGAACAATAAAAACGCTGATAAGCCTGTTGTGAAATATTATGAGGGAAAAGAGGGAATTTTAGCAACAGTTGAGGAGTTTACAAAAAGTGCAAAAGGAAAAGTTTACATGGCTTATTCAGTTGATGAAGTAAATTCGGTTTTTACTCCAAGGGATCGCGAAAGAGCACGCGCAAGAAGGATTAATAATAAGATAACAACGCAGGTAATATATACTTATAAAAATGGAAAACTTGAAAATACGCCAGATGGAGAAAGAAGAAAGGTTCCATTTGATAAATTTCCAATCAGTATAGATATAGCTATTTATGATAATAAATTGAGAATTGCTTCTCTGAAGGACAGGTTAGCTGGAATTGTCATTGAGGATGTTGAAATTGCAAACTCACTTCAGGCAATAATGAAGCTTGCATGGGAGGGCGCTGAAAAATATCAATAAAATATGCTTTTATAAAAAAATGAGCCCCGAACGATTTCGTTCGGGGCTTTTGTCTGAGTAGAAATTTTTTGGCACGACTCACATTATGTGTCGTTGAGTTCGAGCCTTGCAAATACAATAATAATCTTCACTAGTCTAGTCATTCATGATCCTTTCCTCCTTTTTATTTTTTCTTGTACTTCTCATTGAACGATTTTTTCCTCTCACAAATAAATTGCTTTTAATGAGGAAAGTTAATCGTCCATGATCTCACCCCCTTTCGTGGGTCCGTACTGGCGGTTAGGGGTTAACTTCAAAACCCAAAATACTTTTTTCAAATAACTAACGTTACAAAACAGTCTAGCAGATTGTGGGAAATTTGTCAATAGATATAAACTTATTTTTTCATTGCTATATAAGGAGTGCCTTTTTATTGGCTTATATTCAAATTAAAACTGTTTTATAGCTTAAACACTATTTTTTCACAAAATTATGAGTCTTTTCTGCTGAAATATGTTAGTAAAATATATCAAAATGTTAAGATTAAAAGGCTTTAATTAGAGCTGAAATAAAGTAATTTACTTTATTTTGTCAAAGACACTTGACAAAACGTTTATCATGCGCTATACTACGGAGTCATGCTAAGAAAAGCGGACAGCGAGTTCCTCAAAAAGATAGGTAGTTAAGAGTACTGAGATGTGCGCAGCTTTGAAGGAGAATATCACAGAATATGGAGAAACAAAGCACAGTCGGCATCTTGGAGCGCTTTCAGATTTCATTACCATATTGGCACATATATATATTGGCCACATATCTGAGTAAAAAAGATCTGTATATAAGCAAAGGTTTTTTTTGACTATTTTTTCCCAAGTTGTGCCTTGTGCACTTCTATGGTTTTTGATTCGCTGTTCACTCACGACTGGACTTTAACAATTTTTCCCTCATATATGCTCGTTTTGATTTAAAGTTGGTATATATGAGGGATTTCATAAAAAACGGAGGTGACCGCATGAGTTATTACGTCGTTAATGGCGTAGTATACTTTTCGCGCGAAGCTGCAAATGCAGCTAAGCAGGGAAAGTAACTACTCCTTCATCTGCTGCGCCGAAAGGTGGCAAGCGGGGTTTGATCAACCTGTCAACAGAACTGATCAATCTTGGCGAAGAATCTTTCGCCTCTCTTATGAAGATTGTTACATTGGGTAATGATTTTCTATGAGAAAAATTTCAAACCATCCAAGGAGGATGCCATGAATCATGTGATTCCAATGGAAGATCACCAGTTTCAACTTTTGAGCCTGGAAATGCAGAATCAATATGTTGACTTCACGCACAAGTATCCACTTGGATCGGAAGTCTATGTATTTGATGATGCTGGTCGCATAAGTGGACCATTTTTCATTCTGAGTACACCAGAGCTTTATGCTGGTGAAGGATGCGAGGAATTTGAAGATCTGATATGGATAGTACGCGTGGGACTGAATTTCGAAGAAAAACCACAGTATTATTTCATAACGTCCGTGTTCGTGTGGGATGAGGAAGAAGATTCCGAACCCATATCGACTGTTGAAGTTCACCCTAACCAGGTCCAAGAAAGGAGGTGATAGCATGACCGATTCCTGCAACATCCTGCCAGGCTGCAAGGGACTGCCAAAGTTCACATTGGCTCTGAAAAGAGACAAGGTGACCAAGCTTTGGTCAGCACCACTTGTATGCAGCGGATGCCGCAAATCTCTGGAAAGAGAAATGCGGACACAAGGAAAGACACTTCGATTTTTCGGAATCGATGGTTCAAAGCGTGAAGCTGAAAAGCGGAACGCTGAGATTCAGTCTCTTCGTGTGTTTCTGTCGGATTTCGCAAAACCGGAAGTTAAGTCTGAACTGAATAAGTTCAAACTGAAACTGAAAGTTTCTGCGAGCCGATAGCACATTCGTGGCTAGTCGCGCCCAGGTCAAAGGCGACGAAAAATAATCCTGGAATAATCTTGAGCCACTTGGTGAAAACGAATAACCAATGTGATGTCAGTCTCAAGTTGCGCGAACGACACAATCTTGTGTAAGTCCAGCGCGTCAAAACGTGACAAATGTCGTAGGGGAGACAACACTTCTCTTTCTGCGTCTCTCTCTCAAAATTAATTTTTTCAAAAAGTTGGTTTTGAGAGGGAAACAAAAAACCGGAGGTGTCACCATGGCAGAATCAAAGAAGAGGGTAACAGTTTTTATGTCACTTAGTCGCAATGGACGGATCGATTACCAAATCGACTGGAACAAGGAAAAGGAATACTGTCCACGCATTAGCGTGTGTGGTTTTCTAGATCCTGATAGCGCTGATGACAAAAAAAATTGGCCTAGTTGGCAATTTAGTCAGTCGGTTGCTGTGCTTGATTTTGATGGACAAATGATTCCCGAGATTATGTATGTCATTATTTTTTTGAATGGCTACTATTACAATGGAAGGGATAGTTATGGTGGAAGTTCTTGGTATGCTCATGATGCATTTATCAGTAAAGAAAATGCTGAAAAACATATTGAGGGTAGTGATACAAGGTGGGAGCGCTTTTGGGTTGTTCCAATAAGACGCTTACCGCAAAATGCCGAAGCATTGCTAGGCTAAGTCAGAGTCCTGATCCCGGGTGATTTTTCCTATAACCAAATAAATTTTCTAAAAGCAATTGTGCTTTTTTAAAAAATATTTGGATGGATAGGAAGGGATAAGGGAGAACATTCACTCCCCTTGCACAAGGAATTGTGCGAACGCTCATGGAAACTTAACATCTAAAGATTTTTATGATTTCCGTGCGACCCGGAATTTTCGCTCTTGTTGCGAACATAACTATTAATGGGTGGTGAGGCTTGAGTGAAGTGAATAAAAAATTAAGATAGTGTTTAATTTGTTCTTGATCCCGAGAGATGGAATCCTGGTTTGCTAATTTCGTCTTGGTGGCGAAATTAAACAGGAAGGGATAAGGGTGAAAGACATCCTTGTAATTTTAAAAGCTAAAAGTTAAATTGCGTGATTTCAATAGGGAATCTTTGTCGCTGTTTATTGGCGGAGTAATTTTATTTTTAGTATCGAGTCCTGGTGAATGTGCACATCGGGCTGGTTGACTAGCGCGCTTTTCAATCATGCAGGGCTACTTATGATGCGCCCTCATCTTAAGATGGAAGGGGTTTAAGACTCCAATTCATAATAAGTAGATGACAGACTACTTAGAACGCACGCACTTATTGATCGACACTATGTCCATCGAGAATGCTAAGTTCAAAAGAGAGTTGCACACTCTCATCTGCCCGCGAATTTTTCAGTTCAAATGAACTGTTGATATAAGGGTAAGAAAAATTTCTTGCCTCTCTCTCAAAATTAATTTTTTTTAAAGTTGGTTTTGAGAGGGAAATAAAAATCAAAAAAAACGGAGGTGTAAGATGAAAATATTTCTTCAAATGAAATATGGAGAAAAAGACGTGCTGGAAAAAACGATCAAGCTAATTATTGTTGCTTATGGGCATGTGCTCACTGAAAGCACTGATGATGCTGAGATTGTGATGACAAATTCTCCTGAGTTTGCACTTAGTGCGCTCAAGGACGAAGAAGGTGTTATTGTGGCGATGCTTATTTTTCCTGGCGAACGTCAGGCAAAATTAGCTGCTAAAGCACTTTCGAGGAGTTTTCCTGGGCGCGTTGATGAATGTCACGCGATTGCTTTTTCTCCAGAAGACAAAGAAATTAATATTTATCTTATTGAAAAAGGAGGAATGAGAGATGAAAATTCTGATCGTGGATGACTCAAAGAAGCATCGTGAGGCAGCTCGCAAGCAATTGGAAACACTTGGGCACGAGGTTGTGATCACTGGTGGGTATACGGATGTTTTTCGTGGGCATATCCTGAAAGACAACTCGTTCGATGTTGCCTTGATTGATCTGCTGATGCCGGCAGAATCGATGACGCTCGGAGAAAGGGGAATGGAATTTTTCGGCCAAGAAATAATGGTCGGATATCCACTTTCAATTTTCCTGGCAATGTCTGGTGTCAAACTTGTTGGAGTTGTGACCGACACTGGTCATCATGACCATCCAGCAAGTGCGATCATGGACTTTCTATGTGAGCCACTCATTGCAAACGGCGCAAATGTTTTTTATTTGCATGCACGTCTAACCAATGATGGTAGCAAGGATTGGAGCGCGGCTCTCAAGTCAATAACGAGATAGCTCCATACTAGGCTTTTTAATTTTTGCCTGAGAGAAATCTCAAAAAGAAATTTCCTTGGGGTGGCGGTCAATCCTTTTTTAAAAACAAAATTAAAAATAAGGGAGGTGGTCAAAATGACCATACACAGAAACGCAATGATCTTTGCATTGCTTGTTGTGGCTTTCATTTCCTGCACTGGTATTTTCGGTGTAGCAATGATGAAAGTCTATGCTCTCAAGCAGTATAGTTTCTTGTTTGCTGTTGTCGCATTGTATTTGTGTGCTACAGCATCAGTAGGATTTATCGTATTAATCTTGGGTGAAAAATCACCACGGACATAGTGCGATATAAATTGGGAATCTCTTAATAAAGACGATTCCCACTTTTTTCCGAGTTTATATTTTTTTCAAAAATGTAAATTCAGAGTGAAAGTTTTTCAAAAAACATCTCGAGTGATTTGCGCTGTTCTCGAGGCAGCGTAAGTTGCTATTGTTGTAAGTCCTTATTTCACTCAGTGAAAAAGGCAGCAAGGAGGTTTGTTATGAAAAAAGTTCTTTGGTTTTCGCGTCATCCGTTGTCTGTTGAGCAGTTGTCTGACTTGAAGCGGATTTTTGGAGAGGTTGAGGTTGGTCAGATCAATAAGACTATCACCAGAGCTACCGAAATCCTCGATGACATCGAAGTGGCCGATGTTATCGCAATTGTGGCGCCACTTCCTTTGCAGCAGGAATTCTTGCACCTCGCAAAGGGCAAACCTGTTATTTTTTGCAAGAATGACCGCATTGTCGATCCGGCTGACAATACGAAGGTAACATTTTCACATGCCGGATGGTTTCAGATTAAAGAGATAAAGGTTGTTTTTGAACCACTCTAAAATCTGGACCAGGGTTTCATGCGCTTAACCTCAATAGAGCGCTCCTTTACTAATCATCGTGGAGGTCAACGAAGATTCAAAACAAGGCGGACACATATTATTGTGATCCGCTTTTTTAATATATAAAAAAGAGGCTTTCGCAGATTCGCGAAAGCCTATAAGCGTCTTGGTCATAATTTTTGCAATCGTATTCTAAGTACTTCATGTGTAAGTTTACACAGTTCTACGTTGCTGAAATCATTTTCAATATAATTTCTTTTTAATTCTGCTCTGAGTGCGTCGCAAGCTTCTTCAAATAAATTCGTGTTCTCTGTATCGCTATTTTGTGTATTTTTTTTAAAAAAAATATTAAATAGCTCTACGCACATACAATAAGCATCATTAAGCTCTTCTTGTGATGAGATTCTTTTTGCCAAGCATGCCATTTCTTCCATGACAATCCTCCTTTGGGATGGTATTTTTATATTGAATAAATAGAATATAATATATTTTGTTTTTTGTCAATGCAGACAAATGCTGCTATAATGCAAACATGAATACAAAAAATTCTCATGGGTTCTTGCCTGTTTTTGCAGCTTTGGCTGGAAATGTTTTTATTATGATCATAAAATGGTTTGGTTTTTTCTCTACTGGCAGCGGAGCTCTTTTTTCTGAGGCTGTGCACAGCGTGGCTGATGTTTTCAATCAAATTCTCTTGATGGTGGGAATCAAGAAATCACAAAGACCGTCGGATGGTGATTTTCATTATGGATATTCCAATGAAAGATTTTTTTGGGCACTTATTTCTGCTTGTAGTATTTTCTTTTTGGGTGCGGGCATAACGATTTATCATGGAGTTGTTGGGCTTTTGCACAAAGAAGATGTGCATGTTGGATCAATTGCGCTTTTCATTTTGGCTACATCTTTTGTGATTGAATTGGGAACCTTTTTTATTGCACTGCGCGAACTTAGAGCAAACAACAAAAAAAGAAAATGGAAAGACATTTTTTCTTATGGCGATCCCACCACGATCGCAGTTCTTTTGGAAGATGCAGTGGCAGTGCTTGGTGTGAGCGTGGCTTTTTTTAGCATTCTGCTATCTAGGTACACTGGAAATCCTATTTGGGATGCTATGGGTTCTATTGTTATTGGTGTTCTTTTGGGGGCGATGGCAATTGTCCTTATCAACATCAATCGTGGTTTTTTGATGCGCAAATCAATTCCTGAGGAGATCGAAGAAAAAGTGATTGAAATCTTGGAGGGTGATCCTGCTATTGAAAAAGTTATTGATTTTAAATCAGTTGTTATTGATATTGGAAAATATCACATAAAGTGCGAGGTGGAGATAAATGGCAGTGCACTGATGAGAAAGATGTATCGCAAAGATGCTCTCAAAAGGGAATTTGAGGAGATTGATGGTGATTATGATGAATTTTTGCGCTTTTGTGTGGACTATGCAGACAGGGTTCCGCGTATGATCGGTACAAGAATAGACGATGTTGAAAAGAAAATTAAAGATGAAATTCCAGAAGTCAGACATATTGATATTGAGGTCAATTAAAAAAGTTCATCAAGTTTTTCAAGTTCATAAAGTTCATCAAGAAAATGCATAACAAAAAAAGAGTTGGGTACTCTTTTTTTGTTTTAAAATTTTGTCATTCCCGCGAAGGCGGGAATCCAGGTTTTTTATTTTTTAGTGAAACTCTCTGGATTCCGGGTCAAGCCCGGAATGACATTGCCATGCTGCTCTTTTTTTGTTGATAGTGTAATTTTTCTTTCTTTTTCGCTCAGCCACTCGAAGTTAATCCATAGTGCGGTGGTGGGGATTATTTTTTTGACATTCTCAGGCCATTCAATGATGACTATGGAATCTTCTTTATTTGCAAAATCCTTAAAGCCAAGTTCTAGTAAATCTTTTGATGTAATGCGATATGCATCAATATGATATACATCATGTATAATGGATTTTGCATTATACTTTTTACTTAATACATTATACTGCTTGAGAATTGCAAAGGTTGGGCTCGTGTAGGGTCCTTTTATTTTCAATCCACTCAAAAGTCCTTGCGTGAAGGTTGTTTTGCCGGCACCAAGATCCCCAGACAAGCAAATTATTTCGCCACCACAAAGTTCTTGGCCAAGAAGTTGTCCAAGTTTTTTCGTTGTTGCTGCTGATGGTGAAATGTGATTGTTTTCCATATAGGATAAAACATAGCTCAAAAAGATGAATTAGTAAAGAAAGGAGGCAGCTTGATTTTTATCAAACTGCCTCAATATTTTTTTATCTCCTCCTTCGGTGACGGTCATCTTTTCGACAATCATCTCTGAAGTTTCCCCACGGAAACCATACTCCCGTGGGCCTACCATAGTCTATTGGTGGAGGTGAGTAATAGACTACGGGAGGTGGCTGATAATACACCTGTGGTTGCTGGTAGTACACAGCTCCCGTGTCCACGTATCCATTCGGAATTATCCTAACCATGCAGCCAGACAGCAACAATGATCCAAAAACCAACAAAACGAACTTTTTCATAACCTTCTCCTTTGGACGCTTGGCGTCACGGTGTGGTTTTTTGTCATTTAAAACAACTAATTTGACTTGCAATTATACACCCAAAGTGGCTTATTGTCAAGCGTTTGGTTGACATAGGTCAAAATGACTGTTACTTTATATTACTTAGTTGATTGGCAAAAAATTACTTTTTAGATGAGATTTTTTTCATGAGTTTGGATTATGCTCAACAATTTAATAATGTCTTGAAAAATTCCAAGCACGCGCTTGTTTTTATGGCGCAAGATTTTTCTGGTGATGCTGTTGGGGCTGCTTGGGCAACTTATTTTTTCTTGAAAAAAAATAATATTGAAGTGACAGTTGTTGTTCCCACCGGCGAGGAATATCTGGAAAGATTTTTGTTTTTAACTAAACCTGAAGAAATCATTGATTCATTGGCTGGTGCGCGTGACTTTGTGTTGGCTTTTAACACAAAATTCAACAAAATCACTAATGTGCGAACTGAGAGAGTTGATGAGGAATTGCGGATTTTCATTACGCCAGAAAAAGGATCAATTGATCCTCGTGATTTTTCTTTTATTCCTGCGAAGTTCAAATATGACTTGGTGATTGTGCTTGGATCTCCAGACAAAGAGTCACTTGGAAAAGTGTATGAGGAAAATCCTGATATTTTTTATGAAGTGCCAGTGGTGAACATTGATAATCATGGATCAAATGATAATTTTGGACAGATAAATATTGTTGACATCACAGCATCTTGCACATCAGAAGTTGTTGCTGATTTGATTTTCAAAATAAATCAAAAAGACTTGGATGAAAACATGGCAGAAAGTTTGCTGACTGGGATTATTGATGCAACAAATAGTTTTCAAAAGAAGAACACTACTCCAAAATCATTGCAAATAGCATCAATGCTGATGTCAAAAGGCGCTGATCAACAAAAAATAATTCGATATTTGTATAAAACGCAACCATTACATCTTTTGAAACTTTGGGGTCGTGTGATGGCGAGACTTTTTTGGGAAGATGAAATTGCTTTGGCCTGGGCACCTGTTTTTTTGGAGGATTTTGTGCAAAGTCGCAGCAAGCCAAGCGATGTGCCTTTTATTTTGGACAAAATTAAAGAAAATTACTCTGCTGGTAAGATTTTTATGGTGCTATACAACAAAGAAGTTGGGCAAGTGCATGGCGTGGTCAAATGCATCAATAATGAACAGTTGAAAAAAATTAGTGAAATTTTGGAAGTTCGAATTGTGGGTGACATGTGCGAATTTTCAGAGCAATCAACTGACACAAAAGAATCGGGACAACGCATTGTGGAAAAAATAAAAGCAGCATTGCTAGTCATATAAATCTTAATTCATGTGAATATTGTTTTTCGACAACCAATCTTATTGCTTGGTTGTTTTTTGTTTTGCCGAGAAGGTTGATTTGCGGTATAATGTTTTTATAGAAACAATGCTTGCTAAAATAAAAATAAAAAATTAGTACTTGAGGTATATGGTAAAAATTTCAAATAAAAAATTAATACATTCTACCGAAAAAGACGAACAATCTGAAAAGATTATGCAGCGCATGCGAGGGCAATCAGAAGAGGAGCAAGCTGCTCAAGTTGCCAATGCTAACAATCTTTCCTATGTTGATTTGAATATTTTTCCAGTTGCCGCGGATGATTTGAGAGTTATTGACGAAAAAGAATCAAGAGAATTTGGTCTTTGTGTTTTTCAAAAAGCAGGTAAGGAAGCCAGAATTGGAGTTGTTGATCCGACAAATAAAAAAACAATCGAATATGTTGAAGCGCTCAAGTCTGAAAAAGGCTGGGTTGTTTATTTGTATGTAATTTCAAAATCTTCTCTGGAAAAAATCTGGAAAAGATATGCTGAAATTCCAATGTTGGAAAATCTGGAAGCAATGCAAATCACTTTGAGTGGTGAAGATTTGGAAAAATTTGAAAAAGACTTTGGAAACATGCTGGATCTGAAAAAAAGAATTCAGGAAATTCCAACAACTCAAATCATTTCAATTATCATGGCTGGCGCTGTGAAAATGAAGGCCAGTGATGTTCATTTTGAACCACAAGAGGAAGATGTCAGAATGCGTTTTCGCATCGATGGTGTTTTGCAGGATGTTGGAAAATTTCCAAACGAAACCTATCGTTTCATTTTGTCCCGCATCAAGATGATGGGAAAGATGAAAATCAACATTCGCGACATTGCGCAAGATGGTCATTTTTCGGTTGAGATGGATGAAGGTAAGATAAATGTGAGAACAAATATTATTCCAGGAAATCATGGAGAGTCAGTTGTTATGAGGCTTTTGAGTCAGGCTGATATTATGCTTTCCGTGGAAGATTTGGGATTGCGAGGCTTGGCCTATGAAAGCGTGCAAAGAGAAGTTGCAAAACCGCATGGTATGATTTTGACAACAGGACCAACTGGCAGCGGGAAAACGACCACACTTTATGCACTTGTTAACAAGTTAAACACAGCCGGTGTAAAAATAATCACAATTGAAGATCCGATTGAATATGAAGTGAAAAATATTTCACAAACACAAATTGCCAAAGATCGAAACTATACTTTTGCGGAAGGTCTTCGCGCGATTGTGCGTCAAGATCCTGATGTTATTTTGGTTGGTGAAATTCGTGATGAGGAAACAGCTGATATTTCAGTGAACGCTGCCCTTACGGGTCATCTTGTGCTTTCAACTTTGCACACCAACAATGCGCCAGCTTCAATTCCTCGCTTTATTGAACTTGGAGTGAAGCCAAACATTATTGCTCCTTCTGTGAATGCTTTTATTGCACAACGCTTGGTGCGAAAATTGTGCTCAAATTGCATGGAGGAATATGTTCCAGCCAAGGAAACTACTGATAGTATCAAGAAAATTCTTGCCATCATTTCTCCCAAAGCAAAAATTGAAATACCAAAAAATATTGAAAAACTTTATCGTCCAGTTGGTTGTGACAAATGTCATGGACTTGGATTCAAGGGGCGCATTGGAATTTTTGAGGTGCTGACAATTTCAGAGAACATTGAAAAATTGATTTTGGAAATGGGTGGAGAACGAGAAATTGCACAAACAGCCTTGGAAGATGGAATGATCACCATGGCACAAGACGGAATTTTGAAAGCCATTGAAGGGCTTACATCAATGGATGAAGTTTGGCGCGCAACAGGACAGACAGAATTTTTGGAAGAGATTTATGAAAAATTGATGGCACAATCAATGTCTCGCTCAATTGATATTTCAGAAGAAGACATGGTGCTTGTGGAAGAGAAAATTTCACCCAGAGAAAATCTCAAGGAATTGATTGAAAAATCAAATCAAAAAAGTAGTGCTAAATATATCTTTGCCAGCAGTTTGCTGTTGAATGTTGGTGACATTCACATTGAACCAGAAGAAAAGAGTGTGAAAGTTCGTTATCGCATGGATGGAATCTTGCAAACAATTGCGGAAATACCTTTGAATGAATATCCTAGCCTGCTTGGAAGCATCAAGTTTTTGAGTGGCTTTTCCACTGAAGTGCGTGGTGGCGTGATGGATTCTCGTTTTTCAATTGCCCTGGAAAAGCCATACAAACACATCACTGACACAAAAGTTGATGTTCGTGTTTCAATAATTTTGGGAGGATATGGGGAAACGGTGGTGATGCGACTTCTCAACAAATCATCAGTTGCGCTTGATCTTGAAAAATTGGGAATCAGGAAACAAAATTTGGAAAAGATTTTGACTGAAACGAAAAAACCAAATGGAGTTTTCTTGACCACTGGACCAACTGGGTCTGGAAAAACAACCACGTTGTATAGTGCACTTAAAGTTTTGAACAATCCAGAAGTAAAGATCATCACAGTTGAAGACCCGATTGAATATCAGCTGGATGGAATTTTGCAAACATCTGTTAATGACAAAGAGGGATATTCTTTTTCAACAGCTTTGCGAGCATTGCTTCGTCAAAATCCTGATATCATGATGATTGGTGAAATTCGTGATGAGGAAACTGCCAACATTGCAATTCAGGCAGCGCTGACTGGTCATTCAATTCTCTCTACACTGCACACAAATGATGCTGCTGGCTCAATTCAGCGCTTGATCAACATGGGTGTTCGCTCTGATGATTTGGCCACAGCGGTCAATGCTTTGATGGCTCAGCGATTGGTGCGAAAACTTTGTAATTGCAAAAAGGAAAGAGCATTAAATCAAGATGAGGTTGCTAGCATGAAAAAAATCTTGGAAAGTATTTCAGAAAAATCAGGTATCATCGTTCCGGCAATAGAAAAAGTTTTTGAACCTAATGGTTGCGAAAAATGCAATAATATTGGATATAAAGGACGCACAACAATCAGCGAAGTTTTGGTGGTTGATCGCGACATTGAAGAATTGATCACGCAAGGATCATCATCTTCACAAATTCGTGACAAGGCAGTTGAAAATGGCATGATCACCATGGAGCAAGATGGATTATTGAAAGTTTTGGAAGGGGAGACGAGTTTGGAGGAGGTGGAGAGGGTGGTGTAGAAAAATGTAGAATGTATATTGTATAAAGTATCTTGTATAAAAGCAGAATAAAAAAAGAGGCGGAACGTTTTACGTTCCGCCTTTGCTTTATCACCTCCTTTTATTTTTTTTATAAGCTAGTCTCGAAAGAACATATCTTTTTCAATTGCTTCTCTGCAAATGAAAGGTCGTAAGCTTTCTGGAAAAATTACTTCCATATTAGCTTCTTGGTAAATCCGTGCAATTTTAATATTTTGCGATGAATAATATTGACTGTAAACATTAATGCTCCAGGAAGAATCTCCCGCAAAATGCCAAACCTCTTTCTTCCAACTTTTAGTGTTTTTATTTTTCCAAATTTCTTCAAATAAATCACTCTGAATGTCTTCTGAGCACGATGGATAATAACAGTCCAAATAACAGCCACTATTATCCCTCTTTATTCTACCATCACTGTTTAATCCCTGAAATTCTTCTATTTCACAAACTTCACTTAGTATGACTGCAGGGAAGTAACCTAGGTATACATCTTCTTCGTGATAAATTTCCTGAGGAAGATCGGAAATAATGTAAGACCGTAAAACTTTTCTTTTATTCCAGCATGAATCACATATAGCTTCTGGCATTCCGTATACATGACGGATATTTACGTTCTCATTTTTTTCCAAAGTTTTTTTGCATTCAGCACAATTGTTAATTTGATAATTTCGCATGATAATCTCCTTTTCGTTTAAGGCCCGTCGGCCATTGTGTAGTTTTTAATGAACTATTCTCCTGTGAATTCACCCTTAGTATGAACTCAATGAGAGAGGCGAGAGAAGTTTTGTTAAACTTTCTCGCCTGAAATTTAATCACCTTCCATTATTAAGTTTTAGTATTTCATCCCAGTGAATGTAGTATTTTTTAAAAAGCCTCTGAATTATAAACCAAATAATCCATCCTATAGCTGCTCCAATAACAGCCTGAATAAATGAGAGTGTATCGTGATTTTTTCCTCCCATAATTAATGCGCCAGTAATAACGAAAGACATTGCAGTTGTAGGTATAATCGCTAAGAAAGCAATGTAATCTAGGCAACTAGTTGAGAATTCTTTCATGGTAGCTCTCCTTTCATTTGGGTTTAGGTGATTAAATTTTGAAAGAACTTTTATTGAGATTTGTTAATTCATCTTAACAGTGTAGTATACAGCTAAATAGCAAAAGTGTCAATTATAGTGCCTAATTAAATAGCTAAAATATAGCTATAATAAAGTATAATATGAATATGTAGTCAGTAATATTGACATTTTATTTGATATGAGATATAATGAAAATATAGGTAATAATCATGTCATTCCCGCGAAGGCGGGAATCCAGGTTCTAAGTTGAGATAAAAATTGAAAATGCGGGCCTGGATTCCGGGTCAAGCCCGGAATGACAAAGAAAAGAATATGCAACTCGAAGAAGTGCTGATGAATTTAGGACTCAATGAAAAACAAGCCAAAGTATACTTGGCTGTTTTGCAGATGGGAAAAGGCTCAGTTCCTGCAATTTCGGTCAAAGCTGGGACAAAAAGACCAACAACCTATCTGCTCTTGGAAGAACTTCGCATGAAAGGATTGGTAATGCTTTTGCCACGCAAGGCAAAAGTTCTCTATACTGCCAATTCCCCTGAACAACTTTTGGAAGAGCAGAGAGAGAAACAGCAACTTATAAAAGCCAATATGCCAGAGCTTATGGCAATGTTCAATACTAAGAAAGAAAAGCCAAAGGTGACATATTATCAAGGTGGTGAAAGCGTAGTGAAATTGTATGATGAAATATTTAAAGAAAAAGAAATCGACATCTTTGCCTCATTGGGTGCAATTCCAAAAGAGCTTTTGGCAAAAGCAGAAAAACATTTTGCCGATATTGCCAAAAATCAAACAAGGGTGCGCGAACTTTTACAATCAGACAAGGAATCTATTGAATATACAAACAGAAGAGAGCAAGGCATTCATCAGATCAAATTTGCACCAAAAGAGTGTCTTTTCCCAACCGATAATATTATTTTTGGAAACAAATTGGCCATCTTTTCTTTTAAAGATGAGCCTATGGCTGTGGTAATTGAAAGCAGTGATGTTGCGCAGACATACAAATCAATGTTTGAGATTGTTTGGAATAGCGTTAAATAGTTTATAATTATTAGTTTTTAGTAAAATACGAAATTGAAACAAAAAAGAGGCGGAACGTTTTACGTTCCGCCTTTAAGCTACCTCACAATACCTAAGTCTCGAAGGATGCGACCTACTCGCACCCTGTCATCGTCGCTTATATTGCTTTCCCGCCTGCGACGCTCTTCAACTATGCGCACTTCTTTTGCTGCTAATGACAAATCGTCACTGGATGAATATCCCAAACACCAATCACAATTACACTCTTCACTCATTTTGTTCTCCCTCTCCCCATATTCCGTAATCGTGCCTCACTAAGTGAGAGCTCCGTGTCGTTATGGGTTGTAAAAATTTTAAAGAACTTTTCTCTTATGAATCAATCAAAATTTGACTAACTCAACAGGAGAGGCAAGAAGGTGATTTTTTTCTTGCCGATTATACAGGGGAATACTCTTTTTGTTCAAGAATGATAAATATCTTCTCAGTATTCGTTTGGGTTCCAAGAAAAAGTGAACGAGGGCTTATATATTTTGTTTTTTCTTTACTTTTACTTAAATTCTCTTTCTCAGTATCTTCAATCTCTTTGATTAGGATGCTAAGTTTGTAATCTTCATATTTTGCAACAAGCTTTTGTAGATTATTCATATATTTGAAGTTAGTGGTTAAATGTTGTTAGGATGTTTTTGCTGATTCATCTTAACAACGTAGTATATATTATTTTGTCAATTTATGTGGAAGCATATTGTTTTTAAAATATAGATATTGACAAATAGTGGCTTGTTTGATATAATAAAAATGTTGAAATATTTTCCACAACAATATAAAAAATATGATAAAAAACTTGTTAAAAGAGCTGAATTTTTCTGAAAAAGAATCCCAAGTTTATTTGGCGCTTTTGGAAGTTGGCTCGAAAAAGCCTGGCGATTTGGCCAAAAAGACAAGACTAAACAGAACGACTGTATATGACATTTGTGAACTTTTGATGCAAAAAGGCCTTGTAAGTAAGTATAAAAAGGGAGCAGGCACCTTTTTTAATGCACTTGATCCTAAAAATCTTTTGCAATACCTTGAGAGGGAAAAAGAAGAAAAACAAAAAGAAATTGAAAAACAAAAAAACAAAGTTTCACAGCTATTGCCACAACTAATATCCATGCAGAATATTTTTAGTGCAAGCAAACCAAAAGTGCAGTTTTTTGAGGGTGAAAAGGGGATGCGCGAGGCCTATGAAGACACGCTGACATCTAAGGAAATTATTTTGGCATATGCTAATGCTGAAACAATGCATGCAGCTTTGCCAAACTTTTTTCCAGAATATTACAAACGTCGCGCGGGAAGTAAGATTTTTATTAAAGCTATTATTCCAAGAAATAAGTTATCAATGGAAAGAGTGCCATTTAATCAAGAAGAAATGCGCGATACACGTTTTTTGCCTGATGAGAAAATGAGCTTTTCTCCTGAGGTAAACATCTATAACAACAAAATACTTATTGTTTCTTGGAAGGAAAAAATGGCGACCTTAATTGAGTCAAAAGAACTTGCTGACTTGCAAAAGCTGACATTCGATCTTCTTTGGAACACCTTGCCAAAGAATTAGACAAAATAAAAAACCTTCTCGCGCTAAGCTTGAAGGTTTTTTTCGGTAACAAGTGCAACTTGTGTTCATTAATCTGTAGACATGTCCGGCAAGATTGATCCCGCCGGGAAGTTGCAGTGTCGAGGTGTAGAGCCGCCGAAACCGCCATACCCATGTCTGGACAAAAAAGCAACCGATATTGAGGACAAAAGATAGAAGTCCCCAACTGTCTACAGGTTAATGAAAACAAATATTGTCTAAGAGCTTTTTCACTTGATTGTTGAGATTAGCACGTCTTTAGAATTTTGTCAAGATATTTGAGATTTATGTTTAGTAAAAGTCATAAAATCCTTATTCTTGCGCTAAAAACCCAGCATGCTGGCTGCTCATATTTTTTAATACGTGCTTAATCTTTTTTTGTTTCAAAATATGTAATTTTTGAATAATATCACTATCTTTTTTGTTTGAGATAACATAAGATAAATACAATAGACGGTGGCAATTGTTAGAAAAAAGTATGTTTTAGAAAAATTAAGCACTAGATGATTAAAATATGATTACTACTTCAGAAGAGCAAGAGGATGATGTCATTTTGGACAACACGCTTCGTCCACAGCGCTTGAGTGAATATGTTGGACAACAAAAAATTCGCAAAAATTTGCAGATGTTTATTGATGCTGCCAAGAAAAGAGGTGAATCAATTGAACATGTGCTTTTGTATGGGCCGGCTGGACTTGGAAAGACAACCCTGGCTCATATTATCGCCAAAGAGATGGGTGTTAACATCAAGGTGACATCTGGTCCTGCCATTGAAAGAGTTGGCGACCTTGGCTCGATTTTGACCAATTTGCAAGATGGTGATGTTCTTTTTATTGATGAAATTCATCGATTGAACAAATTGATTGAAGAAGTTTTATATCCTGCTATGGAAGATTACAAATTGGATGTGATTATTGGAAAAGGTCCATCAGCGCGAACATTGCAACTTGATCTGCCAAAATTCACTTTGATTGGTGCCACAACTCGACTTGGCGCGCTTTCCAATCCGCTGCGCAATCGTTTTGGTGCGATTCATCGACTTGAATTTTACAATGAAGATGAGATGAAAAACATCATTCATCGCTCCGGAAAAATTTTGGGAATAGAATTAGATGAAACTGGTGCTCGCGAAATTGCAATTTCTAGTCGCAAAACTCCACGTGTTGGAAACAGAATCATCAAAAGAGTTCGTGATTTTGCTCAAATCAATGATCATCCACTGATTGACAGTGTGATTGCCAGAAAAGCACTTGAAATGATGGACGTCGATCATCTTGGTCTTGAACCAACTGATCGCTACATTTTGGAAACTATTATCAAAAAATTCAATGGTGGACCAGTGGGAATTTCAACAATAGCAGCTGCAACATCAGAAGAGATTGAAACCATTGAAGATGTGTATGAGCCGTTTTTGATTCAACTTGGTTTTCTTGTGCGCACCCCAAGAGGGCGCATGGTCACCGAGCATGGATATTTGCACATGGGAATTGACATGCCAGAAGCAAACTTGCAAAAATTGTCATAGTTTTGTTTTTGTCTGAAAAAGATGTGCTATAATATAAAAATAAATATCATTTATTTTTTGCATGCTGATCTTGATTCTTCAAATTTTGTATTATCTTTTTTTCCTCACCATGTTCGTGATGAGTGCTTTTATTGTTTATCACATAACGGCTTTTTCTTATTGCTCATCTTCAAAATTGATAACACTAGGGATTTTTATTCCGGTTGTGGGCGTTTTGCTTTTCACTAATTTTATTCTTTTTTCTCAGATTAATTTGTTGAGCTTGTTTTCGGGTGTTTTATAAAAAATATGAAAGAATTTGAAAATTATCACTTCAAGGATTTGGATGAAAGCGATGAAATTTTGTATGTCTATCATCGCAATTGGTTTTATCTTTTGCAGCAATATTTCTTTTTGATTTTGATGTTGGTTGTTTTTGTTGGCGCTGTTTTGTATTTTCCGCTGCTTTTTCCTGACATGCTGGCGGACAATTATAGGGCAGCGACATTGTTTTTTGAAAATGTTGTTTTGCTTGCTTTGTGGTTGTTTGGTTTTTTGATTTGGGTTGATTATTATTTTGATGTTTGGGTGATCACTGCTCAGCGCATTGTTAATATTGAACAAAAAGGGCTGTTCATGCGAAAGGTTAGCGAGCTGCGTTATGAAAAAATTCAAGATGTGACCACTCAAGTTGAGGGTATAATTCCCACTATGCTAAATTTTGGCGATGTGAAAATTCAAACAGCAGCAGAAGAAGGTGAGTTCATCTTTAGAACAGTTTCTGATCCATATCATGTTAAAAATATTATTTTGGAGCTGCAAAGAAAGCAGCAAGACAATGACACGGCAGAAATTGGAGAAATGATAAAGGAAAAAATTCAAGGAGCAGATGACTAACATTATCGAATGGGGTTCATGACAACATGAAAAAGAAAAGAAGAAAAAAAATAACCAGCTTATTTTTTTGTCATCAAATTTTTCTGACACTGCTTTTGGCGGTGTTTTTTGTTTTTCGAGTTGCCGAGGCGAAAATAGTTATCAATGAGATTTTGATAGGCGACCAAAAATCAACCAAAAATGAATTTGTTGAGCTATATAATGATGGCAGTGAAGATGTTTCTTTAGGTGGATACAAATTAATGAAAAAAACAGAAAGTGGAAATGATTTTTCTTCTTTGGTAAGTGCAACTCATTTTTTAGGAACAATTGGCGCACATAATTTTTTTGTTATTGCTCATCCTCAATACAAACAAGAAATAAAAGCTGATTTGGATTATTCAAGTTCGTCATATTCAATTGCTGCAAACAATACAGTTGGTCTTCTTGATAAAAGTGGAGTCTTGCTTGATTTGGTTGGTTGGGGAGATGCAAAAAGCTTCAAAGAAAAGCCCTTCACCCAGCCACTGGATGGTGAGAGTTATGGTCGACTTGATGGAAAAGACACCGGCAATAATTCTGAGGATTTTGTGCTTTTGGAAAATCCTTCTCCAGGAAAAGAAAACAAAAAATTCACTGAAAAAGAAAAAATAAAATATCCCAATGGAATTTTTCTAAATGAGCTCTACCCACATCCAAACAAAAATACAAATGAAAGAGAATATGTGGAACTTTTCAATTCTTCTGGTGAAAAAATTGTGCTTGATGGTTGGAAAATTGTTGACTATGGAAAAAATGTTTGTTTGCTTGATGGAAAAAGTATTGAGAACAAAAAATTTTTGGTTGTGGAAGATGAACCTGAAAAAAATTGCACACTTGAACTTAATGATAGTGGAACTGAAACAGTAGAGCTTAAAAATCCAAATGGAGAAACTGTCTCAATGGCAACATATCCAAGCGCCAAAGAGGGAAAATCATTCAGCTTTGATGGACTTGTTTGGCGTTGGACAAAATTTCTAACAAAAGGTCTGGAAAATATTTTCAACAATCTTCCTTTTGGTGAGCTTGAAATTGATGACGATGTTTTTGTGGATGTCTATGCTAGTTTTTTTATTTCCACTGGCGACATTGATGGTGAAAGCATTAAAGTTGTTTGGGATTTTGGCGATGGACACAAAAGTTATCTTGCAAAAACAACCCATAAGTATTCAAACACTGGTAAGTATCAAGTAATGGTAAAAATCACTGATGGAAATGAGGATGTTGTGAAAAATTTTATTGTTGAAGTGAAAGAATGTTCGCATCCAAAAATTAAGATTGTGGCCATTGATGCTAATCCGGCTGGTTCTGATGGAGGCAGCGAATCGATAACTGTGGAAAATAAAACTAAGAAAAAAATAAATCTAAATGGTTGGAGTGTGGCAACGGGTTGGAAAAAATTTGTGAATCATCCAATCAGACAAGACGTTATTATCAAAGGGAAAAAAGAAAAACAACTCAACAATGAGGTGGCAAGATTTTCGCTCAACAACACCAAAGCAAAAATACAATTGCGTTATCCTGACGGAAAAGTTGCACATGAGGTTAAATACAAGGCCGCTGAAGGCTCAATTGCCGAAGGAGAAAGATATGTGAAAGTAAAAGGGGTGGGCTGGAAATGGATATTACAAAATCCAAAACCCAAAATGCAAAATTCAACAATAGAAATTTTTGTCCCAGATCAATCCTTGCAACAAGAAGCACAATTTAATAATCAAAATGATGAGGAGATTGTAGAAAATAAAGCAGAAGAAGTGGTTGTTTCTCAAAATGAGATCAAGAAAAAAAATAAATTTGCTTTGCTTTATAATCAGAGTGTTAAAATTAAATTATTGAAAGTTGAGCCAGGCACTCTTGAAATGGAAAATATGCATGAAATCGATGGAGTCTATTTTTTCACCCCACAAAATGAAGAGCATGAACATTATACAGTGACCTTTCTTAGGAATATTCCTGCCGCATTTAATCTAAAGCTGAACATGCTTTTGAATTATTTTTCCAAATAAAAAAGGCGTTGGAGGATCCCATCGCCTTTTGACATTTCACTTTTTGACTCTCATCTAATTTTTTGAATTGGATGAACCTTTCTTCTGATAGCAATGCTTTTTGCAGTTGCGCCACAATTGGGGCATTCCGTTGGTCTGGTTCTTGATTTGATCAGCGTGTCACATTTGAGACAATCATAACGCTTCTCAGGCTTGAATCCCTCTAGCAAGTCTTTCAATTTTTCAAACATGGCAAGCCTCCTTTTTAAGTGGTGTTTCAATATTATTAATATTGAAGATTTATGATAATTGAAAAAAATATTATTGTCAATAATATAGCTTGAAATAAGCGGTTTATGGTGCTAGACTTTAAATAGGTATAAAACTTATAAAGAATTTAATAAGTTATCAGTAGGTGGTATTGGGTTTGAAGATATTTCATGCAAAATACAAAATACAAGATACGCGATATAAATTATGTCAGGACATTCACATTGGGCTGGAATAAAGCAAAGAAAAGGTGTTAATGATGCAAAGAGGGCAAATGTTTTTACTAAGTATGGACGATTGATCACAATTGCGGCCAAGGAGGGCGGCGGAAAACCTGAAATGAACTTCAAATTGCAGATGGCTATTGATCGGGCAAGATTTGAAAACATGCCTAAGGATACCATTGAAAGAGCCATCAAGAAAGGAACTGGCGAACTTAAAGATGGCGCTGAAATTGAAGAGCTTATCTATGAAGGATATGGTCCAGGAAATGTGGCGATGTTAATCAAAACCGCCACTGACAATCGAAACAGAACAGGAAGTGAAGTGCGAAGCATTTTGACCAAGGGCGGTGGAAAGCCAGCAGCAGAAGGTGGTGTGAAGTTTATGTTCAAATTGATTGGAAGTATTGTTGTTTCAATTGGGGAAAGCAAACAGGACGATCTCGAAATGATTGCCATTGAAGCCGGAGCAGAAGACATTGCTTTTGAAGATGATGTTGTGATTGTTTATACTAAAATGGATCAATTGCAAAATGTTAAGGAAAATATTGATAAGGCTGGACTTAAGGTTCAGGGTGCTGAGTTGGTATATTTTCCAACACAAAAAACTGAGCTTGATGAAAAAACGCAATTGGAATATGAAAAACTTCTGGAAAAATTGGATGAAAATGATGATGTGCAGGAAATATACGACAATTTGTAATCTGCTGATTACAAATTGTAATTTTGAATTAAAAATTTTGAATTTCGAATGAAGCCTCAATGATTAAATGTCTGAAACATTTGAAATTAAAAATTAAAAATTTATTAAAAATTTAAAATTAAAAATTAAAAATTCACCTGAAACCATGAGGGTTTTGGGTATCGATCCTGGAACTGCTATTGTTGGTTGGGCTATTTTAGATGAAATCAAGGGACAAGTTAGTGCTGTTGCATATGGTCATATTACAACTTCACCAAAAAATACCACCGCAGAAAGACTTTTTGAGGTTGTCAGGGACCTGGAGCAAATAATTGAGAAATATAGGCCCCAGGAGGCTGCAGTGGAGGATTTATTTTTCTTTAAAAATGTGAAAACTGTCATGAAAGTTAGCCAAGCAAGGGGGTCAATACTCTTGACACTTGAGAGATTTTGTGTTAGCATATTTGAATATACACCGCTCCAAGTCAAGCAGGCTTTGACGGGATATGGCAGGGCAGAGAAGAAGCAAATACAGCTCATGGTAAAGAATATTTTGAAACTCAAGGAAATTCCAAAACCAGACGACACCGCCGATGCCATTGCAATCGCGCTATGCCATATTAATAGTAGAAAGATGAGGGAGATTAAAGGCTGATGGTGGATGATTATTGTTGTTGGTTTTAATTAGGGACTATAATTTTAAATTACAAATTTTAAATTTTAATTGAATTTTAAATGTTTTAATTCTTAAATTTGAAAATTTTATCATTTATTTAAAATTTCAAATTTATAATTTAAAATTCTGAGCATAGCTATGGAAAACGTAAGCCCACTTATTAAATATTTTATTGCTCAAGGCGTGCCTTTTGACACAGTGGTGCTTCTTTTAATGTTACCAATTATTGTAACTTTGATTGCTTTTTTTCGTCAGGTGATTGGGATCAAGGCTTTTGGAATCTACACTCCTGCTATTGTAACCTTTGCATTTTTGGCAGTGCCACAACTTCGCTACGGAGTTGTTATTTTTATTGTGGTTATCTTGGTTGGAATGCTTTTGCGCTTTGCACTGAAGGGTTTGCGCATTTTGTATCTTCCACGTGTGGCAATTACTCTTAGTATTATTGCATTTTCAATTTTGATTTTGCTTGGTCTTGGTGGTTCAATGCACAGGACAGGCTTGGCTGCTGTTTCAATTTTTCCAATTTTGATTATGATCACAATTGTGGAAAAATTTGTGGCAACGCAAATTGAAAAGGGAAATCGCGCGGCTATGATTTTGGCAATAGAAACCCTGGTCATTTCTTTGGTTGGATATTATCTTGCTAGTTGGTCGCTCTTGATTGCTGGCATTGTCGCATTTCCCTGGTTGATTTTGATCACTATTCCAATTAATATTTTCTTGGGAAAATGGGATGGGTTGCGCTTGAATGAATATATTCGCTTCAATGAAGTTTTGAAAAACTTAAAATAGTTTTTTTGTCTTTTTAATTATTCCAACTATGTTTGAATTTATCAAAAATGGAAACAAATTGCTCGGCATGAATGCTCGCAATCTTGATTATATTCGTCCATACAATAGAAAAAAAGCAAAGAAATTGGCTGATGACAAAATTTTGAGCAAAAGGATGCTCAAAAAGGCTGGAATTCCAGTGCCAAAATTGCTTGCAAAAATAAGAACAGCAGATGAATTGGAAAATTTCGATTGGTTTTCTTTGCCTGCAAGTTTTGCTCTCAAGCCAAATCGTGGATATGGTGGTGGAGGAATTTTAGTTGTATATGGAAGAAAGAAAAACAATGGGAAAGGATTGATCAATGAAAATGGGGAAACCGAATTTCCATTGCCTGTTTGGATAAAGTCAGATGGAAGCAAGGTCACAGTGCAAGACTTAAAAAGTCATATTTTAAATATTTTGGATGGTGCATTTTCTTTGGCCAACATGCCAGACATTGCATTTTTTGAAGAGCGCCTAACGCTTTTGAAATTGTTCAAGCCCTATGCTTATAAGGGAATTCCTGATATTCGCGTGATTGTTTTTAATCGTATTCCGGTGATGGCCATGCTTCGTCTTCCAACAAAGGAATCTGGCGGAAAGGCCAACTTGCAACAAGGTGGAATTGGCATTGGAATTGATTTGGCAACTGGTGTGACAACAACAGCTGTGCTTGGAAAGGGAAAGATTATAGACTATGTCCCAGGCACTCGTATGTTGCTTTCTGGAATCAAAATTCCATATTGGAAAGAAATGTTGCTTTTGGCTGTTAAGGCTCAAGAAATTTCTGGCATGGGATTTTTGGGTGCTGATGTTGCCATTGATCGTGAGCGTGGTCCTGTTTTTTTGGAAATCAATGCGCGTCCAGGTCTCTCAATTCAGGTTGCCAATTTGAGTGGCTTGCGCGAAAGGCTGGAACGCATCAAGGGTTTGAAGATAAAAACAGCTCAGCGTGGAGTTCGTGTGGGTCAAGATTTGTTTGGTGGTGAAATTGAAGAAGAGTTGGAGGAAATTTCAGGAAGAAAAGTTATTGCTGCAATTGAAAAAGTGAAGCTGATTGGCCTCAATGGAAAATTTGTTGAGGTTGAAGCGAAAATTGACACGGGGGCTGGCTTTACTTCAATAGACATGGACTTGGCTGAGCAGCTAGGCTTCGAAGACACTGTGAAAGCTTTTCGCGAAATTCAAACTTCATATGCAGACATTGCTCATCTTAGTAAAAAAGAGCGCTGGGATATCTATAAACACATTCCTCATCTTGAAAGCACCATTGTGATCAAGTCTGCTAGTGGCGCAACTTATCGACCAACCATTAAAATAACATTAGTCATGGATAATCTTATTATTCCAACTAGAGTGACCTTGATAAATCGCTCACATCTAAAATATCCCATAATAGTTGGCAAAAGAAATCTGAGAAAATTTTTGATTGATGTTAATAAATAGTTAGTTTGATTGAATAAATGTTAGCTAAAAAGTATGAAAAATATTGTTATTGCATATGCAGGTGATGATTGGAAAAAAGAAATTCCTATTACAAACGAGGGAACCAGGTTGGCTGTGCAAGATTGGATGAAAAGAGCTGAGAAAGCTAATATTGAATTGTATAGAGCAAGTATTAAATGGTATGATCTTGAAAAAAATGTTTTCACTAAAGCTTGGGCTTATCGAAATAATGTTTGGGAAAAAATAGAAAAAGAAATTTCACCTGATTTGGTGTATGATAAAATTTTGAGCAAATATGACTATCCAATGCTAGAATTCAAGCTTCAAATGGCACAAAAAACTATTCTTTTTAATTCTCCACTTTTTCGAGCAACTTTTAACAATAAGTTGTCTCAATACGTGATGTTTGGTGAGTTTATGCCAATGTCAAAAGTCGCAAACAATAAAGCTGAACTTATTGCGGCAATAGGAAAATTTTCAGCTGAAAAAATTGTAATTAAGCCACTGTATGGTTCTGGTGGTTTTGGTATTTTTATTGGAGAAAGAAAAAAAGCATTGTCTGAAAATTATTCTTTTCCCGTTTTGGTGCAGGAATTTGTTTTGAGCGAAAAAGGAATTCCTGGAATTTCAAAAGAAACTGAAATTGCAGATTTGAGGCTTGTATATCAAGGAGGAAAATTGGCCTATGCTCTTTCTCGTATTGCTGCACCAAAATCACTTTTCACTAACTTGCATCAAGGTGCTAGTGGAAAAATGATTTCACTTGATCTTATTCCAAAAAACTTAGAAGAAATACTGAAAAGAATAAACAAGAAAATTAATGTTTTTCACAATCCTCAATATTCACTGGATTTTATTTTTGATAACTTCGGAAAACCATATTTCATTGAAATGAACACCACTCCAGGCATTGATCTTGTCACAATGCTTGCAGATGAAAAAACAAAACAAGAAAACTTTGAATCTATAAGTGAGTTATTATAATGACAAATAAAAAACTGCGTGTTGCTATGGTTGCCCCGCCTTTTGGTGATACGGGTGGTCCTGAGATTGTTACGCAGAATCTAACAGATGCTTTTTTGGAGCTTGGTATTGATGTGACTTTGTTTGCTCCAGGTGATTGGCACACAAAAGCAAAACACATTGTTTCATTAGAAAAAAGTATTTGGAACATGCCAAGCATTTCCAAGCTCAGTCCAAGAGACTTTAGGGATATAAAAATCGCCAGTCAGGAAAAAGTTTTAGAATTTGAAAGCGATTTTGACATCATTCACTTGCACTCCCAGCGATATGCTAGCGCATTGTGCGAAAAAGTTTCAATTCCATGTCTACTTTCTTTTCACAACAGAATTGATGATGCTGCCTTTGAGATTATAGAAAAAACCAAATTATATACTAATGCACTCAGTCAATCTCAATCAGGAACTTTAAAAACAGATGCGATTATTTATAACGGAGTGCCAACAAAAAAAATAAGCTATTCTTTTGAAAAAGGGGAGTATTTGATGTTTGTTGGAAGATTGAATGATCAAAAAGGGATAGATACTGCTATTGAAATTGCAATAAAGTCAGGTGTTAAATTACTAATTTTTGGCAGAATCGGAAACACCAAGGAGAGAAAAGCATTTTTTGCAGAAAAAATAGAACCATTTTTGGATGGGATAAATATAATCTATATGGGAGAAGTTTCGCATGTGGAAATTTATGAATACTTAAAAAGTGCATCAGCTTTGCTTTTGCCAATCAGGAGGCCGGAAGTTTGCCCTATGGTGGTGGGAGAGGCCCTGGCTTGCGGAACTCCTATTATTGGCACAACTATCGGGCCCTTGCCGGAAATGCTACAAAATGAAAAAATAGCCTTTCTTTCTGATGATTTTGCTGAGTTAGTTACCGCAGTGAAGAACACTGACAAATTTGACAGGAAAGAATGTAGGAAATACGCTAAGGATAATTTTGATAGCCTTGTTATGGCAAAAAATTATTTAGAATTGTATGAAAAAATCTGTAACAAGTGAGTTACAGATTTTTTATATTGATCAAGAAAGATATATGTTGGATATCTTGATAAAATTAATAATTAGTGTATAGTAAAGCAGCTTTGAAAAAAAGCATTATCGGCTTATAATGAATATACGTTTTATCTATTATTATTTTTTACTATGGAACCAGTTTTTATTTCAAAAAATTTTAGAAATAGCACACACAAGAGCAAGCTAAAACTTGCTGCAAAAATTCTGGGAGCACTTTTTGCTCTGGGTGTGATTTCTGTTGTTGGTATTTTTTTGTATTTTGCAAAAGATTTGCCAAGTGCAAGTTCGCTTGATGCAAAGTTGATTATTCAATCCACTAAAATATACGACAGAACAGGTGAGCACTTGCTATATGATGTGCATGGAGAAGAGAAAAGAACAATTGTTCCTTTCAATGAAATTCCTGACAATGTTAAATATGCCACCATAGCATTGGAGGATCAGGGGTTTTATACTCACCATGGCGTTGATCCAAAATCTATTTTGCGTAGTGCCCTTAAAGATATCATTAAGGGTGGAGCGGCGCAGGGAGGAAGCACAATCACCCAGCAGTTCATTAAGGTGTCCATGCTTACTAGTGAAAAAACAATTATCAGAAAAATCAAAGAATTGATCTTAGCAATTGAGCTTGAACAAAAATATTCAAAAGATGAAATTTTGGCGATGTATTTGAATCAGATTCCATATGGCTCTAGTGCTTATGGAATCGAGGCTGCTGCACAAACTTTTTTTGGAAAAAATGCTAAAGATTTGACTTTGCCGGAAGCAGCATTGCTTGCTTCTTTGCCAAATGCGCCAACGTACTATTCTCCTTTTGGTTCTCATCTTGATGCATTGGTTGGAAGAAAAAGTTCTGCTTTGCAAAAAATGGCTGATCAGGGATATATCACACAGCAGCAAGCTGATGATGCTAAGGGTGTTGATATTTTGGCAGAAGTTAATCCAAAGCAAGACAATATTTCTGCTCCTCATTTTGTGATGTATGTGAAAGATTATTTGGTGAACAAATATGGTGAACAAGCCGTTGAACAAGGAGGATTGAAAGTTTATACAACAATTGATTGGGACAAGCAGCAAGCTGCAGAAAAGGCTGTTTCAGAGGGTGCTGCAAAAAATGCTCCTAACAAAGCAGCAAATGCTGCCTTGGTTGCTGAGGATCCAAGAACTGGTCAAATTTTGGCCATGGTTGGTAGTAAAAATTATTTTGACAAATCTATTGATGGTCAGGTTAATGTTGCTCTTGCTAATCGTCAACCAGGCTCATCTTTCAAGCCGTATGTTTATTTGACTGCTTTTACTAAAGGGTATACTCCAGAAACATTACTGTATGACGTGCCAACCAATTTTTCTACTGATACTGGAAAAGACTATTCTCCGCAAAATTATGATGGAAAATTTCATGGTCCACTGCAAATGAAAAATGCTTTGGCAATGTCACTAAACATTCCAGCAGTTAAGACCCTATATTTGGCAGGAGTTAAGGATTCAATTTTTCTTGCAAAAGGTCTTGGCATCAAGGGATTGAATGAGCCCGATCGTTACGGTTTGTCTTTAGTGTTGGGTGGAGGAGAGGTTACTTTGCTTGATCATGTTAATGCTTATGGCGCTTTGGCTGCTGGTGGTGTGCATCGTGATAGTGTGGCGATCATGAAAATTCAAGACAAAGATGGAACCGTGCTTGAACAATATAAAGACAATCCTGGTCAAAGAGTTGTGGAAGAAAAATATGTTGCCATGCTTGATCACATCATGTCCACTAATGAATATCGCGCTCCGGTGTTTGGAGACAACAATCCATTCAAATTTACAGATCGTCCAGTTGCTGCCAAAACTGGAACAACCAATGAATTTCGTGATGGTTGGGCAATGGGATTCACTCCTTCAATTGCTGTTGGTGTTTGGGCTGGAAACAACAATAATTCATCAATGAAGGTTGGATCTGATGGTATTGTTGTTGCAGCTCCAATTTGGAGATCTTTCATGAATCAAGCATTGGGAAACAGTATGGTTGAGCAATTCCCAAAATATGAAAAAGAGGATACTGGAAAGCCAGTACTAAACGGAGAAGAAAATATTCAAAAAGATGTGAAGGTTTGCTTAATGACTGCTAGAGGTTACAAGGGAGATTATTGCTTGCAAAATGATTCTTGCCCATCAGACACCACCGAGAAAAAAACATTTGGTGATGTGCATGATATTTTGTATTACATAAACAAAGAAAATCCACGTGGCGATGCGCCAAAAGATCCTACTGCTGATTTGCAGTATAAAAATTGGGAAAAGGGCGTACAAGGTTGGCTAAAGGACAATAAAAAGAAAAATAAAAGTCTTGATCCGTTGCCAACTATTGATTGTAAATCAGAATATTTTAAGATTCCAGAGCCTGATCCTGTTGTTGTTCCGGATCCAGTTATTCCACCTGTTGTTCCTGCTGTTTAAATATAAAAATGAAAAAATAAAGATATGATTGCAAAATTAACAGGCAAGATAGATTTGTTGCATGACAACTATGCTATTATTGATGTGAATGGGGTTGGGTATAAAGTGTTTGTTACTGTGCACACCTTTGGGATGATTGCCGGCGCTCAATCTGTGCAATTATACACTCATACATATGTGCGAGAAGACACTTTGGCATTGTATGGATTTGTGGAAATTGCTGAATTGGAAATGTTTGAGCTTTTGATTTCAATTTCAGGAATTGGACCAAAAGCTGCGATGGGAATCTTGGCAATTGCTGATCCAAAAACGATTGGTATGGCCGTTTTGAATGAGGATCCATCAATTTTGACTAGGGTTTCAGGTGTTGGAAAGAAAATCGCTCAGAGGGTTATTTTGGAACTCAAAAATAAAATCAAAGAAATGCCAATTTATGAAAAAGCACAACTTGAAAGTGACTCAGATGCCTTTGAGGCACTTGTTGCTATGGGATATTCTGTTTCAGAGTCACGCGAAGCGCTCAAACTAATTCCTGTTGAGATTAAAGACGTTGGAGAGAGAGTGAAACTTGCGCTTAAGAGCCTTGGTAGGAAGTAGTTTGTGGTATAATGAAAAACAATCACTTAGTTTGGGTAACTGCTAAAATAAAAAGATGTTCAAAAAAAATAAAACCTTTTTTAACAACAAAAAACAAGGTTCCATCCTAGCATATTCTCTCATTGTCCTTGGCATGATGCTATCTATTGCAGTGGCTATTTCCTCATCAACAATAATAGAAAAAAAATCAGCCAGTGCAACATCCTCCTCGGTACAATCTTTGCAAACAGCTGATAGTGGAGCTCAACTTGCAATCAAAACTATTAATGCTGGCAGTAATTTAACTTCAGTAATAAATACTATTCCTGTTTTTAGCACCTGCGATAATGGTGTGATTAAGAATTTATCAATTCCTGGAGCAGGAAGATATGACCTTTATCTATATTCTGATCTAGCAGCAATGGTTCCGATTATTTGCAACACCAGCAAGGGAAATGATGTTAAAATTATTAAATCAGTCGCAACATACAATGGAACAGCCAGGTCTGTCAGTGTTAAGGTTGGAGTTGATTGCACGGGAACAGTTTCTAAAGATGGAATTACTTACGGAAAAGTTTTAGCTGAAGATGGTAGATGTTGGTTGGATAGGAATTTGGGAGCAAAAGACCTGCCAACTTCAGCCACTGATGATGCTGGCTATGGTTGGTATTTTCAATGGGGCAGAAAAGCTGATGGTCATCAATATACAGCCTGGGGAGGGCAGCCTTCGCCGGCATTGAGTAGCTCTGTGATGAATAATCTTGCAATCATAGTTAATCATGAGGTTCAGCCGCCGTATAATACATATTTTTTGGGTGCAGATGGAAATCCAGCACTATTTAGTAAATTTGATTGGCTTCCTGATACATTACAGGACAATAGTCTTTGGGATCTTACAAGTAGTAATAACCCTTGTCCATCAGGCTTTCGTGTTCCAACTCAGCAAGAATTTGCGCAGCTTTTGAATAGTGCTGGGCTGTATGGTTGTAACACTAACTGCATAGTACCAGCATTTAATTCAAAATTAAAATTTGTATCCGCTGGTTATCGAGGAAATGCTTATGCGAGCATTGAGAGAAAGGGTGAGGTTGGTTATTTTTGGACGGTTAGTCCTCCATTTAGTCATGAATATCAAATGTTTTGGACGATTATTGATAATAATCAAATTGGTGCTGGTCCACTTTGGCGCTATTTTGGATTGTCGCTTCGTTGCATTGCTGACTAATTTTTCCAAGCAATAAAAATTTAAGTATTCATTTCCTAATATGTTCAAAAGCAACAAAAAACAAGGTTCCATCCTAGCATATTCTCTCATTGTCCTTGGCATGATGCTATCTATTGCAGTGGCTATTTCCTCATCAACAATAATAGAAAAAAAATCAGCCAGTGCAACATCCTCCTCGGTACAATCTTTGCAAACAGCTGATAGTGGAGCTCAACTTGCAATCAAAACTATTAATGCTGGCAGTAATTTAACTTCAGTAATAAATACTATTCCTGTTTTTAGCACCTGCGATAATGGTGTGATTAAGAATTTATCAATTCCTGGAGCAGGAAGATATGACCTTTATCTATATTCTGATCTAGCAGCAATGGTTCCGATTATTTGCAACACCAGCAAGGGAAATGATGTTAAAATTATTAAATCAGTCGCAACATACAATGGAACAGCCAGGTCTGTCAGTGTTAAGGTTGGAGTTGATTGCACGGGAACAGTTTCTAAAGATGGAATTACTTACGGAAAAGTTTTAGCTGAAGATGGTAGATGTTGGTTGGATAGGAATTTGGGAGCAAAAGACCTGCCAACTTCAGCCACTGATGATGCTGGCTATGGTTGGTATTTTCAATGGGGCAGAAAAGCTGATGGTCATCAATATACAGCCTGGGGAGGGCAGCCTTCGCCTTTAGCATTAAGTAGTGTTATAAAATATGATAAGGTCACAATAGACTCATCTTACAATGTAGTAGCACCATATACTGAAAGCTTTATAGAGTCACCGTTTTGGCTACCTCCGGTTGGCTATAGTTATTCTAGCTGGCTTCCTGATACGCAGGTAAATACTGAGCTTTGGTTGACAAATTCAAACACGCCTGGTATCAGTAATCCATGCCCTGACGGATTTCATATTCCAACATTTGCAGAATGGGATTTTCTTCTTACTGGTATAGGATTTAAAAATTGTTACTTCGGCTTTGATTGTAAGGGTAAGCTTTATTCTTCAAAACTAAAATTAGTTCCTGCTGGATTTCGTACCTACAATGGAACAATAAATCATGTGGACACTGACGGTCATTATTATTCATCAACAGCTATAAAAAACGTAAGCAGTGTTACTCTTACTTCTTTGTTTTTTGGCAGCAACGCTGCTGGTGATATCATATCATCAAATCTCAACCTTCAAGCAACAGCCATGTCTGTTCGTTGCATTGCTGACTAAAATTTACTTAATAATATCTTTTTATTTTCTTCTTTTTCCTGGTATACTTTATTCATGGAAAAAAATATTCAAAATATTGATTTTTTGCAGTCGGAGATTTGGGCAAAATTTCAAGAAAAAGTTGGAAGAAAAACACATCGAATTGAAAACGATGATTTTTTGGCGAGCACTATTGAACATGTTCTTCCGATGGTGGGGAAATACGAATACGTCCCTCGTGGTCCAATTTCCAATTTCCAATTTCCAATTTCCAATGAATTTTCAAATCAAAATGACAAAATTAAAAATGAAATGCAGGACCTGGTTGATTTGGCAAAAAAGGAAAATGCTGGCTGGATCAGGATTGAGCCTGCAAATAAAGAGCTTCTAAATTTAATAAAAGAAAATGTTTCAGAAAATGTTGTAAAAGCGCCGCATGACATGCAACCAAGAGAGCTTTTTGTGTTGGATGTTTCAAAACCATCAGAACAGCTTTTGGCGGAAATGAAAACCAAGACAAGGTACAACGTTGGCATTGCTATCAAAAAGGGTGTGCTGATTGATCACTCGCAATCAGAAAATGGAAAAAAAGAACAAGAAAAATATTTGCATGCATTTTTGCGATTGACCAAAGAAATGGCTCAGAGGCATGGGATCACGGCACATCCCGATGAATATTATCAAAAAATGATTGAAGTTTTTCCAAGTGAAATGCTGCGAATTTATGTGGCAAAAGTTGATGACAAGATTATCGCGGCAAATCTAGTTTTGTTTTTTGGTGACACGGTGACATATTTGCATGGAGCTTCTGGAAGTTTGCATCGCAATTTGATGGCACCATTTTCGCTGCAATGGCAAGCGATTTTGGATGCTAAAGTATTGGGGTATAAGAAATATGACTTCGGTGGGATTTCTACGAATTACGAATTAAACACAAATTTACCAATTACGAATAAAAATTCTTCATTAAGAGGTGTTACTGATTTCAAGCTTGGTTTTTCACCAAAAACAAAACCAGTTGTTTTTCCTGGAAGTTATGATATCATCATAAATCCTCGAAAATATTGGGCCTATCGCGGGCTTCAGGCGGCAAAAGCTTTTGCAGTGAAATTTCGTAAATAATTTTTGAATTTTCAATGTTTTTTGCTTCAAGCTTATCCTTTGAAAAGGAAATTAAAACATTATAATTTATTTATAAAATTAAAAATTGTAAAAATTAAAAATTATGCACAAAATTAAGCAGGCAATACCTCAATCCCTCAAGAATATTTATCATTTAACTCAGGCAATCCTGGCTAATGTTGTTTTTGGTTTTCCTTCAAAAAAAATAAAGGTGATTGGTGTGACAGGCACTGATGGAAAAACAACGACAGTGCAAATGATCACAAAGATTTTTCAGGAATCTGGAAAGAAAGTTGCCATGGCTTCAACGATTAATTTTGTGATTGATGGTGTGGAGGAAAAAAATCTTTCGCATTTCACCACAGAATCAGCTTTTGCCTTGCAGAAATTTATTTCCAAGGCTACTTCGGCTGGTTGTGAGTATTTGATTTTGGAAACATCTTCACATTCACTCGATCAGCATCGCGTGTGGGGGATTGAATTTCAAACTGCAGTGATCACCAATGTGACACGTGAACATTTGGATTATCATGGAACCATGGAGAAATATCGCCAAGCAAAAAAAATGCTTTTTGAGGTGGTCTCAAAAAACAAGGGCACGGTTATTGTGAATCTGGATATGGAGAAGTCTGAAGATTATCTGCAATATGCAAATGAAAAATCATATGGATACTCGACAAATGACAAAATCCAAACGACAAAATCCAAACAAAATCCAAATGACAAAATCCAAAAGGTTGTTGCAAAGGATATTGAGCTTGGAATTTCTAGTTCAACATTTAAAATTTATAATTTTTTGCTTCAAGCTTATCCTAGGGAAGAATTTAAAATTAATCTACCTGGCTTATTTAACATCGAGAATGCTCTTGCAGCAACTTGCGTGGCCCTGAGTGAAGGTATTGAGCTGGAAATGATCAAAGAGGCGCTTGGAAAAATAAAGGGTGTGGCAGGGCGCATGGAGAGCGTGGAGAATAATAAGGGACTCAATATTTTGGTTGATTTTGCTTTAACTCCAAATGCACTTGAAAGATTGTACAAACTGCTTTTTGATGTGAAAAAAGAGGGCGCAAAAATTATTGCAGTTTTCGGTTCATGCGGCGATCGAGACAAAGGAAAACGTCCGATTATGGGTGAAGTAGTTTCAAAATATGCCGATTTTATTGTGCTAACCAACGACGAACCATATCATGAAAATCCTGAGCAAATCATTGAGGAAATTGCTGTAGGGATAAAAGATAAGATTGAAAACCAAAGTCTTTGGAAAATTTCAGACAGACGCATTGCTATTGCAAAGGCACTTGAAATTGCAAAAGAGAATGACGTTATTTGCGTCACTGGCATGGGGAATTTTGAGTCCATGGTTGTGGGTGACAAAAAAATTCCATGGAACGATAAGCAAGTTATTCAAGAAGAATTGCAAAAAACCATATAATAAAAAGCCCCATTGCCGGGGCTTTTATTTTTCTTAAATGAAAATTTGAATCAAGAGTATTGTCAGAAAGAAGCCTGCAATTCCACCAACGATGACCTCGCTAACTCTGTGGCCCATGCGTTCTTTGAGTCTTGGGTATTGCTCCTCACTGATGTTTAACTGTTCTATTAACATGTTCAAGTATCTTCCTTGATCACCAAGATGCATGCGAAGTCTGGTGGCATCATCAATGATGATGAAAGCCACGACCATAGCAATTGCAAAGGAGGCATCGCCAAATCCTTCATAGTGTCCAACGGAAGTTACCAATGAAATAGCAAGGGCAGTGTGCGCGCTTGGCATGTGACCATGCGTCAGGGCATAGCGAATATTGAAACCATGTTTAATGCTGTACAATGCGAACTTGATTGTCTGAATGATTATTCCAACAATAATTGGAATGAGAAACACGGCATAGGGAGCAATTGCTTTTAGCATATTTTTATTAAAATTATTTAAAAACAAAAGTACTTACATTTTCAGTATAGCACGTTTAGTGGTCACATTAAAGAGATTGAAATTTTAGCACGACACTGGGCGTATTATGTTTTAAAGGTATTTTTGATGTGGATGTTTGTTGATAATTAGATATGCTGTATAATAAATATAAATTAATTTTGCCTCTTTTGTGGTAGCAATGTCTACAACAACAGTAGGCATAAAATTCTTATGTCAATTGGATTAATCATTGTCGCAGTGGTAGTTGTTTTGGGACTTGTTTTGGTAGGAATGTACAACGGACTAATTACACTCAAAAATCGTGTTGATGAGGCCTGGAGTGATATTGATGTGCAATTGAAACGTCGTTATGATTTGATTCCGAATTTGATTAGCACTGTGAAGGGATATGCCACTCATGAAAAAGAATTGCTGGAAAATGTGACCAAAGCCAGAACTGCAGCAATGAGCGCAGGAACAACAGGCGAAAAACAGGAAGCCGAGAACATGCTTTCTGGAACATTGAAATCCTTGTTTGCAGTCTCTGAGAATTATCCAGACTTGAAAGCTAATCAAAACTTTTTGGAACTTCAACGTGAACTTGCCGACACTGAAGACAAAATTCAAGCCTCTCGCAGGTTTTATAATGGCAACGTGCGAGACTTCAACACCAAGCTTCAAGTTTTTCCAACCAATTTGCTTGCAGGAATGCTTGGATTTGTAGCTCGCGAATTTTTCGCAGCGGATGAGGCAGAAAAAGAAAATGTAAAAGTACAATTTTAGTTATGGCGACTTTATACGATCAAGCAGACAAAAACACAAGATTAACCTGGTTATATATCTCAGGTTTTCTTGTTTTTGTGATTGGCGTGGGCTATGTTTTTGCAGGAGCAATGGGTAACAGCTCGATTTTATATGGTGCAGTTTTGTTTTCAATTGCCATGAGTTTTGGTTCATATTGGTGGAGTGACAAAATTGTGCTTTCTATGAGTAGCGCAAAAGAGGTTACACATGAGGAAAATAGGGAGTTATACCACCTTGTGGAAAACCTGTGCATAACTGCTGGTCTTCCGGCGCCAAAAATATATATCATTGAAGACTCTGCACCCAATGCTTTTGCAACAGGAAGAGATCCTGAACATGGAGTGATTTGTGTGACAACCGGACTCTTGGACAAGCTTGAAAAAATCGAATTGGAAGGCGTGATTGCGCATGAACTTTCACACATTGGCAATCGTGACATTTTGCTTTCAACAGTTGTTGTCGTTTTGGTTGGATTTATTGCTTTGATGGCAGATTGGTTTCGCTATGGAATTTTCAGTAAAAGAAGTTCAGACAATGAAGGTGGCGGGCAATTGCAAATGATTTTTTTCATTTTGGCAATCGTGCTTTCAATCTTGGCTCCAATTGCTGCCATGTTGATTCAGGTGGCCATCTCACGCAAAAGAGAATTTTTGGCAGATGCTTCCGCTGCGCTCCTCACACGATATCCAGAAGGGCTTGCCAAGGCTTTGGAAAAAATTTCAGCTGACCCAGAACCACTTGAAGCAGCAAACCGCGCCACAGCTCATCTATACATTTCAAATCCGCTTAAGGGTAGCAACATTTCAAAACTTTTTTCCACACATCCTCCGATTGAGGAGAGAGTGGCGGCATTAAGGGGGATTGAAATACGATAGTATAATGTATTTTGTATAATGTATAATGTAAAAATGCAGAAAAGAAAAAAGGCGATAGTCATGATAGACTAACGCCTCATTTTATAGTCTCCTTTCTTGTCGCTTTTTCGATTATCATTCCTAGCCCTGCTCCAAAAAGAGCTAGGTAGTAAATAATCTGGAAAATGTATAGTGTCACCAAGACGATAAGCGCCAATAGTAACCAAGCAGCCCAACACATAACTAAAATTACAAAAATATTCATCGTGCAACTCCTTTGCGTTTTTAGCCCGTCGGCTTTAGTTTTTTTAAACTGAAATTTTTCTGATGATCAATATTTTGTTCTGTAATATTGTCACAACATCTTCTACTCTAACATTACAACGTAAATTGGCATTGTTTGTGTAAAATGGATTTTCATCATGAGGATATTGCTCAAAGCGAAGTTTGTCATCAGACAATATAGCTTCTACTTTTTTGTCCAGCTTGATCAATGCTAATGAGAGTTCCAGCTCCGTGGTTAACTCAAACAGTGTAACGATTGCTTCCATGGCACATCTCCTTTGAGTGTTTGTGAAAAACTTTTATCTCCTATGAAATAATTTTCAAGAAATTATTTCAATTAGAGAGACAAGGATTTTTCCTTGCCTTTGTTTTTTTCCTGTTGACCGAAAACGTTCGGCCTCACATAGCCAGGAGAAACTACGCAATCAAAAAATATTGACGAGATATTAAATGATTGAAGAATTACACAGACTCGGCAACTAAAAGAACGCTGCTGCTAATCAACATATTGATTAGTCTTATGCAAATGCGTTGCCACTGGGTTCATTATGGAGGCATAAACTTTGCCAATATATGAACTTGGTCTATGTTTTCGAGGATCTTTCACACCCCGCAGCCCAATAACGGTGGCTAGCCATTGCGATCTGAGAATTCAGAAGCGCCGTCAAAGTTCAAGTTTATTAATCTCCTCATCCTCCAATGGGAGATTTTTTGAAAGTGTGCCAATAGTTTCCACCCGAGTCTGAGCCTTTGTTTGATTGACGCACCCAGTGCCTTTTGGCAATTTGTCTGGATCGTCGATCTCCAAAAACCCAGTGGTCCTCGGAATCTCCATAGTTTTCTGTAACTATGGAGAGACCGCCCCGTCTCGGCACTACAGTAGTAATTTGCCCGTATGGTGTTGCCATGGCGCACCTCCTCGTTTTAAGTCCGTCGACTAGTATTGTTAATTATTTGAAAATGAACTGTGAGGTCATGAATCATTATTGCTAATTCATCATGACTACGTAGTATATAGTAAGTTATCAACATAGTCAATAGTATGTAAACAAATTAAGAGAAATATTGTTAAATAATCCTTTAAATAAGCCAAATAAAACTGTTGACAAAGTGTTGACAAAAAGTTAATAAACTGCTAAAATAGAGTAATATGATACAAGAATTACTGCAAAAATTAGGCTTGTCTGAAAAAGAAATCGAGGTGTATCTCGCCCTTTTTGAACAAGGCAAAACAACGCCAGCAAGGCTTGCCAAAGCTACTAATATCAATCGTTCAACGGTATATGTGTTGTTGGAAAAATTGAAGGACAAAGGACTTGTTATTGAGGATATTACAACAAGGATCATGTATGTTTCTCCTTCATCGCCTGAAGATGTAGAAGAAATGTTTTATCGCGAGCAAGAAGAATTGAAAGAGAAGAAGAAAATTGCGAATAAGTTGGCAGAAGAGTTGGAAAAAATGCCAAAAAGTCAAAGTTTTTCTGTGCCAAAAATACGCTTTATTGAGGAGGATGAATTAGAGGATTTTCTTTTCAAGCAAACAGAGCGTTGTTGGTATGAAAGTATGCGAAGATCGGACAAAACATTTTGGGGATTTCAAGATCCAAGTTTTGTTGAGCATAATATAAAATGGATTGATTGGTTTTGGAAAAAATATCCTGATATGCATGTAAAACTGTTAAGCAATCAATCAGAAATTGAAGAAAAAATCAAAGAAGAATTTCCTAAAGAGCGCAATATTAAATTCTGGGGTAAGGATTTGGATTTTTCGGCAACAACTTGGGCTATCGGGGATTATTTTGTTGTTATAGTCACTCGTCAGAAACCGTTTTATCTGGTGGAAATTCATGATGCCGTGCTGGCGCATAATATGCGAGAAGTTTTTAAAAAGATTTGGAATGATATTAAATAACTCTATGCAATGGAAGCAACCAAAAGACAATGAGAAATATTGATGGACGGCGCATGTGACAGAAAAGATGCATTTTTATGGGCTTTCCGAGCAAAAAGTTTTGGGTGTGATCAGAAATCCAAAAAGAATTGAAACTAGCATTGTGGAAAATACAGTGGCGGTGATGGTTCCGGTGGGAAATATTTCCAAGGAAGCTGCAAAATCAAAATGGGGGAAGCCATCTTTTTCTTTTGGCAAAAATGTTGAAGACTCATCACTTGCCAAAGTTTCGCAAGAAAATTGGAATCAGGAAATATGGGTGCTATATCAAACAAAATCGCAAGAAAAAAAATTCAAAGACAAAACCTTGGGAGAAAAAAAGGATGATAAGATTGCTAAGTTGCAAAGGCTTATTAATTCTAAAAAACAAATTACAATCATTTCCGCCTGGAGATATCCCGGCGTGAGTCCAAAAAACAATCCAATTCCTGAAGACATTTTGCACGAAATTGAGGGCATTTCAATACTTTGATTTTTTTAGAATTAGCAGATAATAGCTATTTATTGAAAAGGTGATAGAATATGTTTGAAAGTTGATTGTAGTAATTTGTGTAAAGTTTTTTTAATATTTAAAATAAAATAGTCCTATGGAAGAAGACATCAAGCAGCAATCAGCTGGTCAAAACAATGGATCAAAAGAATCTGTAAGTGGTTTTGTTTTGAAGTTTGAGGGATTTCTGGATGAATATATGGTCAAAAAGGCTCCATTTGCGATTCCACAAGGAGGAAAAGATTTCATCGCGACAGTTTCTCCATATTTGATTATTATCTTTGCAATCATGGCCTTGCCTTTGATCTTCTTGGCACTTGGCATTAGTGCTGTGTTTGCTCCCTTTGCAATGATGGGTGCTGGTCTTGGTTATGTTTGGGGATTTTCTGGTGTTATTTCCTTGGTTGTGGCAGTTGTTTCAATTGTTCTTGAGGCAATGGCCGTCCCTGGACTATTTAAGCGAGAAAAGGCTGCTTGGCGTTTACTTTTTTATGTTAGTTTGATTAGTTTTGCTGGAAATGTCATTGCAATGCATGGTATTGTTGGCACAATAATAGGTGCAGTTATTGGTTGGTATATTTTGTTTCAAATTAAAGAGCTGTATAAAAACTAGTATTGATGGATGCCAAATCAAAAAAACAAGCAACAAAGTTGAGTTGCTTGTTTTCTTTTATTATGGCAATATTAGTATTGAATAATCACTAAAATATTTAAAAATATGGTTAAAAAAACAAAAATAGTTGCAACATTGGGCCTTGTTTCTGATAGTAAGGAAGTTTTGAAGGCATTGATTGAAAATGGAATGAATGTTGCGCGACTCAATTTTTCACATGGTTCTCATGAATGGCATGGAAGCATCATTAAGACCATTCGCGAATTGTCAGCTGAGTTGAATGTGAATGTGGGAATTTTGGCTGACTTGCAAGGACCAAGAATCAGAACAGTGGTTGATCAGCCAGTTGAAATGAAGGTTGGTGAGCAAATCTTGTTTGGTGATGTTGCGCATGAAGACAAGTTGGTGCCAAGTGAAATTGCTCCCAAGGCTATTTTGTTGGATGTTCCAAAAATCACTGATGATATTGAAATTGGCAATGAGATTTTGATTGAAGATGGTTTGATGAAGGTGGTGGTTAAAGAAAAACAAGAGGGAATTTTGGTTTGTCAGGTTGTTGACGGCGGAACTGTGAAAAATCACAAAGGTGTGAATGTGCCTGATGCAAAATTGAACATCGATCCAATTACAACCAAAGACGAAAAAGATTTGAGATTTGTTTTGGGGCAAGATGTTGATTTTGTGGCCATGTCTTTTGTTAGCAGTGGTGCAAACATCGAGAGTTTGCGAGACATGATGAAAAGCATTCTTGGCAGAGAGGACAATCTTCCTCAGATTATTGCAAAAATTGAAAGAAAAGAGGCGATCAAAAATTTGGATGACATTCTTGAACACACTGATGCCGTGATGGTTGCTCGTGGAGATCTTGGAATTGAAATTGAGGGAACAATGGTGGCAGTTTTGCAAAAACAAATTGTGAAGAAAAGTTTGCAAGCAATGAGGCCTGTGATTGTGGCAACTCAAATGCTTGATTCGATGATTGTGAACCCTCGTCCAACTCGCGCTGAAGTTTCAGATGTGACCAATGCAGTGGTTGATCATGCTGATGCCGTGATGCTTTCAGGGGAAAGTGCTTCTGGAAAATATCCAATAGAAAGTGTGCGCGCCATGAAGGATATTATTGAAAACACCGAAGCTTCAGTTTTTGATGATGTCAAACACGCAATTGCACTCGATGGTTATGGAGATTTTAAAGCCTTGATTAAAAGTGCTTATGATTTGGCCAAGCATTCAAGCGCCAAAGCCATTGTGCTTGCTAGTGTTTCAGGTTTTACTGCAAGATTGATGTCGCACTTCAGACCGCAGCAAGAATTGTATGTTGTGACAAACAACAAAAAAACTTACAATCAATTAGCTTTGGTTTGGGGAGCAAATGCTTTTTACACCGAAGAAGCAGAATTGCTAAAAGCAATTGATGGCATGATTGATGAGGTGAAAGGCAAGGAACTTTTAAAATCAGGAGAGCGAGTGATTATGGTGCTTGGAATGGTTCCTGGCGGCGGAAAAATGCAATTAGTAGGAGTGAAAGAAGTCTAGAATTCTGAGTATAATGTATCATGTAGAGTTTATAATGTATGGAGTTTTGCAATTATGTATTTATGCATAATACATTATACAATATACATGATACTAGTTACGGAGAGGTTGCAGTGTGGGTTGGATGTGAAGAATATGAACATCTGGCGGGTTGCAAAAGCAACCCAGGCAAAAATTCAAAACAGTTTTCATTTAAAATAAAGTTGAATTTTTGAGTGCACCAATTCAATTTGATTCAGTTTCAATGCGGAGAGATGTCCGAGTGGTTGAAGGAGCACGCTTGGAAAGCGTGTTAGGGGCAACTCTACGCAGGTTCGAATCCTGTTCTCTCCGCTTTGAAACTGAGAAAGGTGGCATACTAGAAATGGTATCGGAGGTTCGAATCCTCTCCTCTCCGCCAACAGCAGGTAGCACGACATGCTTCCTGCAAGAATGTTTTATATAAAGCACAAAACACGGATTTTCCGTGTTTTGTGCTTTATATAACTTCTCTTCTTTGTCTATTTTTCTAAAGTAATTTTCTTCTGTGCAAGATAGATCCTACTTTTAAGGCAACCTAGTATTTCTCGTTTTTCTTCGTTCGTGCCTTCTCTTAAAACATACTTTGCATATCCTCGAATATCTATGTTTGGAACACTGATTTTATCCTTGGCTCCTAAAAAGAATTTTCGCATTTTGGAAAACCGTTCAATATCTTCTTTAATCCTTGCTTTTATCTCAATCTCATTGAGACTGATTTTATCTATCAATTCTTCAAATTGTTTCAAGATTTCTTTTTCTTCAGTATAACCACATTTACAGTCAGCTCCTCTGGCTTTGGTGCAACCATAATACACATAACGATGAACATTTCCGTTTTGCTGTTTTTTGAATTTTTCATCGGCGCATATGCCTGATCCGCAAAGTTTGCAAGTCATCATTTTTGTAAAGGCGAATTCTTTTCCTTCAACTCGCAACACTTGGCTTTTTATCTGACTTTTGACGAGATCGAAAAGTTCTTTGGTAATTATTGGTTCGTGTTTTCCCGTGTACCAGTTTCCTGAATTTTTTGGATATTCGAAAATTCCGTAGTAGAAAGTATTGTCCAAAAGTTTGTAAATATTTCCGAGGCTCAAATGTTTTTTCCCGCAGGCACTTCTGAAATTGAGATCAAACTTGAGCCAGTTGTAAATCTTGCGACCACTGTAATGTTCATAGGCGACTTTCTCAAACATCTTCTTAATAACTGGCGCTCGCTCTGGATCAATCAATGTTTCGCATTTTCGATCCATTCGTTTTTCTTTCATGTAACCAGTGGGTGCAGGGCCAGGCCATAATCCCATTTCCACTCTTGTTCGTAGCCCCCGTTTTACATTGATACTCTTGTTGTCGTTTTCAAGTTTCGCTTGGCTACAAAGAATCATCAAAAGGAACTTTTCATTTGGTGAGTTTTTGAATGTTTGCCCGTAGGTACGAATCTCCATAAGGAGTTGTTGATCCATGAGATCCACAACGCTACCCAGATCGCCTGCATTGCGGGAAAGGCGATCAGGTGCCCATGTTAGTATTCCATTGAATCTCCCTCGGCGTATATCCTCCAAAATTTCCTTGTAAACTGGTCGCTGGCCAGACTCTTTTGCACTGTGGGATTCACGCCTAATCTCAACCACATCAAGGCTATCTCGCTCTGCCAATTGGAGCATTTCATTCACCTGGGAATCAATGGAAAGCACTTGCCGTTCCTCTGATTCGGTTGATTTCCTTGCATATAGTACATACCTGACCTTCTGGATAGGCTGGGTTGCTTCATTGCCAATTCTAGCTGTGGTATATGTTTCCATATACCATTGATGACACAGATCACTTGTTTTGCTAAGACTATGCAAAACTAGTGATTTATTGCATAATAGCGAGTTAGTTTTTGTAGTGTTTTAGGTGATTTTATTGATGAAAAATCAATCTCATGGTATATTTAATGTGCGAAACAACAATTTATTATTTGTGAAGAATCTCAACTTTTAACGCTTGGCGTTATTAGTTCTGTTTGCGAACTGGAATCGGGCACTCCGACCAAAACGCAAACGGATCTTCATTGATACCAATTGTTGTTTCGCAGGTCGGGTGTCCGTTTTTGTTTAGATTTTTTATAAAGCAAGTAACCAACTTAAATAATTTAAAAATAAAACCATGAAATTTGAAGAACAAAAAATGCCTACCCAAGAAAAGCCAGCAGAAAAACATCCAGAGCAAAAAGAAGACGAGATTTTTTTAGGAAACTTTGAGGACTTGTCTGATGAAAACAGGGAGGAACAGGAAGAAGATGAAAGACAATTATTTGAAGATATATCATATAAAACAAAAAGAAGAGGTGAAATGAAAGACGGTCTTTATCCAGTTTTTGTAAAAGAATCAGAATTTAAAGGTGAACCTGAAATGGAAGAGGTTCTAATTGATGGTGAAAAAACAAAATGCAAAAAAATAGATATGCTAACTGAATATGCAGAAGCATTTAAAACTGCAGATTCATACAGAAAAATCGGAAAGGTTGAAGCTCGCCAAGCAACTGAACGCGAGGAGATAGCAACAACTCAAGATGGCACAAAAAACATTGCCGAACCTGGTGATTGGATTATTAAAAACCCAGGAGACAAAGACCCTTATGTTTTTGGTGATAAAAGTGACTCAATTGATGTTCGACAACAAAAATTTGCTAAAAAATATGAAATAATTGATGATGAGCCTGGAGTTTTTAGACCTAAAGGAATAATTAAAGCTGTTAAAGTTAATGAGAATTTGGTTTTTGATACTTCATGGGGAGAAAAAATGGCAGTTAAAGGTGGCGGATGGGTTGCTGATGGTGGTTATGCAATAGCAAAAGAATCTTTTGATAATACTTATGAAAGAATTCCCAGTGAATCTGAAAAAGCAGAAGAACAAAAAATAAAAGACATTAGGGAGAAATTATCAGCAATTTAATTCATTTTTAATGTTTTAAAAAATATGGGCTTATTTAAAAAAATGTTTGGGTTCGAGCAGACAGAGGCTGTGCAAGCACAAAGAGAACAAGCAATGAAAGAGCAAAGAGAATCAGTAAATGCTGAAATGGATGCTTGGAAAGAAAAAATGAAAGCTACAGAAAGACCAATGACTGAATCAAAAAAAGCACCAGAAGCGCAAATTAAAATTATCGGTGGTAAGCAATTTGATGGAAATCGTGAGAAAGAAATTCTTGAAGGGCTTGGGAAAGAAACAAGAGAAGGCGAAAAAGAATCCGCAGAATTTAAGTCACAAGAAAATGATCCAAGAAATTCTTTTCGTGATCGCCTAAATGAATTTGCCAGTGAAAATGGTTTTGACTTGGGTGATGATAAAGAATTTTTTGAAAAAATAACTCAAGATTTTGAAAAAAGAAAGCAAGAAAAAATAGATGAAAAAGATCAAGAAAGCTTGGTGAATGTGATAAAAAGACAAGAATTGAAAGATGCACAACAGGCAGAGAATGTGCGTCGAAAAATAAATGGCAATGATATCCAGGAAAAAGAAGCAGAGGCTATTAAGATTGAAAATGAAGGTGTGGAGACAGAAAAAGTCAAAGAATACAAAAAGAAGATACCAAGCATTAAAAGTTTTGAAGAATTGTATACAATATTGGAAGATGTTGGAGAAATTAAAATGCCTTGGATAACATGGGAATCAAAAGTTATTATTGATAATATAAGGAGTCAAAGAGATGGCATAAATGGAAAAATAAATAAAGACTATCAAGCAAACATGAAAGCAATGCTGAAAGATCCTGATAACAATAGGTGGGGAGGCTTGGATCTTTTTGAACAAGTTGGCATAAAGGAAAAAGTTCTGGAACTTTTAAGCAAGGAAATTGCTGGGGAGCAGAATCCAGATGGGCCAAATGATTTGCCACCTGGTTTTCCACCAGAAGCAAAAAAAATTCCAAAAGAAGAATTTACAAGATTAAATGCTGGATATTCAGGTTATCGTTCTGGTGGGCATAACCATTATCCTGAAATGGGTGCAACTAGTTTACTTACTGAATATGGCAGAATTAACGGCAAATTGATTTGGTGTGATTTTGATATAGCAATCTTTGAAACACCACAAGGATATATCAGCATGAAATTTGGCAAATTGGTTGCACCATCTGGTAAAACCTATGAGCAAGTCGAAAAAGATAAGAAAGTTGTCCATACTGAACTTAAAGGAAAAGAGGAACCTAAGCAGAAAGTAATGTATAGACAGCTATAGCTCTTTAAGAACGATGCATGTTTATGAAAAATGAAAAAAAGTTTGATACTCTAGCTCAATTTGCTATTCCAATACTCACTATTGGCGCACAAATTGTAATCGCATTCAAGCTCCCACAATGGGGACTTATTGTTGTTCTGCTGGCTCAGCCCTTCTGGATGTATTCGTCATGGAAATCATACAAAAAAGCAGGACAAATAGGAATTTTGATCAATACTGTAATTTTTACCATAGTCACGGCTTTCGGTATTATAAATTATTGGATATTGTAGACTGTTATTTTATGATAAATCAAGACGATGCTTTGCGATTATTGAGGCAATATGTGAATGATGAAAAAATAATCAAGCATTGCATTGGTGTGGCTAACATTGCATTTGGAATAGCGTTAAAAATAAAAGCAAAAAATTTTTTAGAAATTAATCCAGATAGGGTCAAAATCGCTGCTCTATTGCACGACATTGGTAAATTTAAGGATGGCATACATGAAATAAATACAGTTGAAATTTTGAAAAATGAAGGCCTTGATTATATCGCAAAAATTGCAATGCATGGCTTTGCATATGAAATTTTCTTACTTAAGGGCGAGGAATCCTCTGAATATTTACCGAAAAATCTTGAAAACAAAATTGTCGTTTTAGCTGATATGTATTATAACCAAGACGAAAAGCGAGTAAGTTTGGATGAGCGATTGCTAGATATTAAAGAAAGGTATCGAAACGACAAAGATTTTATGAAAGTATTGGTCAATGGTGAAACAAGAATGAGAATATTAGAAGATGAGATAAAATTATTGATGTAATTATCTCAAGAATTTAAAGCCTTTTTTATACAATTATGGTATTTAGTGAATGGTCAAAAAACATAGAAGCAATGAAGCCAGTCTTGGTTGAAGTGGAGGCTATGAACCATGAATCAGTTCTGGATGATTTTATCTCTAAAAAAATCTAAATAAAAAAATGGTATTTTTGAGATTACATTTTGTGATAACACAGGATTATGTTTGATGCCATGCTATACTTATTCATATGAATATATAATAAATTTCCATATAAAATGAGCATAAAATATATAAACATAAATTGCAGGGAAACAGCTAGCTTAGATTTGCGCCAAGCAAGGGCAGTGTTGAAATATAAGCCGGATATAATATTTCTCGAATATCCAAATGATAGTCAGGGCGATACATTTTCCATGAGAAAACCAGTTGCTAATTTTGCACAAAAAACACTAAAAATAAATCCTTGGCTAATGTCTGATATTTCCATGTGGGAAAACATAAAATCCCTTTGGAAGGAAAATATTAAAACAACGATTTATGCAGTAGATGGTCCGACTGATTTAGTATCTGAAATGCTATACGAATGGCAATATATGTATCCATGTGCCAAGAGGAACTGGTTCTGGTGGGTCCGCATATATCTAAGGGAAAAATATATGGCCAAGCATATCTCTCAAGTAATTTCAAAATTAGATAAAAAAACCGATTACACAGTTCTTGTTTTTCTGCAAAAATTCCATTGGGTACATGTGCAATTTCTTTTAACTGAGCCAACTGAAGAAGAAACTTGGAAATACTATTTTGGAAAATTCAAAGATATTGACCCCGTTTTTATTAATAGCAAAATAAAGGAAAGAAATAAGGTCTTTTACAAATACTGGAAAAAATTTAAATATAGTGAGTAAGGGCTAAAAATATGCTATTTTTAAAAAAGCCTTATAATTAAACATATTAGTGATTAATCAATTAAGTAGCTATAAAATTATGGATTTTGAAAAGCAAGACTTGAAAAAAGAGGTAGAATCAAAAAAAGAAACAAACATTGAAAATAAAAAGAGATAATAAATAATCAAAACGTTTGAAATTTTCTTGATTATTGTATAAATACAATGGCTGATCATACTAGTGCGCTCGCAAGAGCACGTAATGAAGATTTTCAAATGCCGAATGCGCGTGATTCGCATCCAGCTAATTTGCATATGCATGGGCATGCTGACAATTATGTTGGGGCGCTGAGCAATGGAGCGTCTGATAATTATTCGCAAGATAATAGTAATGGTAATCACGCAGATCGGCTTGCTGAAGCTCGTAGGGGGGGGGGTTGGTGAAACTGCAAAAGTTGCAAAAGACCTTGCTGAAGTTGCAACACCTATGGGTGCTTTGTCGTTATTGAAACAGATTGATTTCATTGGTGATATGCCATATGTGGCTGCAATAGGAGCTGCTATGCTTAAAGACTTGTTTGATTTGGCTACTTTTGAGACTGTAATATTACCAATTCTTTTTTCGGCACTTTGCGGTATTTTTATATTTATGATGATGTTAGTGGTTAGTTCTAATGGAAAAAAGAAGGGCGCAAGTAAGTTCTTGAGCAAAATCGTGGTATTACTTACAGGTGGAGTTGCTGATTCGATTCCTGGGATCGATATTTTTCCAGCTGAAACTGTGACTTGTGCTGCGCTCTACATCATGGAACTTATGGAAAGAAAAAATGCACTAAAAGAATAATGAGAAATTTTCTAAGTCCTAATTTTTTGCGAGTAACTGACGATATAGTGACAATTATTGGTATGTTAATTATTGGATTTTGTAGTTAGATTTTTTAGGAAGTTCGTCTCCATTCAGTAATAGTTTATGGAAAAAATATGAAATCAAATATTCAAATGAAAAATTCTTATCAAAAACTAGAAGATAATTTTGGGATAAGCAGAGCTGTTCAACTGAAAATGATTAATGATTTGCACACTGAAATGAGCAGTGGTTTGATAGGACAAAAAAGCTCACTAAGAATGATGCCATCATTTGCTGAGCCACCCAAGGGAAACGAAACTGGAAAATATCTGTCATTAGATTTTGGTGGAACTAATCTCAGGATTGCAGCAACTGACTTGATGGGCAATGGCAATGTTGTTGAAATTTGTGCAGAAAAGAAAGTTATTGATAAGAATGTGCAAGCAGGGAGCAAAGAAAATTTGTTTGATTTCATAGCAGAATCCTTGTCGGATTTTATTGTGAAAAATGACATGAATAATTCTGATGATAAGCTTCTCGGATTCACTTTTTCATTTCCTTTTGAACAACTGGGTTTAACATCTGGAAAGCTTCTTTCTTGGACAAAAGGTTTTTCTGTTGGCGGTGTTGTTGGAGAAGACGTGGTCAAATTATTAAATGAATCAATCGCGAAAAAAGGAATTAAGAACATAAAAATAGTTTCCTTGGTGAACGATACTGTTGGGGCATTGGCTTATGGTAGATATAAAAATAGTGGCTGCGATATGAGTGTAATCCTTGGAACAGGAACTAATGCTGCTTACATTGAAGATGTTTCAAAGATTAAAAAATACGCATTAGGGGAAAATTTGGTCGGAAAAATGATGGTTAATACGGAATGGGGTAATTTCAGCAAGTTGCCAAGAACTGCTTATGACAAAAAATTGGATGAAGCGACTGAAAATTCTGGATTAAACATGATGGAGAAAATGGTGTCAGCAAAATATGTTGCCGAATTGGTGAAAATAATTTTTAGTGATTTCGTTGATAGAAATATTTTTTCTGTTAAAATTGACAAGCAGGAGCAGGCAGCATCATTGTTTGCTGCTGAAAATATATCTGAAGTTGTTGGTGATAATTCTCCAGAATTAAAATTTGTCGAGAAAGAATTGAAAAGTCTTGGAATGAATGGAACAAACTTGAAAGACAGAATTTTGTTTAAAAAGATTTGTGATGATGTCATGGAACGATCCTCACAAATTATTGCAACCATGATTGTGGGTGTTGTGTTATGGATGGATCCTAAATTTGATAAGTCGCATGTCGTGGCCATTGACGGCACTCTTTATGAAAAAGCTTCTGGTTATAAAAAAAGTCTCATGAAAAATGTTGATAATCTGCTTGGCAATAATGCGGGCAAGATAGCGTTGATTTTGTCAAAAGATGGATCAGGTATGGGCGCTGCAATAACAGGTGCAACCAGAGGTGGGGTATCTGATGCGAAAATTTCCAGAAAGTTATCTGCAATTTAATTCATATTTAAGTTGGATAAATCATGAGTTTCCTAATTCCATTTTTCGCTGCTTTTTTGCAGGCAGGTTCACTCACCTTGGACAAGGTTGTTTTGTCAATGAAGCATGTTACATATAAAACATATAACGCCATAAGTTTTCCTTTTATGTTTTTGATAACACTTATAATTTTTGCTATTTTTCGACCACCACTAATGCCAATCGTTTTTTCTGGTGGTTTGCTATTGTTGTTTGTTGGTTCTATTTTTATAACTATATCATCAAATTTGATTCTTTATAGAGCGCTTGATGGTGATAATTTAGGAGAAATACAGACTATGCAGCTCTTGCAATCACTGCCTATTATTTTGTTTGCCAGTCTTGTTTTCAGTGACGAAAGAAATTTTTATGTTTTGGCTCCTGCTGTAATTGCAACTTTGGCTGTCGCTTGGTCACATTTTGAAAAACATCATTTTATTATAAGAAAAAAGACATTAACCTTTCTTACTTGGTCGCTTATTGCTGCACCAGTTGGAACGGTAATTATAAAAATATTATTAGAAAGTTGGAATCCCATTGCGATGCAGCTTTTTCGTTCTGGTGTGATTGTCTGTATTTTGATGCCTTTTTTCTTTAGGAAGAATCTTAAATGCTCATTAAAAGTTTTTTCCTTTTTGATGCTCACTAACATCCTTACTACTGTTGCTTGGATTTTGTATTATTTTAGCTATCAACGATTTGGAATCGCTTATACTGTTTTGATATTTTCTATGCAACCACTTTTGGTTTATTTTGCATCAATTTTATTTTTAAAAGAACGCCCACAATTTAAAAAAATAGTAGCTTTTGTCATAGTGCTGGTTTCAATAGGTGTAGCTCAATTTTTAAAAGGTTAAATAATTTTATGAATAGTATGGAAATAGATAATGCTCAAGAAGTTAATAATATAGGGATAGAAAATAAGGAATTATCAGCGCCTATTAATATTGATAAATCTCCCGCTGAAAAAAGAGCGGAAAGGATTGAAGAGATAGATCGAGAATATAAATCCTTTGATGTTGATGAAAATTTGAGTATTGAGGAAATTAAAATTCAAAGAAATCAAGAATTTGAAAGTAAGATGCAGGAAATGGGAAAAGCTGAAATTCCAATGAGTGAAGATACGAAAAAACTTATTTATCAAAACATGGTTAGTGATTCGATTGATCAAGCCAAAAAAGAAAATGAACGATTTGATTTATTGAATAAGGAGAAAAATCAGCTGGAAAAAATAGGCTCTGCTGAGGAATTGATAAATAATTTTGGTGGAGAGATGGATTTTAAAACCTCTACTTATAAAAACTTCGATCAGGATAGATATGAAAGATTCTTAATTCAAAAAGGATATTTTAAAGGAAAGGATGTTGTTTTTAAGATCGCGGAGAAATGTGATGGAAAAACTATAAAAGAAGAATCAGAAAAAATTCAACAAATATCTGAAGCTAAAATCAAGGATGGAGAAAAGTTAGATATAAAACTTATTTTGCAAGTTGGAGAAATTATAGGTAATGAAAAAATGATTGGATTGGCAACTGAATATTTTAATGATAACCAAGAGCTTAAGAGATCTCTAGTTAGCGAGCAAAAAATACAGATTGTAAGTCAAGTCATTAAAAATTTACAAAAAATTGAACTTCCAGAAAAGGCGCGACTAGATGTCTCTGATGCAAAAAATATTATAGATAGGATGAAAGATCTTTCTAAAAAAATGAATGCGGATGGATTTATAGATAATTACGTAATTGATAAATTGACAAATATAATAAATGCAAATGGAAAAAATTTAGAGAATGAGGCGTTGGTATTCTGTCATGGAGATGTCCAGGGTGGAAACATTTTTTTAAATAAAAATGAGTCTGGTGAGTTTGATATTGCTTTATCTGATTTTGAAACATTAAAAATTTCCAATAAGTATCACGATTGGTGTGAATTTTTTAATAAGTCTGCTTTATGTAAGCATATTGCGGAAAACAATCCTACTCTTTATGAAAAACTGCAGAAAGATATTGAAAATATTTGGGCAGATCCTGGTGTGAAATTTGATAAGGACGCATTAATAATGGAAATTACAGAAGGAGATCCTGTGAAAGTAGGGAATTTTAGGCTTACTAATATTTATGATTTGCTAATGAGAATGAGTCATGATGTAACTAAGTCTGCTCAAATTTCGAAAGAAAGGTTCAATTTTTACTCTTTGATGCTAAATGAAGAAATTGATAAATTTTCAAATGATAATGGCATGCTAAAATCTGAGTTACAGAATTTAATTTCAAAGGAGGACTTTAAAGGTGCAGAAGTAAAACATTTCTCACAACTTAAATGTTGGGATAAAATCAAAGATTTTGATTTTGCTGATAAATTTACAGGCCTGGAAATAGTTGTGATTGATGACGAAGAAAAATGGAAAAACGTTTATGGATCTAATGATTCCAAGTCTTCATTCTCGCCGAAAACGATAATCTTGAAAAAGGAAGTTTTTGATCGGGAGGATATTTCCGATGAAAATCTTGGTTGGCTTATCCACGAAATGGGACATATTGACTTTTATGAATCACTCGGCGAACAAATAGGTGAATACATGAAAAAATATTACGCAGCTGGAAAATATACTGAATCTGAAATGGAGCAAGACGCATTTGAAAAGCAGTTTCAATTTTTGAAAAGTATTGGAAAATCTAAAAGTGATTGTGTTGTTATGATGAAAAAATACCTTAATGAGTCATTTGAAAATAATCAAGAGGAGGAAAAAAAGAAAGAACTGGAACAGCTGATGAAATACATCAATAATATATTTTAAACAAAAATATTTCATTTGAGACATCAAAGTCGTTTTACTCTAAGGAAAAAACAAAAATCCAAAAGAACGCACAATAAATTATTTTCATCAGTAATACCATACACAGAGAAAGATGAAGCAATCATTGGAATCCCAGAAACACTATAAATATTTTACTTATCAATATCATGGAAAGCATGGAAAAATATTCATTTGAAAACGCACAAAAAGAAGCTGGCGTTATGAAGGAAAAAATTAAATCTGGTGAGGCGCAAAATTATCAAGAGGCTGCCAATATCATAGATGAAAAAAATAATCGTATTGAAACATTGCAAAGTGACATTGATGATTCAATAAAAATTGAAGAACTTAGGGGGAAAATTGGAGCTGAAAATAAGGATGCATCATTTGATTCTTTTGCGACTGAGTTGCCAAGAAATGGAGAACACATAAATTTTGGTGAATTGCAAAAAGTTGGCAATGGTGGTACGCATGATGTTTTTATTTCTCCGCAGAATCCTTCATTTGCAATCAAGCTAAACAGGGGTATCTTGAATACTATTATTAATTCAGGACAAAGTGAATTCATACCTGAAATGCAGCAAAATGCTGAGAAACTTGTGACAGAGAAAAATGCAGAATATGATCAATTGTATAAATATTTTGGACAAAAACATTGTTTGCGCGAAAGAATGCAAATACAAAAGATTTCTGTTGAGAAAGATGGAGAAATTAAAAACATAGAAGGCTTAATTTCAATTCAGGAATCCAGTGATGTTTTTAAGGATCCAAACAAAAAAGATTTCAGTGCTTCGTATGCAGAAACAATGTTGACTGAAGAAAATAAGGAATCATATGAAATGATGAACGAAGCTCTCTTGGCCGATGGAGATTTTAAGGCTGAAGACTTTTTAAAATTTAATGAAAAATTAGCACCAATATTTGATTTGATTGAAAAAGATAAAGACTTTGCAAATTCAATGCAGGAATTCCTGCTTCGTTTTAAGGAATATTTCAATGCTTCTGGAAAATTTATTGATTTGGTTGGAGAAGAAAATGTTTTATTCCATCAAAAAGACGGCGAATGGACTTTTCAAATTGGAAGCGTTCTTAAAGCAGAATCTAGGCAAAACATCGAAGAAGCATTGAAAATTTTAGAAGAAAATCCTGAACAATTAAATGTGGGTCATTTGAAGGGAAATCTAAAAAATGGGTTAGCTTTGATCAGGATGCTTAATGCAACAGGCATGAAGGCTGGCATTGGTAAAATTGTTGATATTCCATTATCAAAAACACAATTAAACAATTTAGGTAAGGTAAATTTTTGATAAGTTATTATATGAAATCTGTAATCAAAATAGGAAAAGTTTTATTAATTATGGTTGCTGCAGTAGTTATTAGTATAATAGTTGGTCTTTTCTTGTTATTGTTATATGAAGTTATTTTTTCACCCAGAAGCAAAGCTTTTTAATTTATCTGATAAAATAACAAATAAAAAAATGAAAACAAAAAACGGAAATGTCGCCATGACTATACTTATAGTTGTGATTGTGGCAATTACTGCAGGAACTATTGGTTGGATGTTTGCTAGAAAAACACAAAATCAAAATCAGATTATGCCAGTAGTACAAACACAACAGCAAACGCAATCAGTTATTGATAATGCGACACCAATAAATGATACTGCAAAAACAGTGCAGCAAGGATTTGATAAAAAGTCATTGCAAGACAAAGTGTTTTCTTTTGTGGATAGCACGCTTAAATTGAAATATGAAAAAACCAAGGATTTGGGATATGCAAAATGGGGAAACAAAGTTGACATTACGGATGTCGATGCGTCACTGAAAGCGGCAAAAGGAAAATGGTATGATGCAGTCAATGGTGATTGGGATTGGATTGCTTGGCAACAGGATGATAATAACTGGAAAATACTTCTGAGTTTTGATGGATTTAGTTGTGCTGACTTAATTAATATACCAAGTCAATACAGTAAGTATTTTCATAACACAATCAATAAAATTGATGACAAAGGCAAGGCAAATAAATATTGTTATTAAGGGAAATTAAAAATAGTCAGCTTTGAAAATAAACTTAAAAAAATAGCTTCCGAGGTTTCTCGGAAGCTATTAAATTTATGTGGTAGGAATTTTTCATTACCTATTGGTCAAGACTCTATTTTTTAGCAAAAGACACCATTAGTTTGTTTTAGCTTTTTCCATATCTACATAATCGGAGTGATATACTGTGTCGGAATCCCTTCCTCCTAAGAAGCACATAATGATGGTTCCTTCCTTTGAATGCTTGTCCATTGTTGAGTTTACTAGGAGTGAAAATGCATCAGCAAGATCATCATGTTTTTCGACGCCAAATCCGACTAGCTGTTGAATAAGTTCCTCACAACCTTTTCGTGGAAACTTGATGATGCCTGACTTTATTGCTGTGGAAGTTAGTGCTAATCTTGTCCGCTTGTCTCCTTTCGGTTTTATTGATTCAGCAGTAACGCCATACATTTCAAGCATTTGAGGCAGAGCTTCTTGGTATGCAACGCTTTCCACAAAGAGAGTATCTGAATGTCTAGGCATGGTGGTATTCTTAATATTTTTGAGCAAATCAACTTGCGCTGGAAAATTTAATTTTAGAGATATGGTGTTCGGCAGGACATACATCCGCATTTTTTCACATCGTGAATAGACATGGGCTGAAACCACTGCCGTAAAGTCAGCTAATTCTTTTTCAGAAATTGCCAGATCCACCCCAGCATAAGTGCCACGATATCCTTTATGATCAATTCCTGGTAGCTCGTCATAAAACTGGATCCATTCGCGATAGATAACCTGATCATCATTTGGAACGATGCGCAGGAGAAATTCGCGTTGCCATGATGCATCGCTAGACACTTTGAGTTTTTCTTCTTCTACAGCCTTTGCATCTTTGTATTTTCCTGGCCAAAGGCAGACATCATTTTTATCAAGCAGTGGGTATTCTTTGAAAACACCCTTTGCTTTTCCTTGAGAGATTGCTTCTTTAATTTTCATAAGGAGCGAATCTTCATGGAGCAGATTTCCAACAATGATTAAGCGAGTGTTGCGATCGCCAGAGGGAATCACTTCACCTTGAAGCCAGTTGTATGTCTTGTTGCGACTCTCACGGGTTTTGGTGGATTGCACGTCTTCAATATCGTCGCAAATAATCAAATCTGGCCGATGCTCATTGTGTCTGATTCCTCGGATACTTTGATCAGTTGAAGCAACTGTAATGCGCGCTCCATGCTTTTTGAACACAAGCGAATACGAACCCCACTCATCGCTTTCCTCGCGAAATGGCCCGAGGTCACGCTTCAAAACTTCGTTTCCTTCCAATTCAGTTCGGATATTCATCATGTGTTGTTTTGCTTGAGTTTTTATCTGACAAAAAATAACGCAGAACTTCTTTTGTTGTTTGCCGAGAATTGCCCAAATTGGATAGGCGGTAGTAACCATGGTGGATTTTCCTGATCCACGAAACGCAACCACAAAAAGATTTTCGGTAGAGCTGTGCTCAAGGTAGTGAATAATCTCTTTCTGAAAATCTGCCGTTTCGTATTTCACATAATGGGCATAGTAGAAGTGAAAGAAATATAGGAAACTATCTTTCGTTATGGAGGTTCGGACAAGGCGGTCTTTGATCATTTTGTTGACCAAGGTGTTTGGAATAATTTTTTGCATATTGCTTATTTAATATTCTTAATTGATTTTGATTGAGTGATCTTGGCTAGCTTGAGAGCTTGTTTTACAATCTTTGCTTGAGAAGGTGTCAGCTCCTCATGATCATCCTTGCTGGTAATTTCAAGCTTGTTTTTGTAATTTTCGTTTCTATGTCGAAGCCAAAAACTTATCGCTGGCCAATTTTTTTCTTTGATCATGTTTAGCAATTGGCTTTCGCTCATGTCGTTAACAAGAGCAACACCTTCGGCAAGTGCCTCGTCCATCTGTTTGGAAAAAGTGGCATCTTCTTTTCGCCATCGATACACGCTATTGCGAGAAAGACTGGTTTTATCGCAGGCAACTTGAACAATGGGAATACGCGCAAGCTCTTCTAAAAATTGCTTTTGATATTTATTCTTTTTCATAGTGTTCGATTATCGGTTTAATTCCCGTGAGTGCTTCGAACCTGTTGGCGATAAGGTCACAAAACCGAGGCTCCAGCTCACATCCGTATACTCGGCGACCCAACTGCTGCCCAGCCAAAATTGTACTGCCCGATCCCAGGAAGCTATCCAAAATTATGTCGTTCGGTTTAGTACAGCGTTTAATTGCTTTCTCATGAAGCGTAATTGGCTTTGAGGTAGCGTGTTGATAATCTTTGGCGGAAAGTCTCTTGGCAGTCCAAATTTCAATAAAATCATCCACTTGGGCAACAAGGTCGTTGCCTGTTGTGAATTCCTGATTCAGCACTTCATTAAGCTTGGTGACAGATTCGGCGAGATAGGGTCTTCCAAAAGTTCCGTACACTGCGGGCTCATATGCCTTGTTGCAAAAAACTTTAGGCACTGGGTTTTGAGAATTTTTGAGCCAAAGGCAAACTCGCTTATTGGCAACGCCCAGCATTCGATAAACATCTTGAATCAGACCAATGTAAATTTGGTCGCAATAATAGAAGACGTGAGTGTTAGGATTGGAAACCGAAAGAGCTGCCACAAGACTATCTTTGATAAATAGCTTGTATTCTTCGAAGGTGCGCGTATCGTTCACATTGCCGCCGTAGTCTTTTTTCCCGCCAATTCCGCCATCATAATCGATAGAAATATTATATACAGGATCAGAGTAGATCATGCTGGCTCGTTCGTTTCCAAAAAGTCTGGATAGATTTTTTGGATCCGTCGCATCCGCGCAAATTATTTTATTTTTGCCAAGATGTACGATGTCCCCAAGTTTAGTTTTCGGATTTTTGATTTTCTTTAGTTCCTTTTCGATATCAAAGGAATCCTCTTTGGTCTGATTTTTTTCATCCCAGAAATTAGCAATCTCAATTTCGTCGAAACCTGCAAATGAGAGTACTTCTAGATCAAAGGATTTCAAAAGATCATAATCCCAGTCGCCACCCAACTTATTTGATCCGATCAAATATTCTTTTGCTTCCTGCTCGGTGAGTTTTCGATTCGGCACACGAATATCGATCAGCTCCTTTTCACGACCAAGAAGTTGCAGGGCCTTGATGCGCTGGTGGCCTGCTAAAATAGTGCCGTCGCTGTCTACGGCAGGAATTTCCACTAAATTAAATTTTTTCAAGCTCCGCTTGAGATCCGACATTTGTTTGTCAGAAATCTTTCGAGGATTGATCTCTTGTGGGATTAGATCGCTTACACGTTTTTGGACCGTCGTCCATGAAAGTTTTTTCATACTCCTTTTATTAATTACTGATTAAAAGGATGTATGGAATAAAAAAACACCTATTCCACACACGAAATAAAGAGAGGAAAGCCTCAGATTATTTCTTGCGCGGAATAGGCATGACTTGAAGGTGATACGCTATTCTACTTTTTGCTACGCAGAAACTAATTCAACTACAGTCTATATTATTTTTTGTTACTGTCAAGTTTTCGAAGAATTCTTTTGCCATTTTTGCTATTTATAAATTCAGTCGTGTCCTCTCCTGGGAAAATTGGAAGTCCTTCTCCGGGCATTTTTATCAGCACCTTGTATCCTTTTGCCTCTTCCTCTTGGACCATTTTTACAAAATCCGGATCAAGCTTGAGCATTTCCAAGATGAAAGAATTGTCGTGCTGTTCAGAGAGTGGTTTTGAAATAGAATTGTAAACTCGTCTAGGAGTATTGCTTTCAAAAGCCTGACGCACTTTCTTGCCGAAAGAGGGCGTTGGCCTTTTTAGGGAAGTGTGAAGTTGTATATCTGTAAGCTGAATTACCTTGTACTTCACGGGATCAGATTTTTTGAGGTTTTTCTTTGATTTTTTCATAGTGTATTGTTATGGGATGAAGTAGGAATGTAGCTATATGATAGCAATTTATAGTTAAATCACCAAAATTTGAGCAAAAATATAGTTACACTGGGCTGTAACTATATATAGCTAATATATGTCACTTTTGTCACTTTTTTAGTGCGCACGAGATGCGTCGACAAGTAGTCCAAAAACGTGCTAAAATCTCCTTACAGGGCTTGATTCTTGGAGGTTCTAACACGAGACGGCCCGCCAAATTTTAAAAGTAAGGATGAGAAGTTTATGCCCCGGAGGGGTAAATCATCTCCTCTCCGCCTTCGTCCGCCATAGCGAACTTCGGCGGACAATGTCCGCAAGAAGCTTGCGAAGGAGGAAATAAAAACTATAATCTTAAAAAATTAATATGAACACATATTCCTGGTATTCTCAATTACTAAAGCCATCATGGGCACCACCATCTTTTTTGTTTGGCCCTGTTTGGACTTTTTTGTATGTGCTGATCGCCATTTCTTTTGGAAAGGTTTTTCTGCTTGCTTGGAAAAAGGAAATTGCCCTGATTGTGGCTTTGCCGTTTGTGCTTAATATTATTTTTAATTTGTTATTCACACCAATTCAGTTCGGATTAAAAAATAATCTGCTCGCTTCGCTTGATATTTTGCTAATTTTGGCAACATTAATCTGGGCTATGATTGCGATATACCCACACTCACGCTGGATTTTCTACATTCAAATCCCATATCTTCTTTGGGTTTCCTTTGCAACTGTTTTGCAGCTTACTATTACATATCTGAACAAATAGTTTGCCTTTTTCTCTAAAGTTCTTTAGTGTTGAATTATGAATAACAATGTGGAAGAAATAAAATCCCGACTTAATATTGTTGATATTGTTGGGGAATATGTACGATTGACCAAGGCTGGGTCTCATTGGAAGGGGCTTTGTCCTTTTCATGGTGAGAAGAGTCCTTCTTTTATGGTCAACGAAGAAAAGCAAATTTTTCATTGTTTTGGTTGCGCCAAGGGTGGCGATGTTTTCACCTTTGTGCAGGAAATTGAGAGCATGGATTTTCGAGAAGCCTTGAAGGTTTTGGCTGAAAAAGCTGGAGTGCAATTGGAGCAGTATAAAGGGGGGCAACAGATTGATAGCAAAAAACGCATCATGGAAGCCCTTGAATTGGCCACAAAATTTTATCAAACACAACTTTTAAAAGGTGAAAGTGGTGCAAATATTTTAAAATATTTGCACGAAAGAGGTCTTAATGATGAAAGTATTGAAAAATTCCGCTTGGGATTTGCTCCTGGTGGTTGGCGTAATATTTTGAATTTCTTGAAAGAGAGAGGCTTTTCTGCTCAAGAAATTTTGCAAACAGGATTGTTGGTTGAAAAGTCAAAAGAATCAGTGCAAAATGCAACATACAAAGCGCAAGACAATGACAATATGTATGATCGTTTTCGTGATCGTATCATGTTTCCAATCACTGATGTGATGGGAATGGTGATTGGGTATAGCGCGCGCGTGGCTCCTGGAGCTGATGAGTCGCAAGCAAAATATATCAACACCCCAGAAACACTAGTTTATCATAAGGGAAAAGCTTTGTACGGTCTTTCGTATGCTAAAAATGAAATTAAAAAGAAAAACTATGTGCTGCTTGTTGAGGGTAACATGGATGTGATTGCTTCAATGCAGGCTGGCATTGGAAACACAGTGGCTGTTTCAGGAACAGCATTAACAGAACAACAAATTGGAATGCTTAAGCGCTACACTGAAAACATTGCTATGCTTTTTGATATGGATGCAGCGGGTCAAGCTGCTGCTCAAAAAAGCGCCGATCTTTGTTTGCAAAAAGGAGTGACAGTGAAAATAGTGACACTTGCCGAAGGGAAAGATGCTGCAGATGTGGTGGCCAAAGATCCATCAATGTTATTGGATGCTGTGAAAAGCTCAGTTTTGGCGATGGAATATTTTTTCAATATTGCACTGGCAACATATGACAAAAAAACCGCTGATGGGAAAATGCATATTGCCAAAGATGTGCTTGCTCATGTTGCAAACATTGAAAGTCAGATTGAAAAAGCCCATTGGGTCAAGAAAATTGCTCATGAAGTTGATGTTGAAGAAAAGGTTATTGGTGATTTGCTGAAAAACATTGCACCAAGCACCGAGCGCTATCCAAAAACTGAAACAACCGTGCCTGCTGCCACTGAATCATTTCAAAAGCGCAGTGATATTATTAGAAATTCTTTGGTTGGCTTGATCATGAGTGATGCTAAAATCTGGAAAGAATCATCTGAATTTCATCTTGAAGCTTCTTGGGCAAAAAATGATTCCTTGATTCAGTTTGTACTAAAAAGTGGCGCTGCAGCTGACTTTTCTTTTGATAGGATGCTTGGAAGTATCGACAATCAACAAGCCACTGAGAGACTAAGAAAGATATATTTTGACGTGAAATATCTCTTCACGCAAGAAGGCGTGGTGGAATATTCGCAAGATGAACTTCGTGGTCTTGTTGCCAACTATATTGCTCAATTTCAGAAAGAATTGCAAAAAGAAAAACTTCATGCTATCATCAAGCAAATCGAGAATGCTGAACAAAAAGGGGACAAAGAGACCCTCGCCAAACTTATGAGCGAGTTCACAAGGCTTTCTCAAGAAATGCAAGCATAAACAAAAGCTGGGAATACCCGGTTTTTGGTGTTTATTGCAAAAAGATATCTTCTTGTAATTTCTTAATTCTTTGTTTGTTAATTCATGATTCATTTTGATTGAGATTTTTTCTTGGTCAAAGACTCAAATGGTTCTATGAAAAAAATCCAAAAAAAGCCTGTGGGAAAAAATAAGTTGGCAAAAGTGTTGCCAAAAAAAGCAGCTGCAAAGCTGAAGAAGGTTGTCAAAAAAGTTCCAAATAAAATTGTTAAACCAATTAAAGTAAAAAAAATCGTGCCAAAAAAAATTCATAAAATTCAGAAAAAGACTGCTCCAAAGGTCAAGCAGGTTGTTCCAAAGAAAAATGTGGCAACAAAAAAACAACAACCTTTGAAAAAAGTTGTAGCAAAAAAAGAGCCAGTCAAGAAGGTTGTTAAAGCTGAAAAGATTGAAAAGGCACCTGCAAAGAATGTCGTTGCAAAGAAAAAACCACAAGCACCAAAACAAGAAGAACCTGGAAAAGTTGATATTATTGGCGAATTGATTGCACGCGGAAAGCAACGTGGCTTTGTGACCGAAGATGAAATCATCAACCTTATTCCAGACATTGAAGAGGAACTTGAAGAACTTGAAAATTTGTATGAACAATTGGAAACTGCTGGTGTGAAAGTGGTTGTTTCTGATGACATGCTCAAAATTGATTCAGACAAAGAAGCTGAGATTTTTGAAAAAAGCAAAAAAGACAAAAATGCTGATTCGAACTTGATGGATGGCATTGAAGATAGCTCATCAGACTTGGTGCAGATGTATTTGCGAGAAATTGGACGTGTGCCATTGCTCAAATCTGAAGAAGAAATAAAACTCGCAAAAGCCAATGAAAAAGGGGATTTGGCAGCAAAGCAAAAATTGACCGAAGCCAATCTTCGTTTGGTGGTGAGTATTGCAAAAAAATATGTTGGACGTTCGCACAATCTTTCACTTTTGGATTTGATTCAAGAAGGAAACATCGGGCTTTTCCGCGCTGTGGAAAAATTTGACTATAGAAAAGGTTTCAAATTTTCAACCTATGCAACTTGGTGGATTCGTCAGGCAATCACCAGAGCGCTGGCTGATCAATCAAGAACAATTCGAATTCCTGTACACATGGTTGAAACAATCAACAAATACACTCAGATCACCAGAAGACTTGTGCAAGAATTGGGACGCGAGCCTTTGCCTGAGGAAATTGCTGCTGAAATGAATTTGGACGTGGACAAAATTCGTCACATTCAAAAGATTTCCCAAGAAACAGTTTCACTTGAAACTTCCGTGGGAGATTCTGATGACGACAGTGTGCTTGGAGATTTCATTGAAGACACTGAAACTGTGATGCCTCATCAAGTTGCATCGCGCAAGTTGCTCAAAAATCATGTTGGTGAGGTGCTGCGAGAACTGACTCCACGCGAACAAAAAATTCTTAAGATTCGTTTTGGATTGGAAGATGGTGTGACTCACACTTTGGAAGAGGTTGGAAAAGAATTTGGCGTGACTCGCGAGCGTATTCGTCAAATTGAGGCTAAGGCCCTCGACAAGATTCGTCAGCACAGATCAATTGGAAAACTCAAGGATTACTAGTGAATTTTAGTAATTTTAGATTTAAAATTTCAATCATCAAATATTGCGCCAATTTCTGGGTGCTTTTTGATGCGTATTTAGTATTGCCAGGTTTTATTGACAAAATACTAATTATGTGACAGTATTGCTTATTAGTAATTTTAAAATTAAAAACTTATACATTATTCTGTGGTTTTTAGAAAAAATCTAAAGTCGATGGACTATAAACGAAAAGGAGAATTTTATGCAAGTTAATCAAGAAAACAAGATTGTGCGAAAGCGAATATCAAATAATGGTGGTACTCTTAGTCCGTTGTATGAATATTTTCCACTGAGCTTGCATATCACTTTTTCAAGTGAAGATCAGATGCATGAATACTTTGAATTCCTATCTTCATTTCAAGTTCATGCTAAAGATGACGCAGAATAAGTCTTCTGAGTCTCAACGGCTTACATAATTTCTGGAAATCCAGATTTTTCGTAAGCCGTTTTTTGTTACCAATAGGTGCTTTTTGATACTTGCCAAATGCAAAAATATTTGTTAAACTAGTTTTGTTGCTTGTTTTAGCAATATTCTTAAATATATTCCGCGATAGCTCAATGGTAGAGCAGTTGACTGTTAATCAATTGGTTCTAGGTTCGAATCCTAGTCGCGGAGCACTATTTACAAGGCTCGTTTAAGTCTTTTTTTTGTTTTCTAAATTTTGATTGAAACTTACCGCATTGCTCCAGTGAAACTATTGACAAAATTTTTTAAAATGGTACATTTTTATTAGAAGCATGGCTTGTGAATAGGCACAAGCTAAAAAGACAAAGGAGGATTGTCATGGCAATCGAATCTCAAGAGTGGTCTAAAGTTGGCAGCGGTCAGGACAGGGTAACCACAATATTCCGTGATGGATCGAGTCGTGATGCGACTCGGAGAGAGGATGGCGGAATTACCGTCACAGACCGAAGCAACACTGGCGTTGAAAAAACTGGAGAAGGTGTCACAGGAGTATTTGGTACGCTTACCAGTGCAAAACGTCTTGGCTAGGATGTAAATCGTCTATATTAAATTGAATATAGGCAACCCAGTACTAAAATGTGCTGGTTTTTTATTGTCAAAAAAAGCTTTCTTGTTCTATGCTATAATTTTACTGTAATTAACCATCAGAAAAAACTAGATATGCTCACCAAAGAAGAACGTGATAAATGTGTTTTAGACATTACTGCATATTTCCTTGATGAAAGAGGTGAGAAGTTGGGAATGATTGCAGCAGGAGAGATGCTTGATTTTTTTGTGCAAAATATTGGTTCAAAGATTTACAACAAGGCAGTTGATGACACAAGAACAATGCTCAAAGAGGAATTGGAAAGCTTGGATTACAAATTAAGTGATTTGAGAAGGTAAGGACATTATAATGGGCATGTCCTTGTGTAATATCAAATTATTTTTTTTTATGATAAGATTGCACTGTAATAATAAAAAAATAAAAATGAAAAAAAATAATAAAGATAGTTTGCGTGTTGCTGAAAGAAAAAAGACAGGACCACATCTAACCAGGGATGAGCACGTTGGTTTTAATGGTTGGCTGGCACTGCTTATAACAAATTCTGTTAGCACAATGTGGTGTGCGTATATCTTTGCTGGAATTGCTTTTATCAGCCTTCCAGCTGCAATTCGAGGTGGAACAGCACCGCTAGTGTCCTGGGTTGCTCAAACTTTTTTGCAGCTGGTGCTTCTTTCTGTGATTATGGTTGGTCAAAAAGTTGCAGCTGCAGCATCTGATAAGCAGGCACTTCAAACATACAAAGATGCCGAAGAACTTTTAAAAATGCAGGATAAAATTCATCAGCTGGCCAAGGATAATATCAAACTCAGCAAAGAAATGCATGCGGTTATTGTTGGTAAGGAAAAATAGTATTTTTAAGGTGATTAAATATGAAAAAAGTGTTGGTAGTAATTTTTGTTCTTGCTTTGCTGAGTGCTTTTTTCGTTTTTAAAAATAAAAAAGACAAGATAGTTGTTATTAATAATGAAATATCTTCAAAAAATGAAGATTTGCAAAAAATAGAGATGGCAGCTGCAGATGAATATCAAGAAAAAAGAAACGAAATTATTTCTAAGTTCAAAGATATTAAGCCTGAGCAATGGAGTGAACAAGTAAATGGAGTAAAAACAAGTTTAAACACAAATGCGAAGGTTATTGCACTTACTTTTGATGCATGCGGTGGTGATGGCAAAAATGGTTATGATCAAAAGCTTATAGATTATCTTGAAAAAGAGAAAATTCCAGCGACTTTGTTTGTTGGTGGCAAATGGATTGAGAATAATTCTCAGAATTTTGAAAAAATAGCAGCAAATAAGTTTTTTGAAATTGAAAATCATGGTTATCTGCATGTGCCATGCTCCGTTTCTGGAAAATCTGCCTATGGAATAATAGGAGAAAGAAATGTGGGTGAGGTGGTTGATGAAATAGAGCAAAATGCAAGAAAAATTCAGACATTAATAGGGCGCAAGCCAATTTTTTATCGTGCGGGAACAGCTTTTACTGACGATATTTGTCCACAAATTGCCAGCATGTTGAATGAGGAAGTTGTGAATTATAATGTTCTTGGCGATGCTGGTGCGACATATTCAGCCAATCAGATAGTAGATTCTCTTTCTAGGGCAAAAAATGGTTCCATCGCACTTTTGCACATGAATCATCCAGAAAAAGAAACGGCTGAGGGGATCATGCGGGCTGTTCCTGTCTTGCGTGCGCTTGGTTTTAGTTTTGTAAAGTTGGAAGATTATCAATTAAAATAAAAAAACATTATTATGTTCAACACAGCAGATAAAAAATATTTAGTTTATGATGCTAGTATGTGGCTCGTGGGTCTTTTTGGTGTTGCTTTTGCGATATATCTTGGTTTTTCTGCACACAATGCTAGCAAAAAAAGTTTAATCACAAGAGCAAACACAATTTCACAATTCATAACAGCAAAAGATATCGAGAGTCTTGCCGGTTCATCTGATGATTTGAACAATAAAGTTTATAATGACCTCAAGAGTAAGCTCATTGCGATTAATTTGGTAAATCAGGACATAAGATTTGTATATATTAATGGAATGCGAAATGGAAAAGTATTTTTTTATGTTGATTCTGAAAATGCTGATTCTGCTGCCTATTCTCCTCCTGGACAACAATATGATGAAGCTTCTGATATGATGAAAAACTTATTTCAAAGCAACTCAACCGGATTTGAGGTTGCTGGTGACAGGTGGGGAATGTGGGCATCGGCACTGGTTCCGATTGATGATCATGAATCTGGAAAAGTTGTGGCTTTGCTTGGTGTGGATATTACAGCTAGAAAATATATAACAGATATTTTTGTGTATTCTTTTTCCTCGCTTTTGCTGGCTGCATTAATTGTAATGTTATTGTCTGCTCAAAAAAGTGCAATTTTACATATGCACTCAGCAGAGGAAAGCTTGAAAGCAAACAATTTGGAAATTTTGAGCTTGAAAAAAATCATAGAAAAGAATGGTAATATTTTTGACAAATAGTGGCGTACTTTAGTTATTTATGCGATATCCCATGCCACGGACTGTTTCCAATATTAATCCATCATGATCATTTATTTTTTTACGAATATTTGTAATGTGGACTTCGACAACATTACTGAATGAATCAAATGAAAAATCCCAGACGTTTGATAATATCTGATCCTTGCTTAAGACGCAATTTTGGTTTCTGATGAGATATTCAAGCAATGAAAATTCTTTTGTTGTTAATTTAATTTCTTTCTCATTTTTGAATATTTTTTTCCCAGCAACATCCATTTTCAAATTTTTTATTTCGATTATTGGATTAATCGTGGTTTTTGGTCTTCTTAGTATGGCTCTTATTCTGGCAACTAAGATCTTATTCGAAAATGGCTTTACTAAATAGTCATCAGCACCCACATTCAATCCATTTATTATGTCTTCGTTACCATCTTTTCCGGTAAGCATTATTATTGGAATTGAAATTTTTAATTTACGGATGTTTTTGCAAACATCTAAACCGTTTATTTTTGGCATGTTTAAGTCAAGCAATAATAAATCATAATCCTTATGGAAGAGTTCGGCACGCAGCTGTCCATCTTTGCCGTCCAGAATATAGTCAGCAACAAAACCTTCAGATTCTAATCCTGATTTTATTAATTTTGCAATACTTTCTTGATCCTCAATGATTAGAATTTTCATTGTTTTTTAATATAATTAAGGAGTATATTTGAAAACAGCTCGATCGTATTATTTCTTATACTCATACTAATATTTAAATTAATATAGATAATAAAAACAATATCACATTAAGAGCATATTAAGATATTGATGGTGTTGATTTTCAGTAGCTAATAAGGTAGTTTCCTTATTAGCTACTGCTAGGCGTTACTATTTTAATGTCCATTCCGCAATAGTATTTCCACAGCCAGAATAGATTTCTGTTCCAAGAATCTCTCTTATTCTGATCGGGATATTAACATTTGCTTTTTGCAACTTTTCTTTGAATTTTTCAACATGATTCATACTCGTGTTTGGTGCGCTAACTAAGCTTCCTTTAACCAGGCACATGAGCTTTATTTCAAACGGCCTATTGTTAAAAAAGGAGGCGATCATTTCTGCATCTTCTGCTCGATCAGTTATATTGTGTATAACTATCCACGAAATTGTAACTCTGGAATTAGTGTTTTCAACTATTTGCTCATAAAGTTCGCGCATTTTTTCTAGTGAATGACCGATTGTACCAGGCATTAGCCATTCTCGTGTTTCTGGTACAAGTGAATTAACGCTCCAATAATGGCGAACTCTGGGAAGGTCTAAATATTTTTCTTTAAACTCATTTAGACTTTCTTCTGTTCCAATGGTGGTCAGGATAAAGGAGAATTGTGGTTTTTTAATTTTCATTAATTTCTTTATTGCCTCGCAACAATTTTTCAAATTAAAGGCTACATCTCCTTCAACCGTAAAATTAATGACTATTTTTACATCAGCATTATCAGTGAAAGCTTTCTTGATTCTTTCGCTGCTAGTGGCTAAATAAATCTGGCCAATGATCTCATCAACACTGAGTTTTCTTTTGAATTTCACGGCATTGCCATTATCATCCTGTCTATTTCTCCAATTTATGCAAAATTGACATGCAATAGGACAGCCGATAAGTGGTGAGATCGCGATATTTATTATGCTTGAATTACCCTCGGCCTGTGGATAGATAACAGAGTTTATCCACTGGTTATCACTGGTCGTGATGCCCGTTATTTTTTCCAGTGCATCTTGAGTGCCAACAGTTATGGAGAATTTTCTTACTGCATTGATGCCAGTCATTGCCCAAGTTGCAAACCAGCGATTTATCTTGACCTCCTGCGAATCACAATTGCCTTGTAATGGATGCATGAATGAGTTGATGATTTCAAGTAATGTTGTTGTGTTGGAGGACTTTATTATTATAGCGTTTGGATGATACGGTAGTCTAGCTGCAGTATCAGCATCTCCAGTCATAATAATAACATTAATATTGCCAACAATATCAAGAAGTCTTCTTCCGAATTCACCACCAGAATCAATGCCAACATGCAAGTCGAGTAGTGCCAGGCTGAATGGTGTTGCAACTATCGATAATGCTACATGCTCGTTGGCCTCTTTTATTGTCGCTGCACTTGCTACACTATAACCACTCCTTTTGAATGTCCTTTCAAGTAGTCTAAGTGTGCCAACATCATCTTCAACTATAAGCACTCTGCCCTTGCTTGACTCGCTGCTTACTGTTTCCAAATAGTCTCTTTTAATGGTACTCATGATTGACCTCCTTTTATTTGGTGGTGGTTTTTTGCTGGTTTTTTGATTGTAAAAGAACTTATATTTATAAGATATAAGTTCTTTCTTGTCAATAGCTGCGTGGATTTGTTAACTTTTTATTTGTTTGGTTATTTTTTTGTTTTAAAATTGGAATATTAACTATAAACGTAGTACCAATATTTAACTTACTGGTTACGCTTATTTTTCCGCCATGAGTCTCTGCAATCCATTTGCAGATTGACAATCCAAGTCCTGAGCCATCAGTATTCCTTGTTCTTGCTGAGTCTATCTTATAAAACCTTTCAAATATAAATGGTAGGTGTTTTTTTTGTATTCCAATGCCACTATCTTTAATTTTTATGCAGACCATGTCGCCTTGTTTGTGTGTTTGTATTTTTATTGATCCGTTATTTTTATTATATTTTATTGCATTTCTTATTAAATTTAAGCATAATTCCTCTAATCTTGCTTTGTCAGCAGCCACAGTAGTGTTCTCAGAAGTATTTCTGTATGTAAGTTTTATATTTTTTTTATGGCAAAGGACTTGAATTGATTTGCAAACATTTCTTATTAGCTCGTTTAAATTAACCTTTTCATAGGTTAGTTTTTGAGAAGGTGATTCTGAATTAGCTATAGAAGTTAGGCTTGTTAGCATGTTTGATATTCTTTCTATCTCTTGAAATATTTGCTTGCTTGATTCCTTGTCCTTGTTTGATGTCTGATATTGCCTGTCTATTAATTCAACATTTCCCTGTATAATTGTTAGCGATGTTCGCATTTCATGCGAAACATCAGCGGCAAAAGAAGACTTTATCTTTAGGGCTCTGGCTAATTTTTTGTTCACTACTCGTAACTTCTCAGTGCCCTGTTTTATTTTGAGTTTAAGATCGTTATTAAGTGCGACTAAATTATTTTTAGATACAACCTCTTCAGTGTTGTCCAGTGCCATTGAAAGAGCACCGCTAATATTGCCATCATTATCTAGAAGTGGACTGGCAATTATTTTCAAGTATTTTTCTTCACCCTTGTTGTTTTTCTCATAGCAGCGCTCTCTTTTTATGGCTTTCCCATTCTGTAGTAATTCCCTGTAGTCGTCTACTAGCTTTTCCCTTATAAAGAATTCACTCTGAAAAACGTTATGATTATGGAATCTTTTAGTCTTGGATACTTGCTTAAAGTATTTATTAGCAGATGTTATGTAGCCATCCTTATTTATGGTTATTATACTTATCGGGGCATTATCCATAATGCTTTTGTTTAGTGTAGCCACTTCTATGGATTGCTTAGCGTTAATGTTGTCATTTTTTATGTTCTTTTCTTTCTTTATTTTGTCATCTTGAATTACTTTATTTTGATTTTTCTTCGTTAGTTCTTCTATTTTCAATATTAAAGTTTTAAAATTTATAGGCTTGATCATATAAGCACTTGCTCCAGCATTGAAAGCCAGCATTCTGTCACTATGTGCATCTCTTGCTGTTAGTACTATAATAGGAGTATTGCTTTCTCTCCTTATTGATTTTGTAACAGCAAAGCCATCAAGACCTGGTAACATTATATCAATCAATATAATATCAAAAAAGTTTTTTTTAGCAGCTAGTAGCCCATTTTTTCCATCATGGGCAAGCATTACTTCGTTACCGAAAAATTCCAAATTTAATTTTATGATAGATGCTATTTTAATTTCATCTTCTATTACTAATATTTTCATAATAATTAATGAATAAGGATATTAAGTTTATATATTTTTCATAATGTTGCAGAATATGATAAATATATTAAATTGTCAAGGGATTTTATTGGTTGCTTATTCAATGGTAATTTATCTTAATAAATTCTTAATATTGTATTTATAATGTTTCTTCTGTGGATAGGAATAGGGCCAACTATCCATGCTGCAGCCCCCATTGTTCTTTGTTATTAAGTAGTAAAAATAGGAGAGATATAGAAGTTAGTACTTAAAGGGTGCGGCAGGCAATATCAACGTATATTTGTTGCTTCTTGCTAGGTGCCCATATGGATTGATTTCCTTAATTACAGTAAATTGTATAATAGCTGAAAAATATGATGAACTATCAAAAAGCTGCAATAAATATTGCTTTTTTGACTGTCATTATGACTGGTGGAATTTGCTCTGGATCAAAAAATAAAGACAACAAGAGGCATATGAATCGCAAATTAATATTAGAGGCTTTTGAATCTGGAGACTATGAAACTTGGAGTAGGATAGTCAAAAAAAATACTGATCTAGTTACTGTTATTGCTGAGGATGAATTTATTAAATTCATAGACGCTAGAAATGCTGCAAGGGTTGGTGATTATGAGAAATCAATAGCACTTTCATCTGCATTAGAATTTGAATTGCGTGGAAAATTAGGGGATCTATTGTTTTGTTGATAGTTTTTGTTCTTTAAATCAAAAAAAGTGAGGAGAGTAATCATGAAAATCCTACTAGCAGAGGATGATGATCTTGGCAGACAGTCATTGGCTAGAATCCTGAGAAAGATGGGGCATATTATTTGTGAGGCAAAAAATAGTCATGATTTATTGCGTCAAGTTGATGAGTCTATTGATTTAATAATGCTCGACTTGAAATTGTCTCCCATTGACAGCTCAACTGTCATTGAGCAGGTAAGGCAAAATCAGGACCTCAGGCAGCCGATTATTGCTATGACTGGACTTAGTCCGGGCGAAATTAAAAAAGCTGAATTGTTTGATAAAATTCTTTTCAAGCCATTAAAGGTTGAGAGTGTTGTTGCTGCAATACTTAGTATGCATTGTCCTTCATGCTGTGGGGTCTTAAAAACAACAATAAACAAGAATGAATATATGTGTGAAGATTGCAACGTTAAATGGCAAATAAGTGCTGAAAAAAATGAGGTTACTACATAGATTTCATAAAAAGGTCCACATAGTTAAGCATAGCTATGGGGACCTTTAATTTGTTTAGCCTTTTTAAGATTTTATGCTAAAATATAAAAATATTAGTATAAAATAAAAATGAAAAAGAGAATAGAAAAGAAACACAGACATATTGATTCAATGTTTGCAATTGGTGTGATTTTTATTACTTCCTTTGTGGTTGGATTGCTTGTTTGGCTTGGAAACAAGGACTATCAAGCAAGTGAAAATCAATATTTAACAACATTTCCCATGAACAATAAGCCAGAAATTTCTTCAAGTAGCATTGTTTTTCTTGGTGACAGCATCACAGCGCAAGGAAATTGGAACGCTCTTTTTGGTATGCCATTGGCTGTTAATGCTGGAATTCCAGGAAATACTACGGATGATATTTTGGCTAGGTTGGATCAAATAACAAATGCAAAACCTAAAAAAATATTTTTAATGATTGGGGTTAATGATTTTCTCAGAGGAAAGGATGTGCTATATGTTTTAAAGAATTATAAGGAAATAATATCTCAAATAAAAGAAAAATCTCCAGCCACAGTAATTTATATGCAAAGTGTTTTGCCGATAAATAATGACCTTTCAAGAATAGGCACGATTGATGCTAGCAAGATAGTCATGTTAAATGCTCAAATAAAATCGCTTTCTAATGGCAAGAATATATTTTTTATAGACTTACATGACTCGTTTTGTGGAGATGATCAAAAATTATATACAAAATATACCATAGATGGAGTTCATCTTAGCGTTGCTGCCTACAATCTTTGGAAAGAATCTTTAGTCTCATACGTAAAATAAGACATAGTTTGCATTTTTAGTTTAAAATGCTGTACAATTTGTTTTGTGCTTGAGTGCGGCTTGGCACTTGAAATTTCTTCAAGAATTAATTCAATACACATGCGAAAAATTAGTTATTTGGATGGTCTTCGTGGACTGGCGGCTTTTGTTGTTGTTTTTCATCATTTTATTTTGGCTTTTTATCCAGCATTGCTGCTTGGTGGAAACACTCAAGCGCATCTTGTCGGGAAAAACGATGAATTTGTTTCAGGAACATTGCTGAATCTTTTTTATAATGGAAATTTTGCAGTGTGCATCTTTTTTGTGCTCAGCGGATTCGTGCTAAGTCATAAGTTTTTTTTGCATCGTGATCGTGAGATACTGAAAGAAAGTGCGATTAAGCGTTATTTGCGCTTGGTGGTCCCAGTTGCTTTTTCCGTCTTGTTGGCTTTTGTTTTGATGGAATTTTCTTTGTTCTATAATCAGCAAGCAGCTGATCTTTCTGGCTCCAATTGGTTGGGTGGTTTTTGGAAATTTGCTCCAAACTTTTTTGATGCCATCAATCAAATTTTTGTAGGAGCATTTTTCACTAATATTTTTGAATATAATGACACTCTCTGGACCATCGCATATGAATTTATTGGATCACTTTTGGTTTTTGGTTTTCTTGCTTTATTTGGAAAGATGAAAAGAAGATGGATTTTTTATGTTCTTGCTTCTGTTATTCTTTTTCAAACTTATTATTGGGCTTTTATTTTGGGTGTCATGCTGAGCGACATTGTGGCTAATGAGAAAAAATTATTAAGCCATTTTGATAGGAGTAAAATTTTTAGAACGTTGCTGCTACTCATTGGCTTGTTTCTTGGTTCATATCCATCCATGCGTGGAGTTGAAGGAACGATATATGCACCCATGGAACAGTACTTTCTTGTTAATTCTGCCGTTTTCTATCACATTGTTGGAGCATTTTTTGTTATTTTGGTTTTGTTGGATTCCAGGAGGATGCAAAAAATATTCTCTTTCCGATATTTGCTCTTTTTGGGGGAAATTTCTTTTGCTATGTATCTGCTTCACTTTATTGTGCTTGGTTCGCTCTCTAGTTTTATCTTCATGAAAATAGGGAATAATCTTCCTTATGCTCAAGCATTTTTTGTTTCTTTTACTGTTTCAATCGCGTTTATATTTATTGTTTCATTTTTTACTTATAAATATGTTGATAAAAAAGCAGTTTATTATTCTAAATTGTTTTATCAACGTTTCTTTGGAAAAAAATAGTATTTCCCATGCTTTGCAATGAAAAAATATTCTATTGCGTACTAGTAAAGTAGGAATTAAAAAAATAAAAATGGATTTAAATTTAACTAGAAAAATAAATACGTTTTTTGCTTTGGCTGTAATTTTTCTTGCTGCTGTTTTGGTTGGTGGTTATTGTATTTTTTCTACTTCAAATATTAAATTTGATGAAGCGCAAATTGTTGCTTTTATCAAAAAAGAGCACAGAATCTTGGGATTTAATATAAACAAAAAACCAAAACCAACCCCCGTTTCAATGAAAAAATTGAAATCAAGAGGGTGTGTTGCTGATGGGCTGCTTTCGGAATATAATCCCGACAACAATAGCTTTGTGGAGTTGATAAATAGGTCTAATTGTTATTATTTGCACAGGTCAATTGAAACCTGGCTCAAGCCTCCTGATTTTGAAACTGCTGGTTTTGTGATGAGTCAAATAATAAAAAAAGATTTGGTATACGGCATGTTTATTGCTGAGGCAATTGATGTGCGAGCTCATTATTTGAATGAACAAACGGGCAAGGAATTTGATTTCAAGGCAATGTGTCGCAAAGGCACTGAGAATGCTTGGGGAGAAGGAACTTGTAAGCCAACCTTTGCAAGTGAGGAATATCGCGACTATGTGCAATATATTGCAGAAAAAGGTGTTGATGCTGGTGTACAAAGCTTTACCTTTGGACAAATTTATATGCAAGAGGGAACAAAGAAAGATTATGCACCAAAAATTATTGCCAAGATAAAGGAATATGCCAGCAAGCAGGGAGTTGATGTTGTTGTTGGGGCACAAACTGGATCAATTAGTGATCCAAATTATTTAAAATTGTTTGATTATATCGAAGGCGGGGTTGGACTCAAGGCTGATGGAAGTGTTGAAGATGGTCCTTGTTATTCTGGGCGAGGTTCTTGTTGGGCTTTGCTTTGGCACAAAGATTTTTCATCCAAAGCCAACAATGTCTTGTTGCATTTGGATTGGAGTGGAATTCCTAGTGATGACTTGGACATTTTTGCGCGCATGGATCCAGCAAAAAGAGCTCAAACTTTGCAGCAATTGTACAAGAAATTTTCAAATCAAGACATGGGATTCATGATGCCATATTTTGGAGTTTTGGCCAATGAAAATGGTGGATGTAGAGGTCCAAAGAAAAAATATTATTCTCCAGATAATTCATATTCATGTAAGGATGAAAATGTCATAAACAGTATTTTAGCAGGAAATATTTAAAAAATAAGTTTTTTGCTGGTAAGTTGTCGGCAATTGTTTTATAATCAAAAAGTAATTCTAATTTTGAAAATATTATGTCAAAAACACAAGAAGATTTGAAGGCTGCTTTTGCAGGAGAATCACAGGCTAATCGTAAATATTTAGCGTTTGCCAAGGCTGCAGAAAAAGAAGGAAAAACAAATTTGGCCAGACTTTTTCGTGCAGTTGCAGAAGGCGAAACAATTCATGCCTTGAAGCACTTTGCCAGCATGGGAGAAATTAAGGATTCAGCTTCTAATTTGAAAGCTGCAATTGCTGGCGAAACATATGAAGTTGAAACGATGTATCCAGGTTTTATTGCTGATGCTGAGGCTGATGGTGAAAAAGCAGCATATATTGGTTTTTATGGTGCAAATGAGGTTGAAAAAATTCATCAACAAGAATTTACAAAGGCGCTGGCGACTGTTGAAGGTGGAATTGATATTGATGGTCAGAAATATTTCGTTTGTCAAATTTGTGGAAAATTGGAATTGGGCGAGGCTCCAGAATCTTGCTCTATTTGCAAAGCACCAAAAACAAGCTTTGTTGAAATTGTATAAATCACACCAAAAAGCTTTCATGGAGCAGGCATCGGCGCCTGCTCTTTTCTTTTTTTTAAATATGGGTTATGATATTAGCTCAGTATGTTTTTATAATTAAGTATTTTCTATGAGCTCGAAGCTAATAGCTAGTCAAAGATATGGCCAATAATGATGTTGCAGTTAGATTTAATAAAGTTTCTTTTGAATACTCTCAGGATAAACCAATCTTGGAAGAGGCTTCTTTTTCGCTCAGAAGGGGGACAAAAATGACTCTAATGGGTCAAAATGGTGCTGGAAAAAGCACGATTTTCAATCTGATAACAGGAGCATTGAAAGAAGATGATGGCTCTATCTTTGTTGATGACAGACTTAAGATTGCCTATGCTAAGCAGGTTATTCCACGCGAACAATTGGATTTAACTGTTAGGGAATTTTTTGAAAATTGTTTTGATGAAAAAATATACAACATTGACCCAAAAATTGATGCTGTTTTGGATGTGGTGAACTTGAAGGCACCTCATGAAAAGACAATTCGTTCATTTTCCGGTGGTCAGCAGGCTAGATTGCTGCTTGCTTCAGCCTTGATTCAGAATCCAGACTTGCTTATTCTTGATGAACCAACAAACAATTTGGACAAGGCTGGAATTGCTCATTTAACATCTTTTTTGATTGGATATCAAAAGACATGTATTGTGATTTCTCATGATGCTGACTTTTTGAATTCTTTCACTGACGGAGTGCTATATTTAGATGTTTTTACAAAGAAAGTCGACCAATATTTGGGGGACTATTACGTGGTGGTAGCTGAAATTGCTGACAGGATTGAAAAGGAAAAAATGAAAAATGCTCAATATGAAAAAGAGATTATTGCCAACAAGGAAAAGGCCAACTTCTTTGCAAATAAAGGAGGAAAAATGCGATTAGTGGCAAGAAAAATGCGTGATAAAGCTGAAGAAATGGAAGCTGCCAAGTTGGATGTGCGAAAAGAGGATCAGGCAATCAGGACTTTCACGATTCCAACACAGGAAAATCTTGTTGGAAATTTGTTGGAAATATCTTCACTTACGGTTGTCATAAACCATAGCCCATATCCAAAAGAAGCTAATATCAAACTTAAAAAGAATCAACATTTGCTTTTAGCTGGACCAAATGGAATAGGAAAAAGCACTCTTTTGGAGTCACTTGCAACTGGAAAAGCTGCTGGTGCCAAAATTGCTGACGGCGTGCGAGTTGGATATTATCGTCAAGATTTTTCAACTCTAAATTTTGAAGATACAGTATATGAATCATTGGCAGGCTCAATGAACAGGACGGATGAACATCAACTTCGAAGTGTGGCAAGTGGATTTTTGCTGGACAAAAAAATTATGAATTCAAAAGTCGGAACTCTTTCTGAGGGGCAGAAAGGTTTGGTTGCTTTTGCTGGTTTGGTTTTGCAAGAACCAGGATTGTTGATCTTGGATGAGCCAACAAATCACATCAATTTTCGTCATTTGCCAATAATCGCCGAGGCGCTTAGTCGATTTGAGGGTGCAATGGTGCTTGTTTCGCATGTTCCTGAATTTGTTGATCAAATCAGAATCGATGAGACTCTGGACTTGGAAAAGTAGGTCTATTTGCCTAAGCCCTTTGTCTATTGACTTTTTACTTAAGAAGTGCTATCATTAAGAAGCAATAGTAGGTACTTCGCAATAGCCTAGTCGAGCTTTAATAGGCGCAGCCCAAACGTGCATTTAACTAAAACAATCAAACAATTCCATGAACCAAGGAACAATCAAACGTTTGACAGACCGAGGATTCGGATTCATTTCTCAAGAAGGAAGTGATAAGGATCTTTTCTTTCATGCAAAAGAACTTCAGAATGCTGAATTCAACGAAATGCAAGAAGGAGACAAGGTTGAGTTCGAAGTAAGCGAAAGCCCAAAAGGACCAAACGCAATTAACGTTTCAAAAATCAACTAATACTTTCGTATTTAGATATTTTTACAAAAACCCTCTTCGGAGGGTTTTTGTTTTGCTAAATTTGAGTATGTGCTATGCTTTAATTGTCTTTATTGTGTTGCTCGACCATTATTATTCTTGGCACGCTTTTGGATGAAATGCTCAATATCCAAAAGCTCAAGAGCTGCCCTCGCTAGCTGTTGGCAAAGCGCAACAATGGTCTCGCAACTTTTAGCTTATTTATTATTGAATTTTATGAACTTAGAAGAATTGGGTTGGGATTTGTACAAACAAAGTCTCAATGAAGAAATTGAAAAAGAAAATATTGCGCGCGTGGCTGTTGAAAACAGGGGTGGATATTTGTTGTATTCAGTTTTTGGTGAACTTGAAGGGATTATTCAGGGGAAATTCATGAGATCTGCAAATTCAGAAGTTGATTATCCAAAAGTTGGAGATTGGGTTTGGATTGAAAAACTTCCAGGAGAAAACAAGGCAATTGTCAAAAAAGTTTTGCCAAGATTGTCCAAGATTAGTCGCAAACGCGCTGGTGAGGATGTTGCTGAGCAGATTATTGCCACAAATATTGATGTTGCTTTTATTGTGCAGGCATTGGATGGTGATTTTAATATCGGAAGAATTGAGCGCTATGTCACAATGGCAAGAGAAGGCCAATGCGAGCCAGTTATTTTGCTGAACAAATCGGATTTAATATCAAATGCTGATGAAAAAATAGCCCAAGTGAAAAAACTTTTCTCTGATATTAAAATATTTTTAGTTAGTGCTAAAGATAATTCTGGAGTGGATGAAATTAGAAAACTCGTCAGCGTTGGAAGGAGTATTGTTTTTGTTGGTTCTTCAGGAGCAGGGAAATCGACTCTAATAAATGCATTGCTAGGAACTGACCGTCAAAAGACTGCAGAAATACGTTTGGATGATAGCAAAGGGCGACACACAACAACAAAAAGAGAATTAATTGTTTTGCCAAATGGTGGAATGTTGATTGACACACCAGGGATGCGAGAACTTGGCCTGTGGGCCTCTGAGGCATCGCTGGACGAAGCATTTGAAGATATCGATGTCTTTGCTAGGCTTTGTAAATTTAATGACTGTGATCATCAATTTGATAAGGGTTGTGCTATTGTCAAAGCAGTTGAAGAAAAATTAATCACCTCTGATCGTTATGATCGTTATCTTAAATTGAAAAAAAGTCTTGATCCCTTTGCTGCAAAAAAACAAGCCAATGATGCTCAAACCAAAAAAAGAAGCCAGCGTACAGTCATAAAAAGAGATGAATACAAGAAAAATAAATAGCAATACAAATTGTTAATCAGTAAATACTTGACTTTTGTGTTTTTTTCATGTATACTACTTTGGTGTTCAAAAATGAAAAAAAGCAAAAACAAATAGTTATATTTTAGTATGTCCGCAAAAATAGTGAGTGGATCGTAAAATATTTTATTTTCAAATCAGGCGAGTGAAATTAATTTGCAAACAGGTGAATTAACTTCTAAACAAATGCAACTTGGGTGCATTTGTGGTCGCTTATTTATTAATAAGGTATTTTTTTTGTCCCCAAAAACTGTTTTTTGCTCACTTTTTCATTACTTTTTTAATAATTTTTTAAAACAAAAACAAATATGTCAAAATTTGAATTAATCAAAAAACTAGAGTATTTGATAGCCTTTCAGTCTAATTGCTTGCAAAAAGGTGACTGGAAAGATTTTGATTTGCTCGAAGATAGTATCAAAAGATTGGAAAGTGAAATATTGAAAGCATGAAGATTGATCATCTTTTTGGGTGAAAAAAGATTGATCAAATATTTTTTGTACTTGAGAAATAGTTAGTCTTGGTATATTGTTTATTTATGATAGATGAACAATTGGTTGGGAAATTTCTTGATGGTGATCAGCAAGCATTGGAAAGCCTTATCGAGAAATACCTCAAACCTATTTACAATTTTATTTTTCAATTAACAAAAGATTCCTCAGCTTCTGAGGATATTGTTCAAGATGTTTTTGTGAAAATATGGAAAAATATTGAATCGTTTGAAAAAGAAAAAAAGTTCAGCACTTGGCTATATGCAATAGCTCGAAACACTGCTTATGATTATTTGAAAAAGAAAAAAACTTTAGCCTTTTCTATTTTTGAAAATGGGGAAGGTTTTAATATTCTTGAAAATATTGAAGATGAAACAATCTTGCACTCAAATGCGCTTTTGCAAAAAATGGACAATGCCAATGAGGCTGAAAAATATCTAAACTCATTGTCTCCACAGTTAAAAACAATTTTAATCCTTCATCATCAACAAGGATTTTCCTTGGTTGAAATTGCTGAAATTCTTGGGGCATCAAACAATACTATTAAAAGTAAATATCGTCGTGCGCTAATTTTTCTTAAAAAGTCAGCATCCTCGGATGTTGCACCCAAAATATTTCCAACCTCGTAGTACAGGTATGGACAATAATTTTAAAACTATTTTAGGCGATTTGGAAATTAAACTGCCCAAAGGATTGAAGCAGGCTGTTTTTGCGCGAATTGAGATGGAAAATCAGAAAAGTGTTGCAAGAAAGCTGCTGCTGATTCGAATTGGGTTTGTTTTTTCTGGAATTTCCAGTTTTGCAGCTTTGGCAATTTTTGGAAAAGAGCTTTTGTTATCGGAATTTTTCAGCATCACATTGCTTGTTTTTTCTGACTTAAATACAATCAGCATGATGTGGCAAGATTATACATTGTCATTGCTTGAAACAATGCCAACAGTTTCCATTTCCATGACACTGCTTCCAATTTTTGTTTTCATGTTCTTGCTCAGGCAATATGGAAAATTGCAGAGCCATGATGGATTGAGTTCTCATCATGTGTCGCTTCGACTATAGTGGAGGAGTTTGGGCTCAGATCTCTCGACAAGCTCGAGATGACATGTTGCAATGTTAATAATTTATTTACAAAATAATATGATAACAATTAAAAAAATTACACAATCAAAATACTTCACTGTAATTGTGGGGGCTTTTGGATGTTTGATTGCAGCTGTGATTGTTTTTGCTTTTGGTATGAAAGTTGGAGAACATAGGGCGAAATATTCATATCAATGGGGTGCAAACTATGAAAGAAATTTTGTGGGTGGGCAAAGAGCAATGATGGATGGTCCTCGTGAAATGGATGGGCGCGGAGAGTTTGGTGCAAGATTCAAAGGAATGATGCCTGGTCCTGGTGATTTTAGAAATGGTCATGGGGTTTCAGGAATCATCACTTCAATTGTTGATAATAATATCGTGATCAAGGATCGCGGGGGAAAAGAAAATACGATCGCAGTAAATGAAAAAACTGTTATTAAAGATGGAAGAATTGATATTAAAATCACAGATCTTAGGAATGATGAAAAAATTGTCGCAATTGGAAACCCTGGAGATGATGGAGTTGTTAATACTGATTTGATTCGTATTTTTGAAAAATAGCTGTTAATATTAGTATGGATATTTTTATAATAAAAAAATAAATTAAAGTATGAAAAATTATTGGAAAAAACACAAAGGAATGATTGTCTTTGGCGCACTGATTGTTGTGGCAATTGGTTATTATTGGTACACGAAAACACATCAAACCACTGTCGCAGTTCAATACAAAACAGCAATTGCCGAAAAAACCAGCCTCACAACTTCAGTGGCTGGCTCTGGAAATGTCGTGGTTGATCAGCTTGCAACTGTTGATCCAACAATCACTGGAACAATTTCAAATGTGATGGTTAAAATCGGAGATAATGTCAAAAAGGGTGATGTTCTTTTTACAATTATCAACAATGATCTTTCTGTTAGCAACTTTAAGGCAACAGCCTCTCTGCAGCAATCAAAGAACTCACTTGATTCAGCTGAGCTTCAAGTGAAGCAAGCGCAAGCTGATGAAAGTGCAGCAAACAAGGACACAACAACACATAAGCAGCGAGATATATTGAAGGAAAAAGTTGCGATTGCAAAACTTGGAGTTATTGCTGCTCAAAAAAATTATGCTGCAACATCAGCAGATTACGGCAACACTCTGACAAATGGTGCAAAAAGAACAGTAACTGCCCCAATTGCTGGAACGGTTAGTGCGATCAACATTAAAAATGGTGATGATTTGAGCAGGCTTTCATCAAGCAACAATTCATCTGCGCCAATTATTATTGGTGATTTGAAAACACTGAAAGCACAAGTTGCTATCAATGAGGTTGATATCCCAAATGTTTCAATTGGGCAAAAAGTTATGATGACATTTGGTGCCATTGATGGACTTTCTGTTTCGGGAAAAGTTGAGAAAATGGATGCCCTTGGAACAATCACTCAAGGTGTTGTTAATTACAATGTGACAATTGGCTTTGACACTATTGATGAAAGAATTAGATCTGGAATGAGCGTTTCAGCTAAGATTATAACGCAAATTAAACAAGATGTGATTGTTGTTCCAAATAGTGCCCTCAAGATGCAAGTAAATAAGAGTTATCTTGAAATTCTTGATTCTTCAAATATTCCACAAAAACGCACTATTGAAATTGGTGCAGCGAATAACACCGAAACGGAGATTGTTAGTGGGATAAATGTTGGTGACAAGGTTATTACTCAAACAATTGATCCTAATGCAAAATCAACCACAACCACAAGCGGTGGTGGTGGAGTTAGGCTTCCAGGCTTGGGCGGTGGAGGAAGAGGGTAAAAATAAAATCTAATATACAAGATACAACATATATTTTTCAATGAGTTTAATGCGCCGAATTTCTTATTGAATTTTGATTTTTGTATTTTGATTTTTGTCTAAGTATGATTGAATGCAAAAATTTAAAAAAAGTATACCAAAATGGAGATGTGGAAACTGTTGCGCTTGGTGGTGTTTCTTTTAGTATTGAAAAAGGTGAATTTGTTGCCATTATTGGACCATCTGGATCAGGAAAATCAACACTGATGCATATTTTGGGGGCATTGGATACACCATCGGAGGGGACATATTTTCTCGACAATAAAGAAGTTTCTAGTTTGGATGATGATGAACTTTCACAATTGCGCAGAGAAAAAATTGGTTTTGTTTTTCAATCGTTCAACCTCTTACCAAGAACAACTGTGCTTAGAAATGTTATGTTGCCTTTATTGTATACTGACACAACAGAGCAGGAGCGCTCACAAAGGGCCAAAGAATGCTTGGTATATGCTGGCATGGAGGAGGGGAAGTTTTATAATCTTTCTAATCAGCTTTCCGGTGGGCAGATGCAGCGCGTAGCTATTGCAAGATCACTTATTAATAATCCAGCTATAATTTTGGCAGATGAGCCAACTGGAAATTTGGACACAAAAACAAGTCATATTGTGATGGAGGCTTTTCAGGAGTTGCACAAAAAAGGTCACACCATTGTCCTTATTACTCATGAACCAGAGATTGCAGATTTTGCTCAGCGGATCATTTCAATTCGCGATGGTTTCATTGAGAGTGATATTAAAAAAAGTTAAAAAATATGATTACAACAGATATTTTAAAAGAAACATTTTGGTCACTATCTGCTAACAAAGTTCGAAGTGGTCTTACTATTTTGGGAATAGTTATTGGTATTGCTAGTGTTATTACTATGGTGTCGATTGGACAGGGAGCACAAAACTCAATTGCTAGTAGCATTCAATCAATTGGTTCAAACCTTATTATCATCACTCCTGGCGCTCAAAGAGGAAGCACTGTTAATGCTGGTAGAGGAAGTGCTCAAACATTAACACTTGATGATGCAAATGCAATTAAAGCAGAAATACAAAGCGTAACAGCAGTTGCACCTGATGTTAGTAAGCGCTATCAGGTCACTGCTAAAGGCACAAACACCAACACGCAAGTGGTTGGAACCGTGCCTGACTATCTCAGTGCTAGAAATGTTGCTATAGACTCGGGAACATTTGTCACTGATCAGCAAGTAAAAAGCAGTGCAAAAGTCGCAGTGCTTGGGCCAACTGCTCGTGACGATCTTTTCGGTGTTGGAGCAGATCCTATTGGTCAAAATATACGCATCAAAAATATTGACTTTGAAGTGATTGGGGTTGCAGCTGCCAAGGGTGGTAGTGGATTTGCAAATCCTGATGATCAAATTTATGTTCCACTTACTAGCGCGCAACATTTTTTGTCAGGTGATATTTTTGTTTCCACTATCAGCGCTTCGGCTGCAAGTTCAAGTGCAATGATTTCAACTCAGCAGCAAATAACAGATCTTTTGCTTCGAAAACATAATATTTTAGATCCTCAAGCAGCAGATTTTAGTCTTGTTAATCAATCAGACATTATTGCAACAGCATCAAGTATTACTGGCACTTTCACAATTTTACTTTCATCAATTGCTGGCATTTCCTTGCTTGTTGGCGGCATTGGAATTATGAATATGATGCTTACTACTGTCACCGAGAGAACGCGTGAAATTGGTCTTCGAAAAGCTGTTGGCATAAAAAAGATTTATATCAACATGCAATTTTTGGCTGAAGCTGTGGTGCTGACATTTTTTGGTGGCTTTGTGGGTGTGATATTAGGATGGGCAGCTTCTATGGCTGTTTCAAATTTTGTTCCACAATTGCAAACTCAAATTTCATCATCATCAGTATTACTTGCCTTTGGTGTTTCTGCAGGAGTCGGAATTGTTTTTGGTTTTTATCCTGCACGTCGCGCTGCAAATTTGAGTCCGATGGAGGCTTTGCGTTATGAATAAAAATTGGAAATTAAAAATTAATTATAAATAATAAAAATATTATGAAAAGACAAAATATAGCAATAGGAGTAATTATTCTTATGCTAGCAGTTGGGGGTGCATTTTATGGTGGCATGCAATATGGAGCAAGAAATGTTCAAGCAAAAAATGCGCAAGATCAACAAGGCAGGGGAGGATTCGCCGGTGGCGCTGGTGGTGGACAACGAGGCACTGGTAGTCAGCGTGGTGGCATGCAAGCAGGTAGTCAAAATGGCCCAGCTGGGGATTTTGTTGGTGGGGAAGTGATTGCAAAGGATGATAGTAGTGTCACCATCAAAACACGAGATGGTGGCTCAAAAATAGTATTTCTTTCAGACAAAACTTCAATTGATAAATCAGTTTCTGGTGTCATTGCTGATTTGAGCATCGGACAACAAGTCACTGCTCAAGGAAAAACAAATACTGACGGAAGCATCGCTGCTCAAAATATTCAAATAAGACCTCTTCCTACAAAATAGTTGCCTATTTTTTGCAACTATCCTCTTTTAGCAATATAATGACTAAATGGGTATTGATCTAACAAATTTTCAACAAGTATTTTCTTGGATAATTTCACATGGCTATGCTTTGATGTTTTTAGCAATGTGCATTGAGGGTCCAACTGTGACAGCTGCAGCAACTTTTGCTGCCACACTTGGATTTTTTAATCCAGTTGTAGTCCTTATTCTCTCCTTGTTGGGCGATATTATTCCCGATAGTGTCTATTATGGACTTGGTCGCTGGAAGGGTCTTGGTTTTGTTTCAAGGTTTGGTCATAAGTTTGGTCTGACAAAATCAAGAATGGAACATTTGCGCAAAGGCATCCATTTGCATGGTGGCAAAACAGTTGCTATTTTGAAATATACACCAGTGCTTTCAACTCCAGGATTAATGCTGGTTGGTGCACTGAAAATGAAATGGTGGAAATATTTTTGTTTTGTTTTGTTGGTCACATTTCAAAAGACGCTTACTTTCATGGTGCTGGGATATTTTTTTGGCAGAGTATATGACATTGGAAAGTATATTAAATATGGTGCATTGGTCCCATTTTTCATCATAGTGGCATATTTTTCTTTTGCTTTTATTTACAAGAAAATATCAAAAAGACTTGCGGATAAGATTTAGAAAACATGAAAATTGCAATTTTTTCTGACAATTTTTATCCTGAAATAAGTGGAATTTCTGATTCTATTGTTTTGCTTGCAAAAAATCTTGCTGAGCTTGGACATGAGGTCCATTTTTTTGCAGCGGCATATTCGGCCAGTGATTATGCCAAGGCAAACTTGCCAAATAAGGAATTGGAAATAAATGAAAAAATAAAATTTCATCGTTTCTGGTCGTTGCCATTTTTTGGTTCACCGACTGGTCAATCGCGAATTGTTTTGCCGTTTGGTTTGCGATTATTGAAATACAAAAAAGAAAATTTTGATATTGTTTACACGCAATCTCCCTATGGGATGGGAATTGAAGCATTGCTAATGTCTAGGATGTTTGGGATTCCTCTTGTTGGCACGAATCACACGCCTATTGTTGAATTTACCAGTTATTTGCCGATTAGTAATATTTTTTTTGATTGGCTTGGTCTGAAATTTGTTTGTTGGTATTACAATTGGTGCAAGTTTGTGAGCGCTCCCTATGAAAAAATATTAAAAGAAATGAAAGACTACGGATTTGATAGGGATTCAGCTGAGATTTCAAATCCTATTGATTTGCAAAATTTTTCAGTGCCAACATTGGAACAGAAAAAAGAATTAAAAGCTAGGTATTTGCTTGGTGATAATGTTGTTTTGTATACTGGTAGGCTCGCCAAGGAGAAGCAAGTTGATGTGATCATCGCCGCAATGGAAAAGGTTGTTGAAAATATTCCTGATGCCATGCTCGTGATAACAGGAATAGGCAGCGCACAAGATGATCTGAAAAAATTGGCAAAAAAACTTAAAATTAAAAATTCTGTAAAATTTTTTGGAAGAGTTGATGACAAAGCGCATGTTGAGCTGTATCAAGCAGCTGATGTTTTTGCAGTAATGAGTGTGGCTGAAACACAGTGTATTAGTATGATGAAGGCCATGTCAGTGGGCATCCCATCCGTTGCTGCTGATGCTTGGGCTCTGCCAAATTATCTTGGACGCGATGAAAAAAAAGGCTTTGTCGTGCCAATTGGAGAAGCGCTTGCTTTAGCTGATAAAATAGAGGTATTATTGCAAAATCGAGAGTTGGCAAGCAATATGGGATGCGAAGGCTCAAGATATGTGCAAGATTTTTCAGCCAGTAATATTGCCGAAAAATGGCAGGATATTTTTGAAAAATTTTCAAAAAGAAATTAAAAGTTCGTGTAATTGTCTCACAATTATAGTATTGATTGTTTTTGTATTAAAGTATTATCCCTCGCAATTTTGCATAAAGTTCTATATAAAAATAATTTTAAATTATAAACCTATGAAGCTTAGTATTGTCATTCCGGCATATAATGAAGAAAAATACATTGGAAAGTGTCTTGAGTCAGTTTTTGCTGAATTGAAAAAGATAAAACGTGATGTGGAAGTTGTGGTGGTTGATAATGCTAGCACTGACAAAACAAGTGAAGTTGTGAAATCTTTTGTTGATGTTAAATTGGTATATGAATCAAAAAAGGGTCTTTCGCAGGCTCGAAATAGTGGATATCTGGCTTCGACTGGTGAGATCATTGCTAATGTTGATTCTGACAGTGAAATCCCGGAGGGTTGGATTGAAAAAGTTTTTGTTGAATTTGAAAAAAATCCAAATCTTGTTGCACTTAGTGGCCCATATCTATATCCCGAGATGCCAAAGTTAACAAATTTTTTCATTCATGTGTATTATGCAATTGGATTTGTCGGGCATATTATCAATCATCATTTTTTTAAGATAGGTGCAATGCTACAAGGAGGAAATTTTATCCTGAGAAGAAGCGCGCTCCAAAAGATTAATGGTTATGACACGTCAATTGATTTTTATGGAGAAGACACTGATATTGCCAGAAGAATTTCAAAAGTTGGTTTGGTGAAATTCATGTTTAGCTTGAAGATGCACACTTCCAGTCGACGTTTTCAGGATGAGGGAATAATAATGACAGGGTTTCGCTATGTGATTAATCATTTTTGGGTGATAATTTTCAAAAAACCTTTCACAAAAAAATTCAAGGACATTCGGTTTGCCAAAAAAGTTTAAATATTTTTTAAAAAGAAGAAAATAATATGGTCCCAAAATGGTTTATTTATTTTTGTATTTTCATTTTCTCATTGATTGGTGCATATGTGCCGATGATTTGGGGTGATGGAGTGTTTTCTTTTTCTTCGATAATGTTTAGCGGAGTTGGTGGAATTTTGGGAATTTTTGTGGCGATCAAGATTGGAAATTCAATGTAAAAAAATATGACAAAAGAAAACTCATTGCAATATGCACCTTTGGCAGAAAAAATGCGTCCAATCACTTTGGATGATTTTTTTGGTCAGCAAGAATTGATTGGAGATGAAACATTTTTGCGCAAAGCCATCAAGGATGACCAGGTTCCATCAATGATTTTGTGGGGACCACCAGGCTCAGGCAAGACAACACTGGCTGCAATTATTGCCAATGAAACCAATGCCGATTTCATCAAGATTAGTGCTGTGACAAATGGCATCAAGGATTTGCGAAAGGTCATTACTAAGGCGCAAGAAAATGAATGGCAAAAGAAAAAAACAATTTTGTTTGTGGATGAAATTCATCGCTGGAACAAATCGCAGCAAGATGCTTTGCTTCCTCATGTTGAGCAAGGACTTTTGATTTTGATTGGTGCCACCACAGAAAATCCAAGCTTTGAAGTGAATTCTGCTCTTGTTTCTCGCTCACGAGTTTTTGTTTTAAACAAACTTGAGGTTGCTGATTTGGAAAAGATTATTCAAAAGGCATTGAGCGACAATGAAAATGGATTAGGTTTAAAGAAAATTGAGGCGACAGCTGAAATCATCAAGGAAATTGCGATGCTGGCCAATGGCGACGCACGCATGGCACTCAACACCCTTGAGGCAGCAGCAAATCAAAGCAAAATTATCACTAGAGAATTGCTGAAGCAAATTATTCAAAAATCTCATCTGTATTATGACAAAGGCGGCGAAGAACATTATAATATTATTTCAGCGCTGCATAAATCCATGCGAGGTGGAGATGCGGATGCCAGTGTGTATTGGTTGGCTCGCATGATCGAAGGTGGGGAACAGCCAACATATATTGCACGCAGGCTGCTGCGTTTTGCCTCAGAAGACATCGGCTTGGCTGACAATTTTGCTTTGGTGCTTGCCAACAACGTGTTTGATGCTTGTCACAAGTTGGGATATCCCGAATGCTCAGTGCATTTGGCGCAATTGGTTGTCTATATGGCCAAGTCCTCAAAAAGTGTTGCCTCATATTTCGCATATAACAAAGCAAAAAAAGACGTGGAAGAATTTGGCAATCTCCCAGTTCCCATGCACATTCGCAATGCCCCCACAAAATTGATGGAAAAATTGGGCTACGGCAAAGGCTATAAATACACACCAGTGGAGGGAAGCGAGGGACAGGAATATTTTCCGAAGGAAATTAGTAAGAGAAAATATTTATAGCATGTTATTTGTTTGTTTATATTTCTAAGGTGAATTTACTTGAGGGGGGGGGCTGTGCTTTAGTAGAGTTAGTTATTTTTTAAGTCATCTTTATTTTATGAGTAAAAATAATTTATCACAATTAACAAAAGAAAAAATTGGCTATTATGTGTATCTATTGATGAGATTCACCAGAGGACTGTCCTCAAGTGGGAATATATTATCACATTAAGCAAGCCTCTCAATCAAGAGAATTTTTGTTTTTGTGTAAGAATCAATTTTCTTGTATAATTGAGTTATAAATTACACAATAAAAAACAGCAATGGAGCAAAACGACTCTAAAATAGAATTTATTGAGGATGGTTCAATGTTTAATGAGGAAAAAAAATTAAACAGAAAAATTCTTGCAGTTGTTTTTTCAATTTTAGCAGTTGCTATATTGCTTGTTGTGTTCTCGGTAAGTTCAGCAATGAACTGCACCAATGATGCAAAAAAGCAGACGGATGAGTATTTCCGCATAGGTGATATTATTGATAAAAATGGAAGTTTAACTGGCGTGAAAGCAACAAGGGAGCAAGTTTATACCTACAACCTCAATCAGTGTGTCAAAAAAGTTCCCCTTGCCTCAAGGCAAATCACAAGTTTTTCTGTAAGTTTTTTACTGGAAACATTACTTTTGTTCTTATTTCTTTGGTTGGCAACAAAGGTAAACAAGGTTTCTGCTATTATGCGAGCAACAATTCTTGCTTTCTATTTTTCATTGATTTTTTCTTTAGGGATAAGTGTTTTCATTGTTGGGGCAATTGTAGGATGGGGTTTTGTTCCTCGTGTTTTGAAATACAGTGCTATGCAATCATTTTTCCTTATGGTTGGTCTAATAGCAACCCAATATGGCATAATGTACTTATTGCTTAATTTTATTTGAAATAAAAATATGAACAAAAAAATTGTTAGTGAGATTGCAATAGGAATTTTGTTGGTAGTTGCTATCTTAATTGGCGGTGCTATTTATTTACAAAGCAATAAAGTATCCCAATCCACACCAAATACAGCACAACAAGCACAGCCAGCGAAAACAAACACTGTCCAAAAAACTCAACCGCAAAAAGATACCGTTCAACAACCAGTTGCACTTGCTCTTGAAAATACCTACAAAAATGACAAATACTCTTTTACGATAAAATATCCAAAAAATTGGAAGGTTTCTGAAAAATACGGAATAAACTTTATGCCAATTGAAAAAAATGAAGAGGATTTTTTACCTGAAAAACTAAACAAGGAAAAGGATTGTGCAATTGGTTTGAGTGTTTTGTCTGCTCAAAAAGATATCAGCATTTTTCCTTGTAAAACCAAGTTAGCAGACATAACCTATGGTCAAAGTAAATTTGTTAAGTGTTTTGCTGTAAATGTTCAAGATAACAGTGAAGGATATTCTTTTAGAATTATTCATCCAAAATTAGGTAATCTAATTGACATTGCACCAGTTGCCGACAATACCTACTGCAAATCAGTTATTGAAAATATGCTGGGCACTCTTTCTTTTCAGTGAAAATATAGTAAACTTGAGGACCGTCCTCGAGCACTCGAGCAGAAAAAGCATGCCAGCATTGGTATGCTTTTTCTTTTATTTGAGCCATATTTGACGACTTTTTATTATAGTGATAAAATATCACTATAATAATTTAAAATAAAAAATATGAATGAATTGATAAACATAAAAGTGATTCAAAAGGATTTTGATGGTGAAAAGAAGCGATTTGTGAACGCCAGGGAATTGCATAGGTGGTTGGGAGTTGGAAAATTCTTCGCTAACTGGATAAAGGATAGAATTGAAAAGTATGAGTTTGTTGAAGATTTGGATTATTTTATATCCATTGCCAAATTTGGCAATGGAGAATATGGCTCAAATAAAGCAAAAGCTAAAGACCCAAAAACTGGTAGAGTTGTGCCAAAAGACTATATTATTTCAATTGACATGGCGAAAGAATTGGCGATGCTTGAGAACAATGAAAAGGGAAAAATGGTGAGAAAATATTTTATTCGAGTGGAGGGTGATTTCAAAAAGGTGATGCGAATTGCCACCATGGATCCAAAATTTATCAACCAATTGACCAGTCAGTTTTTCGAAACGAGAGAAGAAACAAAAGAATACAGAAAAGATTTTACTGATTGCATTAATGATTTTGTGGTGGCAAAAAATTATGGAACATATACTGACATGCTGTATAATTTCTTGTTTTTGGAACGAACCAAGGAATATCGAAAACTTTTGAATCTTGTCAAAAAAGATTTGACAAGAAATTCAATGTATGAAGAAATAATTTTAATTGTTGGTGCTTTTGAAACTGGATTGGCAGGCGAAGTTGAAAAGAAATTTGAAAAATTGGGCAGGTTGCTCACACAAAAAGAATTTGAAAAGATTTTCAATGAGTTTTCATCACAAAGAAATTGGCTAGTCTATCAGAAAAGAGCGAGAAACATAATGGCAACATACGATGAGGAGCTCAGAAAAATTAAGCATCCGAAACTGATTGATTATAGAAAGGAATTCAGTCAGGAGGATATTCAAAAATTACTTTCGTGATTCATGATAAAAATTCAGAAAAATTCTAATCTTACGGAATTCCATAAGATTAGAAAATAAAAAAGCTTGGATTATTTTTCCAAGCTTTTTATTTTTTGTTTTAATCATGATCTGGATTCCCGCATACGCTGGAATGACAATGTGAGTTTATTTTTTTAGAATCTTTCCTTCTCATCAATAAAAGTCATGTATAACGTGGGGATAATGAAGAGGGTAAAAAAAGATGAGATGGAAAGGCCGAAGATTACTGCGCTTCCAAGGGCTGTCCAAGTTGCATTGGAAAGTGTGATTGGAATGATGCCGGCAATAGTCACAATTGAAGTGATGAAGATTGCTTCAAGTCTGGATTTTCCTGCATCAATGATTGATTCTTCAAAGGGAATTCCAGTTTTAATGTTGAGGTTTATTTTGTCGATCAAGATGATGGCATTTTTCACTACAATTCCAAAGAGCGCCAAGATTCCAATGAGTCCTGGGAAGCTCAGAGTCACGCCCAGTAGTGCCATTCCAACAAAGACGCCAATCAGTGCTAATGGAAGGGTAACGAGCACTATGATGGCTTTTTTGAATGAATTGAATTGAATTACTAGTGTTGAAATTATTAACAAGCCGGCAATTGCCATGGCACGAATGATTGAAAGCACTGATTCATTGTTTTGCTGATTTTCTCCGCCATAACTAATCACATATCCTTCAGGAAGCTTGTAGTCTTTGGCAATTTTGTCTTGAAATTCCTTGACGACTTGTGTGGCATTAGTTGTGCCGCTCACATCAGCAGTCAAAAGAATGGTTCTTTTTTGATCAATTCTAGAAATTGAATCAACTGAAGGGGTGAGTTGAATGGTTGCAACATCCTTAACAAAAACCGGAAGTTTTTTGTTGTTAAGTATTTGCAAATTTTGAATTGAGGATAGTGTTTGGATGTTGTCTTTTCCAAATTTGGCAATAACGTCTATGTTTTTGTTGTCACGAAGCACTGTTGTCACGGTTGTTCCAGAGATTGCATTTCGAAGTGTTGCTCCAACGATGGCAGAGTTCAAATCGTATAGCTCCATTTTTGCCATGTCTAATGAGAATGTATATTCAGCCGGAGCATTTTTGAGTGAAGTGCTTGAATTAATTGTTCCGGGAATAGAATCCACAATAGGTTCCAGTTCACGGGCGATTTTATCAAGTGTTTGCAAATTTTCTCCACTAATTTGAGCTTGAAAAGCACTGCCAGATGGTGGTCCACCTCTTGGCGCAGAAACTGTGATTGTTGCATTTTGAATGTCAGCAAGTGATGATCTTATTTTTTCAGCAATATCATAGGCTTTAATCGTTCTGCTTTCTTGGTCAGTTAATTTTATTGTAATTGATGCTGTGTTTGATTTGTTGCTGCTGCCACCACTGATTCCACCATTTGATCCACCATTTCCAACGATGGTTGAAAAATTAACAATATTTTCTGCTTTTAATAATCTTTTTTCTATCTCCATTGCAATTTTGTCGGTTTGATCCAGGTTTAATCCGACTGGTGCAACGATGTTCACATAAAGAACATCGCCATCTGATGGTGGAAAAAATTCAGATTTCACAACTCCTGTTATCGGCAATGAAACTGCAAAAACAAAGAGCGCCAAAGTAGAAAACAATGTGATCAATCTTCGTTTTTTTGTTGAAGTTGCCAAGCGCAAATATTTTTCATAGGTTGGCAGTACCAAATCAAAATGAATGATTCCATGAATAAGCTTGCTGGCAAAACTAGCATTTTCACGGTCTCCTTGTGAGCGTAATTTTTGTTTGATGAGCTCGTCATTGTCCCATTCTTTTTCAGAAAGAACCAGATTATTTTCCAGGATTGATTTTCCTTTGTTGTAGTACCAAGAAATCATCCAGGCAATGATTGCAAATGAAACGGTGGCAAGCGTGTATCCAAAAAATGAATGTTGCATTACAAAGATTAATCCTACTGTCAGGGTGGAGATTAAAATTAGCAAAAAGAATTTTTTGGTAAGCCTGATTCTTTCAAGTACTGCAGCCAGTGGGTGATTGATCATCAATGCAATGAGTAGTGATGCAATTAAGGTCACAGAAACGGTAATGGGAATCGATCTGATGAATTGTCCAATAATTCCAGAAGCCATTAGCAGTGGCAAGAATGCCCAAACAGTGGCCAGAGTAGTTGAGACAAGCACAATCTTAAAATCATTCAAGACAAGCAAAACTGCTTCTTCTGGAGTGTATTTTCCAGTTTTCATGTATTGCTTTGTTGCAGAAACAACCACAATTGCATCATCAACCAAAAGACCCAAAGAAAGAAGAAGAGCGAAGATTGAGAGAAAGTTTAGTGATGTCCCAGTAGCTTGCATCACGCCAAAAGTCACAAAGAAAACCAAGGGAATTGCGATGCCAGCCACGAATGCCTCTTTTAGTCCCACAATCAAAAACAAAATTCCAACTACCAAGATCAAGGTGAAAAGAAAATCATGAGTGAGTTGATTGAAATCTTTGCGAATGCGATCAGCTTGATTGACAGTGTCTGAATATGACATTCCAGCAGGGAATGTTTTTAGCAGTTCATCTATTTTTGCCCTTGAAGAATCAACAGTATTGATGATGCTTCCGCCAGTTCTTTTGACAACTTGCAATGTCAGCGCTTCCTGCGGCTCCTTTCCATTGTCTGAAAAACGAGAATAAATTGTTTTTTCAATAGCTTTTTCCTGAACATTTGCAATGTCTTTCAAATATACAATTGAATTGTTAGCAGAATGCAAGATGGCCACTTCGCCAAGCGTTTTTGCGCTATAAAATCTTGAATCAGTTCGAACGGGATAATTAAATTCTTTGCCTTCAAAATTTCCAGCAGGAATGGCACGATTTGTGTTTGCAATTGCCTGATTTGCTTGCTCTGCTGTAATTGAATATAGCGCAAGTTTTTGCGGGTCATATGCAACTTCAAATTCGCTTTGTGATCCTCCTGAAATATTAACCTCTCTGACTCCTGGAATTTTTTCCAATTCATCTTGAATTTTTTCACCATAAGTTCGCAGTGTGAATCCATCATATGGCCCAGTTAATGCAAAGGTTACGATCGGTGTGTCATCCAATGAAATTTCTTTTACTTGTGGATCTTTGGCATCAGCGGGAATGTCATTTCTGATGGTTGCCAATTTGTCTCTCAGTTTTCTGACACTGTCATCAACATTTTGATTAGCATCAAACTCAACAACAACGCTCGAAAATGAATTAGCAGATGTTGAAGTTATTTTCTTGATACCACTAACGCCTGAAATGTCAGTCTCGATTTTTTTTGTCACCAGCTCTTCAATATCAGCAGGGGAGACCCCGGGATAGGCTGCGGTTATCACGGCTGTTGCAATCTTAACTTCAGGATTTGATTCTCTCGGCAATTGAAAAAATGCATACATGCCCCAGCCAGAAATCAAGATTATTAAAAGAATAACAACTCTGAAATTTGAAACAAAAAAATTCAGCCAAGTTTTTCGTAACTCGGGAGTGAATTCTAATTTGTCCAAATATGATGAGTCAGTGCTCTTGGCGCTGCCTTGTTTATTGATGTCCATATGAAATTTATTTATGGTTTAAGTTTTTTTATCTCAATTATTTTCTCTTGAGGCACGCTTTGCAGTTGGAAACTATGACTGCTTACTCATCCTCGCTTCCGCCAGCTGGCGGAGCTGCGGGTGGCCTCAAGAGAAAACAATCTTGCAAAAAATAGTAATGGTAGAGCAATTGAATAAAGCTACTTATTACTGAATTTCAATCTTTTCTCCATCGCTAATTAATTTATTTCCATCAATAATTATCTGCGCTTGCTGCGAAATGTCCGAAGAAATTTCAGCATTTTCTCCATTTACTTTCACAACGGTTACTATATTTTTTTTGGCAATGTTATTTTCGACTGTAAAAATGTAGCTTTCATTTTGGCCAATACTTATTGCTGATAATGGAAGCAGGATGTTGTTGCTATCCTTGGATTCCATTTTTGTTTCGCTAGAAACTGAAACAATTGTTCCGGACAATAGTGTTGAGGGAAGTTTTTCTGGATATGCTTCGATTAAAAATTTTTTGGTTGCTTGATCTGCAACAGCTGAAATGTTTCGCACAATCAAAATTGTTTCTTGCTTATTTGAATCTGTTGCTATTATTTTTTGTCCTCGCGTTATTGTTTTCAAATTTTGTTCATCAACATAAAATTGAACCTTAACGTTTGTTGATTTGCTAATGGTTGCAATTAGTTGTCCAACACTTACTGAATCGCCAAGCGAAACAGCCTTGTTTGTGATCACTCCCGAGATAGGACTGGTTATCAAGTGGTTATCAACAGTGCCATTTAATCCCAAAGTAGCATTTTCATATTGCAATTTTGCAATGTCGCGTTGAGATTTTGCTGCATCCTTTTGCGCTGTTGTGGATGAAGATGTTTTTTTGATGTTGTCATAATTGTCTTTTGCAAGGCTGTATGATTTTTTTGCTTGCTCTACTGCTATTTGAGATTGCTGAACTTGTAAACTTTTTAGATCATAACTCACAGCATCAATGGTGCTAACATCATCTATTTTTGCAAGCAGTGTTCCAATATTAACTCTGTCGCCAATGTTTCCAGGCGCAGTTGTTATGTTTCCACCGCTTTTAGCTGTTATTTTTATTTCCTGATCACCAACAACAGTGGCTGGATATTGATTTTTTTGCAACAACGTTTTGCTGTCAGCGAATGATTTGGTGGAAACTTTTATTGTTTGTTTTGTGGCAACCTGCTGCACAGCTGCTTTTTTGTTGGATATTTTTGTTACTACGATAAATGTTATTGCTACCAGGGTGATTGAAGTTATGATTTTTTTCTTGTTCATATGCTTTTGCTAAAATTTAAATATCTTATTTAATTCACTTTCACCATTGTCGAGGATTGCTGCTACTTTCTTGAAAAAAGCTTTGTGATGAGCAAGTTCTTCTTTGCTGAATTTTTTTTCAAAGGAAATTCTGGCTTGCTGCATTCTTTTTTCTAGGTCAAGAATTTTTTCTTTACCATTACTTGTAAGTTCTAGTGTTATTTTGCGTCTATCAGTGATGTTGTCAGGAATTGTTTTTTTGATGTAGTGCTCTTTTTCTAAAAAACTCAAGCGCTGACTAATATTTGACTTGTTGGCTCCTGTTAGCTTGATTAGGTCGCTAGATGTTAATTGCTTATTGATGTGCAGCAGCTTTAAGATGTGCACACTAGTAGAAGAAAGTCCCATTGGCTTGAAAACATATTTATTGCCAATAGCTTCAAGTCTATGTGCTAGGCAGACTATGGGTTCAATTGGCGATTGATCATTAAATATCATTGCTTTTTTGAAAAATTATTAATGTTAAAGTAGTTTACCAGTAAACTAAATTTTGTCAAATAGCGTATTCGAGAAGTGGTATATTGAAGGCATTGACTTTTTGCTGTTTTGGGTGTATACTTATGTTATCAGAATAGTTAGAACAAAAACGGGTGAACGCCCGTTTTTGTTTTATTTTTTGAAAGATTTACCTTGTTTAAGCCATTATTATTTTAAAAGGTCTTGAATAAAACAAGGGAGATTAAAAAATATGAAAAAACAAACAAACAAAAAAATAGTAAAAAAGACTCAAAATAAGCCAAAAAGAAAACAGGCTAAATTTTTGACTCTTGGCAATGTGAACCCACAACATGGAAGAATTTTGGGTTTAATGCTTTTTATTATTTTTGTTACCACAGTAATGACAATGATTAAGGCTTTTGAAAAAGTTATTGTTGCTCCTGAGATAACTCAACCTATTAGAATAAACAAGCCTACAGCACTTGCAACTGAAATTGAAAAAATGGTTGAAGGTTATCCAATTGAACAAATGACTCCATATATAGTGAAGCAAGATCCAAAGACAGCTATGTTCTTGGTTGCTATCGCAAAAAAGGAAAGTGCTTGGGGAAAAAGAAAACCAGTGCTTGATGGAAATGATTGTTATAATTATTGGGGATTTCGTTTGAAGGCTGACAAAATGGGATCTGGAGGTCATACTTGTTTTGATTCTCCCGAGCAAGCAGTTGATACAATTGCGCAGCGTATTGATGAATTAGTAAAAAATGAAAATATTGATACCCCAAAGGAAATGGTTATTTGGAAATGTGGATATGCTTGTCAGAATAGGGATAAAAATGCCAGTGAGGAAAAATGGATAAAAGACGTGAGTATTTATTATGATAAATTATTAAATTAAGAGATAGAAACAAAAAACAAAAACAAAAACAAAAAAATTGGTGCGCGCGAATATTACGCGGCACCTTTTTTGTTTGCTTTTTTGCTAACACTTTTTCAATAATTAAAGTTGTGCTATGATGTAAAAACGTTGTAATAAGTAAATGTAAAAAACAAGATGCAAAACATTCAAGAAGTTTTCAATCACATTCGTGAAATGAAAAAGGAGCAAAAAGATTTGAGGGATATGTATAAAGATGCCTTGGTGCAAGCTGATGAATATGAGGAAATTGTGGAAAAAATTACAGAACTTCGCGAGAAGAAGAAACAAATTGAAGCAAGAATTCAATTGCAACTTGGTCGTGCCTATGAAAAATTGGAAGATTTGAAGCATGAAGTTGATACTGAAAAAGAAATGATGAACGATATTGCACTTTCAACTTTGATGAAAGGCGAAACGGTTGTTGTGAAAGATGAGTTTGACAATGATTATGAGCCTAGCTGGAAAGTTGGATTCAAGAAGGCTAATGGTGGGACGACAACGGGGGAATAGGGCAAAATTCAAAATACAAAATCCAAAATCCAAAATTTCCCCGCTGAGCCGGGGATTTTGCTTGCTAAAAAGTCTAAATTGAGGCAATAATGAGGTATATGAAAAAGAATTTTTGGGAAAAATTGAAAAAACCCTTTTTTGCATTAGCTCCAATGGCTGATGTGACTGATTTTGCGCAGAGGCAGATGCTAGTTAAGTATGGCAAGCCTGATGTTATTTACACGGAATTTGTTAGTGCTGATGGCTTGGCCAGTGAAAAAGGTAGGCAGGCACTGCTAAAGGATATGCGATATGGCAAAAATGAGCATCCGATTGTGGCTCAAATTTTTGGATCAAAACCTGAAAATATCAAAAAGGCAACTGAAATTTTGTGCGAGCTGGGATTTGATGGAATTGAAATAAACATGGGATGTCCTGATCGCAGCGTGGAAAAGCAGGGAGCTGGAAGTGCGCTCATGAAGAATCCAAAACTTGCACGAGAATTGATTCGGGCTGCCAAGGAAGGGGCAGGCGATATTCCTGTTTCAGTTAAGACTCGCATTGGGTACAACAAAAATGAAATCGAAACTTGGCTGCCGGAAATTTTGGCAGAAAAACCAGCTGTGCTCACAGTTCATTTGCGCACACGAAAAGAAATGTCAGAAGTTGCTGCTCACTGGGAGCTTGCTCCTAAAATAGCAAGAATGGCCAAAGATGCTGGTGTTATTGTTGTTGGTAATGGAGATGTACAAAGTCTATGCGACGGAAAACAAAAAGCCAAAGAATCTGGGATGGATGGAGTCATGGTTGGTCGCGCTATTTTTGGAAATCCTTGGTTTTTTAATAAGAAAATTTCTATTGAAAATATTGGATTTACAGAGAGATTTACTGTCATGATTGAACATGCTAAACTTTTTGAAAAAGAACTTTCGAGCAAGAATATAAAAGGATTTCATGTGATGAAAAAACATTTCAAGGCTTATGTTGGTGGTTTTGATGGCGCTAAGGAACTGCGGGCAAAATTGATGGAGACGGAAAGTGTTGGCGAGGTTGAAAAAATAATTGAAGAATACCTCAATGAAATTTTAAATTTAAAATTTTAAATTTAAAATTTGTAACCGACTGTTAAATACATATGTTATAATGAGGGTATTAATAATTAATATTAAAATAAAATTATGAGAATACTACTACATTGGTTTTTGAGGGCATTGGCGATTATGGTTGCAGCCTATCTTTTGCCTGGAGTTGTTTTGAAGGGTTTTTTTGTGGCCTTGGTAGTGGCGGTGGTGCTAGGAATTTTTAATACAATTTTAAAACCAATTTTGATTGTTTTGACATTGCCAATAACAATTTTAACCTTGGGGCTTTTTACTCTGGTTATTAATGCTGGTATGATCATGCTGACGAGCAAATTCGTGGATGGTTTTTATGTTCCAAGTTTTTGGACGGCACTTTTTTTCAGTTTAATCCTTTCTTTGGTTAATACTATTTTGCATACATTTGAACCTAGTAAAAACAATCATGCAAAACATCATGAGGAATAAGGAATAAAGCGCCTCGATTTTCTGAGACGCTTTATGTTTTTATAACCTTGCAATGTGACTGCTTAATATTTTTAAGCAGTTTTTGTTTGGTCTTGTTTTGCGTAGTAGCCAAAGAAGCATATCGATATTTTCTTGATATCTGTGGATATTGCCTGGATCAGCTAATAATTGCATTGGCAAGAAAGAGAAATATTCAAAAGCATCACAAGCAATTGCTCTACGCATTTCCAGTCGATCAGTTTTTCTTTTGCGTGCAATTTTTTTTATTTCGTCTAGATTTTCAGTTTGCAAAAATAACTCGATGGCATCCAAGACTTGTTTTGTGTAAACATGATCCTTGAAAGATGTTACAGGTATTTCCAATGTGATTAGATGCATTAGGCGAACTGCTCTTTTTGCGGATAGTGGCTTATTTTCTCTGACATCATTGGTCAGATTTTTTAATAAGCTTTTAACTTCAATAAAAAATGGATCTTCCTGCGTGCTGTAATAAAAATTACTTTTCATGCCAAACTCCTTTTTTGTTTGATGGTAAGAACTTATTTTATCTTACTAGAATTTACTTCTCTTTGTCCATTACATTGAGCAGTTCTTTGACTTTTTGCAGTTGATCCCAGTTGTGAATTGAAATAGGGATAGCATTTTTGTTGATCCTTTTTGCCTTGGTGAGTATTTTCTTTAAATCTTTCTCACTGACTAAGTCGCTGCGTGAAACTAAAATATATTCAGGTTTTTCAAGAAGGGCTGGATTGAATGATTCAAGTTCTTTGCGAATAGTTTTATAGTCAGCATTAATATCTTCACTGTCAGCTGCCAGGAAATGAAAAATAATTTTTGTGCGCTCAACATGTTTTAAAAATTTTATGCCAAGACCTTTGCCATCTGAAGCACCTTCAATAAGGCCAGGAATATCGGCCAAAATAAGACTATAGTAAACTCCAAGATTTGGTTCAAGTGTGGTGAATTGATAATTGGCAACTTTCACATTGGCATTGGTAAGTTCGTTTAATAAAGAAGATTTTCCAAGATTAGGAAGTCCCACGAATCCAATGTCTGCAATCATTTTTAGTTCCAATCGTAGTTCAAATTCTTGCCCAGGTTTTCCTTGTTCAAATTCTTTTGGGGTGGTGTTTTTTGATCCGCGAAATTGGAAGTTTCCTCGTCCTCCTCGTCCTCCTTTGGCGATTAATATTTCTTGTCCAACTTTTGTTATTTCTTCATCTGCACCTGTTGTTAAGTTGTGAATAACTGTTCCAACTGGAATTTTGATCATTTCATCTTTTGCATCTGGCCCGTCACAAAATTGACCTTTTCCTTCATGGCCATTTTGAGCATTAACTTGTTTTCTGAAGCGAAATTGACCAAGGGCATTAAGATCTGAAACACCAACAAAAATGACACTTCCTCCTTTGCCGCCACTTCCGCCAGCTGGTCCAAGACTCATCAAGTTTTTGTTGAAAGCCACGCAGCCTTTGCCTCCGTGTCCTGCTGCAACTTCAATTTTAATATCGTCGATTAACATAGAAATTGGTCAAAAGTTTATCAAGTCTTTAAGGTCTGTAAAGCAAAACGCACTCACTTTATGGACTTTTGACTTTCGACTTGATGAACTAATTATTAGTGAAAATATAGAATAACACAATATTTTAAGTAAGTAAAGGGAAAAGGGTGGACAAATAAACCAAAGCGTGTCATGATAAGCTTTATGAAAAAATTGATCGAAGAAGAATTTGATGTTGTCGTGATTGGCGCTGGTCCCTCTGGGATGATGGCTGCTCTTGCTGCTGCCAAAAAAGGCGCTCGCGTGGCCTTGGTGGACAAGAAGGAGGAGCCAGGCAAGAAGCTTTTGATGGCAGGAAATGGTCGCTGCAACATCACTCAAGATGAGAATAATATCGTGGAACTTTCAAATCTATACAAGAATGGTAGGTTTTTGCTTTCCGCTTTCGGCGCTTTTCGTCCTGCCAATGTGCGAGAATTTTTCCAAAGTCATTGGGTGCCAACAAAAGTTGAAAAAAACGGCAAGGTATATCCTGTTAGCGACAAGGGATCAGACGTGCTTGGGGCTTTAATTTCAGCCTTGAAAGAAAATAATATCACTTTTCTATATAAATCTCATGTGGTTGATTTTTCATTAAATGATGAAAATCAGATTGTTAAAATTAAATTAAAGAAAAGAGAACTTTTTCCTAAAAATGTGATCATTGCAACTGGTGGAAAATCATATCCAGCAACTGGATCAATGGGTGATGGTTGGATTTGGGCAGAAAAATTGGGTCATAAGATTATTGAACCTATGCCAGTGCTCGTGCCTATCAAAACAAAAGAAGATTGGGTTGGTGAGTTGCAGGGTGTTAGTGTTAGCTCCGTTTCTGTTGCAGTTTTTCAAAATGACAAAAAGAAATTTTCTGATGCTGGTGATTTGATGTTTGCTCATTATGGTCTTTCAGGGCCACTGGCGCTCAACATGAGTCGTGGAATTGGGAAACTTATTAATGCCAAAGAAAACCTGGATTCCCGCCTTCGCGGGAATGACAAAGAAGAAACTAGGGATGACAATAATATAAAACTTGTTATTAATCTGAAGCCGTATTTGAGTTTTGAGCAATTGGATGAAATTGTGCAAACTGATTTTTATCGTAATGCTGATAAAAAATTAGCAAATTGTCTGGTAGATGTTTTTTCGCCAAAACTTTTGGATTTTCTTTTGAGATATTCTGGTTTGGATTTGGAAAAACATGCTGCAAAAATAAGCAAAAAGGAAAGACAATTACTAATAAAACTTTTTAAAAATATTGAAATGAGTGTTGATGGTTTGTTTGGATATGAAAAAGCTATGGTGACTAGTGGTGGAGTTTCCACCAAGGAAATTGATTCGCGAACAATGCAATCCCGAATCGTTTCAAATCTTTTCTTTGCTGGTGAGGTTATTGATGTGGATGGTCCAACTGGTGGATATAATTTGCAAATTGCTTGGTCAACTGGACATTTGGCGGGAGAGAGCGCTGCAAAAAAATAAATAGTAAATACTAAAAATATAATATTGTTTAGAAGTGTGAAGAATTCGATTATTTCAATCGAATTCTTTTTTTATATGCCAAAGGTGCTATAATTATTTTGTAATAATTATAAATAATAAATATGGATGAAATGGAATATCAACTTTTGATAGTTGAGCAAATGGCGAAAAATGAAGTTAAGCTTAGTGAACTATATGCCAAGTATGGACATGCTTTTGCTTCGCGCAAGGAATTTTGGGAGGAGCTTGCACGCGAAGAAATTAGTCATGGTGCTTGGATTGGAACATTGAAGAAAAAAGTTGAAGAAGGTAGTGTTGCTTTTAATAGGGAACGGTTTAATCTTAGCTTGCTGAGTGAGTTTCATGATTATGTTCAAAGCCAAGAGGACAAAATAAAAACTGGAATTGCTCTTATTGATGCGCTTAAAGCTTCTAGAAAGATTGAGGAAACATTATTGGAGAAGAATTTCTTTGAAGTTTTTGCTGGTGATGCTCCTGACTTGGAGGTGCTTTTGCTTGCGCTGGAATATAGTACAAAAAATCATCGAGAAATTGTAAACAAGGCATGCGAAGAGGAGGAAAAAATGATAGCAGCTTAGTGGTGTTTTGATTGACAGTATGACTACAATTGTGTATACTGAGCTTAATTGTAAGTGTCTTACTGGTTTTCGCCTTTGGTGCGTAAAATTAAGAGAGGAGGTCGCCTTACAAGCGTAATACGTTTACAAAAGCGAAAAACTATGGCAACAAAACTATACGTTGGTGGTCTTCCATATGCAACTACGGAAGATGCATTGCGTGATCTTTTTGCTCAAGCAGGAACAGTTACCTCAGCTACAATCATCATGGACAAAATGACTGGTCGTAGCAAAGGTTTTGGATTCGTTGAAATGTCTTCTGACCAAGAAGCACAAGCAGCAATCGAAATGTTTGACAAAAAGGATTATGAAGGAAGAAGTTTGACTGTAAATGAAGCTCGACCAATGGAAGCTCGTCCACCGCGACGTGATTTCAATGGTGGTGGTAACAGCCGCAATGGTGGTGGTTACGGAAGCCGAAACAACTACTAGTTACTAGTAAGTTGAGTCAACAAAAGAACCCTGATTTATTGGGGTTCTTTTTGTTTGGGTGAGATTACTGTTTTTGCTTGATATTTTTTGGCTAATAGGTTAGTATGAGGTCTATGATAAATGTTATAAAATCAGCTGAATTTGTTAAGGGAGTGGTTGGAACGGACCAAATTCTTGGCGATGGATTGCCGCAAATTGCTTTTGTTGGTCGTTCAAACGTGGGAAAATCTAGTGTGATCAATGCGCTAACTGGAAAAAAGGGTCTTGCTATTTCTTCTTCGACACCGGGGCGAACTTTGCAGCTCAATTTTTTCTTAATCAATGAAAAAACATATTTTGTTGATCTTCCAGGTTATGGATATGCCAGGGCGTCACTTGCTCAAGCAGAAAAAATGCGCAAAATGATTATGTGGTATTTGGAACACAACCAGCACAAGCCAGCTAAAGTTGTTTTGATTGTTGATGGAAATGTTGGTCCGAAAAAATTTGATATTGAAATGATGGAATTGCTCAGTGAAAATGGCTATGAAGTAATAATCCTTGCAAACAAAATGGACAAAGTTAAGGCTAGTGAGTTGGTCAAAAAGCAGCGAGTAATTGGAGAACTTCTGGATACAAAAAATATTATTTATTTCTCTTCTAAGACAAAAAAGGGAAAAGAAGAATTGTTGGAAAAAATCTTGCAATAAAAAATTCTTGACAAAAACGTTCAATTTTTTTTGAACGTTTTTTTTGTTTGCATTTTTTCTTGGAATATGGTTAAATAATAAACTTTGGTAGCTTAACAACTGATTGTTTTCAATCGCAAGATATCCCACAAAAAAGGAGAGATAACCATGAAAGAAAAACATGAAAAAGTTTTTGATCCCTTGGAGTTTGAGAATTTTGTCAAAACATGGAGAACTGCAAGAATGAAAAAAGATCTTGGATATCGTCCTTTGCCTCCAGGTTTTATGCGATTCAGGGAGGAACTCCAAGATGATGTTTTGGAGATTCTTGATCTTAAAAAAGGAATTTCTGTGAAAAAATGTTTTTGCGGCAAAACTCCTCACAGTGAAAATTGTCTGATTTGGCCCCATTTAACCGCTACTATTCTTGATTCGAGTGACAAAGAAGCGTGCATTCACAGTCTCTGGTTGGAGCCGGTGGAATTTTTTCCTACTGTCAAAAAAGAGGTTTCTGCTCCAGTTGAAGAATCGCAGGGTGAAGAAAAAATAACAGTTGAGGTCTGGGAAAACTTGCCCATAGTTTCTGTTAAAAAGGGTGAGGAAAAGCAATATGCATTTGTGCTTTTGGGTGAGGGAACTATTGCAATTGAAAATGCCAAAGATCCTAAAAATCCGAATTTTGTTTTTGATCCAAATACAGGACAGTGGCTCTTTATGGATTTGAGCTCCGAAGTTGGCGAGGTGAAATGGTTTAAAAATAGTGTCGCAGCTGCCATGGTCATTGAAGCTAATAGTCAGCAGCTAGAGGTCTTGATTAAGATCTTCACTGAGATTTTGGGTAATACCTTGAAGGATAAGGTTATCAAGGCCTTTCGAGAGGTGATATGAATTGCAAACTTTTAAGCCTTTTTGCTATAAATAGTGAGAAGGCTTTTTTCTTGACAAATTATGCCTTTGTTGCTATATTTATATGGCTTTAGAGGTTCTGCTGCCTATTGGCAGCTTTTATTTATTTTAAAAATGGAAGGTTCTGGAAGTCTTTAAAATTTTTAATGCGTATTTTTTAAAAATGTGCTTTACAAACTTTATGGACTTTATGGACTTTTGACTAATGTGTATGGAAATTCGAAACATTGCAATCATCGCCCATGTGGATCATGGCAAAACAACCTTGACTGATGCAATCATGCGTCAAACTGGAATGGTGGAAGAGGGAATAAGTATGGACAATAATGCACTTGAACAAGAGCGTGGAATTACTATTTATGCTAAAAATACTTCCATTTTTTATCGTGATACAAAAATTAATATTGTGGACACACCTGGACATGCTGATTTTGGATCAGAAGTTGAACGCGTGCTTCGCTCAATTGATAGCGTGCTTTTGATTGTCGATGCACAAGAAGGTCCAATGCCACAAACCAGATTTGTGCTTAAGAAATCCTTGGAGCTTGGTCTGAAACCTATTGTGGTTATTAACAAAATAGACAAGCCAGCTGCTGATCCTGATTTGGTACAAGAGCAAGTGTATGAGCTTTTCATGGATCTTGGAGCAACCGATGAACAATTGGATTTCACCACGATGTATGCAATTGGACGTGAGGGAATTGCCAAGGAACACTTGAGCGATGAATCAACAAATCTTGAACCACTATTGGATATGATTTTGTTGAAAGTGCATCCTGCCAAGGCTGATGCCGCTGCTGAACTTCGCATGCAACCTTTTAATCTTGGATATGACAACTTTTTGGGACGTCTTGCTGTTGGTCGTATTCATGAAGGAACAATAAAAATGGGAGGAAGTTATATCTTGAAAAAAACTGATGGAACAATTGAAAAATCTCGTATTACAAAACTTTATACTTTCAAAGGAACTGTTCGTGATGAGGTGCAAGAAGCTTATGCTGGTGACATTGTGATGGTGGCAGGTTTTCCTAAGATTGACATTGGTGAAACTATCTGCGAAACAGAAGCGCAAGAAGCTCTTCCTGCGATTACTATTGATGAACCAACAATTTCTCTTCGCTTTATGGTTAATGATTCTCCTTTTGCAGGACGCGAAGGAAAGTTTGTGACAAACAAACAGATCAGAGAAAGACTTGAAAAAGAATTGGAAGTTAATGTTGGGCTTAAGATTGATTTTTCAACTTCAGAATATTACACAGTGTTTGGACGAGGAGAATTGCACATTGCAGTGCTTTTGGAAAACATGAGACGTGAAGGATATGAAATGCAAGTTTCACAACCACACGTTATTATTAAAGAAATTGATGGAGTTAAATCAGAACCATTTGAAGAGGCCACTATTGATGTGCCAAGCGAATTGGCTGGAGGTGTGATTGAATCAATGGGCAAGAGAAAAGGAATCATGTCTGACATGCAAGTGCATGGGTCTCAAACTCGACTTTTGTTTGATGTTCCAACACGAGGAATTTTGGGATTCCGTGGACAATTTGTGGTTGACACTAAAGGTGAAGGAATTTTTTCATCTCGCGTGATTGGCTTCAAGCCATATGCCGGAGAAATCAAGCGTCGTGAAGTTGGCTCAATGGTTTCTATGATTGGTGGAAAAGCTCTTGGATTCTCATTGGCAAACTTGCAAGAACGAGGTTCACTTTACATTGCTCCTGCAACTGAAGTGTATGAAGGAATGGTTATTGGAAACTCTTCTAAGGGTCTTGATATGGCAGTAAATCCAATCAAAGGAAAACAACTTACCAACATGCGTTCTTCTGGAACTGATGATGCCATCAATTTGACTCCACCACTAACACTTTCAATTGAAAGAGGTTTGGAAATCATCAATGGCGACGAATATCTTGAAGTTACTCCGCATTCAGTTCGTCTTCGAAAACAATTCTTGAGCGAAGGTGATCGCGTGAAAGCTGCAAGAGGAGGAAAGAAATAAACTACAAAATACAATATTCAAAATATAAAAAATCCCGATTTTGGTCGGGATTTTTTTGTGCCTATGTTTAACTATTTGATTGTTATATCGCGCAGGGTGCTAGCTGCGATTGTTGTGTCGGTTAGTGTTCCTTGTACGCGGACTTTGTCGTCATCTTTAATGTCTGAAAGCTTTATGGCTGTCCAATTTCGATTTAGAATTCTGGTTGCATCAGTGGTTGTTACTGTGAAAGTCTTTGCACCTCTGGTGATTGTCAGTGAATTGGCTGAAATGTTGCTGGCAACTCCAGCAAAGGTTCGCCGATGAATGGCATCTTTGATGTTCTCAGTTTTTTTCACTCGTGCAATTTTTGTCAGACTTTGATGTCTTTCAATTTTAGTATCCCTTGATGCTGCCGTATTGGCACTGGCTGTTAGAGTTAGGCCAGAAGCTCCAATTGCAAGAGCAAGACCTGATATTGCAAGAGCGTTGCGTACATTTTTTTTCATATTATTTGTTTTTTAAAAATTAATGCTTTGCTTGAGCCAAATTGTTTTTTTATTGGCTCGAGCACCTAAATGAATACGCAGCTAATTTTATTTTAATTCATTTTAATTTACAATGTTACTATTTTGTGCCATCAAGCAAGTATTATTTTTTTGATTGCCTTTCGTTCGCTTTGCTCACACGGAAGCCGTAAAAAAACAATACTTGCCTGAAAATGTATAGCGTTGGGGTTGATTGAATATTGTTTTTTCTTAGAAAAAAATGGTATACTCTTAAATGTAAGATTTGATGAAAAATATTATGGAATTTGAACATTATTTGGAAAAATGTAAACTTTTTGTGAAAAATACCAGCATCTGGCAACGGATACTTTTTGCCGTGGTATTGTTTGTCATCCTTGGTGGGGTTGTTTTCTGGATTAATCCAGCCAAAAAGCTTTTAGAGATGCGTAATTCTCAAAGAAGAAGTGATGTTGTGAACATTTTGAATTCAGTTTATCAATATTCGCTTGATAATGGTGGAAATTTGCCAAAAAATTTGACAAGTGAGTCGGTGGCTATTTGCAAAAGCAAGGCAGCTTCTTGCGAAAATCTGATTGATATTTCTGAAATTATTAATAATAAAAAATATTTGCTTTCAGAGGTTCCGGTTGATCCGCAGGAAAAGGATGCAAACTCTTCGGGCTATCAAATCGCAAAACTTTCTAATGGCAGAATCCGGGTTAGTGCGCCATTGGCAGAAAATGGGGCAGTGATAAACTTAAGCAAATAAAGCTGCATGATTGATCCACATTTTCAAAATCATTTCCATGAATTTGGTTTTATTTTAAACTCCATTAAAGGTGGTTCTTATTTTGGAATTTTCTTGCTTTCAATGTTGGTAAGTTATGTCATCCCATTTCCTGAAGTTGTGCTGCTGTTGCTGATTGGATTTTTGGCAAAAACTGCTGGAATTGATCTTGGATTTGCGCTGCTGGCGAGCATTAGCGGTGGAATTGTGGGTGATAATATCATGTATCGTTTGAGTTTTTTTGGAAATAAATTTGTTGAGCGTTTTAATAGGAAAATGCGAGTCAGCAAACTTATTCAATATGAGCACTTGGTTTCGGACAATCCCGGAAAAACAATATTCTTTTTGAGGCTCATCACTGGTGTGCGTTTTTTTGGACCGGTGGTGCTTGGCACGCTTGGCTCAAATTGGAAAAAGTTTTTTCTTTATAACGCACTGGCAACAATGATTCATTCTGTGCTTTTTATCTTAATGGCTTTTTATTCGCACAGAAAAATAATAACCCTGATTGCAGAGGTTGAAATTGTGCGTAATGTTTTGCTTTTTTCTTCTGTTTTAATTGTTGGGATGCTGCTTAAAATTTTTTCAAAAAAAGTTTAAAAATATTTTTTCACTTTCACAAAATCTTCAGCCAATTCGGGGTGGCAAGCAATTTCAATGGTTCCTTCTGGAGGATTGTTTAGGAATTTGTCAATATTTTTGATCCAATCAAGACTAACCAAAAAGCTCGAAGAGATGCAGCCATTTTTGGCACAAGCTCTGATATCAAGGATTCGCATGAAATGGATGATATAGGCCACGATCACATGGTGCTTGATCTTTAAGCTGTCACCAAATCTGATGTATGGAATGTTGTATTTTTTTTGTAATTGCAAGGCTATTGAAAAAAAGAAGGGAAAAAAATGCACATGTTCGTGCGAGTTTATTCCATCTGGATATTTCCCAAAAATTGTATGAAATTTTTCAATTTGCGCTGACCATTGCCTGTAAACATTTTTTGGCATTAATTTTCCCGACAATATTTTCCCCAAAAAGCCAAGCACGCGCAAGATCGCACTTTGCCTTTTTTTTCTCTGATCGCCAAATTGATGCAAAATGTCGAGGTGAATGTCTAATTTCACTCCACTACGAGACAATTGATCAATTTCTTTTGGACTAATTGCGCCTTCTGTCATGATAGCTACTCGGTTTATCTTTCCAAGTTCGATGAGGTATAGGATGTTTCTATTGGCCCGAGGACTAATGCCAAAGTCATCAGCAGTGACGATGATTCTATGACGATGTGATTCTTGAAATTCCAACATATGATAATTTAATTTGAAAAAATAGTGACACGTGTTATAATTCTAGCAAATTAATGCGTTAAGGCAAATAGCTGAGATATTTCATTATTAAAATATATTTATGGAATTAAAAAATTTCAATGTCAATTTCTTTTTCTTGGTTTTGATTGGAGTTAGTGTTGTAACCTTCTTTATTTTCCAGCCATTTTTCATCGCGATTATTCTGGCAGCAATCTTTGCTGTTATTTTTCAAAAGCCTTTTAAATTTTTTTTGAAAATAACAGGCGAGCGGGAAAGAGTCAGTGCTTTCCTGACGGCCATTTTTGGTATTGTCATTTTTGTTGGATTATTTTTTGGAGTAGTTGGGTTGGTTGTTAATGAAATAACAACACTGTATCAAAAAGTTAGTGTTGAGCAAGGTTTTTCTGGGCAAAAATATTTTGATAATCTAACCTTAAATGTTAATTCTAATCCACTTCTGAGGTCACTTGGCGTGGATAATTTGATTAATAAGGAAAGTGTTGCCAAATCAGTTTCTCAGCTTGGTCAAGGTGCGATTGTTATTTTTCAAAAAACTTATCAGAGCATCGCAAACTTTTTGTTTTTGAGTTTGGTGATGTTTTTTACTTTGTATTATTTCTTGATTAGTGGAAAAAAGTTGGTCAGCAAAATTATGCTGCTTAGTCCACTTAAGGATGCTCATGAAAAAATTCTGATTGAAAAGTTCATTTCAATGAGTAGAGCAACAATCAAAGGGACATTGGTCATTGGTTTTATTCAAGGTACTATTGGTGCAATTTTGTTTACTATTGTGGGCGTGCCATCAGCTATTGTTTGGGGTGTTGTTATGGTGTTTTTGTCTTTAATTCCGATGTTTGGCACCGGTCTTGTTTGGCTTCCGGCTGGGATTATTATGCTAAGCCTGGGACATATTTGGCAGGGCGTGACGATTTTGGCTGTGGGCATGGGAATAATCTCTACTATTGATAATTTTCTTAAGCCTAAGTTAGTTGGTAAGGACACGCAGATGCATCCTTTGTTGGTCTTTTTTGCAACACTTGGCGGCATTAGCATGATTGGATTTCTTGGATTTATTATTGGACCAATTATTGTGGCACTCTTTATTGCACTTTGGGATATTTACGAGGTTGAATTCAAAAAACAATTAAGGAAATATAATGCTTGATTTTTATCAATATTTACCTTCGCATCTAAGTCCAATTGCTTTTACGATTGGACCTTTTGCTATTAGGTGGTACGGGCTTTCATATTTGATAGGATTTTTTGTGGTGTATAAATTGCTACTTTGGAGAATTAAAAAAGGCGAATTGATATTTTTGGAATCAAAAATTCAAAGTCCAAAGCCAGCTGAGATGAAAAATTTATTGTTAGATTACTTGCTGGTAATTTTTTTTGTGGGGATTTTGGGTGGCAGACTTGGCTATGTTTTGTTTTATGATTTTTTATATTTTTTGTCTCATCCTTTGGCAATTTTTTCTCCTTTTGATCAGAACAGTGGCGAGTTTGTTGGTATTTTTGGTATGAGTTATTTTGGGGCACTTGTCGGAGCAACTTTGGCGACATTTTTTTATGCAAAAATAAAAAAAATTAATTTCCTTGCTTGGGCTGATTTTGTTGTGGTTGCACTTCCGGCTGGGTATTTTTTTGGCAGGATTGGAAATTTTTTAAATGGCGAACTGTATGGACGAGTTACTGAATTAAATATTGGGATGTATTTTCTTGCCGATGAAAATTTTTTGCGACACCCTTCCCAGCTGTATGAAGCTTTTTTTGAGGGCATAGTATTCTTTCTTTTGCTTTGGAGCATTCGCAACAAGAAATTAAAAAATGGTGCATTGCTGGGTCTTTATTTACTGGGATATTCTTTGGTTAGATTTTGTATTGAGCAATTAAGAGAGCCTGATTTGCAGTTGGGTTTGTTTTGGAATTATTTTACTATGGGACAATTGCTTTCTTGTGTGTCTTTTGCTGTTGGTATTTTTCTGTTTGTTTCAAAAAAGATAAAATAGTGCTATACTTTTATGGTATTGGGAAATTAGTATTTATTTTGATATAAAAGTGTTGATGTTACAAAAGATAAAAAAACAAAAAAAATATATAGATTTAGCAGTTGGTAAAAAACGACCAGAAGTTGTTTCTTTTTTGACTGCAACAAAAAAAGATAGCTCTACGCTTTTTTCAAGAGGCAAGAAAACTAATAGCTTTTTTACGGAGGATTCTAAATTATATATCACTCCTCGCGAGCAGCGTTTAATGCAAAAAGGCGTTAAGCTTGATCGTCGTTTCAACAAGTGGGACAGTTTGAGTTCAAAAGTTGTCAATGATTTTGTTTGGCAGCGTCAAAGTGAAACTAGCTTGCTCCTGGAGGCACTCGAAAGAAGATATGAGAAATTCAATGATGCTAGTGGTGAAATGACAAGAAGTTTTCTTGGACAGTTTTCAACTGCTAGACTTTGGAATGCTTCGATTATTGGATCTATTTTATTTGGAATGGTGATGATGACTTTTGTGTATCGTTATCTTGGACAAGGTGCTTCTGCCAAACAAATAGATGCTGGTGTCGCAGTGGAGCAGCAGATTGCTCCTCAAGCAGCTCTAGTTGCTGACACCAAGGATGATGCTGAATCTTTTGCTAAGCAGGTTATGGACATTGAAAAGGCTCAAAGCAAAGAATCACTTGAAGTTGAAATAAGAGAAATGGTGAAGGGCTATCCTATAGAAAAAATGGTTCCATATATCGCACAACAGGATCGGACGGTGGCGGCCTTTATTGTGGCAATTGCAAGGAAGGAAAGTGGTTGGGGGCAACACGTGCCAGTGCTTAATGGTCAGGACTGTTATAATTATTGGGGCTATCGTGGTCAGCGAAAGCTTATGGGAACTGGTGGGCATACTTGCTTTAATAGTCCTAAGGATGCAGTGGAAACTATTGGAAAAAGAATCAATACTTTGGTGAATGAAAATGGCAAGGACACTCCTTCAAAGATGGTTATTTGGAAATGTGGATCAAGTTGCAGTGCTACCGGTGGTCAAGCTGCTGCCAACAAATGGGTGAAGGATGTGAATGGAATTTTTGAAGAATTTACTAAAAAAAATTAAACGATATTATCCAATAAATAGCTATATTTTGCAAGTTTTCACTTAAAAAACCCTTTAGAATGGAGGGTTTTTTGCTTTTTTTTATTTAAATATGGCTTATTTAAGCCATATTTTTTCATATTTTATTTTTAAAAATGTGGATAACTTGCTTGACCGCATAGGTTATTTTTGGTAGTATAAGATCTGCGTCACTAAGGGCTATTGCCCAGGATGACCATTAAATTGTTAAAAATAACTTATGCGTAAACCCTCGTGGTTTAAACTTAGATCAGTGCCAAATTTCAAGGCAAACATCTTGCAATTGAAAAATGCAATCAAAAAAAGCAATCTTCTTTTTTTTGTTGGCATATTGATTTTCTTTGCTGTTCTTTCTAATATTTGGGATAGTCAAACAGTCTCATATGCTCATGCCTATACTGGTGAGAAAAAGATTGTAAAGGTGGCATCGCCAATATTTGAAGAAAAAGAAAATTTTTTTACAGCTGCTAATGATAGTGATGTACAATTGGCATTACTTGCTAGCAACTTGCAAGTTCAAGTTAGAAATGATGGGGGAATTAATTCTGGACAATTTGCAGATAAGCTGTATGCGATAGTGGGCGAAACTCCCATTGCAGAAATGGTGCCTTTTATTTCAAGGAGAGATCAAAAGGTGGCGGCCTTTCTAGTTGGTATCGCAAAAAAGGAAAGTAGTTTTGGCTTGGCTTCTCCCTCAAAGGATGGAAAAACTTGTTATAATTATTGGGGATACAAGGGAGAGGGTGGCAGGGGTGTTGGAATGGGTTATGCTTGTTTTTCTAATGCGGAAGAAGCTATTCGGGTTGTTGGTGACAGGATTGAAGTTTTGGTGAATAAGGAGCGAGATACGCCTGCTCGCATGGTTGATACTTGGAAATGTGGAAAGAGTTGCCTTGGAGATCCTGGTGCGCCTGGATGGATTGCAACTGTGGCATTATATTTTGAAAAAATCGTGGGATAGTTATGGAATTTGTGTAGAATAAAAAGCACTTTGATTCGTCGAAGTGCTTTTTTTAGTGTATAATATAGATATATAATAATTTTTAATTTTTAATTTTTAATTTTTAATCAAAATTTAAATTCTTTAATGCTTAAATTGCTAAGCATTGCGGGAATAATTTTTGAATTTTTTGCCTCGAGACTATATTTTGGGGGAAAATTTAAAATTTAAAATTAACCTGGTTGATGTCTTGGATTATTATTGCAATCAGTGCTTATTTGCTTGGGGCCTTTGCTGTACTTACGGATAAATTTTTGCTTGGCTCCAAGCGAATTTCTTCGCCTCAGGTCTATACCTTTTATGTTGGTATTTTTGGCTTGGGTGCTTTTTTGTTTGCACCCTTTGGCTTTGCTGTTCCGTCTGCAGATCAGATCATGTTGAGTTTGATTGCTGGAGCGGTTTATATTGCTGGAATTTTTGCTATTAATATCTCAATTAGTAAGGCTGAAGCCAGCAGGGTCACGCCGGTAGTTTTTTCTGTTGTTCCAATTGTTAGCTATTTAATTTCCTATGCTATGGGAATTGAAAAATTAAACATATTGCAAATTGGAGGTGTGGCACTTTTGGTTTTTGGGGGGCTACTAATTTCTTTTGACTTGCCATTAAAAGCCAAAAAGCAAAAGTTTTTTGTTGGTTTTTATTCATCTTGCGTTGCTGGCGCGCTTTTGGCAGTTTCATATGTGATGTTTAAATTTGTTTATCTGGAACAAACATTTTTAAATGGTTTTATGTGGACAAGGATTGGTGGTTTTTTGTTTGCACTTTTGCTTTTAGTGATTCCAACTTGGCGCAAATCAATTTTTAAAAGTTTTACTGGTGCAAAAAATCCTTCAAAAAAAACAGTTGGAACTGGTGGTATCTTTATTGGAAACAAAGTCTTGGGTGGTGCAAGTTCTATTTTGCTTAACAAGGCTTTTTCGCTTGGCAGTGTGACACTTGTTAATTCCATGGTTTCACTTCAATATGTTTTTGTATTAGTTCTTGTTTATGTTGCAGCAAAAAAGCAGCCAAAGGTTTTTGCAGAGAAATTGTTTTTTTGGGATTGGGTTCAAAAAATTGGCGCAATTGTTGTTATTGCGATAGGAATGTTTTTTGTTTCAAGGTAGAATATATTTGAGATATCATTATATATAAAAATAAAATATGAAAAAAGAAAAAACATCAAAGCAGCAGGTGAAAATAAAAACAAATAAGGAAAAAATTATAAGTGTTTTGAAGATGTTTTTCAAAACGCTTGCCATTACTATTGGATCAGTTTTGCTGATAATTGTTTTGTTTTTTGTTTATATTAATTTGCCTGCCAAGGTGAAAAACAATGATGCTCAAATTGGAGTGACATTTTCTTCTTTGTATGCACAGCAAATTGGACTTGACTGGAAAGCTGCCTATCTTGCGATGTTGGATGATCTTCAGCTCAAGCATGTGCGCTTACCAGTTTATTGGGATAGGGTTGAGAAAGTCGAGGGTCAGTATGATTTTTCTGATATTGATTGGCAACTGGAGCAGGCACAAAGTAGGAATGTTAAAATTATTTTGGTTGTTGGGCAAAAGGTTCCACGTTGGCCAGAATGCTATGTTCCAAAATGGGTAGGAGAAGATCCGAGCAATCTTGATCAGATTATTTTAAAGGAGAAATTGTTGGCTTTTGAGGATGTCGTGATTCGCAGATATAAAGACAATCATCCAGAGATAGATCGTTGGCAAGTTGAGAATGAACCATTCTTGGATTTTGGAATATGCTCAAAGGTTAATCCTGATTTGCTAGATAGTGAGATAGCTCAAGTTAGAAGTTTGGACACAACCAGACCAATAGTTGTTACGGACAGTGGTGAGCTTAGCTTGTGGCTCAATGTTGCTAAGCGCGCTGATATTTTTGGAACAACGATGTATCGTGAGGTTTATAGTGCAAAAATGGGACACTGGAGATATCCAATTGGGCCAAATTTCTTCAAAGCTAAGCAACTTTTTATTAAGTTATTTGCCAAGCAAAATAATGCAATTGTGATTGAGCTTCAAGGCGAGCCATGGGTGGCCGGATGGACAACCGATGCTCCTGTTGAAACACAACTTGCCTCAATGAATTCAACAATTTTGTTGGACAATGTTGAATTTGCAAAAAAGACAGGGATGAAAGAAATTTATGTTTGGGGTGTTGAATGGTGGTATTGGATGAAGGCTACTCAGAACAATTCAACGCTATGGGAAGCTGCTAAAACTTTTAATAAGTAGTTTTAAATCTTTTGATTAAAAATGCTAGACTATATACCGCATAAAAATAATGTACATAGCTGGAAAACAGTATTATTTATATTTTTAGTAATACTTTTTTCAGCAAGTTTGGCATATTACATTGCAGTGTCTCCTAAAAAAATTCATGAAAATGTAGTTTCAGCTCAAGTTGCTGAGACATTGCCCGTTAAAACAGAAAAAGAAGTTGATCAATCTGTAGAAATAAAAACTGAAAGCATTGCTCAAGAGACCACACTACTTTTGTCAGCCGCTCCGGAATTGATTCCAGTGGTGACAATTGCAAAAGTCGAAAGGAATAAAGATCCAAAAACAAAATTACAAGAGGCAAAAGATTATGCCAAACCTCAGATTTTAAGTGGAAAATATATTGATATTAGTTTGAAATATCAAAATATGGTTATTTTTGAAAATGGTAGTGTGGTTGATGCTTATCAGATATCCTCAGGAAAAAAAGGTATGAACACACCAATTGGAACATTCAAGGTTGAAAACAAATCTCCAAGAGCCTGGTCAAAATCCTATGGCTTGTGGATGCCAAATTGGATGGCCTTCTTACCTTCTGGGCAAATGGGTATTCATGAACTTCCAATTTGGCCTGGTGGATATCAGGAGGGCGCAAATCATCTTGGAACACCTGTTTCGCATGGATGTGTCAGGCTTGGAGTGGGAGCTGCCAAAAGAGTGTATGATTGGGCTGAAATTGGAACTCCAATAATAATTCATCAATAGCAAACAATGTTAAATATAATTTTTAATTAATATTGGTGCTATGAAAAATATGAAAAAACAAAAAATCGCAATTTTCGATATCGACGGAACTATTTTTAGAAAAAATCTACAATTTGAGCTTATCAATGAATTGTCGTGGATGGATATTTTTCCTCGCAATGTTCGTAATCAAATAGTGACACTGTACACCAATTGGTTGGAGCATAAGGGGACATATGAGCAATATAGGCTCGGCTTGGTTGAGTTGTATGAAAAGCATATTCGTGGTTGCAAGCTTGCCGATGTGGAAAGGGCTAGCAAGGTTGTTATTTCATTTCATCAAGACAGGACATATATTTTTGCTGAAAAAATGATTGCAAAATTACGAAAAGAGAATTATCATTTAATTGCTGTTTCTGGTTCTCCTGTTGAAATTGTTCGCGAATATGACAAAACCCATTTGAAGTTTGATGCGGTGTTTGGGAGTGTCTACACTCTTGATAAAAAAGGTGTCTATACTGGAGAGTCTCAATATGAACCAATAAAAAACAAAGGCAATTTGGTGAAGCAATATGTTTATGAACATAACTTAACATTGGAAGATTCATTTGGTATGGGTGACACTGAATCTGATGCAAGCTTTCTTGATATTGTGGCAAATCCTATTGCCTTTAATCCCAATGAAAATCTCAAAGCTGTAGCACAACAAAAGGGTTGGCGCATTGTTGTTGAAAAAAAGGATGTAGTTTATGACATGACACAATGTCTTAATATGAATTTGATGCAGGAATTATAAATAACAAAATTATTAAAACTTTATGACAATTTATTATATTCTTGGTTTTGTGCTCCTACTTTTTTTCTTTGTGATCATAAATTTGTTTCGTATGACACCTAACGATTTTTTGGAAAAAACGATCAAAAATTTTCTTTGGCTTTGGCTTCCTTTTCATGCATTGAAAAGGCTTTGGGGTGAATATAGGAAAAGAAATTAGACATTAAAAAATCCACCTTGCGGTGGATTTTTTAATTGCATTTTGATTATTTTATTTTTTCAATAAATTTTGCAAATACTGCTGGATTTTCAGCTGCCATTTGAGAAAGAACCTTTCTATCAGTTTCAATGTTCTTTGCTTTTAGAATGGCAATGAATTTGCTGTATGTTAATTCGAATAATCGAACCGCATTGTTTAGTCGCAAAATCCAAAGTGCTCTGTTTGTTCGTTTTTTCACTCTACGATCACGATGGGCATATTTACCAGCCTTGATCACAGCCTCCTTGGCAGCAACATAGTTCTTGCTTCGACGCCAACGAAATCCCTTAGCCATCTCAAGCACATTCCTTCTTCTTTTTGATGCAGCAACGCCGCGTTTTACTCTCGCCATTTTGATCTATTGATGTGACGAACGATTACATGCAAGTAAGCGACTCGTACCAATTATCTGTTAAATTCTTAATATTATATAAAATTCTAAGTAGCGTGGGAATTGGCTTATAAATTTTTGCGCTAGTACCGGTAGGCTTGAATTTATTTTGCTTTTTCCTGCTACTTTTTCAATTATTTACCGATTGAATATGGCAATGCTGCAACAATATTCTTTTCATCAGCTCTGAACATGCGTTTGTCCTTTTTCTTTGCGCGACCTTCAGCACCAGTTTCTTTTGAATTGTAATGGTTTTGTCCTGTTGCTCTTCGGATAACTTTTCCATTCTTTGTTATCTTTACTTTCTTTACAACTGACTTCTTGGTTTTCATCTTCGGCATATTGTTTGTCTAATTTCGAATTTAGAATTTCGAATTTTGATTGAATTATGAATGTTTCAAAATTTAATCATTGGCGAATTGGAAATTGATTCAAAATTTAAAATTTAAAATTTAAAATTATTTTATTCTATTGCTTTGGGTGCGATGATAACATTAAAGCCACCAGGGAAACGTTTTATGGGGTCTTCTATTTTGTATGGCGTTGTTATGCCGGTAATAAAATCTTGAAGATTTTTTCTGGCCAAGTCTTGGTGCGCCTTTTCTCTTCCTCGCAAAACTATGTCTATTTTCACCTTATCTCCTTGTTTCAGGAATTTTTCTGATTGCGCTCTTTTGAATTCAATGTCATGTGTGTCGGTTCGCAAACCAAGCCTCACCCCCTTTATTTCAATTTTCTTTTGTTTGGCTTTTGCTATGCGCAATTGTTTGGATTGTTGATAGAGGTGTTTGCCATAATCCATGATGCGACAAACTGGAGGAGCTGCCTTTGGTGAAACTTCAACCAAATCAAGCATTCTTTCCTTGGCAAGTGCCATTGCATCAAAAGTTGTCATTTCTCCTAATTGTTTTCCTTCATCGTCAATAACAAAAACATTGGGAACTCTGATTGCCTCATTGATGCGCAATTGAGCTGGTCCAGTTTGCTGCTTTGGCTTGAATCTAAATCTCTTTCTAATATTTTTATAAAATCATTCTAGCATTTCTTAAAATGCCTGGTGATCTTTTTATATTTTATTAAACAAATACTGTTTAATAATTTGAAATTTTAAATTTAAAATTTCAAATAAAATCTCAATGAAAAATGTTTTAATGCATTAATTCATTTAAAATTCATTTAAAATTTCAAATTTAGCCTTTAAAATTATTTAGTATGTGGAGCTGATGGGAATTGCACCCATGTCCAAATCGTTTTCTCCAAAATCCTCTACAAGTTTAGTTTATTTCATTCTCAATAAATTGAGATACGACAGGATGAAGTAGGAAATAAACAAAACCTTCAAATGCCGTTTTTAGAGTTATTTCGCATTATATGTCCAAAAAACCATATGATACTATTCTCATGATTGACACCGAGCTCTGCTTACGAGAAATCAGCAGTTCGATGGCTTCGAGCCTAAGCTAAAGCAGGTGAGAAACTAGCAAATGCTTGCGCAAAAGTAGTTTTCGCCTTTGATATGAAGTTTGCACTTATATCTTCGCCACACTTTTAACGATACAGCAGCGGTAATCGACTTGCATATTTTGAAAAGTACAACCTGTCGAAGCTAAACAGCCCCAATCTTGAAAACTAGTTTTCAAAAATTTCTAATTTCCAATTTCTAATTTCTAATTTCTAAACAAATTCTAATGAATAAATTTCCAAATGTTTTAAACATTAAATCATTCAAAAATTGAAAATTGTTTGAAAATCGTGAATTGAAAATTGAAAATTACAAAAATGCATTAAGCATTTTTGAGGGCTCGCTCTATGTTTCTCTTTGACTCATTTTTCGCTATGTCTGAGCGCTTATCGTGGGCCTTTTTTCCTTTTGCTACAGCGAATTCTAACTTAATGAGTCGTCTCTTAGTATACACACGAAGAGGCACTAATGTCAAGCCTTTTACGTGTAATTTACCAATTAATGACTTGATTTGCTCTTTGCGCAGGAGTAGTTTTCGAGACCGTGTTGGATCATAGGCAATTTTAAAGCCCGCAAAGGGATAATGTGCAATCGTGGCATTGGTTAGGTATAGTTGGCTTTCATGCATGGTCACAAAGCTTCCTTTGAGGCTTATATGAAATGTTTTTATGGATTTTACTTCAGCTCCACTCAAAACCAAACCAGCCTCATATTTTTCATGAAGTTCGTAGTCAAAATGCGCTCTTTTGTTGAAGGCTAATGTTGGCATGAACAAGTCTATTATCTTCTTAAATTGTGATTTTAGGCTAATTTTTAACTATTAACCAATAAACATAGTTTAGCAATAAATACAGTTAAAGCAAATTAACCTCAAGTTGTGTTTTCAAGATTTTATTTTTTATGCTAATATGGTTAAGTAATTAGAAATATAAAATATTTATGACTGAAGAAATACGAAGAATATTAATAGCTGAGGATGAAGAGGATTTGCTTGAAATGTATACTAGGGCACTGACTAGTAGTGGCTTTATGGTGCTTCCTGCTTCAAACGGAAAAGAGGCATTAAATGTGTTAGAGAAAGAATTTGAAAATATTGATATCATTTTGCTCGACATTGTGATGCCAGAAATGGATGGTTTTGAGGCGTTAAAAATGATCAAGAGCGACGAAAGATTTCGCAAGATAACTGTGCTTGTTTCGACAAATTTGGATAATGATGAGGATAGAAAGGAGGCCTTTGAAAATGGCGCGAGGGAATATTTTGTAAAATCTCAACACACTCCTTCAGAACTTGTGGTTAAAGTTAAGGAGCTGCTTGAAAGTGATAATACTAGTGCTTCTCCAATTGAAAAATAAAATAATATTTTTTCGAATTTTTTTTCAAGGACTGCACCGAGGCAGTCCCTTTTGTTTTAATTGACCAAATTGCAAGAAGGATGTACAGTTTAGTATGCATAAATACAAGATTATATGATTAAAAAACCTGGAAAAATAGAATTACTTGCACCAGCTGGAAGTATTCAAAAGCTCAAATATGCTCTTGAATATGGCGCTGATGCTGTTTATGCTGGCTGTCCAGATGTTTCAATGCGAGCAAGGGTTAATAACTTTAGTGAAGATGACTTGGCTGAGGCGGTTAAATATGTGCATGCAAAAAAGAAAAAGATTTTTGTTACAATAAACATTTATGCGCATAATTATCATCTTACAAAAATAGAAAAACATTTAAAATTTTTAAAGAAAATTGATATTGATGGTGTTATCGTGGCTGATCCTGGCATTATCATGCTTATTAAAAAGCATTTGCCAAAGGTTGACATCCATCTTAGTACGCAAGCCAATACTACAAATTGGCAAGCTGCAAAATTTTGGTATGACCTCGGAATAACTAGGATTGTGCTTGCCAGAGAAACAACTCTTGAAGACATTGTCTGCATAAAAAAACATGTGCCAAAACTTGAGTTGGAATATTTTGTGCATGGTGCAATGTGTATGAGTTATTCTGGGCGTTGTATTTTGAGCAAGTGGATGAGTGGAAAGAGCGCTAATTTGGGTGATTGCACTCAGCCATGCCGATGGGGATATCGGGAAAAATCCAAAATCCAAAATCCACAATCCAAAATGAACCCAGAAATGCAAATTCAAGATGTTAGTGAATATAAGACAATGGAAGTTGCTGAAGTGCAAAGTGGAAGGCCGATTTTGTTGGAGGAGGATTCGCATGGAACATATTTTTTCAATTCCAAGGATCTGAACCTGTTGTTATATTTGCAAGAATTGCGAAATGCTGGCGTGACTTCATTTAAGGTGGAGGGACGCAACAAGAGTGTTTCTTATGTTGCCAATGTTTGTAGGGCTTATCGAAAAGTTTTGGATGCTATTGAAAGCAATGTTGATGATGCTGCTATTAAAAAAATTGAAAAATGGTCAGCTAAGGAGCTTGCAAAAAATGCTAATCGTGGCTATACGGAAGGATTTTTGCATGGAAATGAACCTCAGCACAGTTTTTCAGGGCAACAAAATAATACCGAATTTCAATTTGTGGGTGAAATTATTGAAGTTAATGGCAATGAGTTGATCGCCAAGATTCATAATGTTATCAAATCTGGAGACAAAATTGAGCTTGTTGATAGCGAAAAAAATACTACAATTATCATAAAAAAGATTTTGAATAAAGATAGAGGGGAAGTTGTTTCTGCTCATGGTGGGCATGATAATTTTTATTATTTACAAATTAATAAAAAAAATATTAAACCATTTTCATTGCTCAGAAAAATTGCTTAATAATATTAAATTAAAAAATATGAATATCCAAGAAATTTATAATTTAGCTATTGAGATGGGAATTGCTGCTGATTTTCGCCCCAAGGAAAAAATTCAAAAAATACTAAAGCGAGAAAAAGACAAATACGAGGAACTTTCTACGGAAAAAAAGGAACTTTTTGACAAAGAGCGTTTTGCAAATCCATATCTTGATTCGAGAATCCATTTTGATGGTGGAGCAAAAGAGATTAAAAAAATTATGGCTGGTATTGATATTGATAGTGGTGAGCTTATGATTGCTCGTTATCTTTCAAATCACAGCAGTGATGGTCAGGTTGATTTGGTAATCGGTCATCATCCAGAAGGCAAGGCTTTGGCTGATCTTTCAGACGTGATGCATATTCAAGCTGATTTGCTTAGTCAATATGGCGTGCCTATTAATATTGCAGAGGGTTTGATGAAGATTCGTATTGGCGAGGTTAGTCGTGGCGTGAGCGCTTCAAATCACTTCAAGGAAGTTGATTCTGCACGTTTACTTGGTATGAATTTTATGAATGTGCATACCCCGGCTGATAATTTGGTGGCAAGATTTGTGGAAGCTAAAATAAAAAAAGATAATCCTGAAACAGTTGGCGAAATTCTAAAGTCACTAATGGAAATTCCTGAATATAGGGAGGCTCAATTGCGAGGAGCTGGTCCACGTCTTTTCACTGGAAGCGAGGAAAACTCAGTGGGAAAAATTGCTTTTTCTGAAATAACTGGTGGAACATCTGGAAGTTCAAAGATGTATGAAAAAATGTCACAAGCAGGAATTGGAACGATTATCTCAATGCACCAAAGTGAGGAGCATCGCAAGGAAGCAGAGGCTGCACATATTAATGTCGTAATTGCTGGGCATATTTCTTCTGATTCTATTGGTATGAATTTATTTTTGGATGAGCTTGAGAAAAAGGGAATTGAGATTGTGCCATGTTCTGGGCTTATTAGGGTTAGTAGAGTTAAAAATATTATCAAGAAGAAATAATTTAAATAATTAAGTATAGAGAGTTCTATAATTTTGAAATCATAATTTCGAATTTAGAATCAAGATTGAATGACTTAATGTTTCAAAATTTAAACATTAAAAATTCATTCAAAATTCAAAATTCAAAATTCAAAATTGGAAATTCAAAATTGGAAATTAAAAACATGCTTTACAAAAAAACAACTCTAAAAAATGGACTAAGAGTTTTGACGATTCCAGTGAAGGGCACTCAGACTGCAACTGTGATGCTGATGGTTGGTGTTGGTTCGCGCTATGAAAGTGAAAAGCAGGCAGGACTTTCACATTTTATTGAGCATATGTTTTTCAAGGGGACCAAAAATAGGCCAACAGCGCAATCAATTTCCGAGGAGCTTGATGCTATTGGTGGAGAGTTTAATGCTTTTACAGCCAAGGACAAAACTGCTTATTATGCAAAAGTTGATTCACGTCATATTAATAAGGCGGTGGATGTTATTTGTGATATTTTCTTGAATTCAAAACTTGAACAAGTTGAAATAGATAGGGAGAGAGGTCCAATTTTGCAGGAGCTTAGTATGTATGAAGATGAGCCACGCAGAAGTGTTGGCGATGAATTTGAAAAAATACTATACGGTGATCAATCATTGGGCCGTGGAATTGTTGGATACAAAAAAACAATTTCTGATTTTAAGCGCAAGGACTTTATTTCTTATATTAAGAAGCATTATAACGCCAATGAAACAGTTGTTTGTGTGGCTGGAAAATTTAATGAAAATGAGATCATCACTCAATTGCAGAAACATTTTGCTGTATTTCAAGCTGGTAAAAAAATTCCACTGAAAAAAGTTGTGGAAAAACAAACTTCTCCAGCCATTAGAATTAAGTTGAAAAAAACAGAACAAACACATTTTATTTTGGGTGTGCGCGGATATAAACAGGATCATAAAGATCGTTATGTGTTGGCTCTGCTTTCAATTATTCTTGGTGGAAATATGAGTAGTAGGCTTTTTATTGAAATTCGTGAGCGTCGAGGTTTGGCATATTTTGTGCACACTAGTGTTGATACCTATCAAGATTGTGGCTACATTGCTACACAAGCTGGAGTTGAGCATGGAAAAATTGAGCAAGCCGTGGATGCAATTTTGTTTGAATACAAAAAAATTGCTACTGAATATGTTAGTGAGAAAGAGCTGCAAAAGGCTAAGGATTATGTGAAAGGGCGAGCCGTGATGGGACTGGAAGCTTCTGATGATGTGGCTATGTTTTTTATTGATCAAGAAATGCACAAAGAAAAGATTATAACACCAAAAGAGGTTTTTGCTTTGGTTGATGCTGTAACAGTTGATGATATTTTGCGAGTTAGTAAGGATATTTTTACTAATAGTAAATTAAATTTGGCTGTGGTTGGACCACACAAGAGTGACAAAAAATTTGAGAAAATATTGAAATTTTAAGTCTAAGATTATGAATAATACAAAAATTGAAATATCAACTAGTTTTGTTGTAAAGACAATTGCAATAATTTTGGGATTATGTTTTTTGTATTTAGTGCGCGATATTGTGGCTCTTTTCTTTTTGTCTGTTATTTTGACAGCCACACTTGATCCCGCGATCGATTGGTTGTCAAAACGCAGGATCAATAGGTCACTTGGTGTGATTATGATTTATATTGCACTGCTAAGTTTTGTTGGGATGCTTTTCTTCTTGCTTATTCCGCCACTTGTAAGTCAGCTTGCAAGTTTTTCTCAAAATCTTCCAAATTATAATGAAACTTTTTCTCAAACATTCTTCGGAATCGAACAATATGCAAGTTCTTATGGTATAACATTTAATAGTCATGAATTTTTCCGCAATATTGCTGGAAATTTTTCACAATCATCTGGTCAGATATTTTCAACAACAGTTAGTGTTTTTTCTTTTTTTATTTCTATCTTAGTGGTGCTTGCTTTGACATTTTATATGTCAGTCAAAGAGGATGGTATGAATAGATTTTTGATTTCAGTTACACCCGAAGATCATCAGAAATACGTTGTTTCTGTTGCCGATAGAATTAAAAATAAAATTGGAAAATGGATGCTTGGACAAATGGTGTTGATGCTTATTATTTTCGTGCTTGATTTTACGGTATTGTCTATTTTTCATGTTCCATATGCTTTGATTTTGGCGCTGCTTGCTGGAATTTTGGAGATTGTGCCGTATCTTGGTCCGATTATTTCTGCAACGCTAGCTTCACTTGTTGGTTTTCTTATTTCTCCTATGACTGGCTTGATTGTGCTTGGTTCGTTGACGCTTATTCAGCAGCTAGAGAGTCATGTCATTGTGCCACAGGTTATGAAAAAAGCCGTGGGTTTGAATCCGGTAGTTGTTATCTTGGTTTTGCTTATTGGTGCTAAGCTTGGTGGAGTTTTGGGTGCAATTTTGGCGGTTCCTATTGCAACATCACTGAGCGTTTTTGTTGTTGATTTTGTTAATAAAAATGAAAATGTCGCTTGATAATAGCCAAGAAATATGTCTGATAAATTAAATAAAAATATCTTAGCAACTATCATTTATTATGATGCTCTCGATTATCCATTGACTGTCTTTGAAATATGGAAATATTTGATTAGGACAGATTATTCGATAGAAGTTGGTGATGTTTTTGCCCCCACGCTCTTAGATGTTATAAAGCATATTTATGACAAGCATCTTGCCAAATTCATTGAACACTCAAGTGGTTTTTATTTTCTGAAAGGTAGGGGATTTTTGGTGGAAAAAAGAATTGTCGCTGGAAAAATTTCTACAGTAAAAATAAGAAAATTGCAAAGGATTGTAAATTTGCTTAGATTTGTTCCCTTTGTGCGAATGATTGGTGTTACGGGTGCGCTTGCTATGAAGAATGCTAAAAAATCAAGCGATCTTGATCTTTTGATTGTGCTACAGGCTGGAAAGATCTGGACTGGTAGGACACTTGTGACTATGCTTTTGCATCTTGTTGGAAAAAGAAGACATGGAAAAAATATTGCCGACAGGGCTTGTTTGAACTTTTTTGTAACAGAAGAATCTTTGGAGATAATAACTAAGGATTTGTTTTCAGCTAATGAATATATGTTTATGTTTCCGCTATTTGGTTGGGAAGTGTTTAATCGTTTTCAAATGAAAAATCAGTGGATCAAAAACATGAAACCTAATTATGACTTATCAATGCTTGCTCCGCTTAGGACTATTAAAGATACCGTTCCTAGTAGGCGGATTAGGAAATTTGGCGAGTTGATTTTTTCTTCAAGTTGGATTGAAGAGAACCTCAAGGCAATTGAAAAAAAACAAATCATGCAAAACCCCAAAACTCATCAAGAAGGCAGCTTGGTGTATGCTAATGATGATGCCTTAATGTTTTTACCAAGTCCGCATGGGCCAGCAATTTTTGAGAAATTTAAGGATAAAATAGAGCAGCTAAGTGCCAATTAGAGCCAAGAAAAGCAAGACAAGGTTGACTTTAAAGCCTATTTTTGCTAAATTTGTATTTGAGTATGACTGTTTAAATATTTAAAAAATATAGATGAAAATAATTACAATTGTTCAGTTGATCGTTGCAATCTTGCTTACTGTTTCAATACTTTTGCAAAATAGAGGAAGTGGACTTTCTAGTGCTTTTGGTGGTGATTTTGGTGGCTATTACACAAAAAGAGGCATGGAGAAATTTCTTTTTTACTTTTCTGCAACACTTGGTTTTGTTTTTATTGTGCTGGCCATTGCAACAATGATAATCGCGAATCGTTAGTTTTTTGGAATAATTTTTTTATATTCAAACTTATTAGTAGTTATTCAGATGATAAAATAAAATATCTTTTGCCAAAAAACTGGAAAGCTATCGGCAAAATACTTACATTCAAAGAGAAATTTATTGTAACTGTTCTGCTTTTGATTATTGCAGTTTCTTTGTTTGTCTGGATTGATTCCTTTTATTTGAACATGACTAAGGCTGTTCCTAAAATTGGTGGTGAATATATTGAAGGAATAGTGGGACAACCATTGTATATTAATCCATTGCTTTCTCAGACAAGTGGGGCAGATAGTGATCTTTCGCAGCTTATTTTTACTGGTCTTTTTAAATATGATAAAGACGGGAAAGTTGTTAAGGATTTGGCGGAAAATTATTCTATCTCAGAGGATCAGCGCGAGTATACAATTTCAATTAAAAAAGGCGTTCTTTGGCATGATGGAATATCTCTAAATGCTAGTGATGTGTTTTTCACTTTTAACATTTTGCAAGACCCGGCATATAAAAGCCCGCTTCGCCAAGGACTACAGGGTGTTGAAGTTAGCTTGATTGATGATTATACTGTTAAGTTTTCTTTGAAAAATCCGTATGTTGGCTTTTTGGAGAATTTGACTATTGGGCTTTTGCCTAAGCATGCTTGGGAAAATATTGCACCTGAAAAGTTTGCCCTGGCTGAGAATAACTTGCATCCAATCGGATGTGGTCCATATTCTTTTGCTAGTTTTCAAAAAGATTCTGGTGGAAATATTTTGACGCTGCAGCTGACTGCTAATAAAAATTACTATGATGGTGTTCCATATGTTTCAAAAATTACTTTTAATTTTTATCCTGATGATGATCAATTGATTGCTGCTTATAATAAAAAAGAAATTATGGGTATGGGCAGTATTCCACCAGAGAGTATTAAGGATATTAAAAATTCAAAAAGTACTAATGTTAAAGAACTTGTTATTCCTCGTTATTTTTCAGTGTTTTTCAATCAAACAAAGAGTTTTGCACTGGCAAATGATGCTGTTCGTATGGCATTGGCAGTTAGTGTTAATAAGCAAGAGATTATTGATAAATTACTCTATGGCAAGGGTATGGCCTTGTCATCACCACTTTTTCCTCAAATGTTAGGTTATAAAAATATTGGTGCAGCTGGTGGTGATATTGAAAGTGCTAATAAAATTTTGGATGAAGCAGGTTGGGCGATGGACAAAAATGAAAATATTCGGAAAAAGGATGGGCATTTGCTGGAATTTGAATTGGTAACAGCTGATTGGCCAGAGCTAAATCAGACTGCCGAACTGCTGAAGCAGCAATGGTTAAAAATAGGAGTTAGGGTGAATTTAAAAAGCTTAAGTGTTTCGGATTTGCAGCAAAATTATATTCGCACGCGTGAGTATGATAGTATTTTGTTTGGACAGGCATTGAATTTTAATCCAGATCTATATTCATTTTGGCATTCTTCGCAAAAGCGCGATCCAGGCTTGAACTTGTCACTTTTTGATAACAAGGATGTTGATGGATTGTTGGAGGATTTGAGACAGCAAACAGATCAACAAAAGCGCATAGAAGATTATCAGAATTTTCAGGATATTTTGACAAAAGAAAATCCAGCAATTTTCTTGTATTCCAGATTTTATCTTTATCCAATCAATACAAGTGTTAAAGGAGTTGATGTTGCTAATATAAATAATCCAGCACAAAGATTTGTGGACATTAACAAATGGTTTGTGAAAACAAAACGTATTTCAAAATAATTAAAAAGTTAAATATAAATATTAAAACTATTTAAAAAGATGAATATTGACTTTACCAATGTGTCAAAGCACTATGCTGCCAGAACACATGAAAAAATGCAAGATGTGCTTATGGATCCAAATGGAGATGGTCCTGCTATTCATTATTACATGATCCGCGGTGGTGTTGATCAGAAAAATACCACTGTTTGGGAGCCAGGAACAATTTCTGGTGAATATATTAAGACATATGGTCATTATCATGTGGGCGAGCTTAGTGAGCATTATACTATTGCTTTTGGAAATGGAGTGGCCTTACTACAAAAATTGGCGGAAGATGAAAATGGAAAAATGATTGCAGGTGAAGTTGCTGAGTTTAAGGCTGTTGTTGTTGGCGCTGGAGACAAGGTTTTTATGCCTTCTAAGTTTGGACATCTTTTGGCTAATGTGGGAGAAACTTATTTTGTTACTATTGATGATAGTCCTGTTGATTTTGAAGACAGGGATCCTTCGAGTTTTCCTGGACATGCTGACTATGAGTTGGTAAAAAAAATGAAGGGCTTTGCATATTATGTTGTTGAACATGAGGGAAAACCAGCACTTCGAAAAAACCCACTGTATAAAAGTGTTGAAAGTGCTGACTTTGGAGGTCTTTTGATTGTGGATTAATTTTTTTCTTTTTTATAAGTTTTAACTTAAGTATTATATGTATAGCATTATTCTTTGTGGTGGCAGTGGAACAAGGCTTTGGCCACTTTCTCGTCGAAACTTTCCAAAACCATTTTTGAAATTATATTCTGACAAATCTTTGATTCAGGAAACTTTTGAGCGTATGGCTGGCGCAATTTCAAAAGAAAATATTTACATTGTTACTGATAAGGATAATTTTTTTAATGTGCTTAATCAGATACGTGAGGTATATGCTGATTTTAAAAAAGAACAAATTATTGTTGAGCCGAGTTCAAGAGACACCACTCCCGCAATCATGTTGGCGGTAAAATATTTGTGTGATGTTATTGGAATTGATAAAAATGCTCCAATTATTGAAGTTCATTCTGATCATTATATTGGAAAAAAAGATGTTTATTTGGATTTGGTGAAGAATGCTTTGGCTTGCTTGAATGATAATATCGGACTTATTGGGATTACTCCGACCAAAGCTGATACTGGATTGGGGTATATTGAAAAAGGTGAGAAAATCGATGGATATTATAGAGTTTCAGCTTTCAAGGAAAAGCCTGATTTGGAATTGGCAAAGAAATTTTTGGAAACAAAAAAATATGTTTGGAATGCTGGCATGTATCTTTTTTGCGCAAAAACATTTCAAGACGAATTGGAGATTTGCGACAAGGATATTTTTGAGTTATTTTCAAAACCATTTGCTGAATTTGTTGAAAATTTTCAAGCTTTGCCAAAAATCGCTATTGATTATGTGCTTGCTGAGAGATCAAGAAAAGTCATCATGTTTGAAGGAGATTTTGATTGGAACGACATTGGATCATTTGACATTTTGTCTGAAATTGCAAATAGAAATGAAAAACAGGATCCAAAACATTTGGGATTTGATTCAAAAAATATTTATACCAATTCGATTAGTAATAAATTGATTGTAACTGTCGGCATGGAAGATGTTAATATTGTTGAAAATAATGATGTTATTTTGGTTCAAAAGAAAGGGAAAAGTAGTGAGATTAAAAAAGTTGTGGAATATTTGAGGGAAAATAATTATACCGAAGTTGAACATAGTTTGATTGGGTATCGTCCCTGGGGAAAATATGAAGTGCTTATCAATGAAGCAAATCATAAGGTAAAAAAGATTACTGTGTATCCTGGAGCAACATTGAGTTTGCAGTCACATCAACGTAGGAGTGAGCATTGGGTTGTGGTGTGTGGCACCGCTGGTGTTGTTAATGGCCAAAGCGAATTAACACTGACAGAAAATCAAAGCACCTATATCCCAGCCTTGGCCAAGCACAGACTTTCAAATCCAGGCAAGAAAAACTTGGAAATTATTGAAGTTCAAACTGGCGATTATTTGGAAGAGGATGATATTGTTAGATATGACGATGAATATGGTCGCTAGATGGCTTTTGGTTTTTGCTATTGACAAAATACCTATATACATGTACAATTGATTCAATAAGTAATACTTCTTGAATTTTACCTTGTTTAAAGCTTCTTTCTTCAAAACAGTTTACCTTTTTGGTATATATTGTTTTGGCAAAATTAAAATTTTGAAGAATAATTAAAAAACAAGCTTTTAAATAAAAAAAAGATTCTCTTTTTAGGAGGTTTTTACTATTGCCAATTAATACTTTTAATTTAAGTAACATTATCAACTTTTAATTTAATAACAAAAAATCGATAATACCTTACTTGTTTTGATGAAAAAAATATGTTTAAAAAACAACAAGATGGCAGTAAACCTGCTCATGCAAATTTGGAGCATGCTAAAAAAACCAATAAAAAATCAATAAGACCACTTAGTGGTTCTCGCAAGGTTCAAATTGCTGTCGGCAATGCGCCAAGTAAGAATTTGCGCATCACTCCAATGGGAGGAAATGAAGAGGTTGGTCGCAACATGACCATGTTTGAATATGATGGAGACATTATTATCTTGGATATGGGAATTCAATTTCCAGAAGAGGACATGCCTGGAATTGATTATATTATTCCTAATATAAATTACCTTAAGGGTAAGGAAAAAAATGTACGTGGTGTTATTTTGAGTCATGGCCATCTTGATCATATTGGTGCAGCTCCTATTTTGCTACGCGAGCTTGGATATCCTCCTATTGTGGGGCGAGATTTGACGCTAGCACTAGTTAAAAAGAAAATGGAGGACTATGATACCAATTCAGCTCAGAACTTAAAAATAATCAGAATCAATGCGATTACTGATAAGGTTAGACTTGGTAAATTTGAAATAGAATTTTTTGATGTTGAGCATTCCGTGATGGATGCTGTTGGTGTGATTATCAAAACTCCAGATGGGACCATTATTCATCCTGGAGATTGGACCATGGACAAAAATCCAACTGATCACAGCGTTGTTACCTATGAACATCTTGCTAAATTGCCTTCGCCAAGAATTTTGATGTTGGAAAGTTTGGGAGCAACTGACAACAGGCCAGTGCAAAAATCAGAAGTTGAAATGTACAAAAATTTGGATGAGTTGGTTGCTAACGCCAAAGGTACTGTTATTATTGGAACATTTTCTTCTCAGATTAAGCGTATTGGAAAAATTATTGAATATGCTGAATCTATTGGAAAAAAAGTTGCCTTGGATGGGTATAGCATGAAAATGAATATTGAAATAGCTAAAGAACTTGGATATATTAAAGCTCATAAGCAGACTCTGATTTCAGTTAATGAGATCCACAAGTTTCCAAGAAATAAAGTAGTGGTTATCTGCACAGGAGCGCAAGGTGAAGGAAATGCTGTGCTTTCAAGGATTGTTAATGATGAACATCGCTTTATTCATATTCTCAAAGAGGACACTATTATTTTTTCTTCTTCTGTTATTCCTGGTAATGAAAGAACTATTCAAAGATTGAAAGATGATTTGTATCGCAAGTGCGACAATGTTATTCATAGTGATATTTTGGATGTGCACACTAGTGGTCACAGCAATGCTTTTGATATCCGTGATATTTTGCGTCAGATTAATCCTGACTATTTCTTGCCAGTATATGCAAATCATTACTTTTTGAAAGAGGCTGCCAAATTGGGAGAGCGAGTTGGAATTAAAAAGGACAATATTTTTGTGCTTGATAATGGAAATCAACTTGAATTCCATGAAGGAAAGGCAAAACTGCTTGCTCAAAAAATTGATACAAGCTATGTCATGGTAGACGGTCTTGGTGTGGGAGATGTGGGAGAAATTGTGCTTAGAGATAGACAATTGTTGGCCAAAGATGGAATGTTTATGATTGTGGTTATCATTGATTCAAAAACTAAAAAGATTATTGGCTCTCCGCAAATAACTTCTCGTGGCTTTATTTTCGTGAAAGAAAATTTTGATTTGGTAAATGCTACCAAGCGTGTGGTTGAAAAAGTTGTTAAGGAAAAAACTTCTCCTGATGTTAGTGTCAACTGGGATTACGTTAAGAATAATATTCGTGAAGCTGTGGGATCATTTTTGTACACCAAAACAGAACGCAGACCAATGGTTCTTCCTGTGGTTATTGAAGTATAGTAGCTATTATAGTTTTGTTTATTTTTGAAAAACTCAGCCATAGGCTGAGTTTTTTGTTTGCAAAATAAGTGTATTTTGGTTATCATTGATTTATAAATATAATATTCACCGTTAAATCATATGGATAATAAAAAGAGAATTTTTTCAGGAATTCAGCCAAGCGGAAATTTGCACATCGGAAACTATTTGGGATCGATTGCTAATTGGGTCAAGATGCAGGATGAGTTTGATTGTATTTTTTGCGTGGTGGATATGCATGCCATAACAGTTCAACAGGATCCTGAGGTGCTCAGAAAAAGAACTATTGAAATTGCAAAGATTTATTTGGCGGCTGGCATAGACCCTTCCAAATCTGCAATTTTTGTGCAATCGCAAGTGTCCGCGCATGCTGAGCTTATGTGGATTTTGAACACAATAACAAAAATTGCCGAATTGGAAAAGATGACTCAGTTTAAGGATAAGGCTCAAAAAGAGGGCAAGGAAGGTGCTGGCGTTGGCTTGTTTGATTATCCAGTTTTAATGGCTGCTGATATTTTGCTGTATGGAACGGAAGTTGTGCCAGTTGGTGAGGATCAAAAACAGCATGTGGAATTGGCTCGAGATTTGGCTAAAAGGTTTAATCAAAAATTTGGAGAAACTTTTATTGTTCCAAAGTCTTTCATCAAAGAAGAAGGAATGCGTGTCATGGGTCTTGATGACGCAACAAAAAAAATGAGCAAATCAGCTGCTTCCGAATATAATTATATTTCTTTGCTTGATAGTGAAGAGGTGATTAGGCGCAAAATAAAAAAAGCAGTAACTGATTCTGGCAGTGAAATTGTGTATAGCGATGAAAAACCAGCACTGAAAAACCTTATTAATATCTACGCTTCTTTCTCTGGAAAAGCTGCTAGTGAAATTGAGAGAATGTATGTTGGCAAAGGCTACGGAGATTTTAAATCTGATTTGGCTGATGTTGTGGTTGGTTTTTTGAAGCCTTTCCAGGAAAAGTTTCATGCAATTTCTGATGATGAAGTGCTGGAAATTCTTCGTGCTGGCGCGGATAAGGTGAAGCCATTGGCGCAAGCAAAACTAATAGAAGTTAAAAATAAAATAGGATTTGTGCTCTAGAACTTTATTTTCAATGAAAACAAAAAATCACCAATCAATTGAATGATGGTGATTTTTTTGTTGCTTTGTATTTTTGTGCAAAAAATTAGGCACTAATGAATGCTAGCAATTCGTCTCTTTTTTCTTCCATTAATTCTTTGGATTTTGCTTCCACATTAAGACGAATAAGAGGCTCAGTGTTTGATCCACGAACACTGAAGCGCCAGCTTTTGCTTTCGTTTTCTTTGTCAACAAAGTTTAGTGAAATTCCATCTTGCTCATCAAATGAGGTGGCTTGCTTTTCATATCTAGCGCGCGCGTTTGCTATGACTGTTAGAACATCTCTGACATGCACGTTTATTTCGCCACTGACAAAATATTTTTTCCAAAAAGTATCTCGCATTAGCATGGAAAGTGGCCTGTTGTGTCCTGAGAGATATTCAATCATCATGACAAGTGGAATCATACCACAGTCACAGAAATAATAATCACGGAAATAGTAGTGGGCACTCATCTCACCTCCAAAGACTGCATTTTCTTTGCGCATGCGTTCCTTGATGAAAGAATGTCCTGCTTTGGTTGGGACATTTTTTCCTCCAAGAGTGGAAACAATATCTTCAATGGCCCAAGTTAGTCTGGTGTCGTGTACAATTTTTTGATCATTGTTCCGTTTTAAAAAGATCCTGGCAAGAAGCGCTGTTATGAAATATCCTTCAATGAATTCTCCTTTTTCAGTAAAGAAAAAACATCTGTCAGCATCAGCATCCCAAGCTACTCCAAAATCAGCACCATGTTCAACAACCAGACGCGAAATTTCTTCTCTGTTTTCTGGAATAAGCGGATCCGGTCTTCCTTTGGGAAAATTACCATCACTTTCATAGTTTAGTTTTATTATTTCTATGCTTGTTCCTGCTAATATTTTTTCCAACGCTCTTCCTCCAACTCCAAAATTTGGATTGGCTATTATTTTGAACGGTTTGATTGGGTCAAGATTTGCAAATGTTCGAACTTTTCGAGCATAGCTGTCCATGATGTCTTTGTGTTCAATTAAAGATTCGTTAATATCTCCCTTTAATACTGTTTCGTCAATTTCCAATCCAAAGGCTATGTCTCTGATGATGAAAAGTCCTGAGTCGGAAGAAATTGGACGAGATTCTTCGCGCACAATTTTCATGCCGTTATATTCTTTTGGATTGTGTGAGGCTGTGATGGTCAATCCTCCAGCATAGCCATAGTGACCAACGGCGTAGTAGAGCATGTCTGTTGAAATTTCTCCGACATCGATGACTCTGATTCCCTGATCAGTGATGGCTTTGATGGCTGCTCTTTTCAGAGCAGGTGAGGAAAGTCGCACGTCAGAGCCAACGACCAATTCTGTTGGTTCCAGGAATTGACAAATAGCAACAGCTGTTTTGTATACATCTAGTTCATTTATTTCTGTCGGATAAACTCCGCGAATATCATAGGCTTTGAAAATTTCTGAATTCATAATAGATTCAATGATCAATTACCAATGATCAATTTACATTGAATTTACAATAAGTTAATTGATATATTGTAAATTTGAAAATTGATTGAGAATTGAAAATTGAGAATTGAAAATTAAAAATACAAACTTAAGCCAGCAAGGCTTAATTACTACATGAAAATACTTGTTAATTCTAACAAATAAAGATACATTATTCAAGATGCGTATTGCTTTGAAATTTTCCAAGCTCTTTTTGTAAGAGTGGATATTCTTTCAGGTCAGGACTGTTTTGCAATGTTTGCTCGGCATAGTCATGCGCTATTTCTATTAGTTTTACATTGGCCAAATGTTCCATGGAGATGTCAGGCAAGCCAGATTGTCTTGTGCCTAGAAACTCTCCTGGTCCGCGCAATTTCAAATCTTCCTCAGCGATCGCAAAGCCATTGGAAGTTTCTTCCATGGCTCCAAGTCTTGATTTTGCTTTAGTTGTTTTGCTAGAAGTGAAAAGAAAGCAATGTGATTGTTTTTCGCTTCTGCCAACACGTCCACGAAATTGATGCAATTGTGAGAGTCCAAATCTTTCAGCATCTTCGATCATGATGACTGTGGCATTTGGAATATCAATACCAACTTCAACCACAGATGTTGCAATTAAGATGTCATATTTTTTGTTTTTAAAATCTTCCATCACAGCCTCTTTTTCTTTGGATTTTAATTTTCCATGCAACAATCCAAGTTTCAAATTTGGAAAAATTTCTGCTGACAATCTGGCATGCTCTTGGGTGGCAGCTTTTAGTTCGGTTAATTTTTCTGATTCTTCTACTAGGGGGAAGATAATAAAAGCTTGATGTCCTTTTTTGATTTGGTCGTGCACAAAATCATAGGCATCATTTCTTTTGCTTGGTGGCACAATTTTTGTTTCAATTTGTTTTCGGTTTTTTGGCATTTCATTTAAAATTGAAAGTTCAAGATTTCCAAAATATGCCAAGGTTAGTGTGCGAGGAATTGGAGTGGCTGTCATGGTCAAAAGATGTGGGATTTTTCCTGGCAGACCATCATTAATTTTTTCTATTTGTTGCTGCAGATATGCGCGCTGCGCCACGCCAAAGCGATGTTGTTCATCAACAATAACAAGTGCCAAATTTTTGAATCTTACCTTTTCTTGAATCAGAGCATGTGTGCCAATGATGATGTTTATTTCTCCATCGCCTAATTTTTTTAATAAATTTTCTTTAATTTTAACTTTTGAAATTTTTTTATTGTTGCTTTTATTTGTTTCTTTGTCATTCCCGTGAAAATGGGAATCCAGGTTAATTGCTGATTGCTGAAGATTGCTGGATTCTGGGTCAAGCCCGGAATGACATGATGAAATTTCTTGATATGCATTTGTTAATAATGCAACGGAAATATTGTAAGGTTTAAAAAGTTTTGATATGCTTTCGAAATGCTGTCTGGCCAAGATTTCAGTTGGCGCCATTAGTGAAGCCTGAAAGCCAGCATTGATAGCTTGCAAGCTGGCAATGGCCGCCACGATAGTTTTGCCAGAACCAACGTCACCATTTAAAAGTCTGTTCATAGGCAAGGGTTTTTCAAGATCTTTCAATATTTGAAACGATGCTTTTCTTTGAGCGTCCGTAAGTGTAAAGGGAAGTGAGTCAACAAATTTTTTGATAAAAGCTTGTTCAAATTTGATTGAAGCGGCTGTTTGTTTGTCCCAGGATATTTTTATTTTCTGCGTTGCAAGTTGAACCAAAAACATTTGTTGGAAGGCAAAACGTTTTTGTGCTAATTCAAATTCATGCAATGTTTTTGGAAAATGCAAAAAACGTACTGCATCTTTGAGTAGCGGCAAATGCAGCCCCTTGATAATGTTTTCTGGAATCGGGTCAACAAGTTTTTCTGCATGTTCAATCAAGTTTTGCATTTGCCAGCGAATCCAACGCGAAGTGAGCCCTTCTGTTTCTGGATATATTGGAACAAGTCTGCCGGTGTTGGTTGGCGTGCGCGAAGAAAGTTCCCAAGCTGAATTTGAAAAAAATAGTCCTTTTGGATCCTGGGAAACCTTGCCTGAAATTCGCACGCCTTTGCCAGTCGTTAATGAATCACTGATATATGGCTGATTGAACCAAACGGCTCGCACGCTGCCAGTTTCATCGGCCACAAAGCATTCGGTGATCATCATCTTTTTTTTCCAAGTGCGAACAACTTTGCTGGAAACAACCTCGCCCATGATGGTGGCGGTTTCGCCATTTTTCAAATCTTTAATCTGAATTCTTTCAGAATAATCTTCATAGCGAAAAGGAAAGTGCAACAAAAAATCCTCAACTGTTTTGAGATTAAGTTTATCCAGTGCATCAACATATTTCTTGCTAAAGCGGGGGAGTTGGTCTAGTTTTGTTTGCAATGTGATCATGCTGCAAGTATATCTTATTGTATGCAACACATCTAGTGATAAGTTTGAGCATTTTTGCAACGTGTTTGTTCGACCACCTTTCCTTTTGGCACACTTTTGGAAAAATGCTCAATTTCCAAAAGCTCAAGAGCTGCTGTCGCTAGCTGTTGGCCAAGAAGAAAAGTGGTCTCACGCCGCCAGTTTATTTTTGAGAAAAAAGAAAAGCGACCCACATGTTTCATGTGAGTCGCTTTGAAATTATACTCTAGATATAGACCGCTTGTCTTAGTCTGTTTATTGAAACTTTGTTTCCATAACCAGATGAGACCTTGCTTCTTTCTTCAATTTTTGTTTTGCACTCTACACATCTATTTGAACTTGGCGATACCTCCAGGCGAGCAGGATTAATATCCTTTCCGCACTCTTCACAAACTCCATATGTACCTTCTTGGTGCATTTTAATTGCTGTTTTGTACTGAGATAATAACTTTTTTTTATTTGGAAGAAGATGATCCAGCTTATAATTTGGTAATTTTGACTGATCAGCTGGGTGATTGGAAATGCTGCAATTCGTTGATTCATCTATTAGTGTTTGGCGAACTGATTTTTCAATCTCTTTAATTTCTCCTTCCAATGAAATGATTTTTTCAGAAAGTTTTTGAAATTGCAATTTCTGTTTACAATCTTCGCAGCATGTTGTTTCGAAGAAATTCCGGTTGAGGGCAGCAATCGGCATCGGTCCATTGCAATTTTCGCAATTACCAAAATCTCCTGAGGCAATCCTTGCCATTGTTCCTACGTACTGTTTTTCAATGACAGATTTTGCTGCATCTTTTGAAGATAGTAAAAATATCCTCATTTTGTTTGCAGCTCCTTGCATTTTTACCTTAAAATTTTTCTCCGCTCTTTCTGTTGCAGTTGCCATGGTGTTCTCCTTCTTCCTTTGGGATATATAGCCGTTTGAGGCTATTTTGAAATAAAATTGTTAAAAAAACTATCTTGAGCACTAACTTGATATTATACTCTTTTTAATCAAAAATGTCAAGACTTAAAAGTCCTGACATTATTAAAATCGTTCACTCACTCCAAGCCCCCAATTCACTCTGTTCTTTGTGTGCTAGGCAGGAATCGGACCTGCGACCTTCTGGACCGCAACCAGACGCTCTATCCACTGAGCTACAAGCACTTTTCAAAACGCAATATGCAAAATACAATAGACAATAAAAATACAAAAATCATCATGTAATATGCAAAATATAGTGTACAATATAAAGTAAAAAAAGTAAATACTTCCAAGTTCTTTGCTATATTTTGGCTATTGTATTTTGATTTTTGCTTAGATATGCAAAACTCTCTCAAGGGTGTCAATTAGTCCTGGATCTTGTTTTATCTCTGGGATGTCTTGCATTAAAAGCTCTCGCAATGCAACTGGATCCTCATCGTCAAGTGGAATGTGAACAAAGGGAAGCATTGATGCTTTGGTGTGGAGGCTGATGGTTTTGGTGTGTGGTAGTTCATAAAAAATCCAAAAAGAATGAATGTTTTCATATGAATACATTTCTCTGTCAGCAATAATGCCCTTGGTGGTGATTGAGAATGTTACAATGCGAGGATCTTTTTGTAGATAAATAAAACCAACAATTCCTAGTAATATGAACGTTATGGCCATTATGGGGCTGTTTGTTATTAGGGCATAGAGCACAACACTAAAGATTAAGATACTAAAAACAATATACCAGCGAGTGCTTTTTGGGTATACTTGAAATTCTGGCGCCCGCCATTGATGCAAGATCCTTCCCGTGCCTTCATTTTCTGGTTGTTGTTGTTGTTGTTGTTGTTGTTGTTGTTGTTGTTGTTGTTGTTTATTTTCAGTTGTATATGTTTTTGAATTTCGAAGGTCTAATGGCATATTTTTGTATTTTCTTATATTCCTACTGAGCTAACTTTAGCATATTTACAAATATGTTTCTAGCTGTTATTATATATTGGTTGAAAATATAAGAGGCATTGGCCGAGCGGTTCAAATGCGAAATAGGAGCATTTGAAGGTTTTCAAAAGAAAACCAGGACAAACGCGAGGCATCAGTTTTTTGTATTTTCGAAGAAAATGAGTAAGGAAGCGTGGCCGAGCGGTTGAAGGCAACAGTCTTGAAAACTGTCATGGGGCGACCCATCAAGAGTTCGAATCTCTTCGCTTCCTCCTTCGTCCGCCAAAGCGGACTTCGGTCGCACGTCGCCAAAGCTATGGCGACGGCACGCGGACAAGCAGTCCTGTTGAAGTTTGCGACGGCGGAAGTGGTTAATTTAGCCAAAAGCTAGTATGGTTTATGAATAATTATTTTGTTTATATTCTTGCTTGTAACGATAAAAAGCCGTATACTGGATGTAGTGCTAACTTGAAAGAAAGATTAGAGTTGCATAAAAATGGAAATGTTCCAGCAACAAAAAACAGATTGCCTGTGAAATTGGTTTCATATGTTGCATTTAAGGATAAGTATAAAGCTTTTGAATTTGAAAAATATTTGAAATCTGGATCTGGTAGGGCATTTGCAAGAAGACATTTTTAATATACGGAGAGGTGGCTGAGAGGCCGAAAGCACCTCACTGCTAACGAGGCAGGGGGTAAAACCCCTCGAGGGTTCGAATCCCTCCTTCTCCGCATAAATCAATAAAACCACCTTTTTGGTGGTTTTATTGATTTTATATTAAGAGGAGAGATTCGAACTGGCAGATTCGTTTATGGTTTATTAAAAAGATGTTTTTGGTTGTAAAATAATGCGTTGAATTAGTATTATTTTTTCTTGCTAGTCATTTTTTGTGCTATAATTATAAAAATATGATGCATACTTTTGTAGTAAAAATAGTAATAAAAAGTTTATTGTAAAATATAAAAATGCAAAGATATATTTTCAAAATATTTTTTTTGGTAATGATGTTTTTGGTTGTATTTGATTTTGCACATGCCGCCAATGGCGATATGCTATTCCAGTGTGATTTTGAGTCGGGATTGGATGGTGCACATGCCAATCAGGCCTGGATTGATTGTGGTGGAAATTCTGATCATGGTTATAACGCAGGAACAACGAGTACTATAAAAGCGAATCAAGGATATAATAACGGTAAAGCATTAAGCTTTCTTTTCCCTGGTGGTTCAACAGAAGGGGATGTATACGATCCATTCCTTACTAATACTCTCAATAAAAATGAAATTACTATTGTTTATTGGGAAAAGTTTAGTTTAAATGCTGATGCCTCTGCAAATTGGAACATGAAGGGCGTAAGGGCTATTTCAACTACAGATGAATATATAGGAGGGACTGTTTCCAGATGGGGAGGTGAAAGGATATTGCTTGGACATGAGGATGCTGGAGGGACTGCCATTATGACAACAACATCAGCTGTGACATGGGTAGCTGGATGGCCAGATTATGATTCAACAAATGAAACTGGTTATTGCACTAATCTTCAGACACTGGGGTTGTTAAATGGTGATACGGGTGGAAATCCAATAACGTGCACGTTGGGAAGATATTCTGCTGTTGCATGGAGCCCTGGCTATGGTGACACTTGGCACAAGGTTAGGATGTATATAAAAATGCCAACAAGTCCAATTGCAAATTCTAGGGATGGTGTGATTAAGCTATGGATGGATGAAGTTTTGCTTGAGACTATTACTGGCATTAATGGTTCAAATGGAACGCTTATCCCAACTGTTATGAGTAATCTTGTTGGGCAGGTGTCGTTTAATCCGCAGAATGGATTCTGGGGTGATGATATAAACAGTCCCACTCTGCAGCATCTTTATGATGATATTAAAATCTATGAAGGTCATGTTGAGCCATTATTGGGGGGTGATAATGTGGCACCATCAGCACCTGACCATTTGACTGTTTTGTAAAAAGTAAAAAAACTAATAATGTCTTCATTTTAAATCTTTGTTTGTATATGTTGTGTATTATAGTTATGCACATGTATAAAAATAAAAAAGTGTGTATATGTTTTAAATGCCTTGTATTAGGCATTTAATATTTCACAATTTGTGTATATTGTGTGTATAACTTCGATATTGTTGGCTTGGCATAAAAAATGTATAATAGGGAAATGTTTCGGGCAGTGAAAATTTGAAAAATGATTATGTTTTACGTTTATATCTTGGAAAGTATAGAAAAAGGCGAATTCTACACGGGATTTGCTGTTGATTTGAAAAAAAGATTAGAGGAACATAATCACAAGTTGAATTTTTCGACTAAAAGTGGTGCACCATGGCGAGTGATATATTATGAGGCATGCTTAGACAAACAAGATGCTCTAAGAAGGGAAAAATACTTGAAAACCTCTCAAGGAATGAGATTAATAAAAAGAAGACTAAAGGAATATTTCTTCAATAGGAAAAATAAAAAATAATTTTTTTGGGCAAAGCCCATTCAAATTTCTACTGCCCGATGTTAAAAAATAATTCAAAAACTTTAACGTCAAAACAAAAACGAGTCTTCGATTATCTTTGTGATTGTTTGGAAAAAAATGGTTTTTCGCCAACCATTACTGAGCTCATGCAATTTTTGCAAGTGTCTTCGACTCGAAGCGTGATGCAATATTTGGAGAGTCTTGAAAAAAAAGGCTTGATTGTTCGCTCGCGCAACTGCAGTCGTGGAATCAAGCTTGTTTCAAGGACTTCAGAAATTTTGGATACAGTTGTTTTGCCAATTGTGAGTGCGGCGGGTTGTGACAACATGAATGTTTTTGCTGATCATATGCATGATGAATTTGTCACTATTGATCGAGATTTTTTGCAAGGTCACAGAGGTGAGAATGTTGTGGTTTTTCGAGCTCTTGGCGATTCAATGGTGGATGCTGGAATCTGTAGTGGCGATCTGGTTTTGGCAGAAATGACAAATGACATCAAGCAAAAAGACAAAGTGGTGGCAATTGTAGATGGTATGGCGCTGATCAAGCAGATTAGTTTTTCTACTAATGCGGTGATCCTTTCTCCAATTAGCAGTGATCCACAATATCGACCAATAATCATGAAAAGGAATTTTCAGGTTTTTGGAAAGGTGATTGATGTGATCAAAAATTCTATTGGCGGTGAGGAGTTGGTGTATGAGGAAATTTAGCTTAGTTTTTGTCTTGCTTGTTTTTTTGTTATCATGAATACGCAATTGTTCGACTATTTTCATTTTTGGCACGCTTTTGGAAAAATAATCAATTTCCAAAAGCTCAAGAAGCTGCTGTCGCCAGCTATTGGCCAAAAATAAAAATAGTCTCACATTGCTGAGCAATATTTAGTTGTTGGATTATTTTTTAAAATTAATTAAATAGTATGACTGACGTGATTTTTGAAAAAACACTGGAAATTTCAGCTTCGCAAGCGCATTCAATTCCGACAGTTGTTGGTGTTTGGTGGAAAGAAGTTTCCAAAGAATCAAAATCTCCAGCCTCGCCAGGGAAATTGTATGCAGTGGGAAATTATTTGATTGAATTGGTCAAAAATTCTTTGAGCGATGGAAAAAGCAATGGAAAGGTGATTGCAATTTTTGATCAAGAGAAAATAAAAATCGTGATTGATGATCTGGGTACCGAGGAAAAAGAGATCAATTTGAATGTGAAAGGCGAATATGGCATGAAGGAAGCGATTGAATATTTTGATGTTTTTACGATTGAATCAAGGGGGAAAATGTATGAAAAAAATCGCAGAAATATGATTGATGAAACTGATGAGAGCGATGTGTATGCTGGTTCAAAAGTTACGCTGATAAAATATCACGTCACGCCAGTTGAAGAGGAAGAAGAATCTTGGCAGTCGAATAGGAATTTCGGGCAAAGAATGTAGAATGATGGATTGTTTTTTGCTTCGCTTGTTTCCTCTTGAGGCACGCTTCGCAGTCGGGAGCTATGACTGCTTGCTCGTCCTCGCTTCCGCCAGCTGGCGGAGCTGCGGATGGCCTAAAAAGAAAACAATCTCACAAAAAATAGTAATATGATAATATTTTTGTCTTGTGAGAAATTGTTTGAAATAAATTAAGTCTTACGCAATTGCTCAACTATTTTCCTTTTTGGCACGCTTTTGGATGAAATACTCATTATCCAAAAGCTCGGGAGAAACTGTCCTTTCTATTGGCCAAAAAGAAAAATTGTCTCACATTGCTATGTTAAATATGTTGACCTTATAAATATTTAGAAATAATATTGATGAAATTTGAAAAAGTAAAAGCGATTATAGTTTTGACTGTGCTGATTGATGTTATTGGATTGGGGATCATTATTCCAGTGCTGCCGTATTATGTGGAAAGTTTTGGTGTTTCTTCTTTTGTGATAACACTGTTGTTTGCTGTTTTTGCGCTGTGCTCTTTTGTGAGTGGTCCATTTTTGGGTGCACTTTCTGATCGCATTGGAAGAAGGCCTGTGCTTATTTTGAGCATTGCCAGTACTGCTATTGGCTGGTTTACTTTTGCTTCGGCGCATGCCATTTGGGTGCTTTTTTTGGGACGCATTATTGATGGGGCGGCAGCTGGAAATTTTCCAATTGCACAAAGTTATTTGATTGATATTGCTAAAAATGACAAGGAGAGAACTGCTAATTTGGGAATAATTGGTGCTGTTTTTGGTATTGGTTTTATTATTGGCCCTGTTATTGGGGCAATGCTTAGTGGAATTTCCCCAGCTTTGCCTTTTTGGTTTGTGGGAGCACTGGCAACACTAAACACTGTTGGCGCACTTTTTTTCTTGCCGGAGACGCATAATAATCGAGAAAAGAAAAACAAAAAAATAGATATCAACCCTCTTTTGCCATTGCTGCGTGGGGCCGCTGACAGAAAATTGAGATCAAGATATGTTGTCTGGCTATTGTTTGGAACTGCTTTTGCTGGCATGCAATCAATTTTTGCAATTTATGTGAAAGATGTTTTCAATTATTCTGCAACCGTGGCGGGATATCTTTTCACTGCCATGGGCGTTATTTTGGTTTTGAATCAAACTGTTGGTCTCAAGAAGTTTTGGCTCAAAAAATTCAATCAGCACTCTTTGGAGATCTGGCTTTTTTTGTTCATGGCTCTTGGTTTTCTTTTTATGGATGTGCAAAAGATTTTTTTCTTTGGAATCGGACTTCTTTTTGTGACCTTGGCGCAATCAACTTTGCGCGTGGTGCTTTCGAGTAGCATTGCCAGTTCAGCAGGTCAGTTTGAACGCGGAGAGGTGATGGGGATCATGTCTTCAATCATGTCAGTTTCAATGATTGTTGGACCTCTTTTGGCAGGGGCATTGTTTTTGAATAATCATCATTGGCCATTTTTGATGAACGTGCTTTTGCTTGTTGGTTCGTTTTTGATAATGCGAAAAAGTCTTTCGGTGGAAAAAATAGCACAGCAAGAAGACGTTGAGGTAATTGGATAATATTTTTTTATGTATGTTTGAAGTTGAAAAAAAATTTAAACTTTCTAATGATGATATTGTGAGTCTCACTGCTGGCGGAGAATTTTTGGGTGAAAAAACGTTTACTGATGTGTATTTTGATACGGCTGAGTTTTCTCTCACGAAAAATGATATTTGGCTGCGCAAAAGAGGAGATGACTTTGAATTGAAATTGCCAATGCACGATGAGAATAATAGATTAACTCAGCAATATCAAGAAATTGAAGGCGAAGAAAAAATTAGGGATATTTTTGCTATTCCTGCTGTGAAGGAGTTTGAGTCTGACATTAAGGATTTTTCTTACGAGCCATTTTGTCGATGTATTACAACTAGAAAGAAATTTAAAAAACAAGAATTTATTATAGATTTAGATGTTGTTGCTTATGAATTGTCTGATGGGGAATTGGCAGATTTTACGTATGATTTGGCTGAGATAGAACTCTTGGTTGAAAATAAAAATGAAATGAGTGAGGCTGCTAAAAAAATTGAAAAATTTGCCCTCGATAATGGTTTGGAAAATTCATATGTACGTGGAAAAGTTTTGGAATTTTTAAAGATAAAAAAACCGGATCATTTTCAAGCACTTGTTGATGCTGGGGTTGTCAGAGAATAAGCACTTTTCAAAATCATTTTTTGTTTTCTTGTCGGGCTATTACAATGGCAAAAACTTCTTTTGCCCCGGCAAGTTTGAGGGTTTTGGCACATTCAAAAATGGTTGAACCGGTAGTGGCGATGTCATCAACAAGGAGAACGGTTTTATTTTTGATGTCTGCTGTTGGCGAAACAGAAAATGCCTCAGAGATGTTTTGCTGACGACCAACCCAATCTTCGATGTTCATTTGTGGTGAGGTGTTGCGATTTCGCAAGAGTATTTTGGTTGAGAGTTTGAGCTTGATATTGGGAAGCAAATTGTTGGCAAATTTTCTTGCTAACAGTTGCGATTGATTGAATCCTCTCCAGCGAAGTCTTTTTTGATGCAAGGGAACTGGTATTATAAGATCTGGAATTGGAAATTCTGTTTTTTGGGCGGCTCTTGTCATCAAATTTGCAAGCGTAACACTAAGGTCCTTGATGAATCTGTATTTGAAAAGATGAACTGCCTTGGAAACAATTGATTGATTATAAGAACATGCTGGCAAAAGCCCGGACAGGAAGTTTTTTTCTGAAAAATTTTTGCAATTGACGCATGTTCTGCCAGCATGGGTGAGAACTTTTTCACAAACTGGGCAAACATGTTCTTCTTTTATTTTGATTGACGCAAAACATTTTTGACAAATCCAGTTTCCTTCTTTTTTGCAGCAAATGCAGCTTATTGGAAAAATAGTATCCAATAGAAAATTGTGAATCTTGAGTAGGTCCTTCTTTATTTTTTTACTGTTCATAACTTTTTTAAAAAAATATTGTTTGCTTTTTAAATTTGTGTTATGATAATTATGAAATTAGTTTAACTTAAGTTTAATATAAATACAAAAATGTTTGAGTTTCTAACAGGCAGTAAAAATCATTTTATTGGTATTGATTTTGGAACATCATCTATTAAGGTTGTTGAACTTTCTTATTTAAATCAAAAAGCTAAATTGGAAAATTATGGCATTGTTGATTTAAATTGGGACAGTGGTAATGATCACAATTCAGACACTGGCGCCTCTTCATATGAACAAAAGCTGAATAGTGCACTCAGGGGCTTGATTGAAAAAATGAAATTAAAGAATGGTTCCAAGGCTTTTGTCTCTATTCCTGGCTTTTCTGGAATTATTACACTTATTGAATTTCCAGATATGCCAGAGGATGATTTGGCAAAAGCTATTGGTTTTGAAGCTCACAAATACATTCCAAGTTCTTTGGATGAGGTTGCAATGAGTTGGGAGGTTGTTGAACGCAGCCAAGATGTGCATCCATCTGCTGAAAATGCCGCAAAGGGTGGTGGTAAGAAAATAAAGGTCTTGTTGGTTGCTGCACCAAAAAAGGATATTGAGCATTATGATCGGCTTGTTTCGGGAGTTAATTTCGATGTTAGTGCTATTGAACTTGAAACATTTTCAATCTCACGTTCACTGGTTGGAGCTGACATGGGAAATTTTTTTGTGATTGATATTGGCTCTAGGGCGACAAATATGATTTTAGTTGAAAAGGGTGTTGTGAGAGTGAATCGCAATATTGATGCTGGTGGAAATGAGATTACAACTGCTATTATTGATAGTATGAATATCTCTCGTCAACGCGCTGAAGACTTTAAGCGTTCTGATAAGGACCTTATAAACACAAAGGGATCAGCCCTTTTTATTCCGGTGCTTGATCTTATTGTGAATGAATCGAAAAGAATTTTGAGTTCATATATGCAAAAAAATAATATTGAGCAATTGGATGGAATTATTCTTTCAGGTGGAACCTCAAAAATGAAGGGACTCGAGCAATATTTTTCAGCAGCGCTTGGTCAAAGCGTTTCTATTGGCAATCCTTGGTCAAAAATTGAATTTGAGCCAAATTTAAAGCCATTGGTTAGTCAGCTCGGTGCTTCTTTTTCTGTTGCAGTTGGTCTTGCTTTGCGCGGAATGGAAGAGTATAAAAGAGAATAATATTTTTTTAATATAATAAAACAAAATTTAGGTTAAACAAATGCCAATAGCAAATTTAACTTAATATGAAAAAATGACTACTATAAATCTACATCAAAATAAACAAGAAGAATCGGCTGCTTTTTCAATTAAAAATGCTGGTGGTCTTTTGTTTTCAATAGGAATAGTTGTTCTTGTGCTGCTGGGCATTGTTGGTTTGAAATATTATGTTCCAAAGGCACAAGCGATAAATGAAAATCTTACTAGGGATGTTGCAGCTGAGAATGTGAAGCTTGTTGGCCTTAAGGATCTCGAGCAAGTTGTTGATATGCAAGCAAGAACTGCTGAAATCAGAAAAAATTTGGAAATAGTTAATGGCGAGGTTTCTCGACCTGCTATGACAAAGATTCTTGATATGGTCGGATTGGAATTGAATAAAGGTGTTGTTGTGACTGTTTTGAAATATGAAGCAGATAAGTTGACTATTTCATTTGAAACTATTGGTTTTGGCGATGTGGCAAGGCAAATTTTTAATTTTAAAAGTTCCAAGAATTTTGATCAGGTTAATCTTACTAGTGTTGCCAGGAAAGAGACAGCCGTTGTTGCTACTGTGGAGATGATGATCAAAAAGACTGATGTGTTAGCAACAAAGTAATTATAAAAAAATAAATATTTAAAATAAAAGCAAAATTTTTGTTTTATAAAGCAATAATTTTGATTTAAAAAAATGCGACTAAAATCTTTTTTCTTTCCAATAATGATGGTTATTGCTGTGGCAATATTTTGGGGATTTGCTTGGCCAGATATTCTTGTGATTAAAAAAATAAATGAAGATCGCGCCAAGATATTAGCCGATCTTAAAACTGTCAAGGACAAACAGGTTACTATTGGTCAGGTTAAGGATAAGATAGTTAGTGATGCTGATGGTGCAAAGATTGTTAATGAATATCTGCCAAAGGAAAAAACAGAGGAGCGAATTATTGATAATATTAGTTATGCTGCTGGCAATGCTAATCTTTCACTTACGAATATGTCAGTAGCCCCAGCGCAAGCGAAAGTTGCTTCAATTTCACCAGTTGCAATAATTTCTCCCGAAACTGGTCAGCCTGTGCCAGCAAAAGTTGATCCAATTTTAAAAACATCTGCAAAGGCTTCTGTTTCTGGTGAATATGACAAAATAAGAATGTTTTTGGATAATATTCAAAAAATATCAATCTATAACACGATTAAGTCAGTGTCGATTTCAAAGAAAATTGATACTACCGCTGGCAAAGAGGCCATTGTTAATGACTCAATTTTGACAGCTGAAGTTGCTGTTGACTTTGGATACATGGAACCAATAAAGGTTTCTAGTCAAAAATTTGATGACGCGCTTGATGGCAATACTATTACTGTGCTTAGGAAGTACATCTCACAAAAAGCTCAACCATTGGGAGTTGTTGGCGGAGAAAAAGGCAAAACGAACCCATTTTTGGCTAATTAATTTTTATTTTTTGATTTTAAAAGAAATGCCATTAACAGGATCAAAAGTAAAAAAAGCAGCACCCTTGTCTGAAAAAGATCAGCTCAAAAACACCGCTAAGGACTTGGGTATTCCATATTTTGATGATGATTCGGTGATAATAGAGCCTGAGGTTCTTGGAGTGATTACTGAAGATATTGCAAGGGCAAATCAGATAATACCTTTTTCTTTGAAAAAAGGTATTATTGAAGTTGGAATTGTTGACCCTCAAAACACAAATGCTTTGAATATTTTGCGCTTTATTTCTGAAAAAAAGAAGGTTGAATTCTCCTTGTTTTTGATTTCAAAAAGTGTTTTTGAGAAATTGGCTCAGCAGTATAGTGGTGGTGCTGAAAAAGCCATTGAAGAGGCCATGGGAACTCTTCAGTTTGAGGATGATGTTGAAAAAGAAGCGGATGAAAATGAAAGCGATGACGGTGCTGGAATGCAATCTGCCCCAGTGACAAAACTTCTCAGTGTGATAATTCGTCATGCAGTGGATGGAAATGCTAGTGACATTCACATTGAGCCATATGGAGTAAAGGAATATCGTGTGCGTTTTCGTGTGGATGGAATTTTGTATGCTTCAATTTCAATTCCAAAAGAAGTTGGCAGGGCTGTTGTTTCTAGAATTAAGATTCTTTCAAATCTTAAGATTGATGAAAAAAGAAAACCACAAGACGGAAGATTTAAGGCTAAGGAGACTGGACATGCTGTTGATTTTCGTGTTTCAACATTGCCAGTGATTGATGGCGAAAAAGTAGTACTTCGACTTTTGGATACTAGTAACAAAGTTATTGATCTTGATAGTATGGGACTCATGGGTGAGGGTAAGGAAATATTGCTTCGAAACATTAAGGAACCATTTGGTGTTATTTTGATGACTGGACCAACTGGGTCTGGAAAATCAACAACATTGTATGCCTGTCTAGATATTTTAAATAAGGAGGAGCGAAACATTATTACACTTGAGGATCCTGTAGAGTATTCAATTTCAGGGATAAATCAAAGTCAAATAAATCCAGAAATAGGATATACCTTTGCTAGTGGTCTTCGTTCAATTTTGCGTCAAGATCCTAATGTGATCATGGTTGGAGAGATTCGAGATGGTGAAACGGCAGAACTTACTATTCATGCGGCACTCACTGGTCATTTGGTTCTTTCTACTTTGCATACTAATAGCTCTATTGGTGCTATTCCTCGACTTATTGATATGGGTATCGAATCATTCTTGCTTGCATCATCTGTGCGTGTGGTTGGGGCACAGCGACTTGTGAGAAGAATTTGCACTCATTGCAAGGAAAAGGTTGAGATTGGTGTGAGAAATTTGCAATACATTCACGGATATATTGATGGCATTTTGCCAGAAGAAATTGAAAAATATAAGTTGGATGTTTCAATGGGATTGTTTTTTTATCGAGGAAAGGGATGCGACGAATGTGGGAACACTGGATACAAAGGACGTGTGGCGATTTTTGAGGCCCTGGAAATTGACGCTGAAATGAAAGAAATCATTGCTGATCACAATGGGGCTGAGGCTGAAGTTGAAGCTTATGCTCAAAAGAAGGGGATGATAACGATCAAGCAAGATGGAATTATTAAGGTTCTTCTTGGTTTGACAACCTTGGAAGAGGTGGAAAGAGTGACGGAGGGAAGCAAGAGTATTGGTGGAGAGGTTGAAGATGACAAGGGGTAGTTTAATTTTTAATTTTTAATTTTTAATTTTTTTGTAATTAAAAATTAAAAATAAATCCTAAATATGAACAAGGGAACAAAGATTTTGATTGTTGAAGATGATGTTTTTATTCGTGATATCTATAATGTTAAATTTAATCAAGAAGGATTCGAGGTTTTTTTGGCGGAAGATGGATTTAAGGCTTTGGAAAAATTGGAAACAGTTGTTCCAGACATTGTCTTACTTGATATTACCATGCCAGGGCTTGATGGAATTGATGTTTTAAAGAAAGTAAAAGAAAATCCTGCGCTTGTCAATGTTCCGATTATTATGCTGACAAACATTTCTGAAAAAGAAAGAGTGCAGGAGGCAAAAGAGCTTGGTATTGATGAATACATGATTAAATCGCAATTTACTCCTTCTGAAGTTGTCCAAAAAGTTAATTCTTTGCTTGATGCATAAAAAATTGCTATACTGGAAATAATTGGAATTGAAAAAATAAACAATAAAAATAAAATCTAGTTGAATTTTTGCTAGTTGCAAAATCAACATGAGAAGTGAACATGGCTACATTGCAAAATGAACAAAGAATGAAAAATCTTTTGCGTTTGGTTGCGCAGCAAAATGCATCTGATTTGCATATTGTTGTTGGGCGATATCCAACTTTGCGTATGGATGGAAAGTTGTATCCTTTGACGCAAGAAAGTGTTTTGTCAGCCGACGACACAAAGTCACTCAGTGAGGTTTTGATGAGCGAAGATAATAAGAAAAAACTTGCAGCTGATGGTCAGGTTGATTTTTCATATAACTTTGAGGATAAGGCACGTTTTCGTACTAATATATTTTTTCAGCAGGGCAATCTTAGTGTTGCTATGCGTATTGTTTCTGGAAGTTTGCGCACCTTGGAAGAATTGAATGTTCCACCTATTTTGTATGATTTCACTCGCAATGCACAGGGATTACTTTTGATTACTGGACCAGTTGGACATGGAAAATCAACCACACTTTCAGCCTTGATTGACTTTATTAATCATAACCAAGACAAGCACATCATCACCATTGAGGATCCGATTGAATATATTTACGAACAAGATCGCTGCATTATTAATCAGCGCGAAATTGGTCGTGACACAAAATCTTTTCCTGATGGTTTGCGTAGCATCTTTCGCGAGGATGCAAATGTTGTTTTGATTGGTGAGCTTCGCGACTTGGACACTATTAGCACTGCAATGACTGCTGCAGAAACTGGACATTTGATTTTGGCAACGCTGCACACCAATGACACTTCACAAACAATTGATCGAATTGTGGATGTTTTTCCGGCGCATCAACAAAACCAGGTTCGTTCTCAGTTGGCTAGTGTTTTGTTAGGTGTTGTTTCGCAGCGATTGATTCCAAAAGTTGGAGGAGGGAGAATTCCTGCCATGGAAATTATGATCAACAATCATGCGGTGGAAAATCTGATTCGAGAAAATAAGTCATATCAAATTGACTCGATCATTGAAACTAGTTTGCGAGATGGGATGATTTCACTGGACAAGTCTTTGGCAGATTTGATTCAAAGAGGCTTGATCACAATGGATGATGCTTTATTGTATTGCAAAAATGAAGAATATTTGCGAATGCTTATTAGTAAAAAATAAAAACAAGTCTATATGAAATTTCAATTTCAAGCAAAAAAATCAAACGGTGAGGTTATTTCTGGCAGATTGGATGCTAACAACTCAGAAAGTGCGGTGGCGATGCTGCAAGAAAAGGGCTACATCCCAATCAAAGTCCAAAAAGAAGAAGAAATCTCTGAAACAATGAAAGACCTTCAGCATCTTTGGGAGGGTGTTAATCTGAAAGAATTGTCAGTGTTTTTTCGCCAGTTGGCAACATTGATTGATGCCAAGGTTTCAATTGTTGGTTCGCTTCAGGCGGTGAGCGAGCAAATGGAGAATGCTTTTTTCAAAATTGTGATCAGCGAAATGCTCAGTGACATTGAAGACGGTGTGCCATTTTCTGAAGCGATGGCCAAGCATCCGGATGTTTTTGAAAATTTGGCAGTTTCTATGGTCAAGGCAGGGGAACTTTCTGGTAATGTGCAACGTTCAGTGATGTTTTTGGCAGAAAATACTGAAAAAAATTATGAGTTGAATGCAAAAATTCGTGGAGCTCTCTTTTATCCTGCTTTTGTTTTGTCAGCCGCGACAATCATTGGTTTTATTGTTTTCACAGTGGTACTTCCAAAATTGACCGGAATTTTCAAGGACATGAGTGTGACTGTGCCATGGTATACTACTGTTTTGATGGTTATTGGTGACTTTATGGCTCAGTGGTGGTGGTTGGTTGGAGGTATGATGATTTTTGTAATTGGCGGAGCCGTGTATTATGCAAAAACAGAGGATGGAAAAAAAGAAATGGATGTTTTGAAAATGAAAATCCCTGTGATTGGAAAATTGTTTCAATATGTTTACATTTCTCGTTTTTCTGAGAATTTGGCGGTGCTTTTGGATGGTGGAATTCCTATTGTGCGAGCATTGGTCATTGTGAGCGAGGTTGTGAACAATAGTTCATTTCAAGGAGTGATTTTGCGAGCAGCGGATGAAGTGAAGTCTGGCGGAGCAATGAGTACGGTTTTTGCACGCTCTGAGCTTTTCCCGCCCATTGTTTCACAGATGATCAAAATTGGAGAAAATGCGGGAAAAATTTCTGAAGTTTTGATGCACACTTCTAATTTTTATAACAAAGAAACTGATCGCATTACTGCTAATCTTTCCACCATGCTTGAACCGATTCTGATCACCTTTTTGGGTCTTGGGGTGGGAGTCTTGGTTTTTGCAATCTTGATGCCAATATATAACATGGCAGGACAAATGTAGGACTTGTATAAATTTATTAAATAATGTGCTATAATTATTTTATGTTAAAAAAGAAAAATAAAATCAAAAAAGGTTTTACATTGGTTGAGCTTTTGATTGTTATTGCAATCATTGGTATCTTGTCAGGAGTGGTCACTGTTAGCTTGAGTGGTGGAAAAGATAAAGCTAATACTGCTGCTGCTATAACAACATTATCCAGTGTTTTACCGGAGTTGGTGACATGCCAGGATGATAATGGTAGCATTAGTGAATACAATACTGCTAGTAATATATGCACAGCAAGTGGTCATAATGTAAAATGGCCAAGTGTCGTAAAGACTGGATATGCTGTTACTGCGGGTGCAGTTGCAAATCCTGCAATTTCTAGTTATACCTTTACTGCAGCAAAGCCTAGTAATCCAACCATAACATGTGATTATGCAAAAAATAGTTGTGATGCATCATAAGATATTTGAATGATGGGGTTTAAATATATGCTAAAATAGTTAGGTCGAGTTTTTAGCAAAAAATAATAAATAAAATAATAGAAAAAATATATGAAAAAAGGATTTACATTGATTGAGCTTTTGATTGTTATCGCAATCATTGGTATTTTGGCTGGAGTTATATTGGTTAGTACATCTAGTGCAAGAACAAAGGCTAATGTTGCAGCTTTTAAATCGGAAGTAACTGGTGCTCATGCTGGTGCGGTTATGGCTTGCGATGGTAATACTTTGGCTGCAGTTACTGGCCTTGCTGTAACACCAAATCATTCAGCATTTGTGGATGGTGGATCTAGTTGTGGTGTTTCCGGTGCTGGAACATTTACATTGAGTACAAATGCGTTAAAGGCTGATGTAATCGCATTATGTCCAAATGGAACTACAACAGTTACAGCTGATGGTGCAAAGTTCGCTAATACTTGCTTGTAATTCTTTTTCTTGCCCGTATTGAATTAGTGAAGGTGCCTGGATTGACTCAGAATTTTTTGGGTCAATCTGATGTATCTTTAATACATTTGTAAAAAATATATGAAAAAAGGTTTTACGTTGATCGAGCTTTTGATTGTTATTGCAATCATTGGTATTTTGGCTGGAGTTGTTTTGGTCAGTACTACAAGTGCTCGTTCAAAGGCTAATATAGCCGCGTTTAAGTCGGAGGTTAAAAGTGCCGTATCCGCATTGTCTATAGCTTGTGATGCTGATTTTCTTGATGTTGCCAACTATCCCGCAACTGCAAATCATGCAGCCGCAGTTATTGTTGCTGGTGATAATACTTCAGATGCCTGTGGCCCAGGTGGTACGGGTGCATTTGAAGTTCAGATGACTGCAATTAAGGCGGATGTTTCACCTGCAACCGTTTGTGAAACTGCAACAATAACACCAGAAGGTGTTACTTATTCTGGTAGTGCATGTGAGTAGACAATGCTTAATTCGAACACATCTCCTTATTCTTAAAAAGAAGAGAATTAAAAAGCTCTTCTTTTATTTTAAAAAAAATATTTTAAAATTGCACGTATTTTGTTTTTGTGATAAAATTTAGGAAGTTAAAACTTTATTTTGTCAGTGAGAGGAGTGTGAATTTTTGTGTGAGAATTTTAGCTTTTTTGTGGATATGATTTCTCAACTTCGCTCAAAATGACAAGGATGCTTTATGACTATTATTTTTTTGCTTTTGGGTCTTATTATTGGAAGCTTTTTGAATGCGGTTGTGTATCGTTTGAATGCGGTGGAATCTTTGATGGAACGCAGCCATTGCCCGCATTGCAAAAAGCAGGTGCGTTGGTTTGACAATGTGCCACTTTTCAGTTTCATTGTGCTTGGCGCAAAATGCAGAGATTGTGGCGAGAAAATTTCTTGGCAATATCCCGTGGTGGAACTTTTGACGGGGATTATGTTTGCTTTGCTTGGAAGTTATTTTTTTGACATCAATATTGTTAGTAGTTGGACCTTGACTGCTTTCTATTTGATTGTGTTTGCAATTTTGATGATAATTTTCGTGTATGATTTCAAATACATGGAAATTCCAATGTTGGTTTTGTGGATGGGAGTGGCTTTTTCTTTGACATATTTTCTTTTTGCGGATTATCAAATTTTTCATCAAACAAAATCATTTTTAGAGCTCAGAACAATTGCTGGAATTTTGGGGGCAATTGTGGCTGCAGGATTTTTCTTTGCTTTGGCTGCATATTCCAAGGAAACTTGGATGGGATATGGCGATGTGTATCTTGGTTTTTTGGTGGGAATGGTTGTGGGTTGGCCAAATGTGATTGCAACTTTGATGCTTTCTTTCACTTTGGGCGCGCTGATCAGTGTGGCCTTGATTGCAATCAAAAGCAAGACCATGAAAAGCCAGGTTCCATTTGCTCCGTTTTTGATTTCTGGTGCTTTTCTGGTGATTATTTTGCCGCAAATTTTCCCGGAGCTGAATTATTGGCTCTTCATGATTGGTTAATTTTTTTGATTCGTAAGTTATTGTTCAGATCTCTCGACAAGCTCGAGATGACATAAAAATAAAAAAATGAAAAATATTTTTGCAAAAAATTCAAGTGGTTTTTCTTTGGTTGAACTTTTGGTTGTGATTGCGATTACTTTCATCATGACAGGTGTTTTGTTTGCAAATGATAATAAGAAAAAAGCTACTGCTGATGTTGAATCTGTAGCGCGGCAAATTGCCACACAAATTCGTGCTGTGCAAAATGATGCCTTAACAGGAAAGAGAATTGGAGATGAATATGCCAAAACTTATACTTTCAGCTCCTATGTTACTGGTTATAGTACGAGTTATCTAAACTCTGGTGGTGCTGATATCGGAGGGGGATTAGCAATTGATCTTTCAAAGAAAAGAGTGGCAATTACAGCAAATAACTTTTCTTTCATTTCTCCTTTTGCATACACATCTCTCGGAACAATTACCATTACTTCCAGTTTGGATGGTGCTGTAAAAATGTGTGTGGATGTTACCACTAAGGGCGATGTGACTGAACGAAAGTGTTAAGTTGTTTTTATTTTTTAATTTTTTATTTCAAGCACGCTAAATGAAAAAACTGCAAAATAAAAAGGGATATTCCTTGGTTGAAGTTTTGTTTACTTTGATGATTTTGTCGGTCGGTCTTGCTGGAACTGCCCTTTTGATGACCGTAAGTATTAAAAATTCAATCAAGGCTAAAAACCAAGTGATTGCTGCTGAACTTGCACAGGAAGGCGTTGAATTGGTGAAGAATATTAATGACAATGGCAGTGTTATTTCCAATGGAACATATAGGGTTGATAATATTGATGGTATAACATCGAGTACGGATTATTTACTGTATCAAGACGTAAATGGTTCCTATAGTCATAAAGCTGCCGGTGGAACTGCTAGTAAATTTTTTCGAGCAGTTGTTATAGGCGATGCTGTTACAGGGGGGAAGCGCATTTCTGCTGCTGTAACCTGGGGAAATGTGGCTCCTAATCCTTGTAATATTGCCAATAGTTGTGTTTCTGTAACTGCTATCTTGCCATAAATTAAAAACAAAAAAATGAAAAAAAATGAAAAAGTAAAAAGTAAAAAAGGTTTTTCTTTGGTGGAAACAATGATTTCTATTTTTGTTTTTTCTTTTGTGGGTGTGATGCTAGCTGGGTCTTTTGCTAGTTTTTTGAAGAGCTATGCAACTGCCAAGAAAACTCAAAAAAGTGCTGAAAGTGCTCAATATGCAATGAATCTTATTTCAAAGACTATGCGCGCTAGCGTTGTTGAGTCTGTTAGTTCAACAAGAATACAAATGTATGACAATTCGCAGGGTTTGTGTGTGGTGTATGAATATGATGGCAGTGTTGTTAAATTTGGAAGTATTTCAAAGCCAAGCATCGAAGCTTGTACGTGGAGCATTGCTCTTTCGCCACTAACAAATGCTGGTGATATTAAGGGTATGAAGTTTACCTCAACAAATGGAACTGCCACCACACATGGCAAGGTTATGGTTTTTGTGCAATTGTCGGGTGGTGGTGTTGTGCAATCAAGTGTTTCTTTGCGACAGGTTGGTGCCTTTTTTGTTGCAACTTGTAGTGATGGAATTCAGAATGGAACAGAAACAGGTGTAGATTGTGGAGGATCATGTAGTGCATGTGTTGCTG